>JAAELQ010000122.1 GCA_024226515.1 bacterium
CCCGCCTGGGTCGATGGCGTCGCCTGTTTTCCCGCCCACTACAACTGGTGAGCCCTTCGGCGGCGCGAGTTGTCTCGTCGCTGCTGCAGCGGTTCCGGCTGCGTCGCGGCGTCGACAACCCAGATCACCGACCGCTCACCGCGCCACTTCACCATCTACCATCGTTGGAACACCTCGAACCGCGTCGGCTATTGACGACGTTGGCCGATTTCGGCGATGCCCCCTCCCCCTATCCCACGTTGTTGGTCGATGACGGGGCCTGGCACGAACCTACCGGACCGATCCTGGGGACCGCGCGTGACTCGGAAACGGACGGCCAACCATTGCCGGCCGCCGACGGCGACGACACGCAAGGCACGACGGGAGACGACGAAGACGGCGTGACCTTCGGCACGGTAAGGGTCGGCATGTTAGGGGCCGCGGTCATGGTCCACGCCAGCGGTCCGGCGAAGCTCGACGCCTGGATCGACTTCAACGGCGATGGTAGTTGGGACGGCGCGCACGAGCGGATTTTCGCCTCGGCCGAAGTGATCGCCGGCTCGAAC
>JAAELQ010000123.1 GCA_024226515.1 bacterium
CAAGGGGGATTCATGAATCGTCTCGAGCGTCGACCTGTGACCCTTGTCGGTGCGCTGTGGCTCGTGGGCTGTCTCGTCCTCGCCGCCACCGCCGTCTCGGCCGACACCGTTCAACTCGTACCGACCAAGGACAACTCGATGTACCAGAACTTCGGCGGCTGCGAAGCCAACGGAGGCGGTGCCTTCATCTTCGCCGGCAACTCCGGCTGCTGCGGTCCGCGCCGCGCGCTGATCGCGTTCGACATCGCGGGTGCCATCCCGGCCGGCGCGTCGATCGACAGCGCCACGCTCGACCTGACGGTCAACATGAACCCGCCGGGCGCGACCGACACCACCATCTCGGCCCATCCGCTCAGCACCGACTGGGGCGAGGGTACGACCGACGCCGGTACGCCGGGCGGATTCGGAGTGCCGGCCGGCGCGGGCGAGGCCTGCTGGGACTTCGCGTTCTTCAACACCGGCGCCTGGGCGACTCCGGGCGGCGACTTCGGCGCGGCTTCCGGCAGCGGCACCGCGGGCAACACGGGATCGGTCACCAGCATCACCGGCCTGGGGGGCGACGTCCAGGGTTGGCTCGACAACCCGGCGGGCAACTTCGGCTGGGCGCTCCTGGGCGACGAGGCCGGCAACAACACCGCGCGCCGCTTCGCCTCGCGCGAGGCTGCGACCAGCGGTCCCGTCCTGACGGTCGAGTTCAGCATGCCGGCCGTCTGCGGCAACGGCGTCCGCGAGGGCGACGAACAGTGCGACGACGGCAACACCACCGCCGGCGACGGCTGCTCCCCGACGTGCACGATCGAGCCGGGTACCGCGATTCCGACCGTCGGCGAGTGGGGACTGATCCTGCTCAGCGTGATGCTGCTCGGAATGGGTGTTCTGGTCTTCAGGCGTTCCGTCTAGCGGAACGTCTCGTAGCCACGAAGTGATCGGCGCGAGTCGTCCCTGCCCTGGGCGGTTCGTGCCGACGCCGAAAAAGGCGAACACGGCGTCGTCCGGACGCTCCTCGAACCGGACGCTCCGTGTTTCGCTTTGTGGTCCGCGTCAGGGACACTGCGCCAGGCGCGGATAGCCCGCCGAGTCCCCACCCAACGGACCCTGCCCGACCGGGCACGCGTTCTTCGCTCCGACCAGATACCCGTAACAGGTTCCCGGCGCCGGCTGCCCCGCGTCCGTGGCCGTCGTCGCGGACGGATCGCCGCTGTCGAGGCAGATCGCGGCCGAACCGAAGTCGGTCGGGCTCGACGATCGCAGCAGCATGTACTCGACGTCGGAACCGCCCGGCGCCAGGGGGGGCGCCCAGGAGAGCGCGGCGGACGGATCGGGCCCGTCGACGGCGAGAGTCGCGACCTCGCCGGGAGCGGTCCAGACCGTCGCGTCGGCGTCATTGCAGTCGAGGCAGGCCGGGAAACCGTCGCCGTCGAGGTCGTCGGCCTCGCACCCGGCGCCGCCGCAGCAATCGGAGTCGACGCAGTCGGGAAGTCCGTCGCAGTCGCCGTCGACGCCGTCGCCGCAATCGAGCTCGGTCGCCGGCGCGGAACCGCAATCTTCCGGGCAGCCGCACGCGCTCTCGCCGGCGTCGCACGAACCATCGCCGTTGCACATACGTGGGACGACCGCCGTCGCGAGCACGTCGCCCGGAACGCCCGGCCGAAACAGTCCGAGGGTGACCTCTCCCACCACCGGCGGCGCGTCGGTGTCGAGCCGGAAGTTGTACAGCGTGGCCCAGCGCAGCGCGTTGGCGTCGGGGTTCTCGTCGTGGCTCGACGTGGACCACTCGGCCCGCCCCGCGCCGGTTTCGAAGCCCCAGTCGGCGCCGTCGTACGGCTCGCCGCTGTGATAGTCGACGTCGTGAAAACCCTCCTGGGCCAGGGCGGCCGCAGTGGGCAGGGGCACGGAGAAGCTCCCCACGGAACGGTACGAGTCCAGATTCTGCACGGCATATTCGTAGCGCCACATCCCGTCGCCGACCGGCAGCGCCCGCGAACCGACGATCAGGTTCCCGTCGCCGGGGACTCGGACCCGGTCGAGGTTGACCAGCGGGTCCGCTTCGCGCCAGGCCTCGATGGCCGGCTGTCCCAGGCGTGTAGTCTCGACGGCGTTCAGGTTGTGGCTGCCGCCCACGGGAACGACGACGACCGGGCGCCAGGAAGCGTTGTTGCCCCCGTTCTCGGCGACGGCGTCGTCGGCCGCGACCGTGTGCCCCTCGACGAAGTAGCTCGCGCCGGGGTCGGCCAGGTCGGCGGTTCGCGCCTGCAATCGCTTGTACAGCACGTCGCCGGTCTGGTTCTGGGTCGCGAACGGAAACGGGAAGTCGCCCTTCGACGGATCGATCTCGGACTTGGGACCCATGTAGGCCTGGGCTCCGTTGATGCCGGCCGAGTTCACCGTCGAGCAGTTCACGCCCAGGTGCGTGCCGTCGGTCGGCTCGCACTCGGTGCTGCAGCCGGGGTTCGACAGCGCGAAGAAACGGTGCACGGCCCAGCTCTGCCCGAGCTGCTCGAAGCGCCCGTCGGACAGACGGTAGAGATTCTGCGTGAACACCGGATGGGCCGTGGTCGACGCAAACCAGTCGACCCAGCAGGTGCCGAGGTTGCACGTGTCCGACCCGAGCGAGTACGAGGCGACACCGTCGGTCACGCCGTAGTTGTTGACCGACACGATGTCGCCCACGACCAGGTCGGGACGCTCTCCCGGGACATCGCACAGGTTCGGGTCGGCGGCGCGTGGCGCGCCGGCACAAACAGCGACGGCGAGTGCGAACGGAACGAGCAGCAGCGAAGATCTCATGGCTCCCCCTGTGCCGCCCATCCTAACTGCGATCACACGAGGGGAGAGACTATAATCGGCGGACAGATATCAAGCGAAGGGAACTCATGAAACACGGGCATTTCCGCGGAAATTCACACGCGAGCACCACGGAGCGCATCGTCGTCTTGCTGTTCGCACTTCTGCGCCGCGTACCGCGGGTCACGAGCCGACCGGCAGACGGTGCGCGTCGGGCGGCAGCGTCGGCGCCTGGAACGGGTTGATCGCGTGCCGGCCGTCGCCGGCGACCCAGCGCCGCGTTCGCCGGTCGCGCCGGATGCGGACGGCCAGCAGCTCGTTGACCCGCGCGAGGTCGCGCAACATCCCGAGACGCGTTCCCGCGAAGGCGGGCACGGCGCTCGTCACCTCCACCGGACGCAGATGGGTGTTGCCGCCCGCCGAGCGGCAGTAGGTGATGAGCACGGATCTCGGGTCGGGTCCCGCCACGCGAACGATCTCTCCCTCGGAGTTGCGTTCGACTACGACGGCTGCCGGAGACGGACGCCGCACGGCCTCCTTCGCGGCCCCGACGTCGACGACCGGCTCGTGCAGCACCTCGGCCGGCAACGGCAGCGGCTCGAGCGCACGACTCCCGCTGCGGCTCTTCAGCAGTTGGAACGAGGACAGGCACAGCGCCGCGATCGCCAGCCCGATCTGCCATCGCGGTACGTCGCGCAACAGTGCAACGAACGACCACCGCGGCTCGGCCGGCGCCGGCTCTTGACGCCGTTGCTTGCGGCGACGGGCCTCTCCGAGCCCCATCCGATTGTCCGTGACGGAGAACGCCAGCGACAACGGCAGGCCGTGCCGCTCGGCGAGCCGCGTGGCATACGTCTCGCGATTGCCGCGCTCGATCGCCTGCGCCTCGCTGAGGTAGCCGGCCG
>JAAELQ010000124.1 GCA_024226515.1 bacterium
GCATCAGTCGTTGCGTCCGGCGTGCGTTCCTGTGTGGCGAGGCGTATGAGCATCGTCGTGACTGGATCCAACAGCGGTTGCGTGTGCTCGCCGACACGTTCGCGGTGGACGTCGCCGCGTATGCGATCCTGTCGAACCACCTGCACATCGTCGTGCGGACGACGCCGGAGCGCGTGCACGAGTGGGATGATCGTGAGGTGGCCAAGCGTTGGTTGCGCGTCTTTTCCGGCCACCGTGGCAAGGGCCAGCTCGATGGCACGCCTTCAGCCGAGGCCATCTCCCGTCTCGCGTCCGATCCTGAACGCGTCGCGCTCCTGCGCTGCCGTCTGGCGAGCCTGAGCTGGTTCATGAGGAGCCTGAAGGAGCCGCTCGCCCATCTGGCCAACACCGAGGACGGCGTGACCGGGCACTTCTGGGAGGGCCGCTTTCGCTCACATCGCGTCCTCGACCTGGCGGGCCTGCTGGCGACCATGGTCTACGTCGATCTCAACGTGATCCGTGCGGGCTTGGCGCGAACGCCGGAGCAGTCGAAGTACACGTCGGTTCGCGATCGAATCCACGTGCGTCAACGGCATCACAAGTCGACGGGGTTGCGCGAGCGAGCCCCGAAGCGAGCCGACGAGCTGCTGATTGACGGTGCCGCTGCGCAGGTGCCGGTTCATGCGGAGGACGGCATCTGGCTCGCGCCGATCGAATCACGTGCAGCGAGCACCGACGCCAGCCATGATGCCGAACGCCGCGCGGGCGTACTCCCCGTGACGCTGGATGAGTATCTGACGATCGTGGATCAGACGGGCCGGATGGTCCGAGGCGACAAGGCGGGCGCGATCCCATCGGACCTCGCGTCGATCCTCACGCGATTACGGATCGACGTCGAGCGGTGGGTCACCGTGATGTCCGGCTTGCCGCGGCTGTTCGGAACGGTGGTCGGAGGTGCGGTGAGCCGGGCCTCGGAGGCCGCTCGCCGCGGAGTGCGGTGGGTCTGCGACGTGATGCAGATCGACTGTCCTGCGTGAGCAAGTTGACAGATCCGAGTCTTGCTCGTCCGGGTCGTGCGCGCAAGAGGGCGGGCGTTGTTGCTGTTGGCTGACGACTGTGCTGCGCGATCGATGTCGAGAGCTTCAGCATCAGAGCGATCAACAGGGCGGCGTTGGAATGTGTATGTCCATTTGGCCCCCGGGACGCGTACCAAGACGCGGGTGTTCCTAAGATGTGTGTGGTACGGTGAAAACGCGGGCTCGGCGGCTCGCGTGCGTTGGCGGCAGTCTCGTGCGCAACCGAACGACCGCACCCCTTCCCATCAGCCTGCGAAGCTGACGAAGGCCGATGGGAAGGCGTACTCCAGGGTGGA
>JAAELQ010000125.1 GCA_024226515.1 bacterium
CCCGGCACAAGGCTTCCGAATCCGTAGTAACCTGAACCGTCTGTGGCGGATGTGCGGAGCACCGCTCCCGTAGCCGGATTTATCAGTTTCACTGTCACGCCTGAAATACCGGATTCCCCGGCCCCCTGAACTCCGTCCTGATCGGCGTCATACCATACAAAGTCGCCCAGGGCGGCAAGCGGCTGGGTTGTCATACCTGCATCGACACTCAGGTTGTTTTCACCGGCAGAAAGAGTTACGGTTCCTGTCCGGCCTGTGGTTGTGTCGGCATCGCTGTCCGCAGAATCGTCACTTCCCTGATCCTGGCCTGTAAAACTGTATTCTTCGGGCAGTTCGAATTCCACAACATAGTCATCCGGGGACAGGCCCGTGAATCCGTAGTAACCGGAACTGTCTGTCACAGTTGCTGAAATAAGTTTGTCTGTGTCCGCATCACGCAGATTCACTGTCACATCGGATATGCCGGGTTCTCCGGTATCCTGGATTCCGTTTTCGTTGCTGTCCAGCCATACAAAATCCCCGAGGGATGCGGGCGGAGTCGGACTGTACATACCTGCGTCAACTGTCAGATTGTTCTCACCGGCAGAAAGAGTGACTGTGTCTGTCCTGCCTGTGGATACGTCAGCGTCGCTGTCCGCGGCGTCATCTGTTCCCATATTGCTGCCTGTGAAGCTGTAGCCTGACAGCAGTTCGAATTCCACTGCATAGTCGCCCGGCACAAGGCTTCCGAACCCGTAATAACCGGAACCGTCTGTGGCGGATGTGCGGAGAACCGCTCCCGTAGCCGGGTTTATCAGCTTCACTGTAACACCTGAAATGCCAAGTTCTCCTGATCCCTGAACTCCGTCCTGATCCGCGTCATACCATACAAAGTCGCCCAGAGCGGCAAGCGGAGAGGTTATCATTCCCGCATCGACAGTCAGATTGTTTTCACCGGCAGAAAGGGTTACTGTTCCTGTCCGGCCTGTGGTTGTGTCGGCATCGCTGTCCGCAGAATCGTCACTTCCCTGATCCTGAACTGTAAAACTGTATTCTTCGGGAAGTTCGAATTCCACAACATAGTCATCCGGGGACAGGCCCGTGAATACGTAGTAACCGGAACTGTCTGTCACAGTTGCTGAAATAAGTTTGTCTGTGACCGCATCACGCAGATTCACTGTCACATCGGATATGCCGGGTTCCCCGGTATCCTGAATTCCGTTTTC
>JAAELQ010000126.1 GCA_024226515.1 bacterium
CGAAAACCCCGACTTCACCACCAAACAGGCGATCCTCCGGCTGGCGGTCGAGAAAGTCGTCGTCACAGGCCACCGTCTCGAGATCCACTTGGCCCTGCCGGTGTCAGGTGGTTTTGATTTGACATTGGACTGGGGAGCCACTCCTTGCGCAGGTCAAGACCGGGGCTCTCTGGTCTCCGGCTCTCCATTAGCCATGTGGAGAGCCCGCCCGGCGCGGCTCGGCCTACGCCAGGTTGTCGAGGGTCGGTCTGCGCACTTAGCGGCCCCGGTACTGTCTAAATTCTCGGCGGACCGACGATCATGAGGGCCGTTGTTCCTCTTACCCGCGTGCCGTCGATCAGCGTGCGCAAGAGATCCGGCTACCCGCTCGGCAGCGCGGCCGGGTCGGCCGGCGGCGAGGTCATCTTGGGGATGATCCAGGGTGCCGCGGCCAGGCCGAACAACAGCACGACGAGATAGGGCACCAGTTGGTTCGCTGCTCGCTCATCGGCAGCCATCGTGTCCGAGACCCACCGCGAATGCAACCGTTTCGGTCGGCCACGATCCGCCGAGATCGGGTAGGCTGGTCGTGCATGCGACCCTGGCTCCTCGTGCTCCTCGGCAGCGTGATCGGGCTGACCTTCGGGCTGTCCGGCGCGAGCGGACTCGTGGCCGGCGCGGTCGCCGGCGGACTGCTCGAGATGGGTTTGCGCCTGCGCGAGCGTGGCGCGCAGATCGAGCTTCTGGAGACCGCGCTGTCTGAGATGCGCCGCCGGCTGTGCGTGCTCGAGGTGAAGGGCGAGGCGCGACCGGCCGAGCCTCCGGCGACAGCTCCCGCGGTCGAGACCCCGACCCGGCCACCGTCGGCACCGCCCCCCGAACCGCCGCCCCGGCCGACGGCCCCGGCTCCTTCACCGGCGAAACCGCCGCCGCCGAGCACGCCGCAACCGACCGTCGCGAGCACCCCCACTCCCCAGCGTCCCGCGCCCCCGCGACCGTCGTATGTCGGGCGTGACGCGGAGCAGTCCGTCTCCCGCGCCTGGTCGTTGCTGATCGGCTGGCTCACCTCGGGCAACGTTCCGGTCAAGGTCGGGGTGATCGTCTCGTTCTTCGGGGTCTCGTTCCTGTTGAAGTGGGCGGTCGATCGTGAGCTGTTGCGTTTCCCTATCGAGCTGCGCCTGACGCTGATCGCGCTGGCCGCGATCGCGATGTGGGCCTTCGGCTGGCGCGTGCGTAGACGAATGCGCACCTATGGGCTGAGCCTGCAGGGCGGTGGCGTCGGCATCCTCTATCTGACGATCTTCGCCACGCTGCGACTCTACGAGCTGATCGGGGCCGGCACGGCGTTCGCGCTGCTCGTCGCCTTGACCGCGTTCACCGGGTGGCTCGCCGTCACGCAGCAGGCGCGGCTGCTCGCCATGCTCGGCCTGATCGGCGGTTTCCTCGCGCCGATCCTCACCTCGACCGGCAGCGGCAATCACGTCACGCTGTTCAGCTACTACCTGGTGCTCAACGGCGCGATCTTCGGCATCGCCTGGTTCCGGGCCTGGCGTCAACTGAACTTGATCGGCTTCGCCTTCACCTACGTGATCGGCTGGGTCTGGGCGGCGAAGTACTACCGGCCGGAGTTCGTCTGGTCGATCGTGCCCTTCGTCGTCGCGCACTTCCTGCTGTATCTCGCGGTGACGATGCTGTTCGCCCGCCGGCGCGAGCCGCGGCTGCGTGACCACGTTGACGGCACGCTGGTCTTCGCCACGCCGGTCGTCACGTTCGCCATGCTGTCGGGGCTGCTCGCCGACACGGAGTACGGCCGGGCGATCGCCGCGCTGTCCGCCGCGGTGATCTATCACCTGGCGACCGTGATCCTGCGCCGAACGTCGCCGCCGCACGTGCGGATGCTGGTCGAGGCCTTCCGGGCGCTGGGCGTCGTCTTCGGCACGCTGGCGATCCCGCTGGCGTTCGATGCGCGTTGGACGTCGGCGGCCTGGGCGCTCGAGGGCGCCGCGCTGATCTGGGTCGGGGCGCGACAGTCGCGAGCGTTGGCGCGCGCGTTCGGTGTCCTGCTGATCGTGGCGGCCGGCGTGGCGTTCGTGCGGGAGCCGTTCGCGCCGCGGTCGATCCCGGTGCTCAACGGCGACTACCTGGGCGTGCTGATGGTCTCGCTCTCGGCGCTGTTCGGCTCGGTCCTGCTCGCGCGACGGCAGGGCGCGAGGTTCTCCGCCGATTCTCTGGCGTCCTCGGGCCTGCTGGTCTGGGGCACCTGGTGGTGGCTCGGCGGCGGGCTGAACGAGCTCAACGAGTTCGTGAGCAATCAGGTCGAGCTCGCGGCGATGGTCGTCTTCGTCGCGGCATCAGCCGCCACCGGGGTCTGGCTGGCGCGACGGCTGGACTGGGCACGAGGAGCCTGGCCGGCGATCGGCCTGACGCCGGTGTTGTTCTTCTTCGCCATGCTGATGCAGCTGTCCGACGACCACCCGTTCGCGGAACTGGGCTGGATCGCGTGGCCGATCGCGATCGCGCTGTCGTACTGGATCCTCGCGCGTTTCGAGCGGGACGGGCCGGGCTGGACCGCATGGCTGCACGCGCCGTTGCTGTGGCTGGTGACGCTGATCGGCATGGCCGAGATCCGCTGGTTGATCGATCGCGCCGACGGTTCGCGACTGTGGATCGGCGTGGCGATGACCGTCGCGCTCTGCGTGGTGAGCCTGATCGTGGTGCGCGGATGGATCGCCGGACCGGTGCTCCGCCATCGCGCTGTCTACCTCTGGGCAGGGATCGGCCCGCTGCTGGCCTGTGTAGTGCCGATCGTCGGCGCGCTGAATCTGACGCCGGCCGATCCTTCGCCGTTGCCGTATCTACCGCTGCTGAACCCACTCGACCTGGTCGGCGCGTTGGGGCTGTTCGTGCTCGGGGCGTGGCTGTACGAGCTGCGCGACCGCGAACCGCAGCTGGCAGATCCCGTGCTGCGGACAAGAGTCGCCGCAACGATCGGATTCCTGCTGGTCACGGCCAGCGTCGTGCGGACGGTCCATCACTGGGGCGGGGTGCCGTTCGACTTCGAGTCGCTGTTCTCGTCCGTCGAGGTTCAGGCCACGCTGTCGCTGTTCTGGGGCGTGCTGGGTCTTGTGGCGATGATCGCCGGAGCATCGTGGCCGCGACGCGACGTGTGGTTCGCCGGGGCCGCGCTGATGGCCGTGGTCGTGGTCAAGCTGTTCGCGATCGACCTCGGCAACTCCGGCACGTTGGCGCGCGTGTTCTCGTTCATCGGAGTCGGCGTGCTGCTACTCGTTGTCGGCTACTTCGCGGGGGTGCCGCCCCGACGGGGTCAGGTATGACATTCCGACATTCGTCGCGAACAGCGGTCACGCGACCTGCGAAACAAGATGTTGGAATGTGAGACCTGACCCCTTTGGGAGTGTCAGGATTCGCGACGCGTCATCTCGAGAAACGGCACGCCGAGCTCCACAACACTTGTCTCATCAACGAGATGAGCGCCCTGTCGGCCTCCCCGACGGCGTAGTATCCAGAAACTCAGCCCATGATCTGGTGGAACCTGGAGCTACTACGAAAGCTCAAGATTCCAAGCTCCCCTAGTTTCGATATGCGTTAAGGGTGGGGAGCCAAACCCCCAGCCTTAACGCATATCAAAACCGGTGGCCTTCTGGTTAACAGGCCGCTGATCTCAGACACTCTCCCAACCTGGGCGACCTGTTGCTGCACCCCGACGCTCCCGAGCCACCGCGACGACTGGCTCTCGGACAGGCCGTCGAGCGAAGCCTGTTCGTCTGAATCGCTCTCTGGCTCTCGGACGGCACTAGCTCTCAACCCAATTGCAGTCAGACGGTTTCACCGTCGTCCCGTTCGGGCAGGGGGGCGGGAACACGTTCTTCGGTGACAACCTCGTTCCCGGCCGCCGCCCTGCTGAGGGGGAGTCGCCCCACTGCTGAGTTGCCCGCACCGGGGGATCGCTGTTACGCTTCCTACGGAATCGCGGAGGACCGACGAGAGATGAACATCACCAACAAGACGAATCGACCGATCAGCGTCCCCCTCCCGGGCGGCAAGAAGCTCTTCCTCGGCCCGGGCAAGACCGGCCAGATCGTTCCTAAATCCGCCACCCATCCCCCGCTGGTGAAGCTTGTCGAGGCCGGTGACCTGGAAACCGACGAGGGCGGTCATGGCAAGGCCTCGGCAACCACCGATAGTTCCAAGCGCAAGGCCGGCGGCCAGGGCTCCGGACAGTCGACCAACATCCGCCGCACCGGCGACCGCTAACACGAGCGCACAACAGCGCAGCGGCGAAACTTCCGCGACTTTGGGTGCGTTCGCCGTGACGTTCGAGCGGACCACGGCACTGATCGGCGAGGACAACGACCGCAAGACGAGTTAGAGGTTCTTCTACGGACAGGGGGGCGCGCCCGGGCGCTGCGCACCAACACCGTCAAACCCGGTCGTTCCCGTCCCGCACAAGTCACTCATTCCAACGACCAGGTAGCCGTGCGTCGAGCCCTCGAGCGGTACGTCCGGGTCGTCAAACGTCGACGCTGCCACATCCGAGGCGATGCAGAGGCCGTAGTCCCCTGCCGCGAGGTTGGATACCGAGCCGCGGAAGATCGAGTGGGCGTCAGTACCCAACGGTGCCGACCAGTTCAGACTCACGCCGGAGGGTGTCGGCTTGGACGCGGTCAGGTCCGTAACCGCACCCGGCTGTCGTTCTCCCGGGTCGCCGGGCGCGCAGTCGCACGCATCGCCGGCGCCGTCCCCGTCGCCGTCCGCTTGATCGGGGTCGACGGCCGCGACACAGACATCGCACACGTCACCATAACCGTCGGCCGGTGGAGTGTGGAGCCCCAGTAGTTCGACGGCGTCGATCTCTTCCCACCCGGGCGCCTGCGTGGTCACACGCACCGCCTTGACGACGTAGTCCGTCGCGGGCCACGACACGTCGAGCACGGCGCCGCACGCTGTCGCATCCGTGCCGCCCCACACGGTGTGTAGGGCTCCGTCCGCATCACGCAGTTCGATGCGGATGACGAACTCCTGGCCGAACGACTCGTGGATGCGCACGCCGGTTGCCCGCACGGGCTCCGCGTAGGACACCTCGAGCCACTCCGTTTCAGGCGTGTCGGTCGCAGGAGCCCAGCTTGTCGGCCGGTCGCTGCAAACGCCGGGCAGCTCCGGAGCGCCGGTGGCCGCCGTCGCAGGCCAATCGATCGAGGTCCACTCGCTGGACGCAGTGGCGCCCACGGCCCATTGATCGAACGGCACCTCGCCGGCACTATCGCTTTCGGCCTGGCTCGGGTTGTACGCCTGCGAGCAGTTGTCGCACGCATCGCCGAATCCGTCTCCGTCGGCATCCGCCTGGTTCGCGTTTGCCGTCCCCGGACAGTTGTCGCACACGTCACCCAGGCCGTCCCCATCACGGTCGACATCGGTCGGGTCCGCTGTTGCCGGACAACTGTCGTCTGCGGCACAGCGCCCATCGCCGTCGGGGTCGGTAGCGAGGCCGTCGGGACATGGATCGCAAGCGTCACCCAGGCCGTCCCCGTCCAGATCGCTCTGCAGCGGGTTACCCGTGGCTGGACAGTTGTCGACGTCGGCGCAAATGCCGTCCCCGTCCGAGTCGTTGAGCGGATCGCCGTTGCACGGGTCGCAGACGTCGCCGACGCCGTCGTTGTCGGCGTCGAGTTGGGGCGGATTGGGTACGGTCGGACAGTTGTCGACCGTGTCGCACACCGCATCGATATCGACGTCGCCCAGCGGATCGGCCGAGCAGACGTCACAAGCGTCGCCGATCCCGTTTCCGTCGCTGTCCTCCTGGGACGGGTTCGGGGTCACGGGGCAGTTGTCCTCTGGTCCACACACAGCGTCCCCGTCAACGTCGTTGGCGGGATCCAACGGGCAGAGGTCGCAGAGATCTCCCACGCCGTCTTGATCGAAGTCCTGCTGTCCGGGATTGGCCTGATCAGGACAGTTGTCGCACGCGTCGCCAAGGGAATCGCCGTCGCTGTTCTGTTGCGACGGGTTGGTGTCGAACGGACAGTTGTCCACATCCGAGCACAGGCCGTCAAAGTCGACATCGTTGATCGGATCGATCGGGCACGCATCGCAGGCGTCGCCGAGTCCATCAAAGTCCGGATCGGCCTGCGAGGGATTGGCGTCCATCGGACAGTTGTCGGCGCCGTCGCAATGGCCGTCGCCGTCGGAATCGTCCAGGGGATCCAGCGGGCAGAGATCACATGGGTCTCCCACGCCGTCGCCATCCGTATCGATCTGATCGATGTTGAAATCCGCGGGGCAGTTGTCGAAGGCCGCGCAACGACCGTCGTTGTCGACGTCGCCCGAGGGGGGGCAATCACACACGTCCCCCACAGCGTTGCCATCGCTATCCGCCTGGGCCGGGTTGGTGGCGCCTGGACAGTTGTCCACGTCGTCGCAAGTCGCGTCGTCGTCGGCGTCTCCGATCGCGCACGCATCGCACGCGTCCCCGACGCCGTCCGCGCCGTTGAGAAACCACGCTACGGTGTCGATGTCCGACGCGGCCGAAGCCAGATCGACGAAGCCATCGTTGTCAAAGTCAGCGGCGATAACGGACGCCGCCCCGTCTTCCAGCGGACCGACGACTCGCCACGCGGCGAACGCGCCCCCCCAGGTTTTCGAGGATTCCGATCGTGCCGTCGACTCGAGCGGACACGACGAAATCGACATCTCCGTCACCGTCGAAGTCTGCCGAATCGATCGATGAAGGGCCGCCCGGCTCGGTACTGATCGTCTGTGCCGCACTGAACGTTGCCGAGCCGAGGTTCTCGAGCCAGAAGACATGGTCGACTGGGTGCTCGACAGCAAACACGAGGTCAAGATCTCCGTCGTCTTCGAAATCAAGTGGAAGGATCGACGTGGTGCCGGGGCTTCCGGCGCCCTCGCCGATCTCGACTTCGACGTCGAACACGCCCGCACCCAGGTTGCGCTGCCACAGCACCGCGCCGGGCCACCTGATATGAAGGACGTCGGACAGTCCATCGCCGTCCACGTCGGCGACGGTCGGAGGACTCGAGTCGTCGTGGATGACGTTCGAAGCGGGCCAGGTGCCGAAGTTGCCGCCGCCGAAGTTCTCGATCCAGATCATGTCGATCGTGTCGAACAGCAGATCGAGGTCCCCGTCACCGTCGGCATCGAACGGAACCAGACCGTCGACGCTATGGACGAAGTCGTCTCGCGCAGGTGAGAATGAAGATAGTTCGAAGTCAGGCCCCGACGTATGGGGACGATTCACGAACCAGCGCAGCGAGTAGCCGCTCTTGCTTTTCGCGTGATACCCGGAGAGCACCACCACATCGGGCCGGCCGTCGACATTGAGATCGGCAATGGCGATCGCCCACGCGGAACTGAATTCGTCGCCGGCATACTGCTGGATCAGACTGGGCGGCCCGAAACCGTTCTGGGTCCGCTCGTACCACGTCACCTTGCTGGGCCCGGCCGACAGCAGGTCGAGATCTCCGTCGCCGTCAAAGTCTGCTTCGAGCAACGAGAAAACGTCCGACTGCGTCGTGCTCACAACGCGACGGTTCCCGGGAGAAGCACCGAAGCCCTCGCTGTCACGCTGGTCGGGATTGTACGTGTTCGGGCAGTTGTCGAACTCGTCGCAGACTGTATCCCCGTCCGAATCGGCGCAACCACCCGCGAGCGCTGGGAGCCTTGTTCTTTCGTGGGGCTTGATGCCGCGCATGTTCCCCTCTGCGTGCTGCGACGCAGGGACTTGCGCGAGGTAGCCGGCACATACGAACAAGGCCACGAAGTTGAGTCGAACGATGGTCATCTTCTCCACATCGGCAGGAACTCGGGACCGGGTCTGAGTCATGGAAGCCTCCCGTGTGTGAAACGCCTCGAGGTGACCTCTCCCCTGGTAGGCGGCCCGCCGCTGGACGGGTTCAATCTCGGAGCATACGGTCATGCCTGCCGCGGTCGCGCCGCTCACGAGAACGAAAACGAGCAAGGAGCCTGCGATCGTATGCTTCATCGCCGGGAACTCTTCCATGCTCCCGCACCGCAGGAGCGAGTTGCCCGAATTGCAGCGGAAGCTCGGGTTCCGCGGTCAAGAGAATCCGCAAGGCTAGGCGGCGCGGTGACTATTAGCGAGGCGTGAAGACGGTTAGGATCGGGGATGAAAGCGGTCCCTCGATTTCTCGATAGACGCTCATGGGAGCCGAATCGTGCGGCATCTCAGTCATCAACGGAGGACCCGGGTCATGCCTTCCATCGTGCTCACCGGTCTTGGTCGGGCTCACGAGGGTACGCTGCAGGAAGCCCTCGGAGGACCGCCCCGGAAGTTCTTCGTCTTGGCCCAGCGCATCGTCTGGGGCATCACGCAGTCCGACTTGATCAAGGTCGACGTTCCGCGACAGTGTCGAAGCCTGGTGCGACTCTATCCGGACACCCCGGCCAGTCACTTGCTCGACGCCTATCGTCTCCGCGCGGAAGAGCATCCGGGAGCGGACGAGGCGCTTGCTAAGGCGCGCGCTCTCGCAAGTGGGGGCCACCCACTCGAGTTTCTCGTGCCGAGCGATGCAGAGTGGGCCGGCGAGGTCCCCGAGCAGAAGCTGGTCGGTGTCGTTCCCGATCGAGTGTGGCGAGTGTCGGCGTACGAACCGATGCGAGGGTGTTCCCTTCCGTCGCAGTCGACCTCCACGATCATCCGGACCGAGGCCGGCGAACTCGTCATCATCAACCCGCTTCCGTATCGCCCCGCGGTGCGGATGGAGATCGATGCGCTGGGCCCCGTCGTGGCCCTGGCGATTCAGGGCAAGGCCCACAGCCGCCACGTGGAGACGTCGGCCGCGAGCTTCCCGGGGGCGAAGGTGTTCGGCAGCCGCGGGCACCTGACCCATCCCCCCGCAGCCCACCTGCGCTTCGACGGCATCCTCGCAGGAGAGCGGCCGGCCCTCCCGGACGAGATCGAGGAGATCCTCGTCGACGGGTCCGAACTCGAAGAGGTCCTTCTGCTCCACCGCCCCTCGGGACTCCTCGTGGTCCAGGACATCATTGCAGCGAGCCTGTCGACCCAGGGAAGGACCTTCCTGGGGCGGTTGTACTACTTCGCCTTCGGACTGTTCGACCGGATCGGATGCCTGGCGTACATGCCGATGATGTGGAGCGACCTCCCGCGGTTCCAGGAAGGCATCCGCAGCGTGCTCGGGTCGGGCTATACGGACGTTGTGGGTGCTCACTGGGGCAACGCACTGGTTACCCCGCAGCAGGTCCAGGAGTTCACGGAAGTGCTGCGGTGGCTCGCCAAACTCGGAGGCATGACCCACAAGGGCCTGCTGGTCCGCTACTTTGCAGCCCAGCCGACCTTCATGCGGGACCTGTTCCGGTACAAGCTCGCCACTCGGAGGGTCTGAATCCCGGCCTCGGTACTCGGGTTCTTACGGGTACCACTCCGGATCGAGCTCGTCCGAATCGTCGAGCTGCGGGTCGCCGACCTGCTGGAAGAAGCCTCCCGGCAGCAGGTTGAGCCGGACCTTGAAGATGTCGTAGGTTCCGTTGAAGTCGGAGGCGACGGCGAGCCACGTCGCATTCGGAGACCACGACGGCATCTTGTAGTCGATCTGGCCTTCGTTGGGACTGCAGATCGGTTCCGCAGCGAAATCGTCCCGCGGCAACACGCAGATCTTGCTGACCCCGTACGGGCCGTCCTTGGTCTTCGCGTAGGCGATCTTCCACTCGCCGTTGAATCCGCAGTCGGGGTGTCGCTCACTGAACTCGTCTCCTCCGTCCCCCAGCGGCGGCGGATCGTCGTGATCCGGCGTGTCGTGGCACACCCGCGGGCCGACGAGACCCGACGGCCCGATCTGCTGTTTGCAGATCGTGAACTCGTTCACGCCGCCCTCCGGACAGGAGGCGCCCTGGTTGAATCCGCCGTCGCAGGTGTACTGCGACCACACGACATGGTCGTTGCCGCACCACGCCGGCTGCTCGTTCTTGTTGTCGGCTGCGGTCACGTTCGTCGTGACGGGGATGATGTTCTCCAGGCCCCTGCCGTTCCAGGTCGCGACATAGATATTGCTTACGGCGCCGCTGTCGGAGACCTGCGTGTACACGATCCTGCGGTTGCTCGTCCCGGGCACGCGGGGGCCGCAGTCGACGTCGAGGCACACGTTGCCGGTCGTGTCGCCGCAATCGAGCACCAGGGTCGGCGACGATCCCGTCTGCTTGACGTACAGATCTCCCCCGTTCTCCTGTCCGATGCCTTGCATGTCGCCGAGGTCGAAGAACATGGTCGACCGGTCCGAGCAGAAGCTCGGCGCGTGGATCCCCTCCGCCTCATCGAGGTACAGCACCTCGGTCGTTCCGACGTTGGTGGTATGCCAGACGTCCCGGTTCGCGCCTTCATCACTCGTGTAGAAAATCCGTGTCTGAGCGTGGATACCGATCCCGCTCATGAGCGTGACGACCAAGAGAATTCCGAATCTTACAAGTCTCATGCGATGTTCCTCCTTTTGACCGCGTATCGTCCGTAACGGACGGCGTCTCTCATCCGATCGCACTACGGACGGCGCTCGGGAGGGGGCGAGGTTCAGTCCGATCGGGCCGGTCGGCCGCAATGGCGACGGATCGCAGGAACTTGATTGAACCCTCTGCCCGCCAGGGACGCCTGCCCTCCGAGACGGGACGGCACGGCTGGGGCATCCGATAATGAGGACCGCGATTGTGCGCGATTGCATTCGCGACACGAAGGACCGCTTGTATCCCTATCGGCGCGTCACACCCCTTACCAAACGTCGCGCGCAGGTGTGGCGTTCCTGCAGGTCTCTTTTCGGCAATGGATCGGGGGGCGAAGGTCGGCACACGGTTCGACCGGGCGTCTTCCGCACGGGCAACGAAGTCCACATCAAGAAGATAGGAGGTTCGTCATGCGCGTCATCGATGGTTGTGAAAGCCGCTTCCTGTTTCGACTCGGTTCGATCTTGTTGTTGGTAGGGTTTCTGGCTGCACCAGGCGTCTCGGCGGATCCGGCCGTCTGGGAAGACGATTTCGGCACGGTTCTGACAACCGTCAGCGACGGAGACGACGCGGAAGAATCGATTACGCTTTCCTTCGACTTTCCGTTCGACGGAACGAACTATGACGACGTCACGGTCGGCTGTAATGGCGGTATCACGCTGGCATCCAGCGCCCAAATCGCTTACGACACGTGGGAAGACGACGATTTCGAGGACGATTTTACGGATCTCGGCCAGCCGGTGATGATGGTCTTCAACACCGACCTCAACCCGGGCGACGGTGGAACGATCTACTTCAACGACTTCGGAGATCGCGCCGTATTCACCTACGAGTTGATCGCGACCTATGCCAGCGAGTTCGTCCTGATCACCTTCCAGGTCACGCTGCACGACGACGGGACGATCGTCTACGGCTACAACGGGCTCTTCGCCGATCCCCTGTCGTCTCTGGACAACGGCATCGTGGTCGGCATCAGCGACGGGGACGGCAACACGCCGCCCGCGGGTGTGGACTATACGGACGACGCACCCCTCAGTGGAGGAACCACGATCTACCAGGTCTGGTGTCACCAGAGTTCGGACAATCCCGACTGCTGGGAAACCGGCCAGGACAACGGCGAATTCGATCTCGACCAGTGCAACATCACCTATTCGCCGGACAACGGTGGTTTCGACGTCACCGTTCGCTGCGGTAGCTCGATCCTGATGTCGCCGACCCGGGCCACGGTGGTGCGGACGTCGACCGGTGTGGAGATTCTGTACCCGCAGAACGCGTACACGCTGATCCTGGACGAGTTCGGCGCCCTGGATGAGGTGGTCACCGCGCTGGACGGTGCCGCTCTCAGACTGCCCAACCTCGACTGTGTGGCGGAGCGCCGGAGCGGCGTACTGCGATTCAGCACCGCCGCCGATCAATTCATCTTCACGCCCGAGGGTCCGATGATCATCCGGCGACAGAACGTGTACGAGTACGACACCGCGGGAGGCGGCGCCCCGAAGCTGGTCTTCGACGGCGGCGCGATCGGCGTGGACGTCGACGCCTGCGACTAGCACGGGCGACCGGCGGTTGCGGTCGGTTCGCGCACGGGACATCGCACCGAGTCCTTCGGAGGTCCGGCCGGGCTTGCCGCGCGGTACGCCCTGGCCGGGCCGCCTCACTCGCAGCCGAAAGACTGCACACCGAATCGCATCATCCAAGTCCCCGCAAGCAGCGAATCACGCCCGATGCGTGTTGCCCGGGCTGCTCAGGATCCGCCCTCGGCATCCTGGCGCACCCGCTTGTTGAGGATCCCCGGCGTGAACGGCTTGCGCAGCTGCTCCATCCGCTCGAGCGAGTCGTCGATCGCCTCGCGGTTGATGCGACTCTCGGCTACGACGGGTGTGATGATCAGCACCAGCTCGCTGCGGTTGGCCTGCTGATTCAAACCGCGGAAGGCGGCGCCCAGGCCGGGAATGGCGCCGAGGCCGGGAATCTCCTCGCGCTGCTCGAGATAGCGTCTGCGGATCAACCCGCCGAGCACGACCGATTCGCCGTTCTGCGCGCGCACCATGGTCTGAATCTCACGTGAATCGATGATCGGGTTCGGCGGCAGGTTCTCCAGCGCCGGAGTGAAACCGGTCAGCTCGGCGATCGTCGGGTGCAGATCCAGCATCACCTCGTTGCCGGCCGAGATCACCGGCGTGACCTCGAGCGTGATGCCCGTGACGCGGAACTCGACTTCGAAGTTCTGAACCGCATCATCACCCAGCGCGGCGAACTCGGAGGTGTAGTACGGCACCTCCTCGGTGATCGAGATCCTGGCCGGCACGCGGTTCAGCGTGGTCAGGCGTGGCGCCGACAGCACGTTCAGCGTGCCACGGCTGCGCAGCGCGTTGAGCAGCATGTCGAGATTGCTCGAGTCGATAGCGAGGCTGAACACGCCGGTGTCGGGCGCCAGCATCGAGGAGATCGAGCCGGCGACCTGGTTGTCGCCGAAGCTGAACGAGATGTCCGGAGCGTTCCAGTCGATGCCGTACTCGAGGTCGTCCTGCAGCGCGATCTCGAGCACCATGGCCTCGATCATCACCTGGCGCCTGAGCGGCGCGACCATCTCGCGCAGGATGCGTTCGACGGCGTCCACCTGCTGCGGCAGGTCGCGGACGAGCAACACCGAGCCCAGCGGATCCGCCCGGACCATCCCGCGATCGGAGAGCATCATGCTCGCGGCCTGCTCGATGCCGGGCCAGGGATCGGCCGTCTCGCCATCGACGGTGGCCCCCACCGGCAACGCCAGGTGCAGGGCGCTGGTCATCGTCTGCGGCAGCCCGACGTAGATCGTGCCGTTCTCGGTGCGGGGAACGAGGCCGGTCTCGACGCATAACCGCTCCAGCGCCTCGGCCAGGCTCACGTCGCGCACGGACAGGTCGACCGACCTCCCCAGCCCCGGATCGAGGACGAAGCTGCGGCCGGCGCGATCGCCGAGGACTCGAAGCACGTCCGCCAGATCGGCGTCGGCCACGTTCAGCGTCACGCGGTTCGCGTCATCCAGCTCGCGGCTGAGATCGACGGCGCCGCTCGGCGGCACATCGATGTCGACACGAGTGACCGACGGAATCGGCTCGGTCTCCACACGCACCGCACTCCGCGGAACGCCGAGGGGGACCTGCGGCGTGAGGTCCGGTGGCGGCACCGTGGACCTGGAGCACCCGGAGAACGGAAGCAACATCGCGAGCGCTGCCAGCGCGATGGACCGGCCGACGACGATGCGGATGGGTCGTGCGCGACGCTTACTCACCCTGTTCCTCCTTGCCCGTCGAACCGCCGACGGAATCGCTGAGCGTCAACTGCATCTCGCCCCGCGCGCCGTCCGTCACCCAGACCGATCGCGGCTCGATGCGGGCCACACGAAAACCATCGACGATCTCGCCTTCGCGAACGACACGTCCGGCGATCAGCGCCGTCGGCTGCTCGATGTCCCACAGGATCGTCGTCAGGTCGAGCACGTTCGGCGTCGCTTCGATCCCCTCGACGTCGGTCGTGATCGGTGAGGCCGCGCGCATCATCAGTCTCGTCCGCAACACGCCCTCCAGCGGTTGCCGCTTGTGCGAGCGCTCGGCCGAGGCCAGCCAGCGCGCGCGGGACAGGGCGTCGCCCGGCACGTCGGCGCCGGGGTCGATCCGCTCGACGGCCTGCTCAACCGTGTCCGGATCCTCTTCCGCGTCGGACCACGCGGCATCGTCTTCCGTGACCTCCGCGACGGCATCGCCGGCCGACGCGCCCTCTCCGCCCATGAAGAACCAGACGTCGAAGGCCAGCACGCTCACCGCGGCCAGCACGAGGATCGTTATCTTGGTCCGGCTCATCGAGTCGCCTCCGTCGGTCGGTCGGGGCCGGCGTCCTCGCGGACCGCGTCTCCCGCAATGGGTTCGAGCGGGATCGGCAGCGCCGTGACCAGTCGCACGCGCGCCTCGAACGACGGCGTCGGTTCGTCGGAACGAATCACCAGTTGCTCGAGCGACATCGCCGGGGTCACACGGCTCAACGCTCCCGTGAACTCGACGATCGAGGCGTACGGTCCGGAGCCGTGAACCGTCGCCGTCAGCGCGCGATACGGCAGATCTTCCGGCTCGACCGGCTGCTCGTCGTCTTCGGACCACGAGTCGGAGTCGTCGTCTCCCTCCTCCGGCTCCACGGACTCGAGCGGTGCGCGCGGGTCGGCCAGCGGCACGACCTCACCGGCCGAATAGGCAAAGCGGCCGAGGCGCGACCTCGACGCGGCCTCGTGCAGGCCGGCGACCATGTCGGCCCAGGTGACCAGCGGTGCGGAGAGCACGATGGCCAGCGCCTGCTCCTCGTCGAGCAGGGCGTCGGCTTCGAGCTCTATCGAACGGATCTCCCGTGCGACCTCGGCCGCCCGGCTCGATGCGATCCACGCCTGCCAACCCGCGGCCAGCGCGATGAGGACGCAGACCGAGATCATGCTGGCGACGATCGCCCGGCTGCGGGTGTCGCTCACGGTCGCTCTCCGTCGCCCGGCGCACCGGGGTCGAGTCGTGTCTCGACCGTGAACCGCACCGACTCGCCTCGACGCGGCCCGTCGTCGGAGACCGCGTGAAGACTCGGAATCTCGGCCGAGTACGGGCTCTCGTCGACTCCGTTGAGCAGCTCGGCCAGCAGCGCACCGGTACGCTCGGTCGCGGCCGAGCGCACGCGCCCCTCGAGCCGCAGACGCACGTCGGATCCGTCTCGCTGCATGCGTACGGTGTCGTAGTCGACGCCCGGCCGGGCGAGCAGCCCGACCTCGCGCAGCATCGGCGACCAGTCCGGCGCGGGCAGGGTCCGCACGTCGAACAACGGTCCCTCGTCCGCCGGCTCGACGGGGTCGCTCTCCTGCTCGAGGACGATCTCGAGACGGTCCTGCGCGTCGGCCAGATCGTCGAGCAGGACCTCGTGCTCCAGGCGGGTCGTCGCGGCGAAGCCCGCCGCGACGACGGCCAGCGCCGCGGCGGCCACGACCGCGAGCCAGCGCTTGCGCTGCGCCCGACGCCGAAGTCGCACGACGCCGGGTGTGACCGCCAGTAGCCGGCGCGGAACCAGGGCGCGCGCGGCCAGTGCGCCGCGGACGGCGCTCGAGGCGTCGATCGAATCACCGCGATCGATGCCGTGCCACGCGTCGGCGATCTCGAGGTCGATCTCGAGCTCCTGCATCGGCGGCGCGATCTGATCGCGCATCGGCTCGATCTCTTCGAGCGCACCCGAGAGCACGACACGGCGGATCCCGCGCTCGTCGTGGTTCTCGCGGAAGTACAGGATCGAACGCTCGATCTCCTGGAAGTCGGCCAGGCGGCGCTCGACCAGACCCAGGAAGTCGTCGGCATCGATCGCGCGGCGCGGGATCTCGCGCATCAGCACGATGTTCCGCCGATCGTAGAGCGAGATGCACGTGCGCGAGCCACCGATCTCGGCCCACAGGCAACCGCCGGCCTCGTCGGGGCGCTCGCGGGGCAAGGCCAGCGCTGCGGGAGAGGTCACGGACTCGAGAGGACAACCCAGGCGCTGGAGCATTGCCGCCCATGTCTCGAGCGGCTCGCGCGGGGTCAGCATGTGCACCACGTCGCGCTGCCCGTCCGGTTCGATCGCCGACATCCAGGTGGCGGACAGGAATCCCTCGGGCAGCTCGCCCAGCTCCTTGACCGCGAGGTGATGCAGCGTTTCCCGCAGCTCGGCGCGTCCCAGCTTCGGGAGCCGCACGTGGAGGTGGCGCGTGTCCGCGCCGAGCAACACGAGGCGCGCCGGGCCGGTCACGCCGACCTGGCCGATGGCTTCGGCCAGGGCCGCGCCGGGGTCGCCCTGAGAGGGCACCTCGACGTCCGCGAAACCGATCAGCTTCGGCCGCTTGGCTCCGTCGACTGCGACGACGTGAACGGACTCCGGCCCGACCAGCATCCCCAGCCGCGCTTTCTGCACTCTCGACACGGAACCTCCGCTCTAGTCATCGGTGCGACCAGGGCGATCTTGAGCCTCAGGGACGAATACCCGGGGCCAGCACGTCGTCCGGCGTGCCGGGGGCCCCGTCGGCCCCCAGGCTGTAGAAGAACTGCCTCCCGGAGTCGATGCCGTAGTCGCGGCCCCACGGATCGGAACGGAAGTCCTCGCCCAGCCGCGACGGCACCAGATCGGAAGGGCTCGTGGGGTAGGCGCCGGCGGAAACGCGATGGGCCTCGGCGGCATCGTTGAGCGTCGAGATCTCCCGGCGCGCGATGCGCACCCAATCGCCCAGCACCTCCGCCGCGTTGACCTCCAGCTCCATCCCGGCGAAGCCCGCCGGCGACAGGCGCGGGCCCGACGCCGTCAGCTCGTAATCGATCGTGCCGCCGCGCGCGTCGGACAGCGACTCGCCGTGGGACCCGGCGAGCGTCAGGTACGGACCGCTCCACGACGCGGTTCCGGGATCGTCGAGCAGCGCGTCGAGCCCCTCGCGACCGGTGGGGAATCTCCCGTGGTCGCGATAGAACGTGACCAGGCCGCGCGACACCGCGTCGAGACGATCGCGCGTCGCGCTCTCCTCGGCGTGCTCGAGACTCCGTAGGTAGACCGGTGCCGTCACGCCGGCGAGAATCACGAGAACGGCCAGCGTCACGGCCAGTTCGCTCAGCGTGAAACCCCGCGATGTTGTCCTGCGCTTCACGTCCTACCCCTACCGCAGCTCGACGACGACGTCGTCTTCGGTGCCCGTCGAGCCGTCCGCACCGTCGCTGCTCACCGACGACGTGCCGAGCCGGTAGAGTCGACCCCACGGGTCGACGGCGAAATCGGAGCCGGCGTACCCCGGGACGATCTCGGCGAGACTCGAAGCGGCAATCTCGTTGTCGTCGCGGTAGCGCGCGACGGCGTCGGCCAGAACGTCCAGCTCCTCTCGTGCGCGCAGCTCGCGCCGCACGTCCGAGGCCCAGCGCCGAGCGCGGAGCTCCTGGCCCACGAAGCCCGTGGGCACGACCGAGGCCTCACCGTTGCGCACGGCGTACTCGAGTTCTCCGCCGCGCGGATCGTGGGCCCAGCGCCGGGGCCGTGCGTCGTTCAGATAGGGACCGGCCCAGCCCGACGTGCCCGGGTCCTGCACCAGCGCGGCGAGGCCCTCGCGCGCGGTGGGGAATCGACCGTGATCCTCGGCGAATGCGACCAGGGCGGTTTCCAGGTGACGCAGCTGATCGCGCAGAGCCCGCTCTTCGGCCAGTTCCACCGCGCGTAGCGCGAGCGGCAGGGAGGCTCCGGCGAAGATGGCCACGGCGGCGACCAGCATGGTCACTTGAAGCATGGTGAAGCCTGCCTCGGAGACCGCACGCACGGCGAGACCGCGTCGCATCAGGATTCCCGCGGTCCGCCCCAGGGCACACGCTCCGGAGCGAAACCGATCGGAAACACGTCGTCGGACGTCGGCCCCCGGCCGTCCGGACCGGTCGACCACGGCACCTCCAGCGAGGCGTCCATGCGGTACCGCCGGCCCCAGGGATCGCGCAGCAGATCCTCGCCGAGGAAGTCGGGAGCCAGCACCGCAGCAGACGTGGGATAGCCTCCGCGCGCGCGGCGGTAGCGTTCGGCGGCGGATGCGACGATCCCCAGCTCGCGCCGCGCGCGGACCGCGCGTTCGTGCTCGACGACGGCGACGCCGATCGTTTGCGACCACCCGGGGAAACCCTCGGCACGCAGCACGACATGGTCCGCCGAGCGCTCGTAGACGAACGACCCGCCGCGAGGATCGACCAGCGGGCCGATCCCGGCGCCCGCCGGGGTGAGGTACGGGCCGAGCCAGATTCCCGCGCCGGGATCCTCGACGAGCTCGGTGAGTCCGCGCCCGCGGGTCGGAAACGCACCGCGGTCCGCGTGGAAGGCGAGCAGCGCACGCCCGATCTCCGCCGCCCGCGTTTCGAGCTGCCGCTCTTCGCGGATCTCCGTGGCCCGGAACGCGACCGGGACCGCGGTGCCGGCGAGGATCAACAGCACGGCGACGGCGATCAGCGTCTCGGCGAGGGACACACCGCGTGCGCCGGGAGGGCTCACCGGAGCCTCCAGCCGAGGTCGTCGCTCGAGGCCGCGATCTCGGTGTCCCCGTCGTCGGTCTCCAGCACGCCGTTCGGACCCGCGGAGAGGATCCACCCGCGCGCGCCGACCTGATTGCGGAAGCCGGAGACCGCGAGCACGTACGCGCGCCCCCACGGATCCGCCGGGTCCTTCGCGATGTACGGCCCGCGCCACGCCGCGAGTCCCGACGTCTCGTAGTCCTTACCCGCCGGGTTGTTCTCGATCAGGTGCTGGGCGATCGAGCCCGAAGGCCCGCTCCAGGAACCCAGACCCTTCGGCTTCTTGCCGTCGGTCAGGAGATAGCCCAGCTTCTGCGGCTTGCCGCCCTTGCGGTCCGGGAAGCTCTTCACATCTTGTCGGAAACTGTGCACGGCCTCGGCCAGCGCACCGATCTCCTCCAGCGCGCGCGCCTCGCGGGCCCGGCCGATCTGGTGGATCGCCACCGGCGTCAGCGAGCCGACCAGGATCGTCAGCACGGCAAGGGCCACGAGAATCTCGGTCAGCGTGAAGCCGCGTGGACCCATCGCGCTAGCCCCCCGCGCCGTCGAGCGCGCGGTAGATCGGCAGGAAGATCGAGAGGGCGAGACCGAGCACCATCGCGCCCATGAACAGGATCATCGCCGGCTCGAGAAAACCGACCGCGACGTCGATCTTGCGCCTGGCGATGCGCTCGTGAAGCACCGAGAGACGCATCAACGCACTTCCGAACTGCCCGGTACGTTCGGCGATGGCGACCATACGCACATCGAGCGGACTGAAGAAGCCGGTCGCGGCCAGCGCCGTGCTGCACGTGCGTCCCGAGATGACCTCGTCCCGCGCCGCGTTGAAGGCCTGCCGCATGACCTGGTTCGCCGAGGCCGAGGCGCCGACCGAGAGCGCCTCGGGCAACGCGACGCCCGCCTCGAACAGCGTGGCGAGCGCGCGCGTGAAACGCGCCAGCGCCAGGTGATGCACGATCACGCGAATCAGCGGAAGGCGGAGCTTGAGCCGATCCAGCAGGCCTCGACCGGCGGCCGATCCACGGCCCCAGCGCGCGAAGACGACGATCGACAATGCCAACGCCAGCAGGATCGGCCAGGCCCGGGTGCCCGACGTCCCGATCCAGACCAGCACGCGGGTGACCCAGGGCAGCTCCGTTCCGGTGGAGGCGAACAACGGCTGCAGCTTGGGCAATAGAACCGTGATGAACAGCGCCAGCACGCCCGCCACCGCGGTGAACAGAATCGCCGGGTAGACCATCGCCGAAGTGATCTTGGTGATCAACTCGTCCTCGCGCTCGAGGTGCACGACGAGGTCCGCAAACACCTGGTCCAGTCGCCCGGTCGTCTCGGCCGAGCGTACGGCCTCGACGTAGAGCGTGGGGAACACGCGCGGAAACCGCGCCAGGGCCTCGTGCAGCGTGCCGCCGCCCTCGACGTGTCGATGCACCGTCTCCAGGAGGCGGCGCCCCGCTACCCCGGGATACGTCGCGGAGAACTCCTGCAACGAATCGATCAGGCTGATCCCGGAGCCCAGCGCGTCCGCGAACTGCTGGGTCAGCAGGATGCGCTCCTTGCGCGAGATCTTGATTCGCTCGAGCCGCCTGCGGTCGGGTGACTTGCCGGCGCGCACCCGGGTCAGGATCAGGCCACGCCGGGAGAGCAGCTCGCCCAGGAGGGCGGCGTTCTTGACCTCGGTCCGCCCGCGTACCAGCTCGCCCTGCGCAGTGCGGGCGTTCCACGCGAACTCAGGCATGCGCGGCGGCGCCCTCGAGCACGTCGGCCGTGTCGAGAGCGTCGACCTCGCGCCCGCTGGCCGGCGCGTCGGCCGTGGCCCGCAGGACCTCGTCGAGCGTCGTGATCCCTGCGAACGCCTGCTCGAGCCCGTGGTCGCGCAGGAATCGGGTCCCGTCGCGGCAGGCGATGCGGGCCATTGCGGTCGCCGACGCGCCGGAGGCAAACGCGTCGCCCAGCTCGGGCGTCATGCGCACGACCTCGTAGAGTCCGGTCCGTCCGCGGTAACCGGTGCCCGAGCACTGCGGGCAGCCCGCGCCCCGGCGAAACGTGGCCCCCGAGAGGTCGCTCAACCCGAGCCGGTGTACCAGCGCCGGATCGGGCTCGTGCTCCTCGGTGCACGAGACGCACACCAAACGCACCAGACGTTGCGCCATCAGCCCGCGGATCGAGGTCAGCAGGAGATCCGGCGGAATGCCCATCTGCACCAGCCGCGGCAACGTACCGAGGGCGGAGGTCGTGTGCAGCGTGCTCATCACGAGATGCCCGGTCATCGCCGCACGGACCGCGATGCCCGAGGTCTCCGCGTCGCGCATCTCGCCGACGAAGATCGTGTCGGGATCCTGGCGCAGCAGCGCACGCAGTCCCTCGGCGAAGCCGAAGCCTGCCTTCTCGTTGACCTGCGACTGCCGCACCATCGGCAGCTCGTACTCCACCGGATCCTCCAGCGTCGCGATCTTCGTCCGCGACGCGTCCAGTGAAGCCAGCGCCGAGTAGAGCGTCGTCGTCTTTCCCGAGCCCGTCGGCCCGGTGACCAGGATCATGCCCGCCTGGGTCGCGATCAGCGTCGTGAACATCTCGAGATCGCGCGCCGACATGCCGATCGCCTCGAGTCCCTTGATCACGTTCGACTTGTCGAGCACGCGCAGGACGATGTTCTCGCCGTGCACCGTGGGGATCGTCGAGACGCGGAGGTCGTAGACGCGGCGGCCGAGCGTCATACGGATCCGGCCATCCTGGGGCAGGCGGCTCTCGCTGATGTCGAGGTCCGACAGAATCTTCATCCGCGCCGTCACGGTCGACTTGAGATCCATCGGCAGCGTGGGTCCGGGCAGCAGGACGCCGTCGACGCGGTAGCGGACGCGCACGACCCGCTCCTCCGGCTCCAGGTGCACGTCGGTGGCGCGGCGGCGGAAACCTTCGATCAGCAATCCCTCGACCAGCTCGATGATCGGGGCCAGTTCGCGCTCACCCCTGTCCTTCTCCCCGTCGACCGCCTTTCGGGCCAGGTCGATCGCCTGGTCCAGTCGCACCGCGCCCTGATCGTCGATGTACAGCGCGTCCTGGGCGTCGGAGATCTGCTTGTCCGACGAGACGGCGACCTCGATGTCCAAGCCGGTCTGTGCGCGCAGACGGTCGACGGCCTGAACGTCGAGCGGGTTGGCCATGACGACGACGAGGCTCGAGTCGTTGCGCGCCAGCGGGACCAGGTGGTGGCGTCGAGCGACTTGCTCGGGGACGAGCTGGGCCAGCGCCGGATCGGGCGTGCGTCCCGCGAGCTGCTCGTAGCGCACGCCGGACATCTCGGCGACGACGATCGCCACCTGCTCGGGTGTGGCGAAGCCGAGCTCGAGCGCCAGGTCGCCGAAGCGGCGATCGAAACGCTTCTGCTCTGCGAGCACGATCTGCAGCTGCTCCGGCGTGATGACACCGGAGCGCACGAGCCGCTCGCCGAGGCCGAGGATCTTCATTGATGTGCCCCGGTCGGGATCAGCCCTTGGCGCGGCGACTGATCAGCAGTACGACATCGTCCTCTTTGGCCTTGCCGACGACCAGGTCTTTGTCCTTGGTGTCCGCGCTGCCGTTCTTCCCGGCGCTGTAGAGCACGACGGCTCCGGTCTTGGCGTTCTTGGTCTTGGTGTTGGCCTCGAAGAACCGGTAGGGCTGGCCCCACGGATCGACGATGCCGGACCAGTCGCCCTGCTTGGACTTGACCGCCGCGACCTCCTTGCCCTTCTTCTTACCGCCCGACTCGTTGACGTACGGTCCGTCCCACCCGGCCAGTCCGTCGTCGGAGTACAGGCAGGTGAAGTCGGTCAGGTCCGCGTGTCGGCTCTTGTCCGCCTGCGCGTCCCAGTCACAAGGCCAGTGCTGCGTGTCGGCGTAGTACTGGAGGAACGCCGACTTGACCGCGTCCAGGTCCTGCCCGGCCCGCGCCTTCCGGCTGCGGTCGATCTGCTTGAAGATCAGCGGTGTCATGGCACCGGCCAGGATGGTGATCACGGCGATGGCCACGATGATCTCGGTTAGCGTGAAACCGCGTTGACTCTTCATGGTTCGTCCCCTCGAAAAGAGCGTGGTGCATCCACTTCCGCCCGGCGGCGGGCTCCACGTTCATATCGGCCGGTAGGGGCCGGACTTGAGCCCGGTTGTCGACGCGAGGACTAAAAGAGCGCGCGGGGCGGAGCGACCGGGGATCTCAGAGCGTGTTGGTCAGCTCGTTCCCGTCGACCTCGGACTCTTCGACGACCTGGCGCAACGCCCCGTCGTCCAGTCCCAGCGCGCCGACCGCGGCGTGGGTCGCCACGAGATCGACGACGGCGTCGACCGACTCGCCGCGGCTCAGCGGGGCGCCGATCGCGGCCGAGAGTCCCACGATCCGGGCCATGACGCGTTGTTCGTCGTCGGCCGAATCGGGATCGCGCTGGAAGCGCACAGCCTGGACCAGCGGGTCGGGGAGCCCCCAGTTGCCGAGCACGGCGGCGCCGGCTTCCGGGCCGATCGGCCCGATGGCCTCGCTCAACGTGTCGATCGACGGCTTGGGCACGAGGCGTCCTTCGCCGGACAGCGTCTCGGCAGACTGCACGAGCACCGAGTCACCGCAACCGTTGAGCAGCCCGGCGAGGAAGACGTCCTCGGACTTGAGTCCGACGCGGTGCGACAGCCGGCGCGCGGCGGCCGACGTGAACAGGGCGGACTTCCAGTTGGCCGTCAGGTAGGTGTTGTACTCGGGTGTCGTGGAACGGAACACTTCCTTGCCCGCGGCGCCTACGACCACGGCAACCGCCATCGCCGCGCCCAGTCGGCCGATGGCCGTGTCCAGACTGCGAATCTCGGTGCGTCCGGCGAACATCATCGAGTTGGCCATCTTCAACACCCTGGCCGACAGCGCCGGGTCCAGCTCGAGGATGCGGGCCAGGTCGGACGCGTTGGACGTCGGCTTGGCAGCGGCGCTCTTCATGCGGATCGCCACGTCCGGCAGGACGGGCAGCGAAGCGCGGCCTGTCGCGATTTCCTTCTCCAGTTCGTCGCGGATCGCCTGTAGATCGGTTTGCTGGACCGCCTGTGACATGAAGCGTCACCTCCCCGAGCCTCGGCGCGGGCGGACATCGCGCCCGCCGCGCAGGGCTCACCCCTGGCCGAATATATTCCGGCGGCCCGGGGCTTCAAGCCTTCTTACGATGTTGTTTCCCTCGCGGCATCAGCTTCACCAGCCTGGTCGACCACCGAGGCGCGTCGATGATGGGGCAAAGCCGGGTCCGCGCAACATCTGGCTTGACGCTAAGGGGTCACTTCGGTCGCGCTCGCCTCGACAGCTAGCACGGCGGCGGTCCCGGAACGAGATTGTCGCCGAACGTTTTGTTCCCCGTGCCCTGATCACACAGATCCGAGGCGCCGCACGACGCGTTGGGTGACGCGGGGCAGGTGAAGGCCCAGGAGGGATTGTTGCCCGTGGACGTATTGCGTCCGTACGGGTTGTCGTCGCTGCTCGAGTTGAAGTACAGGCCGTAGGCCGGGTTCCCTCCGAAGCCGTTCAGGCCGATCAGGTTGCGATCGACGTGGTTGCGGTCGGAGTTGAGGAAGGCCATCCCGTCCCCCGTGTTTCCTCGACTCACGTTGTCGACGATCATGCACTCCGAGACGTCGACGAACAGGAAACCCGCATTCGACGTCTCGACCACGGAGTTGTTTCGCACCCGGCAGCCCTCGGAATCGTTCACGTAGATACCCGCACCGGCGGTCTGACCGACCGCGTTGGCCGCGACGAGCAGACCCTCGGAGCTCTGCACGGCGATCCCGCCTCCGCCGCCGGCGTCGATCTCGTTCGCGACGATCTGCAGGCCCGCGCTCGGGGCGACGACGTCGAGCGCCGCAGGTCCGCTCATCGAGCTGGAGGCAGCCAGCAGATTCTGCTCGATGATTCCCTGGAACCGTACGGCACCTGTGATGGCCAGCGCCGCGCCGTCGAAGGCCTCGATGCTGCTGCGGCGGACCGTGATGTTCTTCCATGAAACGAGTGTGATTCCCTGTGTGCCGCACGTTCCCACGACGTCTTCGATGATCACGCTGGTCCGCCCCGAGCCTCCGGTCGCGGAGATACAGCTCGGGTCGCCGGCTTCGGTGGCGATCGTCCCGTTGCGGATGGTCAGTTTGCGGACACCGCCGGCCGAGATCGCGTTGGCGCCGGCGCTCAGTTGCGAGGTCAGCGTGAAACCGTTGAGATCGATCTCGACCAACTCCGAGCCGGTCCCGGCGACGATGATCGCCTCGGGTTGCGGACCGCCGGGCACGATGTCACGGGTGACCACGTATTTTCCGGAGGCAGTGAGCGTCGTCGGCTCGAAGATCGGTATCCGGCCCTCTTCGGAATGCGCCGGAGCCAGCGGGAGCAGCAGGAGAGCTGCAAGCAAAACCAGGCGAAAGTGGTACATGAGACCTCCGGACAGAAGAAGGTCGGCTCTCTCGACTATATACCGTAACGTCGCCGGGTGGAACAGTGCACCGAGTGCGCGGAGGGCTTCGCGGTCGTCGACGGCGTCGCCGACACCTGCGAGCCGGACGAGGACGGCGACGGAACCCCCGACGAGGACGATCCGGACGACGACAACGACGGGGTCGAGGACGAGGACGATCCGGAGCCGACGAACCCGGATGTCTGCGGCGACGCCGACGCGGACTCGTGCGACGACTGCTCGGTCGGAACGGACGACTTCGGCCCGCAGTCCGACAGCCTGCTGGACGACGACGGACCCGATGCCGACGCCGATGGTCTGTGCGACGCCGGAGATCGACTGGACTTCTCCGTCGCGCGGCTGCAGTTCGGCAACCCGATCCTGGTCCCGCAGAACGTGTACCACGACGACGCGCCGGGGCCGGGCGGCATCGCGCCGGCGTTCCCGACGGAGCTTCCGGGAGCAGTCAATCTCGACGCTCTGGATGTCATCGATCCGGATGCGTACAAGTTCAGCGTGACCTCCTCCGCCTTCGTCTTCGCAGCGGGCGGCCCGGTGATCCTGTCGCCGGCCAACATCTATATGCGTGGGGCAGGCGGCGCGATCACCGTCGACCTCGACTGGTCGGCCGAGGGGATCAACCTGTCGAGCCTGAACGCCCTCGACATGGTGGACGCCGACACTTACCTGTTCTCGGTCGGTACGCCGCAGGTCGTGGTGGACGGCACCGGAGCGCCGCGCGTGCTCTACCCGTCGCGGGTCTACCTCTTCGACGGCACGACGGGAGCGATCGACGAGCTGCTCGACGCCGCGGGGCTCGGCATGGCGAACGTCGACGGCGTCGACCTGTTGCCCGACGGGCGCATCGCGCTGTCGCCGGCCGCGCAGGGGATCGCGCAGCTTCCGGGGGGCGCGATCCTCGTGCACCCGGCCCGGGTCTACGTCACCGATCCGGGTGCGCCGGGACCGAACCTGATCGAGGCCTACGACGGTCCGGCCGCCGGGCTGCTGACGGTCGACGGCTTCACGATGATCGTGCCCGAGGCGCCCTGACCCGAATCTCGAGAGTGGGTCGGTCGTTGTCGCGAGCGAGAATGACCGTAGGGTGCGTTGAGGCACGTGACTGGCTACGCGCTCGATTGGGCGGCGAGTCCGGGGAATAACCTGCCGCGTCGCGTGTATCCTCGTTAGCGTCATCCTGCTGCAGAGCAGACGCGGCACGTACGAGGAGAGAACCATGAAACTCGAGCTTCGGGCGTTGCTGCTCCTCGTTGCGGTCCTGGTCCTGTGCGGTGTTCCGAGCGAGGCCGCGCAACCGAACCAGCACATGAGGAAGGCGGTCGACGCCTTTCTTGCGGGACGCTTCGACGAGGCCCTTCCGTTGGCACGGAAGGCAGTCGAAGCGGCTGACGTCGACCCTCTGACTCACGGTGTGCTCGGCGGATCCCTCCTCGGCCTGGGCCTCCTGCCGGAGGCGGAGATAGAGTTGCGTCGGGCTGCCGAGCTTGCGACTCCGGACCGCAGGGTTCCCTGGCTCGGAATGATGATGGCCGACGTACTCGAGAGAAGGGCCCGCATGTTCGAGCCCCAATCGAAAGAGAGGACATCGACGCTGGAGGAGGCCCTGCGTTGGTCGGATCGAGAAGCGGATCGTGCTTGGGAGGCCCTCGAGATCCGAGGGAACGTGCTCGCCGGACTGGGACGGCACGCCGAAGCCGTGAAGATCTTCGAAGGGCACTGTACGAGCGGTTCGATGCAAGCCGCCCAGGCCCTCGCCCCTCTCTTCGAGATCTACGTCAGAAGCACGTCGCCGGAGGAAGCGCTCGGGCGAGTGAAGGAGAGGTGCGCTGCCGACGACTTGGACATGTGGAGCATCACCACGGACGCGTTCAGCTCGCTCTACTCCAAACGCGAGTTCGACGTAGCGCGAAAGCTCGCCGCTTACGAGCTCGGACGACGCGGTAAGGCGGAGGTCCTCGAGGCGTTCGATGCCGGCTGCAGCGTTCGCTGGATGAACGACTACCTGACCGACTCGGAGGGCGCGAGCGAGATTCCCTGGGTCGGCGCGATGTTCCTGGCCATGAGATGCGGGCCGGAAGCAGGCCTCGTCGACGTCGGAATCGCTCCTGCCGAGCGCGTCCAGGGCACATCGCCGACGATTCCACTCGCCGCACGATCGACAACGTTCCCCACGCTTCTCGTCTGGGCCACGATTGATGCTCGAGGGGCGGTGACGAACCCGCGGGCTGTCCCGACACCGACAAGCTCCACCTTCAGGGAGGGGACGTTCGTGAGCGCCACGCTGGCGGCCGTTCGGCAGTGGCGCTACAGGCCGGCGACGAAAGGCGGCAACGCCGTTGCCGTGCCGGCACTGTTCACGATTCGTTTCGGTCCGGAGTAGGGGGCGCCCTCGGGCGGCGCGAGAACTTCTTGGAGCGCCTTGCCGACGACCCGTGCGTCGGATCAGCAGGGGCCAGGGGCCAGGTTGTCTCCGAAAGAGACGTTCCCGCTGCCTTCATCGCACAGGTCGGGCGGGGTGACGCAGACCGCCCCCGCCGCGACGGCGCAGCTCGGTCCGCTGTTTCCCTGGGTCGAATTGCGTCCGTAGTGCGTGTCGCTGCCGGTTGCGGTGAAGTGAATCCCGAACGCGCCGTTGTAGGTGGCGACGTTCCGCTCGACTGTGTTTCTCTCCGAACCGTTCGTGATCCGTATCCCTGCCCCGGCGTTGTCGTGCACGATGTTGCCTACGATCAGATTCCCGGTCGATCCCAGCAAGACGATCCCGTCGCTGCCATGATTGTCCGCGACGTTGTCTGTCACGACGCAGCCGTGGACGTCCCCGAGGTCGATGCCTTCCGAGCTGCCCGACGGATCGCCGCTGATCCGGTTGTTGGCAATCGTGCACGTCCTGGTCGACAAGACATGGATCCCCATGTTGGTGGCCCCGATGTCGTTGTCCGCGACGATCAGTCGCCTGGCCTTGTCGGCAAACACGCCTGTGCCGACGTCCAGCAGGTTGTTGCTTCGGATCACGAGTCCGTTGGTGTTGAAGCTGACCCCGTTGAAATTGATCCCGGTCGTGGTGTCGCGAAGGACATTGTCTTCGATCGTCCCCTGCACGCCGTTGCCACCGACGGATCCCTGGATCAAGGCCCCGATATTCGACTCGGTGATGAAGTTGCGCCGTAGCGCGATGTTGGCCGCGGTGTGTAGCCAGATTCCGAACAGTCCGCCTCGGACCTTGACGTCCTCGATCACCGCCCCGCCATCCGCCGATGTCGTCTGGACGTCGATCCCGTAATGGAACGGGTCGGCGCACACGACGGAGCCGTTCCTCAACACGAAGGTCTTGACGTTCTGCACCTGGATCGCGGTGCCCGTAGGTTCCGGGCCCAACGTCAACGTGAATCCGTTCAGATCGATCTCCACGACCTCGGTGCCGGTCCCGTTGACTTGAATGATGTTGAAGCTCGAGGAGATATCGCGAGTGACGATGTACTTGCCGCCCGAGGTCAACACGACGGGTTCGAAGATCGGGATGCGGCCTTCCTCGGCGTGGGCCGACGGGATGAGCACGCAAAGGAGGATCAGAACTGCAATGGACACACTGTGCGGGTTGAGCCGCCCTCGCTTGTTGAGCATCGTCCCCTCGTTGGTCATCTTTTAACCCAGGACCACCCTCGAAAGCAAGTACTCCGTCGCCGTCGTAACGAGATCGACCGGTGTCCGATGTCATGCCCCAGACCGTGACGGTGAATGCGAGTTGCGTGCTGGACGTTGCGAAGGTCGTTCTTCCGCGGGCTCCTACCGGGTTCCTGAAATCAGCGTATAGTCTCCAAGAGTCATGAGGGGGCGTGATCATGATTGCTCTGTTCTCGCGGCAAGCGTCGCTCATCCGGAGGTGCGGTACGCCCTTCGTCATGCTGTTCTTGGCGTTCATGCGAACCGTGACCTGTATCGCGCTCCTCATCTTCTTTGTGCTTCCGTTCGGATCGGCCGTTGCGGCCGCGAACCCGCTCGACGCCTGGCCGGCGGCGACCCGGGAGGGTCCGATCCTGGTCCGGCTCGACGACGGCAGAACGCTCGAAGCCGTCGGTCCCGTCCGCGTCGGCGGGACCCGGATCATCTTGCGCCTGACGGACGACTCGCTGGTGTCCGTCGCGGCGACGTCCGTCAAGGACATCACGCAGGACCCTGTCCGGTCGAGGAAGCCCGAGCCGCAACAAGAAGCGCCGGTGGTCATCACCAACGAGGATCTGCCACCTGCTTTCCCGTCCCAGGCTCCTCCGAACCACGGCGGGACCCCGCCGGCTCCGACGCTCGCTCCCGCGGAAGCGTCGAAGGGTGAGCCGACGGGCCTCCGTCCCGGCGAGCACGTCGACCGCAACGGCCACGGCGAGACGTGGTGGCGCGAGCGGAAGACGCGGCTCGAAGAGCAGCTTGCCGAGACCGTGGCCGACGTCGAGCGCCTGGAGAGCGAGGTGCGCGTGGCCAAGGCGCGTGCCGGTGCCCGAACCAACGCCATGCACGGGCGTAGCAACCGTGCGCCGTATCCCCGCAGGCCCAACCAACGTCTCTCCTCGCTCGAAGCGCAGAAGCTCAACGAGTTCGAGGATGCGGTCGAGGGGCTCGAGGCGGCCCGCGAGCGACGCGTCGAGCTGCAGGCCGAACTGGACGGGCTGCCCGACGAGGCGCGACGCGCGAACGCGCTCCCCGGCTGGCTGCGCTAGAACCGGCCACGCCGGAGTGGCCGACCCCGAGGCGCCCTGAGCCAGTGTCCAGAGATGGGCCGGCGAGGCGGCCCGTAAGAGAATGATGTTGCGAGAGACCGCGGCGTGCGCCGTGCGCAACACCAGTCGTTCTCGGCCGTGCCGTCGGTTGTCGTTCGGAGGAATGACCGTATATTCCGTTGGATTTCCGGCCAAGACATCCCCTTCATCAATTCGGAGCCAGCATGCAAATGAGACGTCGACTCTTGCTCGCCCTGGTGAGCTTGCTGATCGTGTCGGGCGGGTTGTTCGCGAACGATCGTCCGCGCGAGATCGGTGCGCACACCCGGAAGGCCGTGGTTCGGGTCGGCGCCGACTCCACTCCGGACGGGCCGAACGCGCCGAGCGTGATCTACGAGCTCGACGGCGACCGAGGCTCGACACCCACGAGCCCGGCGGGCGTCGTGCCCACCACGTGCCCGCTCTGCGGGGACTGTGACGAGAACGGGACCGGCCCCGATATTCTCGACGCTCTCGTCGCGGCGCAGATTGCTGCGGGGATACGCCTGCCGAACGCGACGCAGCAGCTCTGCTGTGATTCCGATTCAACCGGGACCGTGAATATCCTCGATTCGCTGGGCATGGCCCAACTCTCCGCCGGGTTGCCGGTGACGTTGGTGTGCCCATGAAGATGACGATCCGGATCGGTACGTTGATTCTGTTGCTCTCGCTGCCCGCGGCGGCAGGGGCGCCTCCCGAGGCGTTTTACTCCCCGGCGACACCGCAGGTCGCGGGTGGGATCCTCTATCCGCAGAACCTCTACGAGTCGCCGTCGGGCGACGTGTTTCTTGGCAGCTTCCTTCCGTCGTCGACGCAGATCGACGCGGCGTCGGTGGTTTCCGACGACAGCTTCCTGTTCAGCACCGACAAGAACGCCGTGATCGGCACGCCCGGCGGGGTCCGCTTCATCATCCAGAATCAGGTCTGGCGGGCGACGGCCACGGTGTCGGGCGTTGAGCTCATGCAGGACCCGCAGTGGGCCGCGCTGGGCCTCAACCTGCGCACGCTGGACGCGCTGGCCCACACCGGAAACGGCTGCTTCGCCTTCTCGGTCGCCCAGGCCGAGTTCGGGCCGGGCGGAATCCTGCGTCCCGCGCAGGTGCACCACAAGTGCCCCGGGCAGCCGGCCGAGCTGCTATTCGACGCAGCCGCGAGCTTCCGCGTGTCGGACGTCGACGCGGTCCACATCGACGGCGACGTCGTCGAGTTCTCGATCCGGCAGGACCAGGTGATCCCGGGCCGGATCCTGCGCAACCAGAACACCTACCGCTGCGAGCCCGCGGGGCCGTGGAAGACCTGTTCGGCCGCGGCGCTCGAGGACGGCTTCTCCGGCGTCGGGGCCGGCGTGCGTGACCTGAACGCCTACTCGGCGCGCGTCGACGTCGTCACTTCGACACGGGCGGTCGACCAACTCGGCACGACCGCCGCCGGACCGACCGGTGTGAATCCGGTCGCCCTGGGGGGCGCGAACGGCGGGGCAGGAAACCCTCCCGCCTCCGGGAACATCGCCGACGGCGCCATCTTTGCGACGAACTTCTGGGACTTCGACTACATCGAGCTCAACGAGGGAGCCTTCAACGACACGGTGCAGCTGACCGACGCGTCGGGCGCCAACGTCGGCAACCCGGTCGTGCTGTTCTCCGCCGGTCACGACTACACCGGCTTCGATCCCGATCCCGTCGGACCGTGCGATCCCGTCGACACGTTCCAGGTCGTGCTCGAGGCCACGATTGCGGGGGCGCTGTTCGACGTGGCCGCGCCGTCGACGCCGGTCGGACCGACCGACGTGCTGACGACGTGGATCTCGAGCGACCCGGGTGTGGTCAGTGTTTCGAACGGCGGCTTGCTGACGGCCGTGTCGGAGAACGCGTGCACGACGATCTCGTGGTCGATCGCCGCCGCCGACCCGGCGCTGCTCGAGATCGAGCCCTCCGCCCAGAGCGGCAGCTTCGCCGCGTGCGTGGACTCCGGCGGGGTCGACACGGCGACGCGAACGATCTGGCTACCCTTCGGCGACCTCGACGCCAATCTGCCGGGGCTTCCCTCTGGGCCGCCGCAACCGCGGGCCGGAGAGAACTTCGGCGTGACGTGGATCGTCAACACGGGGACCGCGGGGCTCGGCGCGTTGTCGGCGCGAACCGAGTACATGGAATCGGTGATCGACGAGGACCAGGGGGTGGACACTCGCAGCGTCGGGGGTTCGCCGGCCACGTCCATCGGCCTGCCGTTCGCGGTCAACGCGAGCGTTCCCGGCCAGACGCGGTGGAACGACGTCGACGCCTTCGCCTCGGCGTCGGGGATCTTCCCGCTGTTCTCGCAGACCTACACCGCGACCGCGGCGGGCACGACGACGCTGCTCTACCAGAACGAAGAGCTCGCCGACGGGGCGGCGTGCACGATCTGGCTCGACAACCCGTGCATGCCGTTCAGCGCGTCCGTCTGCAGCCAGCCCGGGGGAGGGTACCCGACGATCGCCGGCTCGGGCACGATCACGGTCCTGCCGTGAACCGAACGAACGCCGGTAGCTCTTGAGTCGCGGGGGTCGCGTGCGTCGTCGGCCGGGAACGCCCATGCGTCGATGCGGCGTAGGGTTCTGGCTGGCCCTCGTCTGCGTGGTCGCGTTTCCGCTTCGCGCGGAGGAGGGACGCATCCCGCTGTTCGAGCCGACGGTCCTCGACGGTTCCGCCGGCGACATCAGCGGCCGCTACGTCGTCACGCGCAACATCGTCTCGGGCACGCGGGTGTTCGAGATCATCGGCACGGGCACGGAGGAGATCGAGATCGACCTCAACGGTTTCCTGCTCGAGGGGGCCACCGGGGGGATGCTGATCCGCGACGTGCGCAAGCTGAAGCTGAGCAACGGCAAGCTACGCAACGCGGGCAACGGCACCGTCGAGATCTACTCGCTCGGCGCCGAGATCGAAACCGTCATCATCGAGGATCTGACGATCGAGGGCGGGACGGCGTGCATCGGCATCGGCAGCACCGCCGACACGACGGTGCGGCGCGTCGACTGTCGGGACCCGACCGGGGGCGCGCGCGGAGGTATCCTGATCGACGGCGCCGGCGTCACGGACGGCCGGGCGATCGTCGAGGACAGCCTGATCCGCGACTCGGCAGGGCGCGGGATCTTCACCTCGAGCCTGGCGAACGTCACGCTGACCGGGAACCGGATCCTGAACGCCAACATCGGCATCCTCGCCGGCGGCAACGGGGTCGTGATCACCGACAACACCGTCGAGAGCATCACCGGCAACGCCGGGCTGCTGATCCTGGGCAACGAGAACCTGTTCGGCCGCAACGCGGCCCGCGGCAACAGCGGCACGCCGGTCTGCAGCACGCCGCCCCCGGGACCCGGCTGCGCCTCGCCGAACTTCTGCGACAGCGGGATCGGCAACAGTTCGCTGGGCGACAACCGGATGCCCGGCCCGCCGCCCTGCTGACCGTCTGGTTCGACGCAAGAGTCGAATGGCTCGTCGAGAACAAGACGACTTTTGTCGTCGTTCCTGCGGAGCGACCACCCGCACCCGGAGACGGGGTTTCCCGGCGTTACGTGTGCCGGTGGCCCGATCCTCTCCGCACTGCACACGTGTCACGTCCGATGGGCCTTGACTCGATCCCGAGATCCGAGTAGTAAAGCAGTAGGCCGAGAGGAGGGTAGAGTGCGGAACCACGCTGTCAGTCTCGGTATTACTCTGTTCATCATCTGCGTCGCAGGAACGGTGAGTTCTTCACCGGCCGCCGCAGGGGAGTTCGAACCGGGGCTCCCCCTCGTCGATTCAAGCAACGTCGAGCTGCTCGGAACCTGGGACGCCGGGGGACGCGGCGACGTTCGCGCCGTCGCGACGACGGTCGGCGGGGATCTCGTCATCGCCGAGGGGCGGCACCTGAAGACGCTGTCCATGGCGGACCCGAGCGCGCCGGTCCAGCTCGGTCACGTGGCGCTGCCGTCGGACGTCGAGGACATCGCGATCGCGGGCAGCTACGCCATCGTCGCGGCCGGCTCGTCGGGTGTCGTCACCGTCAGCCTCGCCAACCTCGATCGCCCCCTCGTCCTCTCCGCGTTTGCCACGCCCGGCTCGTCGCGCGGGCTCGCCGTCGCGGGCGGGGTGGCGTACGTGGCGGACGGCCCGAGCGGGCTACAGCTCGTCGACGTCTCGAACCCGCTGCACCCGGTGACGCTCGGCTCGCTGGCCACCGGCGGCGACGCGCGCGGCGTCGCGCTGTCCGGTCAGCACGCCCTCGTGGCCGACGCGATTTCCGGGCTGCACGTCGTGGACGTCTCCGTCCCTTCGGCACCCGTCGAGGACGGGCTCCTGCCGACGCCCGGTAGTGCGGTGGACGTCGTCGCCGACGGCGTGACCGCATACGTTGCCGACGGCACGGCCGGCCTGACCGTGGTCGACGTCGACACACCGACCAGTCCCGTCGAGATCGGCAGCTTCCAGACGATGACGACCGGCTTCGTCGAGGGCGTGACGCTGCGCGGCAGTGAGTTGCTTCTCGCGGAGAACGGCTTCGGGCTGCGCGTGCTCGACGTCACCGATCCGACCGCACCGTTCGAGCTCAGCTCTCTGCCCGCGGACGATGGGTGCGAGATCGCCGTCGCGGGCGACACGGCTCTCCTTGCGGCGGGGACCGAGGGACTCCGGGTCGTCGACGTGACGGACAGCGAGGGCCCCGCGGGTCTCGCCTTCGTTCCCGAGCAGACGGCCGAGGGCGTTGCCTCGAACGGCACGCACGCTTTCCTGGCGAGCCTGTTCGAGCTCAGCATCGTCGATCTGACCGATCCGTTCGTGCCGCTGGAGGTCGGGTCCTTCCCGATCACGGCCGGCCACGACGTGGTCGTCGCCGGCCAGTACGCCTACGTGGCCCACGACGACTTCAGCATCGTGGACGTGTCCGACCCCACCGCGCCGTCCGAGGTCGGCAATCTGACTTTCTTCTCCGAGAAGGTCGCGCTGTTCGGGGACCACGCCTATGTCGGGGCCGGCCCTGCCGGGTTGGAGATCGTCGACGTAAGCGACCCCTCGAACCCGACCGTCGTCGGCACTTTCGATACCGACTTCTGGGCCCGGGGCACGGCCGCGAACGGTTCGCTGGCCTTCGTGGCCGACGACGTCGCCGGCGTGCACATCGTCGATGTGACCGACAAGACGAACCCGTCCGAACTCGGCTTCATTCCCGCCTATGGCTCCCCGAGGGACGTGGTCATCTCGGGCGACTACCTGTTCATCGGCGAGCTGGGACAGTTACGGGTGATCGACGTCTCGGACCCCGCCGATCCGGACGAGGTGACCTTCGTCTCCGGAGTCGGCGCACACGACCTCGAGCTCGTCGGCAACACGCTCTGGGTCGCCAACTACTTCTACGGTATGCGGTGGTACGACGTCACCGACCCGACGGCTCCGATCCTCGTGGGTACCTACGAGACCCCCGGCATCGCGCTGAACATCGCGCCCACGTCGCTGGACATGGTGCTCGTGGCCGGCAGCGGGGCCGGATTCAGTATCCTCGACGTCTCCGACCCGTCGGGACCGATCGAGACGAGTCACTTCCGGAACGAGGGCCGGGCTCGCGACGTCGCGCTGCGCTCCGGCACTGCGTGGGTCGCCGACTGGACCTCGCACCGGGTCCGCGGCATCGACGTCTCCGATTCGACCGCCCCCGCCGAGGTGGGCGGTCTAGATACCTGGCTACCCAGGGCGATCACGATCGACGGCGATCACGCCTACGTGTCCGGCAGCTCCGTGCACGTGCTCGACGTGACCGCTCCGGCGTCGCCGACCGAAGTGGGAAACTTCGGTCCCAGCGAGCCGCGGGGTGTCGCGGTCGACGGCGGCCTGGCCCACGTGGCCGACTTCGGCCAGTTCGAGCTGTACGACGTCGCCGTTCCGAGCGCCGCGAACCTGGTCGGCAGCGTCGTGTCGAGCGGCGACTCCGGCGACGTCGCGGTCGCCGGCACGCATGCCTACGTCGCGAAGATGGCGCTGGGTCTCGAGGTCATCGATGTCTCGAATCCGCTGTCGCCCTCCGTCGTCGGCCAGCTCGTCACCGACCAAGCGCTCGACGTTGCGGTGAGCGGGGTGCTGGCCTATGTCGCCGACGGCACCGGCGGCCTGCGCATCGTCCTCGTCTCGAACCCGGCCAACCCGCAGCTGCTCGCCACGCACCCGACCCCCGGGTCGGCCCACGGCGTGGAGCTGTTCGGCAAGCTCGCCGTGGTCGCGACCGACGACGCGGGGATCCGCATCGTCGACGTCGCCGACCCGTTCAACCCGGTCGAGGTCGGCCACCTCGACACGGAGGTGTCGGCGGCCCGCGCTCAGAAGATCGCGCTCGTCGGGGACATCGCCTACGTCGCGTGGGACGCCGAGGGCATGGCCATCGTGTCCGTCGACCCGGACCGCGACGACGACGGCACGCTCAACGACGCCGACGTCTGCCCCGACGTGTCCGACAACCAGACCGACGCCGACGCGGACGGCCACGGCGCCGCCTGCGACTGCAACGACGCGAACTCCGCCGTCTTCCCGGGCTCGGTCGAGATCAACGACGGGCTGGACAACGACTGCCCCGGCGAACCCGGCCACGGGCTGGCGGACGAGACCGGCTCCGGGTCGGGCTTCCTCGATCCGTCGAGCCCGGACACGTACCACTGGTCGACGCAGCCGGGGGCGACGCTCTACCAGGCGGTGCGTTCGACGACGCCCGACTTCAGCGGAGGCTGCGCGAGCCTGACGACTTCGGATCCGAAGTGGGTCGACGCGCCGCCGCCGCCGGGAGTCGTCTACCACTACCTCAACCGCACGCTGCAGCCGATCGCGGGTAGCTGGGGCGCGGACTCCGCCGGCGTCGAGCGGACGGTCCCGTGCCTGTGATGCTCCGCCGAGGCGCGCGACCGCCGCATCCTTAGGGGGTTTCCAGCCGCTAGTGCTCGACCGCATGCGCAGTGCTTTGCTAACGTGGCATCTGTGACACGCCCGCCGGGGCGTCCGGGGGACCACGGCCGTGAAGCAACTACTCGTACTCGGCGCCGGACAGAGCGCTTCATTCCTGGTCGCTCAGCTGCTCGCGGATGCCGAAAGCGAGGACTGGTTCGTTACCGTCGGCGACCTCGACCTCGAGCTGGCGCAGCGCTGCGTCGGCGCTCACTCGCGGGGCGACGCGGAGCGGTTCGACGTCAACGACGCCGGGCTGCGCTCGACCCAGATCGAGCACGCCGACGTCGTGATCAACATGCTGCCCGCGGCGTACCAGGACCTCGTGGCGTGGGATTGCGTCGCCCACGGACGGCACATGCTCTCGGTCTCGTATCGGGATCAGACGGTGCGCGACCTGGATCTGGACGCCAAACGCAAGGGCGTGCTGCTGCTCTGCGAGATGGGCCTGGATCCGGGCATCGACCACATGTCGGCGATTTCGTTGATCCGCCGCCTCGAGGGCGACGGTGGTCGCATCGTCGGGTTCTGCTCCTACGGCAGCGGGATCCCCGCGCCCGAACAGAACCACAACCCGTTGCGCTACGTGATCACCTGGGATCCGCGCAACGTGGTCATGGCCGGCTTCGAGGGCGCCCAGTACATGGAGAACGGCAACATCAAGATCGTTCCGTTCCACCAGGTATTCCACCACACCTGGGCGGTGGACGTCGAGGGGGTGGGCAAGTTGGAGGCCTACGCCAATCGCGACTCGATGTCGTACATGCAGTCGTTCGGCCTGCACGACGTCGGGACGATGATCCGCGGGACGCTGCGCTACCCGGGCTGGAGCGAGACCTGGGCGCAGATCGTTCGCCTGGGACTGCCCAACGAGACGCTACGCATTCCCGACCTGGCCGACCGGAGCTACGCCGACGTCGTGAAGATGTTCCTGCCGTTGAACATCTCGAGCGCTCCGCTCGAACAGCGGGTCGCGAGATTCCTGCGCATCAGCCCGACCGGCACGATCATGGAGAACCTCCGCTGGCTCGGCCTGTTCTCGGACGAGCGCATCGGCTGCACGGGCGACACTTCCGCGGCAATGCTCGTCCACCTGCTGACGAAACGGCTTCCGCGGACAAGCGACACGCGGGACATGGTCGTTCTGGTCCACGAGCTGGACGTCGAGTATCCGGACGACGATCGTGCGGCCGAGCGGATCCGCTCGACGCTCGTCGTCGAGGGCGAGCCCAGCGGTTTCACCGCCATGTCCAGGACCGTCGGCCTACCGGTGGCCATCGCGACCCGGCTGCTGCTGCGCGGTGAGCTGTCGTTGACCGGCACCCTGATCCCGACGCACCCGGCGATCTTCGCCCCCGTGTTGCGGGAGATCGAACGGGCCGGACTGCGTTTCACCGAGACGACCCAGCCGCTGGAGAGCTCATAACGAAGGAGACGCGATGCTCAGCCTCGGCGTAGTTGCCCGATCACGGAAAGAGAACGAACAACGCCTCCCGATCCACCCCGACCACTTCGATTTCATCCCCCGGTCCGTGCGCGACTCGATCCGCTTCGAGCACGGATACGGCAAGCCGTTCAACATCGCGGACGACGAATTGCTCCGTCGCTTCGGTGGAGTGGCAGCCCGCGACGAACTGCTCGGTGGCGGCGACGTCGTCCTGCTGCCCAAGCCCCTGCCGGAAGACCTGCAGGAGATGCGCAAGGGAGGCGTCCTCTGGGGCTGGCCCCACTGCGTGCAACAGGAAGAGATCACCCAGGTCGCCATCGACCGGCGGCTGACCCTGATCGCCTGGGAGGCGATGTTCAGCTGGAAGGGTGAGACGCACGATATGCACCTGTTCGACCGCAACAACGAGATGGCCGGCTACTGCGGTGTGATCCACGCCCTCGGCCTGACCGGCAAGGACGGCAACTACGGACCCCAGTCCCGGGCCCGCGTGCTGAGCCACGGCTCGGTCAGCCGCGGCGCGATCTTCGCCCTGCGGGGGCGGGGTTTCGAGGACATCGAGGTCTACACGCAGCGCCCGCCGTGGAACGTCCACGACAAGATCCCCGGCTGCCGCTACGGACAGATGATCGACGACGAGTCGAAGGACGGCATGATGGTTGTCGAGGAGGACGGTACCGCCCGCCCGCTCGTCGAGTCGCTGGCGGAGGGCGACGTGATCGTCAACGGAATCCTGCAGGACACCGACCGACCGCTGATGTTCCTCGGCGAGCAGGAGGCCGACCGGCTGAAGTGCGGCGCGCTGATCGTCGACGTCAGCTGCGATCTCGCGATGGGCTTCCCCTTCGCGCGCCCCACGTCGTTCGAGCGGCCGACCTTCGACGTGGGTGCGGTGACCTACTACGCGGTCGACCACACTCCGAGCTATCTGTGGCGGAGCGCTTCGTGGGAGCTGTCGCGGGTCGTCGTCGCGTTCCTCGAAACGGTCATGGGCGGAGCTGACGCGTGGGCCGGCGATGAGACGATCCGGCGGGCCATCGAGATCCGCGACGGCGTGCTGCGTAATCCGAGGATCGCCCGTTTCCAGCACCGCGCCGTCGATTTTCCACACGACGTCGCCGACTGAATCGCGGTCCGGCTCTCGGGCGGCACGAGAGCCGGGAAGTCTCGGCTTGCCCGCGCCCCGAGTTCGCGGCACACTCATGGCAGTTCATCGATGAGCCGCCATCCGGCCCGTAGGGTACTCGTACAAATGAGGCAGGGTCATTTCGGGGCAGTGCCAGGACACCTCTACACGAATCAGGCTCGGAATCTCGCGTCACCCGACACTCGATCGTCACAAAGAATCTCGCGTTTTCATTAGCGGCCGGGCCGGGTTTTGGGAATAATCCCGTGGCTGCGGTGATGCGTCGTCGGCGCATCGCTTCAGATGGGTTCAGTTTCGTTGAAATTCATGAGACACCGGAGGACAATCGATATGAAGCGTTTCAAGGCCGCACCGGCCCTGGTCATCCTAGCCACGCTCTTGTTGAGTGCGGGCTCGATCCAAGCATCCGACCTGGTCGGGCAACTCGGCATTCTGGACGTGACGGCCGCCAACGGCGGCATCAACCCGGCAACGGGCAACGCCTGGGCGTTCGGCGATACCTACCGCATCGTCTTCGCCACCAGCGTGGGAAGAGATGCGTTGTCCGGGGATGTCGCCGACTACAACGCGCGAGTACAGGACGTGGCCAACGCGGCCGGTCTCGGCGCCGTAACCTGGAGAGCGATCGCTTCGACGAACGCCGACTGGGGTGGGACGGCCACCGTCGACGCGAGGGACAACACGTTCACGAACCCGAGCGTGGACGGCGCCGGCGTAGCCATCTTCCTCATCGACGGAATCACCAAGATCGCCGACGACAACAACGATCTGTGGGATGGCACCATCGACAACAGGATCGACAGGACCGAGCACAACACGGCCTACATCGCCCCGGCCGGTTCGCCCTTCGCGGAATACGGAAGCGTGTGGACGGGCACGGACCAGTTCGGGGAGAATCGCGGGCGTGCTGCGCTCGGCGGAGACAGTGCCGACCTCGGGCTGACGATCGTGACCAACTCCCAGTGGACGCGTCGATCCGAGCAAGCGGGCAACGACAAGCCCCTCGGTTTGTACGCGGTTTCCACCGTGCTGACGATCAATGCGCGCGGCCTGCTCTTTTCGCCCGATACCACGAGGTTCGCATACACGCCCAACGGGGTCGTGCTGATCTATGACGCCAACGGTTACACGCTGAACCTCGAGACCGGCGACATCACGCTGGCGTTCAACGGTGTGGCTCGCGGCTTGCAGAACCTCGATTGCATCCATCAGCAAGACGACGGTCTGTTCCTCTTCTCGACGAAGTCCAACCAGATCGTCGTGACGCCGGCCGGAGCGGTGATCGTGATCGCACAGAACGTCTATCGTTTGGAAGCGAACGGGACCCTGACGCCGATCGTGAACGGGCAGAACCTCGGGATCGACGCGTGCGATATCGCCACGGCCGAGGCCGACTGACGTACCGCGCAGTCGATGAGTGAATCGGAGGAGAGCCACCGGCGGTCGAATCGATCGCCGGTGGCTTTTTTTCAAGGACGAGATACTCGGCCGCGACTGCGCCGCCCCTACCGATCGTCCCGGGTCCTTCCTGCGTCTTGCCCCTCGAAAAACCGTTGACACCGCCAATCGTGTAGCGTATCTCCTTCAGTTAGCTCGCATCGACGCCCTCCAATTCTGCCACCGAGACCAGGGAGACAGACTGTGGCCAAGCCTTGTTCGCACCCCGTACTCAACCGCGCACTGCTTCTTGCGCTCTTGATGATGCTGCTCCCGGCCGTCGCTCTCGCGAAGGGTCACGACGGGGAGGGGGCCCTCCCACTGGGTGCGGACCGGGACGCGAACGGGGGCCTTCCCTGCTACGACGGCAACGAGGAAATGGATGGCTGCATCAATATTCCTTTCGCCACCGATTGCGGCGGCAGCAGCACCAGCTGTTGGGCCATCTCGCCCTGCGGCGGGAGCGGGCAGCGAGCGTGTTGCGCGGGGACACTGGAAGGAGCGGTCTGCGATTCGGGTCTTCAAGAGTATTTCGTCGATCCGGACAGTTTTGGTTTGTGCCCCGGTTATGCAGGTGGTTGCCTCTGCGGCGGAAACAACCAGAACGCTTTCAACACGGCGAGTTCGTTCTGCCAGGCGCCGAGCGCCTGTGGCGGTGACGGCGAGCGCGGTTGCTGCCCGGGCGAGCCTGGTCGGCCCACCGTCGGACATCCTGCGTGTGACGCGGACTTGCAGGAGTACGTTCCCTGCTTCGGCCCTACCTGCGGCTGTTCCTCCACGACGTGTTACGCCGTCGCGCCATGCGGCGGGGAAAATCAACGCGCGTGCTGTCCGGGGGATCGGGCCACCGCCTGCGACGCCGACCTCATACAAAACAACGTCGATCCCGACACGACAGGTGTGTGCAGCAGCTTCGCAGCGGGTTGTGGCTGTGAGGGCGATCCGAACAACACCTCGAGTGGGACCTGCGTGCTGCCGACGCCCTGTGGTGGGGACGGAGAGCGAGCGTGCTGTGCCGGCGAGCCGGAACGACCCACGGCCGGGGATCCTGCATGCGATGCGGGCTTCTTCGAGTACCTCGGGTGCAGCGGCCCGGATTGCGAATGTTCCAGCAGCCGTTGTTACGCCGTCCCGCCCTGCGGCGGCGCCGGTCAGCGTGCGTGTTGCGCGGGCGAGCGGCCGCAGGGTGCTTGCAATACCGGCCTTGTCGAGGTCGCCTCGGACCCGGACGCGGCGGGAATCTGTGACGGGTTCTCCGTTGGCGCCTGCGTCTGTGGCCCGGACAATGAGCTGGTGACCACGACGTCGGATACGACCTGCTACGCGCCAACGTCCTGCGGCGGCCCGGGCCAACGCGCTTGCTGCTCGGCGGAGCCCGGTCGTCCGACCACCGCCGACTTCGCCTGTCCCAACGGGGACTACCTGCGCGAGGTGCCGGCCACGCCCGACCCCTCGTTGTTTTGCGGGCCGGACGCCGATCTCTCGGGAGTCCTGACGAACAGCGTCTGCGAGGCTGTCGAACCCTGCGGCGGTCCAGGTGAACGTGGGTGCTGTTTCGGCAACGGGGCGGACGAACGGCTTGCGACAGGGGCCTGCGAGGCCGGACTGCTCGAGGTTCCCGGTTGCGACGACACTTTCAGTAGTTGCCTCTGCAGCGGTACGGACCGGATCATCAGTCCGCTCAACCCGGAATCGAACGGGACCTGTATCGAAGTCGCTCCGTGCGGCGGTGCCGGTGAGCGCGGCTGCTGTCTTGGAGATGAACAGCTGGCCACGGGCGCTTGTGAAGCGGGTCTCACCGAGATCACGAACGGCTGCACCGGCAACTGTTACTGCGGCGAGAACAGCTTGCTCAACGGTGCGCTGTCTTCCAGTACCTGCATCAGCCTCGATCCGCCCGACTTTCCCATTGCCGAACCGGGGACCGACTGCACGCCCGGGACGCCCGGCTGTCCGCTGCGCGGGTACGCGGATATGCACGTGCACATGTTCGGACACCTGGCTCACGGCGGTGTCGCCTTCGTGGGAGAGCCGTACGACGCGCAGGGCGGTGTCAACGCTGCGCTGCGGCAGGATGCATGGACGACGGCGACCCGGGAGCTGGGAGGCGTCGCACAGACCGTGGTCGGCAAGGCCGGCGACCCGGTCCCGCCGTTGAACCAGGGCGAGTGCAACGACATGAACGCGTTGAGCCGCGGGGGTCTGACCTGGACCGGTACCGAGTGCCAGGACGCATCGGGCAACCGAGTCGTCGAGTGGCACGGCGCTCACAGCGTGCTCTACGACACCATCGGCGCCGGCACGTTCGACATGGCGGGGAACGTCGACGCCAGCAATATCGACACGCCCGCCGGTCCGTTCGGGCCGAACGCGCCGTTCGGCGCGCCGGCGTTCAATGCCTGGCCGACCTGGACGACCACGGTGCATCAGCAGGTCTACCACAAGTGGTTGGAACGGGCGTACCAGGGCGGGCTGCGGCTGATGGTCATGATGGCCGTCAACAGCGAGGCGGCCTGCCGCACCGGCGACCGCCTGTCCGAAGTCGATTGCCGCATGTCGATGCTGCCGCCCGACCGACTGCACGAGCTGGATTTCTACGACGACCGATTCAAGGTGTGCGACGGCACGACCTGTCCGGCGCCGGCCGCGACGGACCTGCCGTTGCCGCTGCTGCCGCCGATCGAGCTCCAGCTTCAGGCGACCCATGAGTTCGAGGATTGGTTGGATCAGCAGCCCGGCGGCGGCTGGTTCAAGGTCGTGCGCACCCCGGAGGAGGCGCGCCAGGTGATCTCGAACGGCAAGCTCGCCGTCGTGCTCAGCATCGAGGTCGATCACCTGTTCAACTGTCACGCCACGAACAGTGGGCCGGACTTTCCGAACGGCCAGCCGAGGCCCGCTTGCACGGCGAACGATGTGATCGCGGGCGTCGACGCGTACTACGAGAAGGGCGTGCGCCACATTTTCCCGGTGCACAACTTCGACAACGCGTTCGCCGGAACAGCCACCTGGATCAACTCGCTCAACGTCGGAAATCGGGCGATGGAAGGCCACTGGTTCGAGGTGGAGGAGTGCCCGCCGGTCGTCGCGCCCTACGACCCGCCCGGCGACGACGGGTACGGATTCAAGGCCAGCCTCGGTTTCGTCGAGAACCTGCTCGTCGCAATCGGCTTCCCCGACTTCGACTTTTTCTGCACCGACGAGATCTTCGACTACTTCCTCGCCTGCGCGCTGGACCCAAACCAGGCGTGCGACAATCCGCCTGCCGATCCCCCGGGCTGCCTCTCGCTGGTCTTCGATCAGCGGCCGGTCTACGACACCAGCGAGATCAGCAGCTGCAATCAGCGGGGTCTCTCCGCAGATCTGACTGCCGGTGACAGCGATGCGATCGGACTGGGACCGTTCCTGATCGAGGCCATGATGGACAAGGGGATGTTGATCGACATCGATCACATGTCGATCAAGTCCCTCGATTCCACACTGGACATCGCGGAGACCCGAGACTACCCGCTGGTGGCGAGTCACGGCCTGTTCTTCGAACTCCACAACCAGTTCTACGACGACGGCGGCGGCGGCCGGCACGAACGGTTGCGTACCCGCGATCAACTCGATCGCATGGCCGGGCTGGGTAGTCTGGTCTCGGTGATGCTCAAGGATGACGCTCAGCCTGATTTCCTGAGAACGAAACAGACCATTCCGTACTTCCCCGTCACGGGGATGCCGACCATCCGCGACGATTGCCGTCACTCGACGAAGTCCTGGGCCCAGTCCTACGAGTACGCCGTGGAGGTGATGGGCGGACCGGTGGCCGTCGGTAGCGACTGGAACGGCGTGGCGCAGCACCTTGGCCCGCGCTTCGGCAATCAGGGCTGCGGCGGAAGCGCGACGGTGATCATCGCCGACTTCGACCCCGACGACGGCGGTACGGGTCTGAGCCGCAAGCAGGAGCGCAGCGCTCAGGAGAAGGCGGACAACAAGCTCCAGTATCCGTTCACCCTTTCCGGCTTCGGTACGTTCGAAAGGCAGGAGACCGGGCAGAAGACATTCGACTTCAACTACGACGGGCTGGCCCACATCGGCCTGATGCCGGACATGCTGGGCGACCTGTTGCAGATCGGCTTGCGTGAGGAAGATCTCGACCCGCTGCTCCAATCGGCGGAGGCCTACGTCACGCTGTGGGAGAAGGCCGATTTCGTCGCCGGCAGGTCGGACGACCTCGGACCGGCGGCGCCCGCCGAGTGCGTGGACCGCACCGTCCCGGCCGGTCCGAACTGCTCGCCCGTCGACGTCTCGATCGCCGGGGAGGGTCTGGAGGGTAACCCGGGCCTCAGCCTGACGCAGAGCCCGGCGGGCCCGTACGGCGTGGGCACGCGCCAGGTGACCCTGACCCTGGACCGAGCTGCCGGCCTGAGCTGTGAGGGCCCGGACACGTGCAGCGCCACGGTCACCGTGACCGCGGCTCCGCTCATCGAATGTCCGCCGGACATCGCGATCGCCTGCGGAGCGGACAGCAGCCCGGCCGCAACGGGCATGGCGACGAGTGCCGACAGCTGTCAGACGGCCGTCGTCAGCTCCAGCGACAGACGGACTTCGCTCGGGTGCGATTGCTCGGGGAGGATCGTGCGCACGTGGACCGCGGTGAACTCGTCGGGTAGCGCGAGATGCACTCAGCTCATCGCGATCGGCGACGCCGACCTCGACGGACTCGGCGACACGTGTGACAACTGCTCCGAGATCGCGAACGCCGATCAGACCGACACCGACGGTGACGACGCCGGCGACGCCTGCGACCTCGACGACGACAACGACGGGGTCGCCGACACGAGCGACCCGCAGCCGCTCAATCCGGACTCCTGCGGCGACAGCGACACCGACACCTGTGACGATTGCGCGATCGGTTCGGACGGCTTCGGTCCGCAGGCGGACGGCCGGCCCGCGAACGACGGACTCGATACGGACGGCGACGGCCTGTGCGATGCCGGCGATCCGGACGACGACAACGACGGAGTGGGCGACCTCCAGGATCCCGATCCCACGAACCCGAATGTCTGTGCGGACACGGACAACGACA
>JAAELQ010000127.1 GCA_024226515.1 bacterium
GCCGCGGATGTGGTTTTCTGGGGGTCTGTACGGCTAACTATGACTTAGGCTGCGAGTTGTAGATTCGGGAAGAGTGCGAAGCCTGCAGCCTATTCTCGGTACGCATTCTAGTCCATTTCTCGCGCGCCATTGAAAACGCACGAACTGCGGCACAGCACTTCCAAGAGGATACCGAGCAAGTCTGCAGCATAGGACGAGGGAGCGTCGGAGAAGTCAAACGCCCTTCAACTCAACGATCGTCGCGCCGTCCCCGCCCTCGCCCTGCCGCCCGGGCCGCTGCTTCTTCACGTGCACGTGCCGCACGAGGAACTCGCGCGTAGCGCGCTTCAGCCGCCCGGTGCCGTGGCCGTGGACGATGCGCACCTCGGAGTGGCCGGCGACGGACGCCTGGTCGAGGAACTGGTCGATCTCGTCGACCGCCTCGTCCACGGTCTTGCCCAGCAGGTGCAGCTCGGCCGGCGTGTCCGGCTCCAGCGTCGGCCCGCCGCCGGAGGGCACCGCGGGACGTGTGGGCGGCTTCGGCTCGGGCGCTGCCGGCGCACCGCCCGGCTGCACGCGCAGCTCGGCGCGGTTCACGGTAAACGGGATGCGCCCCAGCTCGACCTCGACCTTGGTGCCGCGCACGGCCAGCACGCGGCCGCGCTTGCCGAGGTTGCGCACCAGCACCTCCATCCCCTCCTCGACGCTCTCGGGTTCGACCCAGCCGGACGACTCGTCGGCCTCGCTGCGTGGAACCAGCTCGGCGCGCGTGCGCGACTGGTCCATGCGTAGGCGGTTCTCGAGACGGCCGATGCGGCGCGACTCACGGTCGCGCTCGCGCCGGTCCTTGATCTCGGCCAGGCCCTTCTTCGCGGTACTGCGGAACGCGCCGAGGGCCTGGGCCAGCGCGCGCTCGACGCGCGTGGACCGGTCGCGTTCCTGTTCCACGGCCTCGGACTCGAGCCGCAGGCGCGTGCGCGCCAGCTCGGCCTCGCGCTCGGCGACTTCCTCGTGGCGGCCCTCGAGCTCGGCCGTCAGGCGCCGCAGGCGCTCGAAGTAGTTCTCGGACTGCTGCGCGTCGCTGCCCATGCACTCGCGGGCGCGCTCGATGACGTCGGCGTCCAGGCCGAGGCGCTCGGCGATCGAGAGACCCGCGGAGACGCCCGCGGCGCCGCCGAGGATGCGATAAGTCGGGCGCAGCCGGTCGGTGTCGAACTCCATCGCGGCGCTCTCGACCTCGTCGTTGTCGAAGGCCCAGGTCTTCACCGAGCCGTGATGCGTCGTCACGGCCGCCGTCACGCCGGCCGTGGCGGACAGCTTCTCCAGCACGGCCTGCGCCAGCGCGGCGCCCTCGGTCGGCTCGGTGCCCGTACCGATCTCGTCGAACAGCATCAGCACCGGGGGGCGCAACGCCCCGAGGAACTCGACGGTCGAACGCACGTGCGCCGAGAACGTCGACAGGTCGGCGTCGATCGACTGGTGGTCGCCGATGTCGGCGCGCAGCTGGCGGTACAGCGGCAGCCGCACGCGCTTCGCCGGGACGGGGATCCCGCTCTGCGCCATCAACACGGTCAGCCCCAGCGTCTTCAGCGCGACGGTCTTGCCGCCGGTGTTGGGCCCCGAGACGACCAGCACGCGGTCGAAGGGTTCGATCTCCAGTCGCAGCGGAACGCACTCGCCGCCGCGCTCGGCCAGCAGGCGTTCCAGCAACGGATGGCGCACGTCGGTCAGGGCGACGGGTTCGCCCTCGCCAACGACGGGGGCGACGGCCTCGGTGTCGCGCGCGAACAGCGCCCGCGCCTGCCAGCCGTCGACGACGGCCAGCGCGTCCAGCGCGTCGTGCAGCTCGTCCAGTCGCTCGCGAAACGCGTCCGACCAGTCGGCGAGGATGCGCTGCTCCTCCTCACGCTCTTCCTCGCCCAGCCGTACCCACTCGTTGTTCAGCTCGACCGTCTCCAGCGGCTCGACGAACTGTGTCGCGCCGGAGGAGGAGGTCGCGTGCACGATGCCGCGCACCGGCTTCGGCGAGTCCGAGCGCACGGGGATGACGTAGCGGCCGTTGCGCTGGGTGACGAAGTCGTCCTGGATCACGCTCTCGGCGCCGGGCTTGCGCAGCATGCGCGCCAGCTTGTTCTGCAGATCCTCGCCCGCCTTGCGCCGCCGACGCCGGATGCGCGCCAGCCCGGGGCTCGCGTCGTCCGCCAGGCGTCCGTCGGGCTCGATGCCGCGCAACACCTCGGCGGCCTCGAGCCCCAGGTCGGGCAATCGACTCCCCTGTTCGCGCAGGCGCGGATAGGAGTCGGCGGCGAGGCGGATCAGCGTGTCGCGCAGCTCGGCGGCGGCGTGCGCCACGGCGGCCAGGCCGCGCAGCGACGTCGCGTCGAGGCGCATCCCGGCCAGGGACAGCGCCCGCGCGGCCTCCTCGGGGTCGGGCAGGCCCGAGGGCACGGGGGTGGCGCGCTCGGCCAGCAGGCGCTCGACCTCGCGCACGGACTCCAGCTCGTGACGGATGCGCTGTTCGTCGCACACCGGTCGCAGCGCCAGCACGCGACGCGCGCCCGGCGCGGTCCGCGCCAGTCCGGCGAGCCATTCGAGCAGTTCGTCGAACTGCAGCGCTCGTCGAGTCTCGGGATCGACGTCGAGATCGTGCGGGTTCACCGGAGACTCCGGCGAGACCTAGAAGCCTCTCGGGCTTCTAGCCTCCGTTTCAGCGGTGCGGCGGCCGTCCGCCTGCACCCGACGGACCGCGTCGCTCGCCTGGAGGGCCGTCGTTGCGCACCGAGGGGCTGACGGTTGAGACGGCGTGCTTGAACACCATCATCTCGCCGTGGTGGTTCTCGAGAAGCAGGGTGAACTTGTCGAAGGACTTGAGCTTGCCGATCAGCTTCTTGCCGTTGCTGAGAAACACGGTGATCGGCGCCCCGCCCTTGCGAGCAGCGTTGAAGAACTGATTTTGAAGATTCTGCGACTCGTTTTCCAACGCCCTTCCCTCCGCAGTGCTACTCATGACTGGCGCGGAGTATACCACTTCCGCGTGTTCCACAAACCGATCGCTTCGCGGGCGATCTCCTCTCCGTCGCGCGCCGCGTCGATCCAGTTGACGTCCGGCTCCTTGCGAAACCAGGTGCGCTGCCGCTTCGCGTAGCGCCGCGTGTTCCGCTGTACATCGGGCACGACCCCGAGCGGGTCCTCCCCCGCCCCGATCGCGGCCAGCACCTCGCGGTAGCCGATCGCCTTGAAGGCGTTTGCGCCGGGCGGCACGCCGCGGGCCAGCAACTCGCGCACCTCGCCCACCAGCCCGGCGTCGAAGAAGCGCTGCACGCGGGCGTCCAGCAACGACCGCAGGCGCTCGCGGTCCATGGTGAGCCCGATCTTCAGGCTGGGATAGCGCTCGCGGTCGGCGCCCCAGGTGCCGCGTTCGTGAAGCAGTTCGCTCCACGTCCGGCCCGACGTCAGGGCCAGCTCGATCGCGCGGATCAGCCGCTGGAGATCGCTGGGCAGGATCCGCTCGGCCGAGGCCGGGTCCAGACGGACCAGCCAGCGGTGCAGCGCCTCGCTGCCCCGACGCTCGGCGACACGGCGCAGTCGGAGGCGCAGTTCGTCGTCCCGCGCGGGCGCCGAGACGACGCCGCGCAGCAGTCCGCGCAGGTACATGCCGCTGCCGCCGGCCACGAGCGGCACGTTGCCGCGGGCCGCGATCTCGGCGACGGCACTCTCGGCGCGCCGCACGTAGTCGTGCAGCGTCAGCTCGGCCGTAGGATCCAGGTCGTCGACGAGGTGGTGCGGTACCCGGCGCAGCTCGTCGGCGGTGGGCTTGGCGGTCCCCAGATCGAAGCCGCGATACACCTGCAGCGCGTCGCAGCCGACGACCTCGCCACCCAGCGCCTCCGCCAGCCGGACGGCCAGGGCCGACTTGCCCGTCCCGGTCGGACCGAGGACGACCAGCAGCCTCGGCGGCGCGGGTGAATCCTCCCGCATCGTCCCGTCAGGACCCGGGTGCGGCGATCTTGTCCGCGGAGATACGTTCCACGTCGACGCCGGTGTAATAGTGCGTCAGGATCTCGCGGTAGGTCGCGCCGCGCAACGCCATCCCGAACGCGCCCACCTGGCACAGACCCACGCCGTGCCCCCAGCCCTTGCCCGCGAAGACGACGGCCTTGATCCGCCCGCGATCGTCGCGCTGGATCTCGATCACGGTCAGGATCTCGCGCAGGTCGAGCAAGCGCCGGATGTCGAAGCCGCGCACGACCGTCGTGGCGTCGGTGCCGACGACCTTCAGCTCCTTCACCCGTCCGGATACGCCGCGCGAGACGACTACGAGGTCCTTCAGCCGTCCCACCGCGACACGCCGGTTGATCGCCGCCTCCAGCTTGTTGCGCGTCTTACGCACCTGCCACGAGTAGACCTTCGACGACCGGTCGTCCGAGACGCCGTTGACCGGCGCGACGACCTCGACGAAGTCCACGCGGCCCTTCGAGTTCGTGCGGTAGCGCACGTTGTCGTTGGGCCAGATCTCGAGCTCTTGCAGCGGTATCGCCTTGCCGCCCGAGCGGCTGAACAGATACGGCCGCTCGGCGAACGGCAAGCGGATCTCGCCCTTGCCCTTGAACAGCCGCAGACTGTTCTCACCCAGGCCGGAGACGGTCGCGGTCGCGAGGTCGAACGCGTCGTACGTGTCTCCGATGCGAGCCAGCACGGGGACCAGGCGCGCCGCGGTCGGAACCTGTCGCACGCGAAACCCACCGTCCGCGTGCGGCGTCAGGCCGTCGATCGACGCCAGGTAGGCCAGCGCGCGGCGCTGGCTCAGCGGCAGCAGCGCGGCCTCCGGATCGCGCAGCAACGCGGGCAAATCCGCCTCGGAGATCAACACCTCGGCGCGCGAGCCCCAGCCGAGATCCGACAGCACGGCCGCGGCCGCGCCGCCCAGGTCGCCGACGGCGGCGGACTCGCCTGCGGGCGCGGGAAGCCCGGCCACGCGCGCGAGCCGTGTCGTCCACGCGCGCAACGTCAGGGCGTCGATGGGGCGCAACAGCGTTCGGTCGTCGAGCACGCCCGCGGCGCGCAGCAACGCCATGTCGCGCGTCACGTCGACGCCGCTCTCGTCCTGCAGCGGCACGACGGCGGCCCCGGCGACCGTCCTGCGCTGGGAGGCCAGCGCCTCGCCTTCCGCGTGGCACGGCACGCCCTTCAGGTACGGCTCGGTATGGTCGATGAAGACGTTGCTGCCGTCCTCGGTGTGCCCACCGCAGGTGGCGGTGTACAGCGCGGCGATCGGCTCCCCGTTCCACGTCGCGACCTCGCTCCGCGTCGTGGCGACGGCGCGATCGGACAGCGGGTGCTCGGCCGTGTATCCGCCGTAGACCTGGCAGCGCGGGCCGGCGCACAGATCGTAGCCGTCCTCCTCGAACTGACCGAGATTGGCGTAGGTGTACGTCCGTGCCGCGACCGCCTGGGCGCTCAACGCCTCGATGGCCGGCCACACCTCGGGACCCAGCTCGACGGGGACCACGCCGCGCAGGTAGGCCTCGATGCCGACCCAGTTGATCGCCTGCAGCGTGCCGAAGCGCGTGACGCGCAGCTCCATCACGCCACGATACTCGGTCTTGCCGACGCGGATGCGCCCGCCCTTCTTCGTCGGCTCGATTGCGATGCGCGTCAGTCCGGTGGCGAAGCTGTCGTACGACGCGTCGACCAGGCGCAGCGAGATGTTCTCGTACTCGTCGGCGGGCTCCTCGGCGATCCACAACGAGTCCATGCCCGACGCGCGCAGCTTCTCGACCAGCGGGTTCAACGCGACGCGGTTCGTCGCCCGGCCGACGCGCACGCGATAGGTTGCACGGTCGACGTCGTGACGCACGATGCCCGGCGCACCGCCGAGTCTCTCGACGCGCTTCAGTTCCGCTTCGGCGGCGCGGCGAGCGCCGAACGCGCCGACCTGCACGCGGTAGACTCGCGGGGCCTCTCCCTGAGGCCCGCCCTCGGCGACGACCGCGATCCGCCCGTCGAACGTGCCGCGCCACAACGCCTTGCCCGTCGCGGGGTCGCTGACGCGCATCCCGCTCCTGCCCGAGACCTCGAGGGAGTGCCCCGAGTCGAGCCCGATGCGCACGACGGGCGGCCGCTCGCCGACCTTCGCGGCCAGACGTAGCAGGCGTTCGCCGGCGCCGTCGGCCAGCGCGCCCGGGACCGAGACTAGCGACAGTGCGAGCGCGAGCGCGAGCGCGAAGCCGATGCGGTGGCGCACAGGGTTCATCCGTCGCCGCGTGTGGCGCCCCCGGAGAACAACGCCAGCGCCTCGGCCCGCGCCGCGGCGTCCGATTCGAGGACGCCCGACCCGGCCAGCGTGATCATGCGGCTGCCTTCCTTGCGCACGCCGCGCAGCGTCATGCAGGTGTGCTCGGCCTCGAACCGCGCCAGGACTCCGCGAGCGCACAGCGTCTCCTGCAGCGTCTCGACGACGGCGGCGGTCAGGTGCTCCTGCGTCTGCAGCCGCCTGGCGTGCGCGTCGACGACGCGGCCGATCTTGCTCAGACCTGCGAGACGCTCGTCGGGCAGGTACGCCACGTCGGCGCGGCCGATGAACGGCAACAGGTGGTGCACGCAGACCGAAGAAAATCGAATGCCGCGCACGACGACCGGTCCGGTGCCGCGCGGCGCCGCGGTCCACGACAGCTCGCCCGCCGGGTCCACGGCATATCCCGAGAGCAAGTCGTCGCACCAGGCGCGCGCAACGCGATCCGGCGTCCGATCCTGATCGTCACCCGGGAATCCGTGCGAAACACCGTCGAGAAACGCGCGAACGCCCTCGGCCATCTTCTCGCGGTCCATGCTCATTCACCCCGGTAGACGACGGAGCACTTGCGCGTCTCGTGCAGCTCGATCTCGACCAGCCCATCCAGCCTGGGCAGCAGCCGGTTCCAGATCCACACGGACATCACCTCCGCCGTCGGGTTATCCATGATGTCGTTGACGTTCTTGTGGTCCAGCAGGTCCACGACCTCGGCCTGGACCACGTGTTTCAGATCCGAGAAGTCGATCGCCAGGCCCGAGTGCGGATCCACGGGCCGGTCGACGCTGACCACCAGCCGGTACGAGTGACCGTGCGGGTCGCGGCACTTGCCCGGATGATGCGGAAGATGGTGGGCGGCCTCGAAGTCGAACTTGCGGCGGACGATCACGACGTCTCGTCCGCGTTTCTCGTGCGCCGCAGCTCCACGCCGACGGAGTCCACGATGCCGTCCAGCACGGGCGTCTCCTTGCGCACCTTGACCGCGACGTCGTCCACCGGGAAGTTGTCGAACAGCTGGTCGATCAGCGTCACGGCGAACGACTCCAGCAGCTTGTGCGACGGGCCGCGTCCGACCTCGATCACCTTCTCGTGCACCTTGCGGTAGTCGATGGTGTCCCGCACGCGGTCGTGGCGCCCGGAGAGCTCGAGATCGGTTTCGAGGATGACGTCGACGGCGAGCCGGCAGCCGACCTGGCGTTCCATCTTGGTGAGACCGTGGAAGCCGTGGAACTTGATGCCTTCGAGGAAGATACGGTCGCGCACCACCGTTCCTTTCAATCAAGCCGGCAGTGTATTGTGCGCCCCTGGCGGTGTCAAACGATCGGACGGGGCGCTCAGGGCACGTCGAGCCCGGGAATATCGGGGTATTTCAGCCCGCTTCCGGTGTTGAACAGCACGACGCGCTCGCCCGGCCGGATCCAACCGCGCTCGGTCAGCGCTCGCGCCGCGGCGACCGTGGCGCCGCCCTCCGGCGCGCCGAAGATGCCCTCGCAGCGGGCCATGTCGAGTTGCCCCTCGGCCATCCGTTCGTCGCTGACGGCGATCGCGATCCCGTCGGACTCGCGCAGCGCGTCGAGGATCAGATGGTCGCCGACGGCCGCCGGGACACGCAGGCCGCTGGCGTAGGTCCACGGGTCCTTCCAGCGCTCGGCCGTGTCCTCTCCGCGCTCGAACGCGCGCACGATCGGCGCGCAACCGTCCGCCTGGACCGAGACCATGCGCGGACGCCGCGCGTCGCGCAGCAGACCCATCCGCTCGAGCTCGGCGAACGCCTTCCACATCCCGATCAGGCCCGTTCCGCCCCCGGTGGGATAGACGACGACGTCGGGCAGCGTCCAGTCGAGCTGCTCGGCCAGCTCGTAGCCCATCGTCTTCTTGCCCTCGAGACGGTACGGCTCTTTCAGCGTCGACAGGTCGAACCAGCCCTCGCGCTCGGTTCCTTCGCGCACGAGCGCGCCGCAGTCGGCGATGTCTCCCGGAGCGAGGTGCACGCGGGCGCCGTAGACCACGGCCTCGAAGCGAAACGGCGCGGGCGTCTCCTGCGGCAGAAACAGGTCGACCTGCATGCCGGCCAGCGCACCGTACGCCGCGGCGGCCCCTCCCGCGTTGCCCGCCGAGGGAAGCGCCAGGCGCCGCACCCCGAGCTGCCTGGCCATCGTCACCGCGGCCGCCATGCCGCGCGCCTTGAACGAGCCCGTCGGGTTGAGCGACTCGTCCTTGACGAACAGTCGCTCGAGCCCCAGCGCGCGGCCCAGCGCGCCCGCCTCGTGCAGCGGCGTCATCCCCTCTCCGAGGCCCAGCGGGTCGTGCGAGCCGGGCAGCACCTCTTCGTAGCGCCACTGATCGGTGCGTCGCCCGGCGAGCGCGGAGGGGGTCAGCGTGCGCGCGGCCCGCTCGAGGTCGTAGCGCGCCAGCAGGACGCTACCGCAGTCCGCACACAACGTGTTGAGCCTTCCCGCATCGAACGTCGCGTCACAGCGCGAGCAGTCGAGGCGCTCGAGAGTCGACGGCACGCCGCATCCTCCACGATCGAGATCAGCGTGCAGGATCGCACAATCGCCGGAGGCGCGACAGTCGCGGGAGGGGCGAGGCGGGCCACCCGCGGGCGGCCCCCGCTCAGGGCGGTGGACTACTCGCTGCGGTCCTGGACCACCAGCACGGGACACGGTGCGTGACGCATGACGCGCTCGGTCGTCGAGCCCATGACCGCGTGCGAGATGAACCCGCGGCCGTGGGTCGCCATGACGATCATGTCCACGTCCGCCTCACGCGCCAGCCGCACGATCTCGACGTGCGGCGTGCCCATCACGGCGCGCTGCTCGATCTCGATGTCCGCTTCGAAGTTCTCCTTGGCGAACTCCTGCAGGCGCTGTGCGGCGCGCATCTGCTGGCGCTCGAGCAGGTCCTCGATGCCGACCGACATGTACTCGACCACCATCGGGGGAAGTCGGTCCTCCTCGACGTACCCCAGCAACACCTTGGCGCCGAACTGCTTGGCCAGCATCTTCGCCGCGGGAACCGCCTTGCGTGAGGTCTCGGAGAAATCCGTGGTGAGCAGGATGGTTCGCAGCTGTTGCATGACCGCTCCTTTCCCAGGCTCGCTTGCGTCGGCCCTCACCCGGTTCCACAGCAGGCCTCGTGCCAGGGCCATCCGGGCGGAAAAGCCGCGATTCCGGGCTCGATCGGCCCGCGGCGCGCGCGGTGCGCTGCGGCATTACGCCGGGAGTTGGGCGCTATGCCTCACGCCGAAGGCCGCCCTCGGTGTCTATAATCACCCGATGAAACGCCCCCAGCCCGGCCGCCGGCCGACCGAGCGACGCGTCCACGGCGACGTGCAACAGGACCGCGGCAACGCCTTCGACGGCGTCCACGCCCTCGTGCGCCGGATCCCGAAGGGGCGCGTCATGACCTACGGGCAGATCGCGACCTCGATCGAGAATCGCCTCTCCGCCCGCGCCGTCGGCTGGGCCATGAACGGTTGCCCGGAAGACGTCCCGTGGCAGCGCGTGGTCAACGCCCGCGGCGGGTGCTCGACCGAGCGGCTGCCCGACCTGCCGGGAGGGCTGCAGCAGGCGATGCTGGAGCAGGAGGGCGTGGAGTTCTCGGGCAACGGGACGCTCGACCTGGAGCGCTACCGCTGGCTGCCGCCGGAAGAGCGGCCCGTCCGGCGCAAGCGAACGCCGCGGAAGTGATCCCGCTCAGTCGAGGTGCACGCGAGCGAAGCGGCGCTTGCCGACCTTCAGCACCCACGTGTCGCCGGCCGAACCACCGACTTCCAGCGTCCCCGGCTCGACGCGCTTGCCGTCGATCGCCACGGCGCCCTGCTTGAGCAAACGGTTCGCCTCGCTCTTCGAGGCGGCCAGCTTCGTCGTCTGCAGCAGGGCCGGCAGGAAGACCTTGCCCTCGGCCGCCGCGAAGCGATGCTCGGGCATCTCCTCCGGCGTGCCGCGATCGGCGAAGACCTTGGCGAACTCTTCCCGCGCCTGCTTGGCCCCGGCCTCGTCGTGGAAGTCCGCGATGATGCGCATCGCCATTCCTTCCTTGACCTTCTTCGGGTGCAGCTCCCCACGCTCGACGAGCTGCTGCATCTGCTCGATGCCGTCCAGCGAGACGCTGGTGCACAGCTCGTAGTAGCGCCACATCAGCTCGTCGCTGATCGACATGATCTTGCCGAAGATCTCCTTCGGCGGTTCATCGATGCCGATGTAATTCCCCAGCGACTTCGACATCTTCTCGGTGCCGTCGGTGCCTTCGAGCAGCGGCGTGGTCAACAACACCTGCGGCTCGAGGTCGTAGCCCGGCATCACGTCGCGGCCGACGTTGAGGTTGAACAGCTGGTCGGTGCCGCCCAGCTCGACGTCCGCCTCGAGGAACACCGAGTCGTAGGCCTGCGCCAGCGGGTAGAGAAACTCGTGGATCGAGATCGTCTGCCCGCTGTTGAACCGCTTCTTGAAGTCGTTGCGCTCCAGCATGCGCGCCACGTTGTAGCGCGCCGCCAGCCGGACGAAGCCGAACGAGCCGAGCTCGCCCAGCCACTCGCTGTTGAAGCGGATCTCGGTCGCGTCGGGGTCCAGCACCTTGTAGCACTGCTTCTTGTAGGTCTCGGCGTTGGCTTCGATCTCCTCCCGCGTCAGCGTGGGCCGCGCCTTCGAGCGGCCGGTCGGGTCGCCGATCAGTCCGGTGAAGTCGCCGATGAGGAAGATCACGCGGTGGCCGAGATCCTGGAAGTGCCGCATCTTGCGCAGCAGCACGGTGTGCCCGAGGTGGATGTCCGGAGCCGTAGGGTCGAAGCCGACCTTGACCACCAGCGGCTTGCCCGACTCGCGACTGCGCTCGAGCTTCTTCTTCAGCTCGTCGCGCAACACGATGTCGACGGCTCCGCGCTCGAGCAGCTCCAGCTGCTCTTCGACGGGGGCGAACGTTCTCTTCGCGGTCGTCATGGCCTCACCTCGAAAACGCAATACTAGCAAACTGCGCTAGAGCAGCCCGCGCTCGCGCAGGCTGACGAACGTCCCGCCGGCCACGATCAGGTGGTCGTACAGTTCGATTCCCATCAGCTCTCCCGCCCTGCGCACCGCCCGCGTGAAATCGATGTCCTCGGTCGACGGATCCGCGCAGCCGCTGGGGTGGTTGTGCGCGAGGATGAACCCCAGCGCGAGGTGCACGACCGCAGGGTAGAGGATCTCGCGTGGATGGGTGCGCGTCGTGTTCAACGACCCGATCGAGATCGTCTCGCGGTGCAGCAGGCCGTTCTGCGCGTCGAGGTACAGTCCGACCAGGTGCTCCTTCTTCGCGCGGCCGATGTGACGCACCTCGGCGAACGCCTCACGCGGGCCGCCGAGCACGGGACGCTGCGTCTCGTCACGGGCGTACGTCCGCTTGCCGATCTCGAACACCGCGCACAGTCGCGCGGCCGAGGCGTGGCCCAGGCCGCTTTCCGAGCGCCAGGCGTCCGCCGTCAGCTCGGACAGACCGTCGAGCCCGTGTCCACGCACGAGTCGCCGTGCGATGCGACCGACCGGCTCGCGTCGCGTGCCGCTGCCGATGACGAGCGCCAGCAACTCACCGGGCGACAGGCAGCCCGGCCCACGGGTGAACAGCTTCTCGCGCGGGCGTAGCGCTCGCGGGGTATCCGGAAGACGAACGGCGTCCCGCACCTCGTATCGAGGATCATGCATGGGTCACTCCCGGAGGCGCGGGACCATGGCGTTGACTCAGGCTTCGACGCTCGCGTGGCGTCCGTCGACACGGAACTTCCCATCGAAGAACATGCGGACGGCCTCGGGGTAGATCGCGTGTTCCTGCTCGAGGATGCGCGCCGACAACGACTCCTCGGTGTCGCCGGCGACGACGGGAACCGCGGCCTGCAAGACGATCGGGCCGTGATCGCACTGCTCGTCCACGAGGTGCACCGTGCAGCCGGCCAGCTTCACGCCGTGGTCCAGCGCCTGGCGCTGCGCGTGCAGCCCGGGAAAGGCCGGCAGCAACGACGGGTGGATATTGAGCATGCGGTTGCGGAACGCCTCGACCATCAGCGGCGACAGCAAGCGCATGTAGCCCGCGAGGCAGACCAGATCCACGCGATGTTGTTGAAGAACGCGGACCACCTCGCGCTCGTGGGCCTCGCGCGGCTTGATCCGCCTGTGCTCGACGACCGCGGTCGGCACACCCATCTCGGCGGCGCGCTCGAGCCCCTGGGCCGACGGCACGTTGGACAGCACGAGCACCGGGTCCGCGGGAACGTCGCCGCGCTGCATCGCCTCGACCAGCGAGATCATGTTGCTGCCGCGTCCGGAGATCAGGATCCCGACCCGGCCGCGCTCAGGCATAGACCACGTCTCCGCTGCCGGCGACGACATCGCCGATGCGCAGGTGCTGCTCCCCCGCCTCGTCGAGCGACTTCTCGACCGCGGCGGCGTCGGACGGAGCAACGACGAGCACCATGCCGATGCCCATGTTGAACGTGCGGAACATCTCCGCCTCGTCGACCCCGCCCTTCTCCTGCATGAAGCGGAACAACGCGGGCACCTCCCACGAGGCGCGCGAGATGCGCGCGGAGGTCCCCTCGGGCAGTACGCGCGGCAGATTGTCGGTCAGCCCGCCGCCCGTGATGTGGGCCAGCGCGTGCACCGACCCGGCCGCAAGCAGCGGCGCGACGGCCTCGAGGTACGAGCGGTGCTCGGCCAGCAACAGCTCGCCGACCGTGCCGTCGAGACCCGCGACCCTGTCGTCATGCGCCAGCCCCTCGACCTCGAAGAAGATCTTGCGCGCCAGCGAGTAGCCGTTGGTGTGCAGCCCGGACGAGGGCAGGCCGATCAGCACGTCGCCCGTCGCCGCGTGGCGCCCGTCGAGCAGCCGGTCGCGCTGCACCGCCCCGACGATGAAGCCGGCCACGTCGTACTCGCCGTCCGAATAGAACCCCGGCATCTCCGCGGTCTCGCCGCCGAGAAGGGCGCAGCCGTTCTCGCGACAGCCGGCGGCGATGCCCTCGACGACCTCGGCCAGCACGTGCGGCTCGAGACGCCCGGTCGCGATGTAGTCCAGGAAGAACAGCGGGCGGGCGCCCTGGACCAGGATGTCGTTGACGCAGTGGTTGACCAGGTCTCTACCGCACGTATTGTGCACGCCGCTCAGGAACGCGAGGCACAGCTTCGTGCCGACGCCGTCCGCGCTCGAGACGAGGATCGTCGGTCCGGCCGCCTCGTCGAGGGCGAACAACCCGCCGAAGCTGCCGAGCTCCGACAGCACGCCGGGGGTGCGCGTCGAGCGCACGAGGTCCTTGATGCGGTCGAGCGCGTTGTCCTGTGCGTCGATGTCGACCCCGGCGTCGCGATAGGTCAGGCCTCGCTTGGGCGTCTGGTCCATCCGGTCACTCCGTGGCCGCCAGCGGGGCGGCTCGCGTTCATTATCGTCGCGCTCGAGGCGCTTCGGCCAACGGTCGGGTTGCGCTGCGACAACGCGGCGCAACCATCTCCACTCAGCGCCGCGCCTTCTCGAACAATCCCAGTTGCTGCGCGCGGTCGTAGGGCAGCGAGACCGGCTGCTCGTCGGTCCAGCAGGCGCCGCAGATCTCGCCTTGCTGCACTCCGGCGGCGGCGATCATGCCCTCGAAGCTGAGATAGCCCACGCTGTCCGCCTGCACGAAATCGCGAATCGATTCGACGTTCTGGCGCGCCGCGATCAGCTCCTCGGCCAGCGGCGTGTCGATGCCGTAGTGACACGGTCCGATCGTCGGCGGGCACGAGATGCGGACGTGCACCTCCTTGGCTCCGGCGTCGCGACACAGTTGCACGATCTTCTTGCTGGTCGTCCCACGCACGATGGAGTCGTCGATCAACGCGATCCGCTTGTCGCGCAGAATCGCCTTCACCGGATTGAGCTTGATGCGCACGCCGAAGTTGCGGATTTGCTGCGTCGGCTCGATAAACGTCCGTCCCACGTAGTGGTTGCGCACCAGGCCCATCTCGAACGGCAGGTCCGCCGCGCGGGCGTAGCCCATCGCGGCGTAGATCCCCGAGTCGGGCACCGGCACGACGACGTCGACGTCCGCCGGGTGCTCGGCGAACAGCCTCTCTCCCAGGGTCTTGCGCACGCCCTGGACCGACTCGCCGAACAGCATGCTGTCGGGACGTGAGAAGTAGACGTGCTCGAAGAAGCAGGGCGCCGGCCGCTCGGCGGCAAACGGCTTCAACGAGTGGAGACCGGCGACGTCGATCACGACGACCTCGCCCCGCTCGAGATCCCTGACGTATTCGGCGCCCAGCAGGTCGAACACGCACGTTTCGCTGGCCAGGACCCACGCTCCGTCGACGCGTCCGATGGACAGCGGACGGAAGCCCAGCGGGTCGCGGGCCGCGATCAGGCGGCCGGCGACCATCGTCACCAGCGAGTACGCCCCGCGCAGCCGACGCAGCGAATCGACCAGGGCGTCGACCACGTCGGCCTGCGGCGCCTTGGCCGCCAGGTGCAGGATCGTCTCGGTGTCGCTGGTCGTCTGGAAAATCGAGCCCTCGGACTCGAGCTCGGTACGCACCTCGGCCGCGTTGACCAGGTTGCCGTTGTGGGCGATCGAGATCGGTCCCCGGTGGTGCTGCAGCAGGAACGGCTGGACGTTGATGGCGCTGGAGTCACCCGACGTCGAGTAACGCACGTGTCCGATCGCGCACTCGCCCGGGAGCCGGTCGAGCACGTCGCGCGAGAACACGTCGGCCACGAGGCCCATGCCGGCCTGGCGATGGAACGTCTCCCCGGTGGCCGTGACGATCCCGGTCGACTCCTGGCCTCGGTGCTGCAGCGCGTACAGCCCCAGGTAGGCCAACGTGGAAGCTTCCGGATGACCGAAGATCCCGACGATTCCGCACATCCCGCCACCCCGCAAAAAGAGCAACCGCGGCGCTCGCGCCGCGGCCGGGGGCCATTATAGCGCGCCCCGCGCCCGACCCTCTATTCGAACACCCTGGAGTAGATCGTCCCCACGTGCGCCAGGAAACGGGCCGGGTCGAACGCCCGGTCGAGCGCCTCGGGAGACATCGCGTCCTTCAGCTCGCCGTCGGCCGCGAGCAGCTCCTTGAACTCCCCGTCGCCGGCCCAGCAGCGCATCGCGTTGCGCTGCACGATGTCGTAGGCGGCCTCGCGCGTCAGCCCCGAGGAGGTCAGCGCGAGCAGCACGGCCTGCGAGTAGATCAGGCCGCGCGTGATTCCCATGTTCTGCTGCATCCGCTCGGGGTAGACGTGCAGCCCCTCGACGACGCGCGTCATGCGCGAGAGCATGAAGTCGCAGAGGATCGTCGCATCGGGCAGGATCACGCGCTCGACGGACGAGTGCGAGATGTCCCGCTCGTGCCACAGCGGCACGTTCTCCAGCGCCGCCTGTACGTGCGCGCGAACCACGCGGGCCAGGCCGCTGACGTTCTCGCACTTGACCGGATTGCGCTTGTGCGGCATCGACGACGAGCCCTTCTGCCCCTTGGCGAACGGCTCCTCGACCTCGCGCACGTCCGAGCGCTGCAGGTGACGCACCTCGGTCGCGATGCGGTCCATCGACGAGGCCAGGATGCCCAGGGCGCTCATGAACGCCGCGTGCCGGTCGCGCGGCACGACCTGGGTCGCGATCGGCTCGGGGGCGAGGCCCAGCCGCTCGAGCGCCTCGGCCTCGACGTCCGGCCCCAGGTGGGCGTACGTGCCGACCGAGCCCGAGATCGTGCCGAAGGCGATCTCCTCACGCGCGACGGCCAGGCGCGTGCGATTGCGCCGCCCCTCCGCGTACCAGCTGGCGAACTTGAGGCCCAGGCTGTACGGCTCCGCGTGGATCCCGTGCGTCCGGCCGACCATCACGGTCTCGCGGTGCGCCTCGGCCTGCTTGCGCAGCACCTCCAGCATCTCGTCGAGACGTCGCAACAGCATGTCCGCCGAGCGCACCGTGCGCAGCGCCTGTGCCGTGTCGACGACGTCGGACGAGGTCAAACCGTAGTGGATGTGCCGCGAGGCCGGCCCGACCTTCTCCGCGACGCTGGTCAGAAACGCGATCACATCGTGACCGACCTGACGGTCGAGCTCCTCGATGCGTTCGAGATCGAAACCCGCCTTCTCGCGGATCGTCCGCATGTCGTCGGCCGGGATCATGCCGCGCGCGGCGAGTACCTCCGACACCGCCAGCTCGACCTCGAGCCAGCTCTCGAACTTCGCCTGCTCGCCCCACAACGCTCCCATCTCGGGGTTGGTGTAGCGTTCGATCAACTCTCTCTCCTCCTCGTCAGAACAGTCGGCGCGGCGCCAGCTGCACCGGCGGCGACGCCTGCCCGGCCGCCGCGACGTGCACGGCGACGTTGCCGCAACCGTTGCCCGACAGCGCGGACGTCGCGGCGCTGCGCGCTAGCTCGGGCGTGTTGTTGTGGGCGGACAGGTGCGCCAACACGACCGCCTGGCAGCCCGGCGCGGCCGTCTGGCGCAGCACCGCGGCCGCCTCGGCGTTCGACAGGTGGCCCATGCGTCCGGCGACGCGCTGTTTCAATTGCCAGGGGTAGGGCCCGAGGCGCAGCATCTCGGAATCGTGGTTCGACTCGATCATCAGCAGGTCGCAGCCTCGCAGCCGCTCGACGACGACCCGCGTGGCGTGGCCCAGATCGGTCGCCACCCCGATGCGCAAGCCCTCGCCGTGGATCACGAAACCGACGGGACGCACCGCGTCGTGCGGCACGGGAAACGCCTCGACGGTCACGGGGCCCAGCTCGACGGCCGCCCCCTCGTCGAGCGCGCTGAACGCCGCGAAATGCTGCGGGGCCAGGTCCAGCTCGGCCAGCGTGGCCCACGAACAGACGACGCGCACGTCGTGCTTGTTCGAGAAGACCTCGGCGCCGCGGGCGTGGTCGCTGTGCTCGTGCGACAGCACGAGCGCGTCGATCGTGTCCGGCTCGACGCCCACGCTGCTCAGACGCTTGCCCAGCTCGCGTGCGGACAGCCCCGCATCCACGAGCAGGCGAAATTCGTCGAATTCGACCAGGGTCGCGTTGCCCTGAGACCCGCTGGCCAGCGGGATGAAACGCAAGGCTACTGACCTCCCGTGTGGCCGAAACCACCCGCACCGCGGTCCGTTTCCGACAACTCGTCGACCTCGAGCCAGTCGACCGACGGCAGGCGTTGAACGACGAGCTGCGCGATACGTTCGCCGCGCTGAATCGTCACCGGCTCTTGCCCGAGATTGACCAGGATCACCTTGATCTCGCCGCGGTAGTCGGAGTCGATCGTGCCCGGGCTGTTCAGCAGCGTCAGCCCGTGGCGTATCGCCAACCCGCTGCGCGGGCGGATCTGCGCCTCGCAATCCGTCGGCAGGGCGATGGCGATGCCGGTCGGCACCAGCCGGCGCCGCCCCGGTTCGAGCGTGACGTCCGCGTCAACGCGCGCGCGCAGGTCGAATCCCGCGGAGTGCTCGGTCGCGCGTTCGGGCAGGGGCAGGTCCGCGGCTTCGGGCAGGCGCCGGATCCGGACCTCCGCGTTCACAGCGCCAGGTCCCGCGAGCGCACGGAGAGTCCCTTCGTCGGGCCGACGACGGCCAGGCTGAGCTGCTGTCCCTCCAGCAGCTCGCGCGCCGTCCTGTGCACGGCGGCACGCGTGACGCGGCTGACGCCACCCAAGGTCTCTTCCAGCGTGAGCTGCCTGCCGTAGTAGATCTCCTGGCGCGCCAGGTTCGACATGCGGCTGCTGGTCGACTCGAGCGACAGCATCAGACTGCCCTTCAGATTCTCCTTCGCCACGCGCAGCTCGTCCTCGGTGGGACCGTGCTGCACCAGCGCCGCCAGCTCCGCGCGTACCAGACCGATCACCTCGGATCCCGACGCCCGGTTGGTCGCGGCGTAGATGTTCAGCACGCCGGCGTCCATGAAGGCGTTGACGGCGGAATACACGCTGTAGGCCAGCCCGCGCTCTTCACGGATCTTGTGGAACAGGCGTGAGGACATCGTGCCGCCCAGGATGGCGTTCAGCACGTACAGCCGATAGCGCTGGGACATCGTGCGGGCGTACGCGGGCAGGCCGAGCAGCAGATGCAGCTGGCCCAGCTCGTTCTTGCGCGCCCGGAAGACGCCGGAATGCGGACGCGGCGCCGACGCGCGCCCGTTGACGTTCCGTCCGCGGTCGAGGTCGCCGAAACCGCGCTCGCACATGCGTGCGACGTTGGCGTGCTTGAGGTTGCCTGCCGCGACGATCAGCATGTTGCGCGGACGGTAGGCGCCGCGGAAGAAGTTCAGCAGCTGGCGACGGCTCAACGCCCCGACCGTCTGCTCGGTGCCCTGGATCGGGCGCCCCAGCGGGTGGCGCGGGAAATAGTGCTCGGAGAACAGGTCGTAGATCAGATCGTCGGGCGTGTCCTCGACCATGCGAATCTCTTCGAGGACGACCTGGCGCTCGCGCTCGAGCTCGGTGGCGTCGAACAACGGGCGCTGCACGATGTCGGCGAGGAGGTCGATCGTCTCGGGCAGGTGCTCGTCGAGCACCCTGGCGTAGAAGCAGGTGTATTCCTTCGAGGTGAAGGCGTCCATCTGACCGCCGACCGAGTCCATCGCCAGCGCGATGTCGCGCGCGCTGCGGCCCTCGGTGCCCTTGAACACCAGGTGCTCGATGAAGTGCGAGATGCCGTTGGTCCGCGCCGGTTCGTCGCGACTCCCGCGGCGCAGCCAGACACCGATCGTGACCGAGCGCACGTGCGGCATGCTCTCGGTGATCAACGCCAGCCCGTTGGAGAGTTTGTGCTTCTGAATCAATTTGTTGCGCCGTAAAGCGAAAGACCCGGCAACGTGCCGGGCCGGGACGAGAGACAGGAGTATACCACCGGCGCCCCGGGACGAGTCGAGCCGCCCCGGGCCTGGAACTCAGGGGTTGTTCGTGATCGCGCCGCCGGCCCCGCCGGTGTTCTGATTCGGCCTGCGCTGCTGGTTCTGCTGGTTCGGCCGCCCCTCGTAGTCGAGGTAGGTGAACAGCCACTCGCCGTAGTCGGTCAACCCGTTGTACACGCGAAACGGTTCGTCCTCGCACAGGCTGCGGACGCCGGCGATCGGCAGCCCCGTGCCGTCGCCCGGCATCACGGTGCCGGGAAGCGCCTGTCCCGGCTGCCCTTGCTGCCCCTGCTGCCCGCCCTGAGCGCCCTGGCGCGGGCCGCGCTGGCGGTTCCGGCCTCGTCCGTCGCGGCCGGGCTGACCGCGCTGGCTGGGGTTGAGGCCGCTGCCCCTGCCGAAGGCGCTGCCGCCGCTGTCGAGTCCCAGCCCCTCGACCGCCTGGTCGGCGACGAAGTTCGGGTCGACGATCTGACCGCCGGGGCCCATGTACAGGATGCCCCACTTGCCGCCCTTGACCAGCGGGTCCTCCCACAGCTGCCGGATGTAGTACTGCCCCTTGGGCCCGGGCTCGGCCAGCAGGTCGAACTCGAGCGGGCCCGTTCCGCCGTGATCCAGGCGGTAACGATAGACGGCCCGCGCGATATCCTGCCCGCGGAAGATCATCTCGGCCTCGAGATCGCGCCGCAGCACGTCCTGCCAGGCCTGGAACGCCATCGTCGAGAAGATGACCATGATCGTCACGGACGCCATCAGGCCGACCATCAGGTGGCCGCGCTGTCCCTTCCGGCTCCGCGCTCTCATGGACGACTCCTACGGGTTGACCGGCGGATCGTTGACGTTGAGCGTGACCTCGTCCGAGGCGCTCTGCCCGCAGTCGTTGATCACCGTCAGCCGCGCGGTGAACTCACCCGCCGAGGTGTAGCTGCAACGCGCCTGCCCCGGCTCGAGCCCGTCGGTGTCCGGCGTGCTGCTCTCGCAGGTCCAGATGTAGGTCACGATGCCCGACTCGGGATCGGAGGACGCGCGTCCGTCGACCAGGAACGTGACCTCCGGGTCCATCTCGTCGGGCAACGTCTGCGTCTGGTTGCCACCCGCGTCGGCGTCGGGCTCCGTCGTGTCGCACACGATGTCGTAGGTCAGCGTGTCGATCTCGGGGCTCAGGTCCGTGCAGTCGGTGTTCTCGCCGACGCGCAGCGTGATCGACAGGGTCTGCTCGTTTTGCAGGGTGAACGGCAGAACGACGAGCGACTGTCCCTCGTCCTCGTAGGCGCCCTCGCCCCCGTCGTCGTCGGTCGTGATCGTCCAGCTGTAGCAACCGATCCCGTCCGCGTCGCGCGGGTCGGAGTCGGACGCGTCCAGCGTGAACTGGCGCCCCTTGGTCTGCTCGGTCGACGGGGTGGCGTCGATCTCGGCCTCGGGAGGGAACTCACCGCGGTCGAGCACACGGTCGATCTCCACCTCGCCCTCGGCCGCGGCCGAGCGCGCCGTCACGAGCGCGGTGTTTCCGTCGGCAATGCTCATCGTCAGGTACACGACCGCCTCGCCCGCGCCGCTGGTCTCCTCCGCACGCAGACCGCCGTCGGGATCCCCCGACGTGTTGTGCAACACGCCCTCGTCCGTCTCGAACGTGACGCTGTAGCCCGACAGCGGCCGGCTGTCCTCGCCGACGAGCGTCGCGACGACCCGGGTCTCGCCCGACTCCTCGTCGGCCACGAGATCGATGACGACGGATGCGGGGTTGGCGCTGATCGTCAGGGACGCCCCCTCGGGGGCAAACAGCCCGCTGTCCTCGCAGGCGGCCGCGAGCAGCAGCAACAGGGCGAGCAGCACGCCGGCGATCGTCATTTTCCAGTGGACTTGCATAGAAGACTCCTTGACTACCAATCCGCGTAGGAACTGCCGTCGAGCGCCGTGCCGGTCGCGCCGCTGCTGACGTCGGCGATTCCCGGCTCGGTCGAGATGTCCGAGTCGTCCAGCTGGGCGAACTCGGTGATCCACGTGTCCGAGGACTCCGTGACCGGGTCGACCGGCATTTTCCGTAAGTAGCTGTCGTCCACCAGCGCCTGCAGGTCGAAGGGATAACGTCCCTTGTCGGCAAAGTACTGGTTGATCGACGACCGCATTCTGAACAGGTTCTCTTTGAGTACGGCTTCCTTCGCCCGCACGATCGAGCGCTGGTACTGCCCGACGGCCACCGCGGCGAGAATGCCGATGATGGCCACGACGACGAGCAACTCGATCAGCGTGAATCCGTCGGATCGACGCTTCTGTCTCATCTTCTCGAGCATGATCGGCTCCACGTGCCTACCACTTGGCGTAGGGCACTCCGTTCAGTCCTACCTTGTCGCTATCCGAAAACACGTCGAAGATGTTGATCCCGTCGGTGAACAGCGCGTCGGGGCCGTCGCGGCTCGAGCGTGTGCCCCACTCGTCGCTGCCGCTGATCGGGTCGAGCGGCAGCCGCCGCAGGTACTTCAACGTCGTCCCGGCGGCGTCGCCGATGTCGATGCCCTCGACGAGCCAGGCCAGGTCTTCCGGGTAGGCTTCCTCGTTGGTCGAGTTGATGTGATTCTGCTTGATCCCCGGATAGCGCGTCGTGTCCAGCTGGAACCGATCGATCGCCACGCGGATCTCGCGCAGGGCCTGACGCAGCTCGAGCTCTTTCTGCCGCTTGACCATTGTGTTCGCCACGGGCAGCGTGAGGCTGGCCAGCACGATGATCACGGCCGAGCAACTGACCAGCTCGACCAGCGTCACGCCGCGCTGGCGTCGTACGCGCCGGCTCTCGCCTGTGGCCTCTGGAATCAACGCATCCACCACGACACTACGGTTGCACCTGGACCACCGCGGGGTTGAACGCCGCCGGCAGGTTGCGCGCCTGCGGGTCCTTCACGCTGGCTCCGGTGAACTGGAATCCGGCCTGGCCGGGGCCGATCGCCTGGAACTGGAACGTGGCCAACGTTCCGCTGCCCGTCGCGCCGGTCGGCGCACCCATGCGCGACAGACCGACCACGACGTCGCCTCCCCCGCCCGTGTCGGCGGCGAGGAAGACGGTCTGCGCGCCGTCCGAGCGCATGAAGTCGCCCTCGGCGTGCGAGATGAACTGCAACACGCTCTTGTCGTACATCAGGTGGAACGGCGTCGAGCCGACGTTGTTGCCGTTGCTGATGACGACATTGACCACGACCGGCTCGCCGACGGCGAACGTCGCCTTCGTCGGAACGAGCGTGATCACCGCGGGGGTGCCGGGGTTCTCGTCGCGGCCGCTGTCGGCTTGCTGGTCCTGGTCCGCCGGAAAGTTCGGGTCGTCCCGGGCGCCCTGGTTGCCCTGGTTGTCCTGGTTGCCCTCGTCGAAAGCGCCGCGTTCCGCCTCCCGCGTGGCCTGCTCGACGGGATCGTCTCCCGCCGGCGGTGTCGTGACGGTGCGCGCACCGGTCAGCCGGCCCAGCGAGTCGCCTCCCGCCGGCGTGTTCGACGTGTTCGACGCGTCCGCCGCCTCGGGCGGCACCAGGCCGCGACGGGCCGCGGGGACGCTCGAGGAGCCCGGACCGCCGGACGCGGTCGTCGTTACCGATCCACCCCCGGGGGAGGGCCCACCGCCCGCACCGCCGTCCTGCCCCACCGCGCCCGCGCCGCCGCTGTCCGTGCGGCCGAACGGTCCGGCGTTCAACGCCGAACGGGCGGCGCCGCGGAGCTGCATGTTCTCCTCGGTGCCGACCCACAACGGCGAGAGATCCTCTTCCGTGATGTTCGGGATGCGCACGATACGCGGCGTCAGCGTCATCACGATGTCGGTCTCGGTGCGGTTCGTGCTGTTGTTGGAGAAGATCTTCCCGAGAACGGGCGTGTCCATCAGGCCCGGAATGCCGGACTGGCTGTCCTGGTTCGTACGCTGGATCAGGCCGGCGAGCAGATTCGTCTCGCCGTCGCGCAGGCGGATCACCGTCTGGATCTGGCGCGTGCCGATGATCGGCTGGTTCTGTCCGCCTCCGGTCTCGACCACGCCGGTAACCTGACTGACCTCGACCTGAACCGTCAGCGTGACTTCCTTGTTGTGGTGCACTCGCGGTTCGATCTGCACCGTGATGCCGACGTTCTGGTACGTGAACGAGGTGATGGGCACGATGTTGCCGCCCACCGTCTGCGACGTGTTGAACGACGTCGTCGGGATGGGAATACGGTCACCGATCAGGATCTCGGCACGCTCGCCCTCCGACACGCGCAGCTGCGGTTTAGCGATGCCGCGCGACTCCGAGTCGCTCTTGAGGAAGTTGATCACCACGCTGGGGATCACGCCGACCGTCCAGTTGCCCTTCTCCCGGAGCACGTCGAGGTTGTTCAGCGGGACCGACTCGCTGCCGTCGCCGAATCCCAGAGTCAGCGTCTTGGACGACAGGTCGATGCCCAGCGTCTGGGCCAGGGTGCGGTTGATTTCGAGCAGCTCGACGTCGATCAGCACCTCGCCCTTGGCCTTGTCGTTGGCCTCGATGATGCGTTCGGCGATCGCCACCTTGGGCGGCGTGTCCTTGATCGTCACGGAGTTCAACTCGGCGTTCTCGGCGATCTGCCGCGACTGCAGCAGCGAGCGCAGCAACGTCACGACCGTCTTGGTCTCGGCGTTGCTGAGGAAGAACGTCCGGATCACCTGATCTTCGTATTCCTGCCGCTTCTGCCGGGTGTCCGGCGCGATCAGCAACGTGTAATCGTCGATGACCTTGTAGAAGTTCTTCGTCTGGAGCATCAAGATGTCCAGCGCCTTCTCCAGGGTCACGTTGCCCATGTCGACCGTCAGCGGCTTGTCGCTGTCGACCTTGTCGTCGAAGATGAAGTTGATCCCCGACGCCTTGCCGATCGCCTCGAAGATCTTGCCGACCTCGACCTCCTTGAAGTCGAGCAGGATCGGGATGTTCGACCGTGGGTCGAGCTTCGGCGGGCCGGTGTCCTTCTTGCGCACCAGCTCCTTCAAGCGCTCGATCTCCGAGGGGCCGTCCTGCTGGCGGCGCAACTCACGAATCGCGCGCTGCAGCTCGGTTGCGGCGTGCTGGTTGCCCGGATTCAGCAGCAGCGTCTGCTGCAGCTCGGCGACGGCCAGCTCGAGCTGTCCTGCGTTGGAGTAACGCCGGGCCTTCTCGAAGTGGTCCGCGGCGGCGCGCAGCTTCGCGCGCTCGAGCGAGACGGAGTAGCGCGAGTTGCCGGGATCCATCGCGACGGCGCGGCTGTATTCCAGCACGGCCTCGTCCCAGTTCTCTCGCCGCATCTCGCGCTCGGCGCGCGTATACGCCTTGTGGTGCGCGGCGCACCCGGCCAGAAGAACACACGCCATCAGCAGCGTCAGCCCACGTGCCACGCGATCGACGTTGTTGGTCACTCTGATCCTCATTTGTTCTCTTGCATCAATTCGGTCGTTTGGTCGGCAAAGCGATCGTCGGTGTAACCCATGACGATCGCCTCGTATTTGAAGTCGACGACGCGGAACTCGTTCCAGAGTGTGTCGCCCATGCGCGCCTGCTCGATCTCGCCGTCCTTGCCCTCGAACACGGCGATCTTGCTGTCCTTGTGTCCGAGCAAGCCGAGATAGGTGAAGTCGATCGCCGGCGGACGCGGCTTCGGCGGAGCCTTGGGCGTCGTGTCGCGCGGCTTCGGCGGCGGGGGCTTCGGTCGCTCGATCCTCTTCTGCGGCGGCGGAGGAGGAGGCTTGGGTCGGGGCGGAGGCGGAGGCGTGTAGTACTTGAACAGGCTGCGCCCCGCGGCGTCGTAGCCCTCGGGCTCGCGCATCAGCGAGGCCATGTTGACGACCGGCGCCTGGCCCGTGGCGAGCTGCGCCAGCTCGGAGTCGCCTTCTCCGGCACCTCCGATCGAGTCGCTGTTGTAGTACAGATAGCCCACGGCGATCAGCACCAGGGCACCGATCAACATGTACTCGCGGTTGCTGGGCTGGAATGCCATCAGGCCCTCCGCCGCGGCCGGCGTTTGCGGTCCGCCAGTTGCTTCTTCATGGACTCGGGCAGGTCGAAGTAGGTCGACATGGTGATATTGAGCTGCAACATCACGCCCCCGTCCTTGCCCTCGGCCAGAGCGACCTTCTCGACCAGCAGGAATTTCTCGGAGCTCTCGACGGCCTGCAGGAACTTGCGCAGGTTCGTGTAGCCACCCTCGAGCGGCACGACGAGAATCAGCTTGTCCAGCTCTTCGTCGGGCAGGATGGCGTTGGAGTGCGTGACCGACTCCCAGTCGATGCTGAAGTCACGGCACAGGTCCTCGACCTCGAGCTGCACCTCGACCAGGCGCGCGTCGCGCGTCGACAGGACCTCGTTGCGCAGCGTCTGCAGGTCGCGCTCGGCGTTCTGCAACCCACCGAGATACTGCTCGAAGCGTTCGACCTCGTGTTCGCGCTCGAGCAGCGCCTGCCTCTCGGGCGACGTCGTCTCGTCGAGCGAGCGGTACTCCTGGATCTTGGGACGGACGAGCAAGATGTGACACGCCACGGCCAGCACGAGCCAGAAGGCGAAGAAGGCCAGCAGCGGCTTACCCGCCTGGCGGATGTCGAAACGGGCGCTCACGAGTCACCTCCCGCGCCGTCCGCGCCGCGCTCGGCGGCGACTTCCTCGGCTCCACCCTCGGGCGCGTCCGGCGTGTCGTCGGCGCCGTCCTGCGGTGGCGCTGCGTCTCCATCACCATCCGCGGGCGGCTCGGCCGCGTCGCCTTCGGCCGGCGGCGCGGCATCGTCGGTCGGAACCTCGACGGTCTCCAGCGCCAGCTCGATCTCGTGCTGCGGCAGGTAGAGGAACTTCAGGTCGAACAGCAGCTCTCCCGTCTCGAGCCGCTTCAGCGTCCCCGGTTCGACGCGAGCGAACTGCGTGTGTTCTTGCAGCACACTCTCGAACTCGGTGAACGCCCGGTATGTCTTCGCCGTGCCCTCGACGATCACGGGAACGGTGCCGTCCGGACGCTCGAATTGCTGCGCCGCGCTACCGCGCCGCCCCTGGAACAGCGGGCGGATGGAGTTCATCCGCACCTCCCACGGTTGGTGCTCTTCCAGCAGGTTGAACAGGCGGGTCCAGGAGAACGCCTTCCACGCGATGACCTCGTTGGCCTTGTCCGCCTGCACGGCCAACGAGTCGATGTCGTAGCCGTCGACACCCGCGATCGCTGCGCGCTCGCGCAGCTGCAAATCACGCCGCTGCGTGTCGATCGAGTCCACGGTCGCGGTCAGTTCGGCCAGCAGGCTCTTGTGCTTGCGGAAGTTCGACACGTTCCACGCCGTGTACAGGACCAGCAGAGTCAGGGCGAGCCCGTAGCCGACCCACAACACGGTGTTGTTCTTGAACGGCCGTCCGGCGAGGTTGAGATCGAGTCTCTGCATCGCTACGCCCTACCCGCCGTGGCGCCGATGGCCGCGGCGGCGTGCTGTGCGGCGTTCGCGTCGAGCCGCACGCCCTCCGCGAGGTCGATCGCGGACCGCGGGTCCACCGGCTCGACGCGCTCGCAACCGAGCGCGACGAGCTTCTCGCGGATCTCGTCGAAAGGAGTCGTCACGGATCGAACGAACATCGCGCCCACGCCCTTGCCCCGGAGCTTCTCGCGATAGTACGCGAACGAGTTCGCGACCTCGCGCGCCAGCATGCCGTTGGGCCCTTCGCCCTCTTCCAGCCCGAACGTCTTGCAGCGGAAGAAGATCAACCGCCCTTCGCGGAAGATGACCAGCGAGAAGTAGTTGCGCGCGCAATTCAACAGCGCCGCGTCCGCCGTGCCGCACGCCTCGTCGATCCTGGAGCGGCACAGGTTGACGAGGTTCGGCGTGCAGATGTCGATCAATCCGGCGCGCATGCCGAGACCCTCGAACGCCTGCTCCAGACGCTCGATGAGCGCCTTGCGCACCAGCACGACGAGCACCGTCACGTCGCGCTTGTCCCCGGTCAGGACCTGGTACGACAGGCTGGCCTCTTCCAGCCGGAACGGGACGGCGCGGCGCATCTTCGCCTTGACCAGCTCGTCCATCTGCTTGGCGGAGGCCGGCTTCTCGGGCAGGGTCAGCAGCGTGACCTTGGCCAGGTTGTCCGGCAGCACGATCGACATGCGCGCGGGTCGGGCCGCGGCGCTGTCGAAGATCTGACCCAGCCGTTCCCCGATCTTCTCCGGATTGGCGGTCACCGGCTGGAAGATCGACGCGGGCACCTCGTCGCCGGGCAACGGGAACGTCCGGTGCTCTTCGAGCAACGGCAGACCACGGCGCCTCGACTTCAATCGCACCAGGTTGGCCTCACCACGATCGAGGTCGAGCGCGACGAGAGGAAACGGCGGACGCAGTCCGAGCGTCTTCTCCAGCTCCTGGCCGCGAAAACGCTCCAGCAGGTCGGACAGCGATCCTAGACTCAGCTCCACGACACCCTACCCTCTATTCGACGAACGTCACTTTGTTGATCTCGTACAAGGTCGACTTGCCGAGGAACGCCTTGGCCAGCGCCGCCTCGCGCAACACCGTCATGCCCTCTTCGCGCGCCGCACGGCGGATCTCGGAACCGGGCCGGCGCCGCAACACCATCTCGCGGATGCGGTCGGACATGTCGAGCAGCTCGGCGATCGCCGTGCGCCCGCGGTAGCCCGTCCCGTTGCAATCGATGCAGCCGCGTCCCTCGTAGAACGTGTACCCGCCGTACTGCTTGGCGTCGAGCCCCGAGTTCTGCAACTGCTCCTTGGTGGCCTTGACCGGCTGCTTGCAAGATTCACAGATCAGCCGCACCAGGCGCTGGGCCAGGATGCAGTTCAGCGCCGAGACGAAGTTGTACGGCTCGACGTTCATGTTCAGGAATCGGCCGACCACGTCGACCACGTTGTTGGCGTGCACGGTGGTGAACACCAGGTGGCCGGTCAGCGCGGACTGAATCGCGATCTGCGCCGTCTCGGGGTCGCGGATCTCGCCGACCATGATCTTGTCCGGGTCGTGCCGCAGCACCGAGCGCAGGCCGCGCGAGAAGGTCAGTCCCTTCTTCTCGTTGACCGGGATCTGCGTGATGCCCGGCAACTGGTACTCGACGGGGTCCTCGATGGTGATGATCTTGTCTTCTTCGTTGCGAATCTCGGACAACGCCGCGTACAGCGTGGTCGTCTTACCGGAGCCGGTGGGGCCGGTGACCAGCACCATGCCGTACGGCTCCTTGATGAAGCGCCGCATGCGCGCCTTGTCCCGCTCTTCGAAGCCGCACACCTCGAGGCTGAGCGACGAGAAGTCCTCGTTGGCGCTCTCCTTGTCGAGAATACGGATGACCGAGTCCTCGCCGTGCGCCGTCGGAACGATCGAGACGCGGAAGTCGACCGTGCGCCCCTTGACGCGCAGCTTGAAGCGGCCGTCCTGCGGCACGCGCTTCTCGGAGATGTCCAGCTCGGACATGACCTTCAGGCGCGAGATGATCGTCGAGTGGAACTTCTTGTCGATCGGCTCCATCGCCTGGTACAGCACGCCGTCGATGCGGTACTTGATCACGACCTCGTGCTCGCGCGTCTCGACGTGGATGTCCGAGGCGCGCCGCTGCAACGCGTTGAACACGGTGGAGTCGACCAGCTTGATGATCGGGGACGAGTCCGACGTCAGACGATCGATCGTCAGGACCTCTTCGCCGGTCTCCTCGTCCTCGGTGACGATCTGCAGCCGGAACTCCTCGGTGGCCTCCTCCAGCACGCGCTGGGACGACTCACTCTTCTTGAGGATCTCCTGGATCGCGGACTGCGTGCCGACGCGCACCTGGATGCTGGTGCCGAGCAGCAGCTCCAGCTCGTCGAGCATCAGCACATCGGTCGGGTCGGCGACGACGACGACCAGCGCGTTATCTTCACGATGGCTGGGCACGAAGTTGTAGCGGAACATCAGGTCCACGGGGATCGACCGGAACAGCTCGGCGTCGATCTCGAACTCGCCGAGGTCGACATACTCCAGGCCGAGTCGCTGGGACAGATTCCGCGCCTGGAGATCCTCGGAGAGGACTTCCTCGGCCGGCTCCGCGATCGCCTCGGGCACGCCCTTGTTCTCTACGTCGTCAGCCATCGTCGCTCGTCACCCCTTGATCCCGCCGTAGGCCTGGATCAACGGCAGATAGATGGAAAGTAGCATCACGGCAACCACGCAAGCCATGAAGACGAGCATCAACGGCTCGATCATCGTGACCATGCGCGACAGCTGTGTATCGATCTCTTCGTCGGAGAAGTCGGACGAGTTCTCGAGCATCTCGACCAGCGCACCGGTCGACTCGCCGACCTTGATCATCTGGACCGTGATGTCCGACAACAGTCCGGTATCGTCGAGCGATTCCCACAGCTCCTGCCCCTCGCGCACCCGGGCCACGACCTTCGTCAGCTCGGCCTCGAAGACGCGGTTGCCCACCGCCTTGGCCGACAGCTCGAGCGATGTGACGAGCGGAATGCCGCCCGACTGCAAGATGCCCAGCGTGCGGGTGAAACGGTTCTGTGCGTAGTTCTTGACGATTCCGCCGACGATCGGGAGATGCATCTTCCAGCGATCGACCGAGAACTGCCCCCGGTCGGTTCGGCTCCAGAACATGAAAGCGAGCGTTCCGGCCACCGACGCGATGAGGATCGCCTGCCAGTTGGCCTTGGAGAACATCGCGATGCCGACGACGACCTTCGTCAGCAGCGGCAACTCGGCCCCCATGTCCGCCAGGAACGTCTGGAACTTGGGGATGATGAAGAACAGCATCAGCAGAATGAGGACGACCGCCAGGATGAACAGGATGAGCGGGTAGATCAGCGCCGACACGACCTTGCGCTGGATGCCGATGACCTTCTGCGTGTAGGCGATGAAGCGCGTCAGCACGCCCGCCAACTCGCCCGAGCGCTCGCCCGAGGCCAGGCTGGCCGAGTACAGCGGCGGGTACAGCTCACCCTGCGCCTCGAACGCCTCCGACAGCGCCTCGCCCGACTTGATGCGGTCGCGCACGTCGAGCAGCGACTGCTTGAACGTCGGGTTCTTGCGCCGCTCGAGCAGGATATCGAGGCTGGGCAGGATCGGCAGGCCCGCGCGCACGAGCGCGCTGAACTCCTGGTTGAAGATCAGGAAGTCGCGCGACGACACCTTGCCCTTGAGCCGGAACGTGCGCGCGAGCTGCTGGAACACCGGGTTCCGCTTGCGGACGTTGAGGATCATCAGATCCTGGCTCTCGAGGTCGCGCCGCAGCGCCGTCTCGTCGGCAGCGTTGTAGCTGCGCTCGAAGACCTCGCCGTTCGGCGTCGCCACTCTGCAGAGGAACTCGTTCACGGCTACCTCGGTTGCGCCTGAACGGCCAGGAACAGCGCCTGCTTGGCATCCGGTCCGCTGGCCGCGCCGACGACGTTGAGCTTTCCGAGCGACAGCAACATGCCGGTCGTGTGCAGGTCCTCGACCCGCTCGGCGCCGGCCTCGTCTTGGACTCGCCGCTGCAGCGCGAGGCGCTTGATGCGCACGATGCCGCGCTCCTCGTGGACCAGGTCCAGCAGCAACGTGACCCGATAGTCGTCGGACAGGTTGGCCACCACCTCGTCGCCCTCGACGCCGACGACCGAGCGACTGCCGAGCGACTCGTAGGAGATCCAGTTGGTGAACTCGCCCAGCGTCTCGATCAGACCGCGGATGTCGCGCGAGACGACGCCGCTGGGGGTCTTGGGCACACCGGCCTCCTCGCGCCGGTCCGTCCCGAGCAACAGGGTGAACGTGATCTCGACGTTGCGCGGCGGCAGATCGAAGCTGTCGAGCAGCGAGCGCACCTTGGCCAGCACCGAGGTGCGGTCCTCGACGACCAGCGTCTTCAGCTTCGGCTTGAGCGTCATCACGCCATCGGGCGAGAGGACCGCGCTGACGACGTCGGCCGCCTCGGTCACCGTGCGGTAGTTGACCTCGAACGCCTGGGCCAGCACCGGATCGTCCGCTGCGCGCGGCGTGTCGTCGGCCGCAACCGCCGACATCGGCGTCAGGAGCATCACGAGCGCGAGCGCGCTCGCGACCGCTGTCCCGCGGAGTCTCACAGGCCCAGCTCCTCGTCGAAGATCATCACGATCTGCGTGCCGCCGAGGTTCATGTCGACCACCTGGGCGTCGTCGCCACGCGTGGAGATCAGTTCGATGCCGTCGAGCGGCGCGGCGGCGCGCAGCTGGATCAACCCGGCATCCGCGGTCCGGTCCGCCACGAACGCGGGCGCCCCGAGACCCGGACCGCGCAGGCCGAACACCAGCAGCGTGCCGGCCAGCAGCAACGACGCGGCCAGAGAGGCGGCGACGACCAGCCGTCGGTCGCCGCGACGCGGAGCGTCTCCGCGGTCGATGCCCGCGGAGACGCGGCTCGACAATCGGTCGAGCGCCTCCGCCGGAATCGGATCGACGGCGAGCAGAGCGAACAGGCGCGACGGGTCGTCCGCGATCAGGCGCCGGCGACAGGACGCGCACGACGCCGCGTGATCGAGCACATCGGCGCGCGGGCCGTCGGCCAGCTCGTCGAAGCGTTCCAGCGTTTCCGGAGTGATGTGACTCACGAACTCGTCTCGTCATCCTCGCGATTGCCCGGAGCCAGCTCCGGGTGCTCGCGCAACAGGCCGGCCTTCAACACGCGCCGTGCCTGGAAAAGGTGGTTGCGCACGGTCGATTCGGCCACCCCCATGATCCGGGCGACCTCGGCCGTGTCGTGGCCCTCGATCTCCTTGAGCACGAAGGCCGTGCGCTGCTTGGGAGCGAGGCCGGCCGCCAGCCGCTGGAAGATCTTCTGCAGGCGGTCGAGGTCCAGCGAGGTCTCGAGATCCGTGTCGTCGGCCCGCAAGTCTCCCGGATCGTCCGGTAGGGGCTGCAACGTCCCCCGCGGCCCGCGCGAGCGGATGAAGTCGATCGCCGCATTCGAGGTCACCCGGTACAGCCAGGTGTCGAACTTGCGCTTCGGATCGTACTTGTCGAGACTCTGCCACACCTTGAGAAACACTCCCTGGGCCACGTCCAGCGCGTCCTCCAGATCGCCCGTGATCTGGTAGGCCGTGCGGACGACCCGGTCCCGCTTGAGCCGGACCAGCTCGTCGAAGGCCCGCCGGTCTCCGGCAACCGCACCGCGGATCAGATCCAGCTCGTCAGGCATGGCCCGGGACTCCGCGGCGGGATCGCCGCCCGCCTGACTGATACGGAGAGGCTGGCATCACTGTCTAGGGCGTCGTCCAGGGCGTTTTCAGGGCATCAAGAATGCTGCAGGACGGGCTCCGCGGCCTCCCCGGATGACTCCTCCGTGGTCTCGCCCGAGGTCCGGAGCACGGCGTCGAAGACCTCTCCCACGTGGCGGACGAAGGAGAACTCGATGTCCCGGCGCAGATTCCGCGGAATGTCCTCCAGGTTCTTGCGATTGGGCCAGGGGAGAACCAGGTTCCGGATGCCCGAGCGGCGGGCGGCCAGGACCTTCTCCTTGATCCCGCCCACCGGCAAGACGTTGCCCAGCAGGGTGATCTCCCCCGACATGGCCACGTCGCCCCGCACGGGGCGCCCGGTGAAGCTGGACAGCATGGCCGTCGCCATCGTGATGCCGGCCGACGGCCCGTCCTTCGGGATCGCACCCTCGGGAACGTGGACGTGGATATCCCGTCCGTCGAAGTATCCGGCCTCGATCCCCAGCTCGGACGCCCGGGCTCGGGCGTAGGACAGCGCCGCCTGCGCCGACTCCTTCATCACGTCGCCCAGCTGGCCGGTCAGGATCAGCCGGCCGCTGCCGGCCATCGAGATCGCCTCGATCGTCAGGATGTCGCCGCCGGACTCGGTCCATGCCAGCCCCGTCGCGGCGCCGACCTGGTCCTGCTGCAGCAGCTGCTCGCGGTGGATCGGCGCCGGCCCGAGGTAGCCCTCGAGGCTGGAGGCGATGACCCGCACGCGCTGCTTGCGCCCGTCGGCCACCTGGCGCGCCACCTTGCGGCATACCGACGCGATCGAGCGCTCCAGGTTACGCAACCCCGCCTCGCGCGTGTACTGGCCGATCACGTCCCTGATGCAGTTCTCGGAGAACTCGATCTGCTCGTTGTTCAGACCGTTCTGCACGATCTGACGCGGCACGAGGTGCTTCTGCGAGATCGTCAGCTTCTCTTCCTCGGTGTAACCCGACAGGCGGATGATCTCCATCCGGTCACGGAACGCCGGCTGGATCGTGTCCAGCACGTTGGCCGTCGTGATGAACATCACGTCCGACAGATCGAACGGGACGCCGAGGTAGTGGTCGCGGAAGGTGAAGTTCTGCTCGGGGTCCAGCACCTCGAGCAGGGCCGAGGAGGGATCGCCACGGTAGTCGCTGCCGATCTTGTCCACCTCGTCGAGCATGAACACCGGGTTCATCGTCCCGGCCTGGTGAATGCCCTGGATGATGCGGCCGGGCATGGCTCCGACGTAGGTCCGCCGGTGGCCGCGGATCTCGGCCTCGTCCTTGACGCCGCCGAGCGCCAGCCGCGAGAACTTGCGCCCGAGGGCGCGCGCGATCGAACGGCCGAGCGAGGTCTTGCCCACGCCCGGGGGGCCCACGAAGCACAGGATCGGCCCCTTGCTCTTGCGGTTCAGCTTGCGCACCGAGAGGTGCTCGAGGATGCGCTCCTTGATCTTCTCCAGGCCGTGGTGGTCGTCGTCGAGGATCTGCGCCGCCTTGTCCAGGTCCAGGTTGTCGCGGCTGGTCTTGTCCCACGGCAGCCCGACCATCCAGTCCAGGTAGTTGCGGACCGTCGTCGCCTCGGACGAGTCGGGGTGCATGCGCTCCAGCTTCTTGAGCTGCCGCTCGAACTCCTCGAACGCTTCCTTGGGGATCTTCAGCGCCGCGGCACTTTCGCGATACTGCTCGATCTCCTCGCCGACCTCGTTGCCCTCGCCGAGCTCCATCATGATCGCTTTCATCTGGTGCCGCAGGTAGTACTCGCGCTGCGAGCGATCCATCTCGTCGTGCGCCAGCGAGTCGATCTCACGCTGCATCGACAGCAGGTCCAGCTCGTGCTTGAGGAAGTCGTGGACGCGCTTGAGGCGCGCGACCGGATCCAGCGTCTCCAGCACTTCCTGCGCCTGCTCGACCTTCAGCTCGAGGTTCGACGACGTCAGGTCGGCCAGGCGACCCGGGTCCTCGAGGTTGTTGGCGATGACCATGACCTCGGACGGGAGGTTCTTGCCGAGACCGGACGCGCGGTCGAGCAGCCGTTTGACCGAGCGCATCAGCGCCTCTTTCTCGATCGACTGCGGGTCGAAGGCCTGATCGTTGATGCGCTCGATCTTGGCCTGGAAGTGCGGCCGCGTGGAGTCGAACTCCGTGATCCGAGCGCGACAGACACCCTGGACCAGCACGCGGATGCGCCCGTCGGGCAGCTTCAACATGCGCATGATCACGGCGACCGTGCCCATGCGGAACAGGTCTTCCTCGTAGGGCTCGTCCTCGTCCTTGTCGCGCTGCGCCGTCAGCAGGATCATCCGGTTCTCGGACAGCGCGTGGTCGACGGCCTGGATCGAGATCTCACGCGCCACCGACAGCGGCGCGATGATGAACGGGTAGACGACCATGTCCCGCAACGGCAGAACCGGCAGTTCCGACGGGATCTTGACGTGCTCGTCGGCGGTGGAGTGGTGGCGTTCCGTGCTCATACGACGTTCACCTCGATCGGAACCTCTTCTCCCCGTCGGTTGGGGACCTTGGGGAAAGCGATGCGCAGCAGACCGCTGCCGATCTCGGCGACGGCCTGGCGCGTGTTGACCGGCACGCCGAGGTGGATCACACGGCGGAAGGGGCCGAACGCCCGCTCGGCCGCGTGCATCCGCGCCGCCTCGCCCAGACGCGGCGGACGCTTCTCGCCGGAGATGATGATGTCGCCGCCGTGCACCGACACTCCGAGGTCGGACGGATCGACGCCGGGCAGCTCGACCTTGACGATCAGGTGCTCGTCCGTCTCCAGGATGTCGGCGTTGGGCAACCACGCGCCGCCGGTGCCCTCCTCACCGCGCAGGTCGAGAAGATTGTCGAACAGCCGATTGATCTCGCTCTGAATCCGGGCCACTTCCATCAGCGGTCCCAGCGTCTCGGACATCGCGTCCTCCCGCGCGGCGTCGGCCGCGCTCTGAAGCTACTTCCTCGTCTCCAGCAACCCACGGAGCTCGGCGATGAACTCGTGCACGTCCTCGAACTCGCGGTAGACCGACGCGAAGCGCACGTAGGCCACCTTGTCCAGCTCGCGCAGACGGTTCATCACCAGCTCGCCGATCTTCTGTGCCTCGACCTCGCGTTCGGGGCTGTCCTGGATGAACCGTTCGACGTCGTCGACGATTTCCCCCAACGCCTTGGCCGAGACCGGCCGCTTCTCGCACGCGCGGTGCAAGCCGGCCATCAACTTGTTGCGGTCGAACGCCTCGCGCCGTCCGTCCTTCTTCACCACCAGATACGGGATCTCGTCGATGCGCTCGTAGGACGTGAAGCGCCGACCGCACTCGAGACACTCGCGGCGACGGCGGATCGCGTCCCCCGCGCCGCTCTCGCGCGAGTCGACGACCTTGTCCTTGAGGTAACCGCAGAATGGGCACTTCATGACGCGCTCTCCATGGCGCCGCGCGGCGCCTCGGGCAGGTCGCCGAGGTTTCGCAGCTGGCGCGCCCCGGCGATCAGGTCTCGCCAGGAGATCCCTTCGAACCAAAGCAGAAACACCCCGACCACGATGACCGGGATCGTCACGGTCAGGTGCACGAGAATCGCCGCGCTGACGGCGGCGACCTGCGCCACTCCGAACAGGGTCAGGCCCAGCTTCATCGCCCCGTGATACGAGCCGGCGCCGCCGGGGGTCGGCACCGCCACCCCCAGGACCAACATCGGCAGGATCACCAGCACGGCGCCGAACGACAGGCTGACGTCGGCGGCGCGAAGCCCCACCCACGTCGCGAGGCAGATCGTCAGCCACGCCAGCAAACTGTGCACGACGATCCCCAGCGCGAAGCGCGGCGTGTGCAGCGCCTGGGCTCCGTGAGACAGCGAGACGACCATGTGCGCGAGGCGCCGGAGCAGTCCCCCGCGGTGCTCGAGCCGGGAGGCCGCCGCGGGCCCGTACGTCGAAGCGAGCATCATCGCGACCAGGAACACGGCGACGCCGGCGCCCAGCACGACGGCCGTTCCGCGGATGGCGGCGGCATGCTCTGCCGCCGCGCCCTCGAGCGGCGTGATCAGGACTCCCGCGGCGAACAACGCCACGACCGCGGCCGTGTCCAGCAAGCGATCCACCACGACCGAGCCGATGCACGGCCCGAGCGGCACGCCGTCACGGGCCGAGAGCAGCATCGGCCGAACGATCTCACCCAGCCGTCCCGGAACGCACCAGGAGACGAGGTAGCCGACGAGGATCGCGCTGAACAGCGAGCGGAACGGGACACCGGTCCGGACGGGGCGCAGCAGCAACTTCCAGCGCCAGGCGCGGAATACGTTGTGGCCGACGTTCAGCACGGAGGCGCCGATCAGCCCGGCGATGGACGCCCGTCCGATCGAATCCTTCAACTCGGCGAGGGAAGTGCCCCGGAGCACCCACCACATCAGGAAGGCGGCCAGGAGAATTCCCACCACGAATTTTAGACTGTCCCTGAAAATCGCCGCTCTCCTCACCAGCCGGGCCGTCGCAGAATCTAGGCCAGGCGCGGGCCAGGGTCAACACGATCCGGCCCATCCTCGGTCAATTTTGCCTCACCTCTCATCGAAACGGGCCCAACCTTCCGGCGAACCCGGAACGCTCAGTTGATTCCCACGGGCAATCGCGGCTCGACCCGGATCGTCTCGTAGCGTTTCAAGATCACCGTCCCGGGGGATGCCCCCCTTGCCTTGCGGACGTAGCGGCGCCGGGTCCACTGGACATCGACCCAGCGCTGCTCCTTGGCCTCGCTGTACCACGCCGCGACCTGGGCCGCCTCGCGCAGCGTGGCCTCCGGCGGCTTGCGCCGGCGCTGATCGTTGCGCACGACGACATGCGCCCCGGGGACGCCGAGGGCGTGGAACCAGAAGTCCTCCGGCGCGGCGAGGCGGAACGTCAGACGCTGGTTCTCGCGGCCGCTGCGTCCGGCCAGGATCGACATCCCATCGCTGCTGGTCAGCATTCGCACGCCCTCGAGCCGCGGCTTGACCAGCCGCGAGGCGCTGCGCGCCGCGCGCGTCACCTCGAGGCCGACCGGCATGTCCAGCTCGCGCATCGATTGCTCGAGGGCGTCCACGTCCGTCTCCTGCGGATGCTCGCCCAGGCTGTCGCGCAGCCCGATCAGCCGCTCTCGCTGCCCGCGCAGCCGCTCGGCGCGCAGCCGCACCTTCTCGATGCCGCGCTTGGCGCGGCGGTAACGCTGGAACAGGCGGTCCACCACGCGCGGCAGCGGCTCGCCCGGCTTCGCGGGGACGGGGATCTCTGCGCCGGCAGCGTCGTACGGGTCGAGCACGAAGACGATCTCGCCGACGCGGCGCGCCGAGCTCAGTCCGGCCAGCAGCGCTTCGCCGTGGCGCTTGTGCGCCGACGGATCGCCGAGCGCCTCGAGATCGGTCTGCGCCCTCCGCTCGGCCCCGCGCAAACGGTCGATCTCGCGTTCGAGCAGGGTGACCAGCGACTCGACCCGGGCCCCGCGCGCACCTTCGGCCTCCGACGCGTCGTAGAACACTCCGGCCGTGGCCGCGGGGTCCGCCTCGCGGAACAGCTCGTGGCCCGCGGCCGGCGCGTCGGGCGACCAGGGCCAGAGGCGCGCGCCCCTCGCGGCGCGCCCCTCGCGCAGGGAGCGTCGCGGATCCTCCGCCGCCTCGATCGCGGGATCGAGGCGCCCCTCGCGCAGCTCGTTCATCCGCCGTGCCAGCACCGCGCCCGCGCTCTCGCCGCACGCCCGGCTCTCGGCGAGGACCAGCTGGGCCCCGGCCGTGCCGACGCCGAACAGGTGCCGGCGCACGGCCTCCAGGGGCGACTCTCCCCCGTCGACCACCTCGTCGAGGTGCCGGTCCAGCGCGGCGGCGTCATTCTCGAACGGGTCCATCAGCCGTGCAGGCCGCCGTGGCGACTCGTAGACGGCCCCGGTAGCCAGTCGCTCGGTGTCGGATCGCGGGCGCCGCAGCGCGTCGACGACCCGTCCCCGTTCGTCCAGCAACACCAGATTGGCCCGGTGGGTCGCCAGCTCGAAGACGAGCGCGTGGCCCTCGACGAAGAGCAACGTGACGCTACGGTCGGCCGGCGGCTTGGTAAGCCGCTCCACGACGAGGCCACGTAGCGTGCGGTTCAACGTCGACGCGAACGGGCTCGGTGGCCGTCGCGTTCGGGGTCGCGGCGCCCCTGGACGGCCGAGCCACGGCATCTCCGGGCGGAGCGAGATCGCAACGGAGGCGGGGCGCTCGCCGGCCTCGAACACCAGCCGGAAGCGCCACGGAGCGTCCTCGTGCAGATCCCGCAGGACGGCGCGCCGGAGGCGGTCGTCGAGGGAGCGCACGACTCGAACGAGGACCAGGTTATCCAAGCTTTCGCCGCCTCAAGAAGCCTGCCCTTGCATGAAAAAGCCCGGCTTCGCAAAGCCGGGCTTCTAGGAATCGTCGTCTAGGATGCGCCTCAGTGCTCGACCTTGGACTGCATCTCTTTGAGGCAGTGGCCCAGCGCGGCGTCGATCTGCGTCTCGATCGCCTCGGATTCCTTGCCGCTGGCCTCGCTCAGCTCGGAAACCAGCAGAAAGCGCGCCTTGTCCAGCATCTTGCGCTCGCGGTAGGACAGCGGCTTCACCTCGTTGAGGACCGTCAGGCTCTTGAGCACCTCGGCGACCGCCTTGATGTCTCCCGTGCGCATTTTCTCGGAATTGGCCTGAAAACGGCCCTTCCAGTCGTCGTAGGTCGTGACGTCGCCGTCCTTGAGGGCCTTGACGACCTTGGTGATCTCGCGCCGCGTGAGCACCTTGCGCAGGCCGACGCCCGCCGTGTTGCCCACCGGGACCATCACGATGCTGTCCGTGGACAGGATCCTCAGGCAGTAGAACGACGCTTCGGCTCCCCCGACCGCACGCTTCGCTACTTGCTCGATGACGCCAACGCCATGGTTCGGGTACACAACCTTGTCACCAACCTTGAATTCCAATGGGGACCTCCTCGCCGGAGCGTCGAACTGTAGCCGTAGGCCAAGAAAAGTGTAATGGGGACGGACTCAGGATATCCTTAATTAGTAAATATGTCAAACACTTACGCCCGTTTGCCCATCCTGCGAGCCGGGATCCCCTTACATAGAGACTACGATCGCACTCCACCATTCTCAACGCTCATTTGTGTACTTTCTCAGCACCCACGGCCCGACGTAGAGCGGCACCGGCCCGGCCGGATGGACGGCGAAGAGCGCCATGCCCCGCATGTCGCGGAGATCCAGACGGCGCGCCTCCGGGCCCTGCGCGATTTCACGCAGAGGCACTTCGAGCCGGGTCTCCCCCGGCTCCAGGCGGAACTCCAGGTTGAACCGGTCGCCGAAGCTGCCGTCGTGCGCCCCGTCGTGGATCCTCAGCCAGAGCGTCCGGGGTCGCTCGAGCTCGGAGAAGAACGAGATCTCGAGCACGTCGTATCCGCGCCAGTCCGGCGGTGGCTCGACCAGCGCCAGCCGCGGATAGTGCGCCGGCAGGAGCGTCAGCAGACCGACGCGGCCGCTCGGCGGCCCCCCGGCCCACGCTGCCGGAGCCGAGACGCGTTCCAGCGTCGCCTCCACCGGCCGGAGGAAGTACCCCTCCCAGGTTGATTCGAAGCGCACCAGGTCCGGCCAGCGGGCTGCGCGGCGGCGGTAGGCCTCGAGCGTCAGCGCCATGGGTAGGGTCGTCAACAGCAGTGCCGCGATCGCGATGAGGTGGACCGTCCGGCGGCGGCGTGGGTCGGAGGCGGGCCGTGTCGGGCGCAACAGGGCCAGGGCGGCGGCGGCCCCGACGGCGTTGCGCAGCACGTCGGCCAGACTGGCCTCGCGCGGCCCGAGGGCCTGCAGCCCCTCCGCGACGATCCCGAGCAGCACCGCCCCGACGAGGCCGATCCGGTCGGCCGCGGGGATCGTGCGCCCGGCTCGGAGCGCCGCCGCTCGCAGCAACAGCGCGATCATCGCGAACAACGGCACATGACCCAGGTTGGTGAGTTCGCGCCCGAACAGCGAGTCCTGCCACGGCTGGACGATAAACAGCGGCAACAGCAACAGCAGCGCGAGCCCGACCGGCCACAGGCGAAGCGCTCGCGATCCCTGCGAGTACGGCTCCGAGCTCATGCCGCCTCCGGCGGTCGTCCAGGCGATCGGGCTGCTACAATCCGCTGCGGTCGAGGTACGCCGGAGTGGCGGAATGGCAGACGCAGGGGATTCAAAATCCCCCGCCCGCAAGGGCGTGTGGGTTCAACTCCCACCTCCGGTACCAACGCGACAGCCCGTTAGCTCTCCGGCGAGAACTCCGCGGCCAGCCGCTCGGCCTCCGCGACCTGCTGCGGCGTGAGTTCGTCGGTGCAACGCGTCCGGCCGTCGGCGGCACCCGGGACGCTCTGGGCATCGGCGAGAATGAACCACTTCAGGGCCTGGACCAGGTCCTGGTCGACGCCCTCACCTTGGTAGTAGCTGACTCCCAGGTTGAACTGACCCTTGGGATTCCCCTGGTCGGCCGAGGCCTGGAACCAGCGCACGGCCTCGGCGGGGTCCGGCTCGACGCCCTCGCCCTTGCGGTACATCAGGCCGACGTAGCTCTGGGCCATCGGGTGGCCGGCCTCGGCGAGGGGCTTCCACAGCTCCATCGCGGCCGTGAAGTCCTCGGCCTTGTACGCCTCGTTGCCGGCCTCGAAGCGGTCTCCGCATCCCACGGCCAGGACGGCGATCGCCACCAGGGGCGCGATCAGCCGGAATCTGGGAATTCGGTCCATCGAACGTCCTCCGCCGGGGCGACCGCCCGGCGTGCGGAAAAGGCGAATGGTGCCATATTCCCCGTCGCGCCTTCAACAACGTCGCCGACCCGCCGGAGTGGGGTTAGAATCCGGGCCTGGCAGAGGATGCCGGGGGCTCGCCACTGCACTCCGCGGACGCTAACGTTACCCTGGTCGAATCACCGGGGAACGGTACGCGTCCGGCAGGCCACCCCGTCGACCCGAGGAGCCCGCTGTGAAAACCGCCACGGTGCCGATTGAGGAAACCTGGAACCTGTCGGACCTGTTCGAGGACGACGGGGCGTTCGAGGCCGCCAAGCGGAACCTCGCGCAGCAGCTTCCCGAACTCGACCGTTACCACGGAAGACTCGGGGAGTCGGCCTCGTCTCTCGCCGACGCTCTGGAATCGACCCTCGACACGTACAAGGCGTTCGCGCGGCTCCGGTGCTACGCGTCGCTGCGCTCGGACGCCGACACTCGCGTCGCGGCGCACCAGGCCATGCGCCAGGAAGTCGAATTGCTGGCGACGGAGATCTCCGGTCTCCTGGCGTATATGCGTCCCGAGATTCTCGCGCTCGACCCGGCGCAGGTCGAGAGCTACCTCGCCGAAGAGCCGCGGCTCGAGCCGCACGCGTTCTACCTGCGCGATCTGATGCGTCAGCGCGAACACGTGCTGGGTCCGGCGGAGGAGAGCATCCTCGCTCAGTCCAGCCTGCTCACACGGTCGCCTTCTTCGCTGTTCCAGATCCTGCAGAACGTCGATCTCCCGCGGCCCGACGTGGAGCTACCGGACGGACAGACGGTGACGCTGACGCCGGTGGAGTTCCATCGCTGCCGGGCGAGCCAGGAGCGCGAGACGCGCCAGGTCGTGTTTCCGGCCTTCTTCGGCGCGTACAGCCGGTTCAAGGACTCGCTGGGCCACAACCTCTACGCCGCGGTCAAGACGCACATGTTCCGCGCTCGTGTGCGCGACTACGACTCGTGCCTGGCGGCCGCGCTGGACGACGACAACGTCCCCACCGCGGTCTACCGCAACCTGATCCGACAGGTGCGCGAAAGCCTCCCGTTGATGCACCGCTACTTCCGTGCCCGCGCGAAGACGCTGCGCGTCGAGCGCCTGGAGTACTCCGACCTGTACTGCCCGCTCAGCGAGGCGCCGCCGATCCGCTACAACACGGACGAGGCGCGCCGGATCGTCGGCGCGTCGGCGACACCGATCGGCGCGGAATACGCCCGCGAGCTGGACCGCGCGTTCGACGAGCGCTGGATCGACTGGCACCCGTCGCCCGGCAAGCGCTCCGGGGCCTACGCCACGGGCTGGGCCTACGACGTCCACCCCTACGTTCTGCTCAACTACACCGGAGAGTACGAGAGCGTCTCGACGCTGGCCCACGAGATGGGCCACGCCATGCACTCGTTCTTCAGCAACCGCACGCAGCCCTACGCGCGCGCCGACTACTCGATCTTCGTCGCCGAGGTCGCATCGACGCTGAACGAGGCGCTGCTGTCGCGGCACGTGCTGCAACAGGCGACCGGCGACGACGAGCGACTGTACCTGCTGGGGACCTACCTCGACGGAATGCGCGGGACGTTGTTTCGCCAGACGATGTTCGCGGAGTTCGAGCTCGCGATCCACGAGCTGGCCGAGGACGGAGTGGTCCTGACCGGCGAGAAGCTGAACGAGGTCTACCTCGAGCTGCTGCGCGCGTACCACGGACACGACGAGGGTGTGGTCCACATCGGCGAGGAGTACGCGGTGGAGTGGGCGGCGATCCCCCACTTCTACTTCAACTTCTATGTCTACCAGTACGCCACCGGTATCGTGGCCGCAACGGCGCTCGCCTCGCGCATCCTCGAGGGTGCGGACGGCGCGCAGGAACGCTACCTGGGCTTCCTGCGCTCCGGCGGATCGAATCACCCGCTGAACCTCCTGCGCGACGCGGGGGTCGACCTGGAGAGTGCCGAGCCGTACGGCGCTGCATTCGACCGGGTCCGCCACTGCATCGACTCGCTGGAGGCGTTGCTCGACGACGAGGCTTCCTGACGCGGGTGTCGGCCGGGACCAGAACGCTCCGCGCCACGCTGCTGGCCTTCGCGGTCTCGCTCGGCTTTCTCACGATCGTCGCGTGGCAGCAGCGGTCGGATCCGTTCTCGAGCACATACATCTCGGACGCCCAGTCCTACCACCGCTGGGCCGAGCGCATCGCCGAGGGCGGCGTCGCGGCCGAGCCGGTATTTCACCAGTCGCCCGGTTTTCCCCTGCTGCTCGGCTCGCTGTACCGCGCGACGGGCGCCGACGGGCGCGCGGCGCTCGCCGTCGCGCTGCAGTTGCTGCTCGTCTCGCTCGCGATCGCCCTGCTCGTGCCGCTCGGCCGCTCGTACTTCGGATCGACGCGACACGGCCTCGCCGCGGCCGCGCTGGCCCTGCTGCACGGCCCGCTGGTGTTGCACGCCGTGCGCCTGCTGCCGGTCCCGCTGGCCCTCGCGACCCAGGCCGCGGCCCTCGTGGCGCTCGGCGCAGCGCTCGAGCGCGACGGACGCCGCTGGGCCGCGCTCGCGGGCGCGTGTTGCGGCCTGGCCTGCGTCGCGCGCGCCGAGTTGCTGCTGTTCGTTCCCGTGGCCGCGCTCGCGCTGTGGCTGCGCGACTCTCGCCGCGTCGTGCGCGTCGGCCTCTTGCTGGCCGCGGCCGCGCTCGTCGTCTTGCCGGTCACGCTGCACAACGCGCGGGCCGGCGACGCGGTGCTGATCGCCTCCGCCGGCGGAGAGAACTTGTTCATCGGTAACCAACGCGGCGGCGACGGCGGCCACAACCCGCTACACGGACAGGCCGGCGACCTGTTCTCCCAGCGCGCCCTGGCACAGCGCATCGCCGAGGAGGAGTCGGGCCGTCGCTTGCGCGCGTCCGGCGTCTCACGCTACTGGCGCGACCGGGCGGTCGGAGAGATCGTCGAGGCACCGGGCGAGTGGCTGATGCTGGAAGGCCGCAAACTGGCGCGGATCCTCCACCCCGGAGATCCCACCGACATGTACTCGTTTCCGCTCACGCGGCAGCGCTACGTCTCGGCCCTGTACCTGGCGTTCGTCGCGCCGTGGGCGCTGTGGCTGCTCGCGTTCGCCGGCGGGGCGCTGGCGTGGCGCACCATACGCGACACGGCGTGGGTGCCGGCGGCACTGGTCTTCTTACACGTCGTCGTGCTGCTCCTGTTCTTCGTCAGTACGCGGCTGAGGTTGCCGCTCCTGTTCTTCCTGACCCCGTTCGCGGGCTACTGGCTCGTCGAGGCGGCGCGCGCCTGGCGAGCCGGCCGGCGGCGGATCCCGGCGCTGATCGGCGCTGCCGCCGTCGCCACCTGCGTCGGCACGGCCCTGCTGTCCCACCCCTCCCCGCGCGAGACCTTGCGCCTGGCCGCCGTGCTCTCGACCGAGGGGCGGCTCGACGAGGCGCTGGACGTCCTCTCGTCGAGCACGGGAGAGCGTTCCCGCGACGGCCTGGCGCTCGATCAGGCCGGCTGGGTCTCGTACAAGAAGGGCGACCACGCGGCGGCGGCCGAGTTCTACACGCGCGCGCTGGAACAGGAGTTGCCCGGGCCGCGCGTGGCGCAGACCCGCACCCGCCTCGCCTGGGCCTACGACAAGCTCGGCGCGACGGCCGACGCGGGGCGGCAGCACGACCTGGCCGTCGACAGCGGCTTCGCCAACGCCGGTACGTTCTACGAGCGCGGGATCTTCCGCCTGCGGCAGGCCGACCGCCGCGGCGCGATCGAGGACCTGCTGCGCGCGACGCATCTCGACCCGGGTTACCCCGAGCCGCGCGCCGCGCTTCGGCGGCTGGGTGTCGAGCCCGGCTAGGGGCGCTTCTCTTGTTGCGACGGAAGGACCCCCGGGGGGCTGCCCCCGGAGGTCCTCTCGAGACAAGAAACCTAAACCAACCGCAACCCGAGCGCCGCGAGCGGCAACAAGACGGCCA
>JAAELQ010000128.1 GCA_024226515.1 bacterium
CGAGGTTGCAGTCCTCGCTGGTCTCGTTGGCAATGTCGATCGAGTCGAGGACGCCGTTGTCGTTGCAGTCCTGGCAGTCGTCGGGGATGCCGTCCATGTCCACGTCGCTGCTCGTCCCCTGCGCGATGTCCGTCGCGTCGTTCACGCCGTTGGCGTTGCAGTCGGGGAGGACGATCGTCGCGGCGGTCGTCTGCCGCTCGATGATGAGCGGGTTGCAGCCGAGTGTGTTTGGGTCGTCGCAGAGATCCTGGACCAGGACGTGTACTCGATCGATGAGGGGACTCGGATCGAGTTCCGAGATGACGTACGAACTCTGAAGGAAGATGACACGGCCAGGCTCGTCCTCGCCGGGCAACCCGAGCGCCGTGCTGAAGGAAGGACCAATGAGGACTGGCAACGTGCTCCCGATCTGCGCTGTGGTGTTCCCCTCCACGTCGATGATCGTGAGTTCGACGATCGTCTGGTTGGGGCCTGGATTCACGACGTCCCAGATGTCGTGGATCATCCAGGTATCACCCATCGAATCGGCATGAGTCACCTCGACGCGACATTCCAGGATCTCACCAACCAGCCGCGGGGAGTAGCAGACCTTGGCGACCTGGACGCTGTGCGGCTGGCCGGTGACGGGTTGGATCACTACGCACGCGGCCACGAGCGCCGCCCCCACCGCGTTCTTCGTGCGCATCACGCTTCGCATCAGGGCACCTCGTCTGCCTCGAGCGCCGCGATGCGCTCGTCGAGTCTCTGGATCGCCTTGTGTGTGTCGAGATCGGTCGGGTTCGCCTCCACGACCTCCTCCAGAAGCGCGCGTTGCTCGAGCAGGGCCTCGACGGCGCGGTGGTCGCTGCCGCTCGCCTCGGCGAAGTCCGCGAGGCCGGCGAGCACCTTCTCGAGATCATCGTCGGCGCGGCGATCGTCGGGGTCCGCCGCGCGGAGCGCCCGCGCCTCGACGAGGAGATCCTCGAACACGGCGAGAGCGCGCTCCGGCTCGTCGAGCTTGTAGTGCGCCCAGCCGATCCGGTACCGGGCGTTGAGCAGATCGCGGCGGGTGCGCGCGTTCGGCGCGCGGTCCCGCGCGTCGAGCCGGATCTCCTCGGCTACCCGGAACAGCTCCAGCGCCCGCTCAGTCAGGCCCTGGCGGTCGAGCGCGTAGCCGCTGGCGATGAGCGAGGTCGTCCAGTCGCGCTGCGCCTGCGCGTCCCCGGGCAGGCTCGCCGCGCGTTCCTTGAAGATCTCGTTGGCGCGACCGTACGCGTCCAGCGCAGCGTCGAGGTCCTTCAGCTTCACGTGAATGTCGCCGACGCTCTTGGTGGCCGTGCCGGCGAGTCGCATCACGTCGGGGTCGCCGGGGAAGCGGAGCCTGAGGGCGTCGGCGATCTCCATGGCGGCGTCGAACTCCGCGAGCGCGCGCTCAGGATCCGTAACCGTTCACGGGTCAACAGACCACAAGATGTAGTGGTTTGCGCTTTTGCCTGAATCGCGTTACAACGCGGGCCATGGACAAGGATGTTCGACTCAAGCAGTTGGAAGATGAGAACGCGGCGCTGCGGAAACGGATCGCCGAACTCGAGGCGAAGATCGCGTCGTTGGTCAAGAACTCGTCGAAC
>JAAELQ010000129.1 GCA_024226515.1 bacterium
CGCCGCGGTCCTTCACCCTGGCTTTCGTGGTCGACGATCCGTTGGCCAGCGGCGTCAGTCAGATCTCCAACTCCGCCACCGCTACCGACGACGGAGCCTCCGGTCCCGACCTCAACGCCGCGGACAACACCGCGGCCGACTCGACACCGATCGACTCCGGTCCCGGCGGCACCGGGCCGGACCTGGTGCTCACCAAAGACGACGGCGGCGCGACCGTCGGCGCAGGCGGTCTGATCGCCTACAGCTTGACGATCGCCAACACCGGCAACCAGGACGCCACCGGCGTCGAGCTCACCGACGCCATCCCGAGCCACGCGTCCTTTGATGGCTCGGCGAGCGATCCGGGCTGGTCCTGCGACGCGTCGAACTGCACGTTGGCCGTGGGCGCCCTCGGCGCGGGCGACCCGGCGCAGTCATTCACCCTGGCTTTCGTGGTCGACGATCCGCTCGCCAGCGGCGTCAGTCAGATCTCCAATTCCGCCACCGCCACCGATGACGGCGCCTCCGGCCCCGATCTCAACGCCTCGGACAACACCGCGGCCGACTCGACGCCGATCGACTCCGGACCAGGCGGCA
>JAAELQ010000130.1 GCA_024226515.1 bacterium
CCGGTCGACGCCTGGTACGAGGCGATCGATCATCCAACCCTGGCCGACGCGATCCTTGACCGCCTCGTCCACAACGCCTATCGACTCGCGCTCAAGGGCGAGTCGATTCGGCGCAAGAAGGCTCTCGCCCAGAGCGCCAAGGAGGACGGATGACTCAACCCCTACACTTCTAAGAGCCCAACCCGCCACGGACCGCAGACGGCGCGAGCCGCGGATCGGACTCCGGAAGCAGAAGCAGAATTCACCTAGGGCGCGCAGGGGAGCGATCTCGACGGTCGCAAGGCTGGTGCCCGCGTCTGCGGTCCGTGGCGGTTGAGACGGGGGAGAAGCCCTCCGGCCGGCCTCGCGGGCGCGTTTCGTGGACCGGCTGCGCAAGGGCGTGCTGGTGGTGCCCAGAAGGACCGATCGTCGGCGCGAGCAGCGGATCGGACTGCGGAAGCAGAAGCAGAATTCACCTAGGGCGCGCAAGGGAGCGATCTCGACGGTCGGAAGGCTGGTGCCCGCGCCTGCGATCCGTGGCGGTGGAGACGGGGGAGAAGCCCTCCGTCGGTCTCCTGGGCGCGTCTCGTGGACCGGCATGCCCTGGGGCCGGCGGTCAGACGCTCCGGACCGATCGGATCGTGTCCTTCCGGTAAGCGTGCGTAGAGCCAATTTACTCGGCGATTGCGACCATGGGATCGGCGCGAGGCATGACGCCGCCCTCGATTGGC
>JAAELQ010000131.1 GCA_024226515.1 bacterium
CACCTGGATCTCGGACTCGCCAAGCCCGGGATTCGACACCCGCTCGATACGAACGCCGTCGGCCATCACGTAGCCGCTCTCGATCAGGTTCGTCAGTTCGACCGTCAGCGTGTGGCCCGTGATTTCGAAGTACAGGCTCTGGCCGTTGTCGTCGGTCAGATCCTGCCACATGGTCCCCTCGTCGCGGAACCCCAGCGGCGACACCTTCTGCTTGATGGGCGCCTCGTCCGCCGGATTCAACGCCGTCGGGTACGTAGCCGAGTTGGCATCCGTGGTGCCGTCGAGCACGTTGAACAGGGCGTCTCGCGTGCGGTTGCCGCCCGCCTGCCAGGTGACCGACACCCGGTACCAACCGGGCGACGCGCCGTTAAAGGTCCAGGTCGCCACCTGGCTGCCGTCGCCGGCGCCCGCAAAACGCTCATCGCCTTCGTAGCCTTCCGAAGACGAATGGCCCCAACCACCGATGGTATTGAAGCCCACGTCGCCGTCGTCGATGATCCGCGATCCCACGTGGATCGGGTCGATGATGATGTTGCGGTACACGACCGAACCGATCCCCAGGGCCGTGATCGAATCGCCCGTGTCGATGGTCGCGCTGCCGCCCGCGTCGAACAACAGCGGCGTGTCGTTCCCGCCACCGCCGTCCACGATGCGGATGTCGTCGCCCGGATCGATCAGCAGCGTGTCGTCGCCCGGGCTGCCCAGCACGTTCTCGAAGGGGCTGTCCGCCGGAGGCTCTTGTTCCGGACCCACACCCAGCAGCGATACCAGGCTGCCGTTGTACACGTCTTGCGGTGCGTCCTCGTCGACCGACGCCGGATCGTTCACGTCGACCAGTCCGTCGGCGTCCCAGCCGACAATGTCCATATCCATCGTGACGCCCGGAATCGCCGAGTCCACTTGCGAGAAGTCGACCCAATCCCCGCCGCTGTCACTGGCGTCCATCAGGTAGTCGTGCGATGTGCCGGCCGGGTCGGGCTGCAACTGGAAGATGTCGTCGCCGTCGCCGCCGGACATCACGTCGCTGCCCGGGCCGTCGCGGAGGATATTGGCATCCCCGTCGCCGGTGATCGTGTCATTGCCGCTGCCGCCGAACACGTTCTCGATACTGCTGCCCACGTCGGAACCTGTGCCTGCCGCGAGGCCGCCGATGTTTTCGGCAGCCCCGGAGGACAGGTTCACAGTCACGTCCGTCGTGTAGTTGGAGTAATCGAGCGTGTCGGTACCGGCACCGCCACCGCCGTCCACCTGGCCGCTGAGCGAACCACCGTCGTGCATCACGAACGTGTCGTCGTGCGACTGGCCGGTCAGGCTACCGAAGCCTTCAAAGTCCATGCTCAGCCCGCCCGAGGTAATCGTGCCCGCGTCGGGGCCCGTGACGTCCCAGACCGTATCGGCGTCCGGGCCGACCAGCGTGCTACCGGGGCCGCCGATCAGCTTGTTGATATTGTCGAAA
>JAAELQ010000132.1 GCA_024226515.1 bacterium
CGCCACTTCATGCATCACAATTTGTCGTTGAAATGAAAACATTTTTATTTGTCATTCGGCTGAACTAGATTTATGCCATCTGTCGATGGCAGTGGTACTCCTCCAATGGAGTTTTTGTACAAACAAATATACCTACAGTATACCTAGCACACATTATGCAAATTTGAAAATGCCGAATTCATAATCAGCACCCTCGAAAATGTATATTTCCACGTTCTCCTAACCAGAAATGACTATTTTTCGTGATTTAGTGGCGAGACCACACCTACCGTATACCTACAGTATACCTAGCACACATTATGCAAATTCGAAGATGCCGGATTCATAATCAGCGCCCTCGAAAATGTATATTTCCACGTTCTCCCAACCCGAAACGACAATTTTTCGTGATTTCGTGGCGATACCACACCTACCGTATACCAGGTGAGGAGTACCGCAGCCGTCGATGGATGGCGTTTTGGGGCGGAGAATCCATTTCTGAGCGCAAACACACCTATCAAGTCGCTCTGAGGTCGAAAAGTGCAAAAAAGACGAAATCGGA
>JAAELQ010000133.1 GCA_024226515.1 bacterium
CCGGTCCGCAGCCGCCGGTGAGAGGTCGACGTCCGAGGTCTGTTTGGCGATCGCCCGGGCGACCTGCAGGGCGCGGCTCAAGGTCCAGGCGCCTTCGGCTGCCCCCTCGGACAGGTCCGTGAGCACCAGGTCGAGGAAACCGAGATCGACCAGGCGCTGGAGACGCTCGGAGGCCTGGCGGCGTTTCTGGTCGAGCTCGGCGAGCTCCGCGTCCTGGTGCCGGCGCCGCTCGTCGACCACCGCCCGTCGCTCGCGAAGCTCGATGACCTGGTCCTGAAGCTCTTCGAGCGACACCTCGAGCTGATCGCGGCGGTCTATGGCCTGGCGATGACGCTCGACAATCTCGCGTGCTTCGACGCCGACGGTCGCCTGCAGGGCTTCGACCTCGGCTCGCGCTGAGCGCGCTTGGCGGCGGCTGCGGTCGGCCCGGCGGGTCGCCTCGGCATGGCGCTCGCGGGTCTCGGCGGCGCGGCTCCGCGCCCGTTCCGCGGCCGAGGCGGCGCGCTCGGCGGCGACGTGCGCGCGGGCCAGGTCCTCGAATAGCACCTGGTAGTCGCGCACCAGGTCGCGGAAGGTCTCGAGGTCGGAGCTCCAGGCGGCGAGCCGCAGCTCGGCGGCTCGAATCTCGAGTCGATGTCCGGCTTCGTCGCGCCGCCGGCGGGCGGTTGCGACGCCGCCTTCGGACTCGATCAGCTCGCTGCGCCGGCGGCCGAGATCGGCAGCGGCCGCGGCAGCCGCGTGGCGACGCCGTTCCAGCTCCGTCGCCGCCGGCGCGTCTCGCGCTTCCGTCGCCAGCCGCTCGAGTTGGCCGCCGAGGGCGCGATCCCCGGCCTCGAGCTCGGCGATCCGTGCCTCCTGCTCGGCCAGCCGCAGGTCGAGCTCCGCCAGCCGGCGCCGGCGGGCGGCCTCCCGCGCCGCGGCTCCCAG
>JAAELQ010000134.1 GCA_024226515.1 bacterium
CCGCGTCGCAGGTCTCGGCGCCGTCGCAGAACTGGCCGTTGTCGCACAACGAGTCGGTGGCCACGTTGTCGCACGAGTCGGTGCCCTCGTTGCACGAGTCGACGGTGCAGCCGACGCTGTCGTCGCAATTCGGCGCGGTGCCGTTGTCGCAACTGTCGGTGGCCTCGTTGCAGGTCTCGGTGCCGTTGCAGAACGCCCCGTCGTCGCAGCTCGGCGCGGTGCCCGACTCGCAGGTGCCGGCGTTGCAGGTCTCGTCACCGTTGCAGTAGTCACCGTCGTCGCAGTCCGCGTCGACGGTGCACTGAGCCACCGCGCCGACCGCGAACACCAGGTCGTCGTGGTCGTCGTAGCTGCCGCCCGAGCACGGGCTGGCCGAGCCGTTGTAGCGGAAGTTGGCGCGCACCGCCTGCAGGGCGCCGGCGGGCAGGGTGTACTGCGCCGACAGGGTCTGGGTGCCGCCCGAGGTCAGGTCGATGGTGGTGATCAGCTGCCAGGACGGGCTGTTGGCGTC
>JAAELQ010000135.1 GCA_024226515.1 bacterium
GATCCGGGAAGACCAGGACCAAACGGAACGATGGCCGTCTGCGGCCGTCGTGGAGTGCGGTAGCGGGGGTCCGGGGGCAGAAGCCCCCGGTCAAGGAATCAGGAAAGAACCAACCGCCGAAAAGCAGCGAGCACCCGCTCCGATTCCTCCCGCAACCTCGAGTCGATCTCGGAAGCGGCGATCCCGTTCCGCTCGGCGAACTCGTCGCGCGCCTCGGGATGAAACTGGAACGAGAACAGCGGCAGCCGCTCGTGCTCCAGCCCGTCGATCTCGACCGGGCCGCGGTGCGCGGTGACGCGATACCCCGCGGGAAGCTCCTTGACCTCTTCGCGGTGGCTCACGACGACGCGCAGGTCGTGGGCCCCGGGCAACAGCCGCCCGCCCTCGAGGCGGGACTGCTCGACGCCGACGGTCTTGGCGCGATCCTCGGCCAGGAAGCCGACCGGCGCTCCGCCCAGGTGCGCCAGCAGCTGATGGCCGAAGCAGATGCCCAGCAGCGGCACACGCACCTCGCCGGAGATCACGGGCGCCAGCCAGTCGGACAGCGGCGCGATCCACGACTCGTCGTCGTAGACCGAGCACGCCGATCCCATCACGACGATGCCGTCGGTCTCGTGATCGGTCGTCGCGTCCGGGCCACTGCCCGGTTCGAGGACCGGGCGCAGCACGCGCGACTCACCGGGCCAGTCGCGCAGGATCTCGTCGACGCCTTGATCCTCGGGGTTGAACTTGGACGGGTCGACGACCCACAGTCTCTTGCGCGACACGGCCTCAGGCCACCGGCGAGCTGCCCTGGGCGCGCGATGCGGCGCGGCCCTCGAGCGCCTCCAGCAACCGGCCGTGCAGCCCCTCGAAGCCGCCGTTGGACATCACGACCACGACCGCTCCCGGGTCCACCTGCTCGCGCAGGTGGTCGAGGATCGCCTCGACGTCCGGCAGGTGCACCGCCCGGCTGCCGAGTCCGGCCACGTCGGCCACGAGGCGCTCGGGATCGAGCCGCTCGCCGTCCGGGATCGCGTCCGCGGCGTAGACGCCGGCCACCACGGTGCGGTCCGCCGCCTCGAACGCCTCGGGCAGGCGGTCCTGGAAGATGTTGCGTCGCATCGACCACGAGCGCGGCTCGAACACGGCCCACACGTCGCGGCCATCGAAGCGCCTGCGCACCGCGGTCAGCGTCTCGCGGATCGCCGTCGGGTGATGCGCGAAGTCGTCGAACACGCGGACGTCGTCGGCGACCCCGCGCAGCTCGAGCCGGCGGCGCACGCCACGAAACGCGGCGAGGCCCGCCCCGATCTCGTCGCCGGACAGACCCTGCTCGTGCGCGGCGGCGGTCACCGCGAGCGCGTTGCGCACGTTGTGCATCCCGGAGAGCACGAGGCGCGTCGAGAACAGCGTCTCGCCGTCGCGCGTCACGCGGAAGGTCGTGCCCTCGGCGGTCTCTTCGATCTCGTCGGCGCGCCAGATGCCGGCGTCACTGCCGTAGCCCTCGACCCGACACAGCGCGTCCGCCGTCACCTCGCGCGTGATCGAGCTCTCCTCGTGCCGCACGATCAGGCCGCGTCCCGGGACGAGCAGGACCAGGCGCTTGAACGCCTGCTTGACCTGATCGAGGTCGCGATAGATGTCGGCGTGGTCGAACTCGACCGTCCCGATCAGCGCGGTGTCCGGCCGGTAGTGCATGAACTTCGGCCCCTTGTCGAAGAAGGCCGTGTCGTACTCGTCGCCCTCGATGACGAAGGCCGGGCCGCTCCCCACGCGGTACGGCAGCTCGAAGTTGAGCGGAGATCCGCCGATCAGGAACCCGGGGTCGCGCCCCGCATGATCCAGCACGCAGGCCAGCATCGACGCGGTCGTCGTCTTGCCGTGCGTGCCGGCGACGACGATCGAATGCCGCGTCCGGAGAAAGCGCCGCGCCAGCAGCCGCGGCATGGACGTGTACTCCATGTCGAGGTCGAGAACGGCTTCCAGCTCGGGGTTGCCGCGGGCGATCGCGTTGCCCACGACGATGAGATCCGGATGCGGGTCGACGTTCTGCGGGTCGAAGCCCTCGCGAACCTCGAGCCCCATGGTCTCGAGCAGCGTCGAGGTCGGCGGGTAGAGCGCCCCGTCGGACCCCGTGACGCGGCAGCCGCTCTCGTGGAGCAGGCCGGCCAGCGCGGTCATTCCCGTGCCGCCGATGCCGATCAGATGAACGTGTTCGCGCGCCATGCCACACCGAGTCTAACGTCCCGGGGCCCCGGGCGGCCAATCGGGCCGGCGCGCGGCGCGAATCTTCAGATGATCTTGATCTCGTGCCCGGCGGTCTGGAGGTGCAGGTCGGCCAGGCGCCGGCCGCTGCCCGGGCGCACGATCGACAGCAGCCGCTCGTGGCGCATCAGCTCGCGGACGCGCGGCAAGATCGCCTCGGCGGCCTCCTCGCCGGCCTTGATGCAGCGCTCGAACGCCCCGAAATCGGCCCAGTGCACGTCGCCCACCGCGGGCGAGACGACCACGTCGGCCATCCGGCGCTGGAAGGCGACCAGCGTGGCGTCCTTGATCGCGTTGGCGCGCAGCATGATGTCCACACCGCGGGTGAACTCGCGCGTGTCCTCGAGGTCGGCGCAGATGTCCACCGCGATCACCGCGTCGGCCCCCATCAGGAACGCCGGCAGGACCGGGATCTTGTCCACCCAGCCGCCGTCGATCAGCGTCTTGTCGTTGGTCTGGACCGGGGGCAGGATTCCGGGAATCGCCGAGCTCGCCGCGACGGCCCGGCGCAGGTTGCCGGAGCGGATCAGCACCTCGTTGCCGGACTCGATGTCCAGCGCGACGGCGCCGAACGGCACGCCCAGCGCGTCCATCTCGACCTCGGGCACGATCGCCTCGAGACTGTCGGCGAAGTGCTCGGCCGACAGGAACGACGGGCGCAGGTTCGAGACGCCGAAGAAGATCCCCTTGCGGATCAGGTTGGTGACCGAGAACAGCACACCTCCGCGCTGCTCCTTCGTCTCCTTGAGGAACGACAGGCGGTTCTTCTTGAACTCCTCGCTGGTCAGCACGTTGCGCACCTGCTGTTCCAGCGTGTCCGGGTCGCGGAACGCGGCGTAAGCCGCTCCGATGATCGCGCCCATGCTCGTGCCGGCGATCAGGTCGATGGGAATCTGCTCGCGATGGAACACGCGCAGTACGCCGACATGCGCCATCCCGCGTGCGGCTCCTCCGCCGAGCGCGAGACCCATCTTGTATCGCAACGAATGGCGCATCAGAACATCCAGGTCACTTCGACCGTCTCCGCCGACCCCTCGACGACGTCCACCGCGGCGACCGCCCAGCCCGCGGGGCAGTCACCCGCCGGAGCAGACTCGACCAACGACCACTCGAGTGTCAAGCGTTCGAGCACGTCGAGGCTGAACTCCCCGGCCCCGTGCGGGACCTGCAACGGCAACACGCTCCCCGGCGGAGAGCCGCTGAAGTAGAAGGTGGTTCCGGGCGGGAGACGGGACAAGTCCACCTGCGAGTAGCCGAACCGCAGGTGCATCGGAATGCGCAGGCCGCCCTCGCCCGCCTGCTCGGTCAGCCCCAGCGTGTAGAACGTCCCGCGGCCCAGCGAGAACAGCTTCGTCGCCAGAATGCCGCTGTCCTCCAGCGCGATGAAGCCGGCGTCCCGCCCCTCGAGGTACAGCTCGTAGTGCGCTGCGGCCCAGGCCTCGAAGCCGGCGCGACGCGCCTCCGGGTCCGCCCCCAGCTCGCCCGAGGTCGCCGCCCCCGCCGACAGGCAGAACAGCCGGTCGAGATCCTCCGCCTGCACCGCCTCGAGATACGGCAGGATCGCCTCCTGCGCCGTCCTCCGGCCCGGATCGCACGACAGCGAGGCCACGCACACGAGAAAGCACAGGCCCACGATCGTGGGGGTTCTTCGCGGCACGCCCATCGCCCCATCTTGGCAGCGGCTCCCGGCGCAGACAAGTCGAGGGCCCATTTAGCGGTTGACACCGGCTCGGATCGACTCCTAGCCTGGACACTTCATGAGTGCGCCCGGCGAAGTCGACAGCGAACGCTACGCGGCCGCGCGAGCCGAGATGGTGCGGCGCCAGATCGAGGCCCGTGGGGTACGAAACGCGGGCGTGCTGGCGGCGATGCGCGACGTTCCGCGCCACGCGTTCGTTCCGCCGACCGCCCGCCGCCAGGCCCACGTCGACGGTCCGCTCGCCATCGGCCACGGCCAGACGATCTCGCAGCCCTACATCGTGGCCCTCATGACCGAGCTGTTGAACCCGACGGCGGCGATGCGCGTCCTCGAGATCGGCACCGGCTCCGGCTATCAGACGGCGGTCCTGTCGCGTTGCGTGGCCCGGGTGTACAGCGTCGAGATCGTGCCCGGCCTGGCGCGCGACGCCGCGCGGCGCCTCGAGCGGCTGGGCTGCGACAACGTGGAGACGCGCGAGGTGGACGGGACCGACGGTTGGCCCGAGGCGGCACCGTTCGACGGGATCCTCGTCACCGCGGCCCCGCAGCGCATCCCCCCGGCGCTGGTCGAGCAGCTGGCCGACGGCGGCCGCCTGGTGATCCCCGTGGGCTCGATCGGCCAGGAGCTGATCGTCGTCACGCGGACGGCCGACGGCAGCGAGAGCCGCAGCGTGACGCCCGTGCGCTTCGTGCCCATGACCGGAGACGCCGAGCGGCTATAATGCCGGCTTTGCCGTTCCCGACGTGGAAGGACCGACATGGCCAAGCTGATCACTCCGCGCGGCGAGGACTACTCCCGCTGGTACACCGATCTCGTCACCCAGGGCAAGCTGGCGGACTACTCGCCGGTGCGCGGGTGCATGGTCATCCGGCCCCACGGCTACGCCCTGTGGGAGAACATGCAGCAGGTGCTCGACGGGATGTTCAAGGCGACGGGGCACCAGAACGCCTACTTCCCGCTGTTCATCCCGAAGTCGTTCCTGGCCAAGGAGGCCGAGCACGTCGACGGCTTCGCGAAGGAATGCGCCATCGTCACCCACTCGCGGCTGAAGGCCACCGAGGTCGACGGCAAGACGACGCTGATCCCGGATCCGGAGAGCGCGCTCGAGGAAGAGCTCGTCATCCGACCGACCTCCGAGACGATCATCTACTCCATGTTCGCCAAGTGGGTCCAGTCCCACCGCGACCTGCCGCTGCTGATCAACCAGTGGGCCAACGTCGTGCGCTGGGAGATGCGCACGCGCCTGTTCCTGCGCACGATGGAGTTCCTGTGGCAGGAGGGGCACACCGCGCACGCCACGTACGACGAGGCCGAGGAAGAGACGCAGCGCATGCTACAGGTCTATGCGACGTTCGCCGAAGAGCACATGGCCGTCCCGGTCGTCTGCGGCGTCAAGTCCGAGAGCGAGAAGTTCGCCGGCGCCAAGCACACGCTGTGCATCGAGGCGCTGATGCAGGACAGGCGTGCCCTGCAGGCCGGCACCTCGCACAACCTCGGTCAGAACTTCGCCAAGGCCTTCGACCTCAAGTACCAGAACGAGAACGGCGAATGGGAACACGCCTGGAACACCTCGTGGGGCGTCTCGACGCGCCTCGTCGGTGCGCTGATCATGACCCACAGCGACGACAACGGCCTCGTCCTGCCGCCGCGCCTCGCGCCGCTGCAGGTCGTCGTCGTCCCGATCTGGAAAGGCAAGGACCCGCGCCAGGACATCCTCGAGGCCGCAGCCGCGGTCACCAAGGAGCTCACGGACGCCGGCGTACGCGTCAAGCTCGACGACCGCGACAACGTCAACCCGGGCTTCAAGTTCCACGAGTGGGAGCTACAAGGTGTTCCGCTACGCGTCGAGCTCGGGCCGAAGGACCTCGAGAAGAACTCCGTCGTCTGCGTCTCGCGCATCGACCGCAACAAGACCTTCGTCGGCCGCGACGAGCTCGCCGCGCGCGTGCCGGAGCTGCTGCAGTCCATCCAGGACGGCATGCTCGCCACGGCCCGCGAGTGGCGCGACGCCTCGACGTTCGACGTCGACACCTGGGACGACTTCCTCGGCCGCATCGAGAAACCGGACGGCTTCCTCCTCTCCCACTGGTGCGGCAAGGCCGAGTGCGAGGCCCGCATCCAGGAAGAGACCAAGGCCACCATCCGCTGCCTGGCCTTCGATCAGCCGGACGAGTCCGGCTCCTGCGTCCGCTGCGGCGAGCCGTCCTCGAAGCGCGCTCACTTCGCCAAGGCCTACTAGCGAAGCCTCAGGGACACTCGCCGTACACTCGGATCAGGCACGGTGCGGTGCTGGCGGGGCGCTGCGTCCCGTCGCTTCGATTGCCGAGCGAACCTTCGTAGTCGGAGTTGTTCGGCGTGACCAGGAAGTAGGAACTGTCGGCGGGAGTCGCGATCGTGGCCTCGGCGAGCCCGCCGGTGTCGCAGACCAGCGGTGTGTGGCTCGAGAAGTCGCCGAGATCGCCCCGGTACACCGAGTAGCTCGTGTCCGTCGCGGCGCACGAAGATCCCCACGTCAGGCGCAGCGAGGACTCGTCGTGGCGAGTCACGATCAACGGAACACCCGGAGACGCCCCACCGTCAGGGACGCGGCCCGCCATCACCGACGGGCTGAGCTTGAAGACGAAGTGGTTCTCGTTCGATGCGACGTAGACGTTGCCTGACGTGTCGACGGCGATACCGAGCGCACGCATCAACGGACGCCCTGCGCCGTCGCCCGTACTGTCGATGATCTCGGTGACGGTTCCATCGGTGTCGATTCTGAACGCGTTGCTGCTCGACGCACCCGTCACATAGACGTTGCCCACGATGTCGACCGTCAGGTGCTCGGGTTCCTCGAGGTCGTAGGTACCGCCCGGGCCTCCGTCGAGGATCTCGTCGATGGTCCCGTCGGGTCGGATCCGGAACACGTTGTCCGATATACTCCCCGTCACGTAGGCATTGCCGAGGTGATCGACCGCGACACTCGAGGCCCACTCGAACGTGTTGCCCGCCTGATCCCCGGTCTCATCGATCAACAGTGTGACAGTTCCGTCGGTGGTCATCTTGTACGCACGGCTGCTCGAGCGACAGCTCACGTAGACCGTGTTCTCGTCATCCACGGCGACTCCCGACGGCAGCAAGCACGGATGGAACTGATCGCCTTCCGACGTCACCGTCCCGTCGGGAGCGACTCTGTGAATCGCTACGTTGGAGGCCGCCCAGACGTTCCCCGTACCGTCCACCGCGAGGTCGGACAGGCCGCCGAGAGGGATGCCTTCGCCGCCCCATGCGAAGATCACGATCTCCACGTCCCCGTTCGGGTCGACCCGGTAAACCCTGTCGGAAAGCGGGTAGTGTCCACCCACGTACACGACTCCGCCGGCGCCCGCGGCGATCGCCGTGAGATGTGGCGCACCCATCTCGTCAAAGATCTGCGTTATCAACCCGTAGGCCCCGATCCTGAACGCGGTGCGTGAAGCGAACGCACAGGCGAGCACGTTTCCGGACGCATCGACAGCCACGTCGGTGGGTTCCACGAAATCCCTGAATCCCACACAGGTACCCTCGTCACCGATGATGCACTGTACGTCGTAAGAGATCTCGGCGAACAGCGGCAACGCGGTGCAAAACAGGAGACCCGCGGCGAAGATCGAGACAACCCGAGCTGACCGTGACACGTCGTTCATGGTGCGCCTCCCCTCGAACCGTACGCCGAGGGTGACTCCGCGTCAACCACTCTCCAACGGGATCGAATCCGGGGACGAGACGGACGCGACCCGCCGGCCCTACGACCGAGAGGAAAGACGCCGCGACAGAGACAGGAGGTAAAGCATGAGGAACAGGCCGAGGTAGAGTTCCTTCAGCTCGCCGACCGTGTCTTTCACGTCGATCGGAGGAGGCGAGCCCAGCCACTTGCCGACCTTCCACGGGAAGCTGACGAACAGCGCGCACAACGCGCTCGGCGTGCAGACGAGCGTCGGCCAGACGACGTGGATCGAGTCGGCGGGCGCGGGCGGAGCGTTGCGTCGCTTCAACGGAATGATGACGCCCCCGACGGCCGCGGCGATGGTGAACAGCAGGCGCGGCAACTTGTCGAACAGCGGCGACGTGTTGTGCAGGTTGGTCTCCTGCTGCCGGTTGATCTCGGACCAGCCCTCCGGCGTGCCGAAGCCGAAGAAGTGCTGGCCCCAGCTGATCTCCTCGCCCGCGTAGTAGATGCTGCCCAGCGTCATCAACACGACGAAGGCGAGGATCTTCGGGTCCTTCGGCCGCACGACGACGAGCAGGCGCAAGGCGGCGACGATACCGACGACGATCGCGACGAACGTGACGTTCTCGATGATGCCCAGCTCGCCCAGGAAGGTCGGCCGGTACCAGTCTCGGCCGCCGAGCGCGATCAGCGGGATCGGCAGCAAGATCACCGGGACCCACAGCCAGAGCCAGGCGGGAAGCTCGCGTGGCTTCAAGGCCTGGCGTCCGCGGGTCCGAAGCGGCCGACCTGCTCGGCGAGGCGACTCAGCGTGGCGTCGGCCAGGCCGAAGACGCTCTTCCCGGGGAAGCTGCCGTCCTTACGACGCTCGCCGGCGTCCGTGCCGGTCAGCACCTTCAGGCCCTGCTGGATCGTGCACACCGTCCAGATGTGGAACTTGCGCTTGCGCACGGCGGCGACGACGTCCTTGTGCAACATCAGCTGGGGCAAGTTGCGCGTCGGGATCATCACGCCCTGGCGGCCGTTCAGTCCCTGGCGCCGACACAACTCGAAGAAACCCTCGACCTTCTCGTTGACGCCGCCGATCGGCTGGACCTCGCCCTTCTGATTGACCGAGCCCGTGACGGCGATGCCCTGTGTGATCGGAACTCCGGACAGGCTCGACAGCAACGCGTAGAGCTCCGCCGACGATGCCGAGTCACCGTCGAGCATGCCGTAGCTCTGCTCGAACGAGAGGCTGGCGGTCAGCGTCAGCGGCTTGTCCTGTGCGAACGTCCCGCGCAGGAATCCGGAGAGCGTCAGCACGCCCTTCGTGTGGGTCGGGCCCGCCATCTCCGCCTCGCGCTGGATGTCGATCAGCCCGCCGCGGCCCATCGCGGTCGTCGCCGTGATGCGCGAGGGTTGGCCGAACGCGTGATCGCCGAGGTCGAGCACCGCGAGGCCGTTGATCTGCCCCACCTTCTTGCCCTCGAGATCGAGCAGCACCATGCCCTCGGCGATGTGCTCGAGCTGCAGCTCCTCGATCTGATCGAAGCGGTAGCGCTTCTTGGCCAGTGCGCGGTCGACGTGCGCGACACGCACGCTCTTGGCCTCCTCCTGCGAGGCCCAGAACCCCGATTCGCGGACGAGATCGGCGATCTCGGTGAAGCGCGTCGTCAACTTCTGGTGGTGGCCGGACAGGCGCACGCCGTGCTCGACGATCGCCGCGACCGCATCGCGATGAAACGGCCGCAGTTTGTCGTCCTGGACCTTCTTGTAGACGAAGCAGGCGTAATTCTGCAGCTCCTGGTCGCTGAGCGGCGTGCTCATCGACAACTCGGCCTTGATCTTGAAGATCTTCTTGAAATCTTCATCCATGGCGTACAGCAGGCGGTAAATGTGCCGCGTGCCGATCATCACGACCTTGACGTCGATCGTGAACGGCTCGGGCGTCAGCGAGAGGCCCGCGAACAGATGCATCGGGTCGAACAGCTGGACCTCGGCCCGCTGCGTGCGCAGCGTGCGTTTCAGCGCGGCCCACACACCCGGCTCGACCAGGACGTCGAGCGCATCGAGCACGAGGAACCCGCCGTTGGCGCGCAGCAGGCTTCCCGCGCGAATCCGCGTGTGATCCGTGTCCCAGTCCCCCTCACGGGTGCGCGTGCGCTCGACCGTGCCGAACAGATTGCGGTAGTTGGGCGCGGTCTCCCAGATGATCGGGCGCCCCGCGTTCTCCTCGTGGCCGACCAGGACGTTGACCCGATAGCGCGCCATGCGCGTCGGAGTCTCGGCATGGCTCGCGGCCTCCGCGCCCTCGGCCGCGGCCGGCTCCGCGACCTCGCGGAAGGCGGCCAGATTCACCAGCAGATCCTCGTGCAGCCCCTCCAGGTAGTCCTCGAGCCCCTCGGCGGCGAAGCGCTCGCGCAGCTCGGCCAGCGCCTCGTCGACGAGCGGCTTGGCCAGCTCGCGGTCGAACTGCGCCAGTTGACGCCGCACCTCGCGGTCGGTGTTGCGGAACGACTTGCCGAGGGATTCCATCTCGGTGCGCAGGCCGGTCAGCTTCTCCTGCAGCCCCTCGAGGTCCTCGCGCTTGAACTGATCCTGCTCGACGAGAGACTCGAGCTGGTCCATCTCGACGGGGTTGCCGGCAACGACCGGCACGAGCTGCGGACGCGTGATCGGGCCGAGCTGCACCTGGACCAGGGCGAAGCCCTCTTGCTGAACCCGCCGCTCGAACTCCTTGAGCTGCTCCTTCTGGTTCTTGGCGGCGCTCTCGAGCAGCGTCGTCCGGTGACGGCGATAATCCTCGGAGTCGAACAGCTTGGGAAGCTCGCGGCCCAGCGCCTCGATCAACTCGTCGACGGTCAGCTGGAACGCCTTGCCCTGGCCCGCCCCGAAGACGAGGTGCCGCGGCTTCTCCGGATCCTGGAAATTGTGGACGTAGACCAGGTCGTGCAGGCCCGCGGCCGAACTCGGCACACCGGCCAGCATGCGTCGGACCACGGTGGAACGGCCGCTGCCGACCTCGCCCGCAGCGAAGATGTTGTAGCCATCGCTGCGCACCGCCAGCCCGAGGCGCAGCGCCTCCTCGGCGCGATCCTGGCCGATCGTGTTGATCGGGCACGTCTCGAGATCGTCGGTGGTGCGAAACGGGAAGATCCCGGGATCGCAGCACCAGCGCAGGTCGTCGGCGGACACTCGATGCGGGCTACGGCCCGCGGGAAACTTGGTTTGTTCGGCCACGACGCCATTCTAGCTCGGACGATTCATCAATGCGCGCCCGCCTTGCGGAGAAATCCCCGCGCCGGGTCGGGCGGTTTCGCACCCGGGCCGGTATCATTCCATGGAACGCCTCGGGAGGATCCAGTGGCCGCAAGACACCGCATCTCTGCGGGAGCGCTCGTGCTGCTCGCCGCTCTGGCAATGACGGCTCCGATCCCGGCGGCCGATGACGACGTGGTGTTCACGGCGCCGCGCCACCTGGCGACGGTGATCGGCCCGGGGGCGATCGAGCTGCGCATCAACGTGCCGCTGGACAAGGTCGACCGCGTGGTCCTGACGATCGACAACAAAGAACTCGTCACGCTCACCGCGCCGCCCTGGACCGCGGTGTGGGACGCCGGAGACGGGTCCCGCGGTCATCGTCTGCGCGCCACGCTGCACCTCGAGGACGGACAGGAGTCCTCGGCGCTGATCTTCACCAGCGCCCTGCGCATCAATCAGGTCGAAGAGGTCGGGCTGGTGTCGCTCTACCCGGTCGTGCGCGATCGCAAGGGCGTGTACGTGTCGAACCTCGAAGAGTCCGACTTCAGCATCCTCGAGGACGGCGTCAAGCAGTCGATCAGCCGCTTCTCGACCGAGCGCAAGCCGCTACGGATCGCGATCGTGCTGGACACGTCGCTCAGCATGAGCAAGGGCGGCCGCCTGCTCAGCGCGCAACAGGCGGCGCTGAACTTCCTCGGCATCCTCGAGCCCAACGACGAGGGCATGCTGGTCACGTTCAACGACACGGTACAGATCGCGCAGGAGCTGACCTCGGATCGCACACGGCTCGCCGGCGCGATCCAGAAGTCCGAGGCCCAGGGCGGCACCGCGCTGTACGACGCCGTCTGGCGCGCGGCGCGCAACCTGCGCGACTTCGACGGACGGCGTGTGCTCGTGCTGCTGTCCGACGGCAAGGACGAGGCGGCCAACGGCTTCGAGCCCGGCAGCCTGCACACACTGGACGAGGCGCTGGACCAGGCCCTGCGCAGCGAGGTGATGATCTTCGCCATCGGGCTCGGACGTCGGCTGGAACAGCAGTGGGACTTCGACCGCAGGGTCACGCTGGATCAGGTGCTGTTCAAGCTGGCGGAGAACACCGGCGGTCGCACGCTGATCTCGCCGCGCGCCGGCCAGTTGAAGAAGGCGTTCACCGCGGTGGCCGACGACCTGCGCCACCAGTACTCGCTGGCCTACATCTCGAAGGACGCTCGAAAGGACGGCCGCTGGCGCAAGCTGGAGGTCACGGTGCCCGGGCGCAACGTCGAGGTGGTCACGCGCACCGGCTACTTCGCGCCGGACTCGTCTCGTTCGCCGGGCGCCTTCTGATTCTTCTTCCCCCGCTTGGGGTTGAAGATCCACAGCGAGCGCCAGAAACGGTAGCGATCGACGAACGCCTGCTCCTCATCCGTGTAGGGCCCCGCCGCGAGCAGGTTCTTCCACTTCAACAGCGCCGAGCGATCGATCAGCTGCATCCACGGGGACAGCAGTCGATGCGCGAGCCCCCCCGGGCGCAACCACATCGCGCTGGCCAGATCCAACACGTAGACGCGATCGTCGTCGGTGGCCAGCACGTTGTCCCGCGTACGCAGGTCCCAGTGCACCATTCCGCGCTCGTGCATCGCGCGCACGATCTCGCACAGTTGAGGGTAGAGCCGCGTGCCGCGCTGCTTGCGCTCCGGGTCCCATCCCAACTGCACGCCCGGCACGTACTCGATGGCCAGCGCGATCGCGTCGATGCGACCGACGAACGCCGGGATGCCCTCCAGCGGTCCGAGCCGCCGGTAGGCCAGCGTCTCGCGTCGGATCTGCAGCCTGCCGATCACACGCACCCACCACGCCTTCGCCCGGTAGTCCTTGACCACGACCGGCCCGTCGCCCAGGTCGGCGATGTTCAGGTCGGCCTTGGTCGGTCCGCCGACCTTGAGCGACCTGACGATCGAGGCTTCGTAGAGCTCTCTTGTCGGCTCGGTTTGCATGCGGCAATACAGTACCAGCGAAGGGAACCCCGGGGGCTACTGCCCCCGGACCCCCGCTACCGCACTGCACGACGCCGTCAGAACGACGTCGCTCCCTTTTGTCCTTTTCTCCCGGGGGGCGATTTGCGGTCGGGTGAAGCTGCTCGCCGCTTCAGCGGTTCCGATCTCCTCGGATCGAGTACCGTCGCCGAGACGAGGCAAGTAGCAGCGATCGCACCTCGTTCCGAGAAAACAAGGACCAAACGGAACGATGGCCGTCTGCGGCCGTCGTGGAGTGCGGTAGCGGGGGTCCGGGGGCAGACGCCCCCGGGGGTCCCCTCGTAGATCGCCCCCCTAGAACCCAGCTCGGGCCCTCAGCGATTACTCAACAGAAAAGCCCGGTTCGCCCCGATCGCACGCTCGGCCAGCGGCTCGACCGCCCCGATCGTCGCCCGCACCTCGTCGAGAAAGCCGCGTTCGACGATCAGGAACACCCGCTCGTTCCGCGCCCAGTACTCGACGAGGTCGTCGCTGGACTCGATGCGCGGGATCGCCCGACCGGTGTAGTAGCTGTAGCCGACGCGCCACTTCCAGAAACGATAGCCGCGCAGCTCGTCGTCTTCGCCCACATGGCCGTTGACGATCTCGCAGAAGCCGCGCGGCGACTTGTACAGGTCCACCGCCGGTAGCACGCTGACGGCGACGACGACGTACAGCGTGCACAGTGCCGCGATCAGCGCCGCGGGCGCCGCGGCGTTGCCGAGCGCGCGGAACGTCAGGCCGCCGATCACGCACACTCCCCCGGCGAGCAGCACGACGGCTACCGTCCGCGCCTCGGTACGCAACAGCGGGTGGCTCGACGCTGCCTGGCTCCACAGATAGCCCGCCGCCGCCACGAACAGCACTCCGTATGCGCCGACGATCGCGCGCGCCGCGAGCGTGCGGACGCGCGGCAGCGTCGCCAGCAGCAGCCGTTCGGCCGCGCCGGAGACGAGGACCGCCACCGCGGGCGCGGCCGGCAGCAGGTAGACGCTGCGTTTGCTGACCGGCCAGGAGAAGAACGCGACGTACGCCGCGATCCAGATCCAGGCCAGACCGTCGAGCCGCCGCTCGGACGCGTCGCGCCCGGGAAGCGCGGCAGCCAGGGGCACGAAGACCGACCACGGCGCCATGTCGATCCAGAAATACTTCAGGAAGTACCACCATGGCCGCTGGTGATCCCAGGGCGCCACGGCGCGTCCTACGTTCTGCCGGTACAGCATCTCGTACACGGCGTCGGCGTGACCCGTTGCGATCAGCGCGAGGAACCACGGCGCCGCGACCAGGATCGCGGTTCCGGCCGCTGCGCCGAGGTGCGCCGGCTTCAACACGTCCCACCTGCGACGCCACGCCACGTGGCCCAGCACGACCAGCCCGATGCACACGGGCGCCACGGGCCCCTTGCTGAGGAACCCCAACCCCGTCGCCGCACCGGCGAGGGACCAGCAGCGCAGGGCCGGACCGTCGTGGTCGATCACACGGCTCAACGCGACCAGCGCCCCCAGCACGCAGGCGGCAAGCAGCAGGTCCATCTGCGCCTGCCGCGCGGACCACGAGACGACGAACGTCGTGGCCAGCAGGACCGCTGCCAGTCGCGCGCGCAGCTTCCCGGCGTAGGGCCAGACGAGGAGGTACAGCAGCAGGACACAGGCCACGCCGGAGGCGACGGCCGGCAGCCGCGCCACCAGCTCGTCCGAGCGCCCGGTCAGCGCCGCGCCGACGCGCGCGAGCCAGAAGTAGAGGATCGGCTTCTCGTCGAACGGCTCGCCGTTGACGGTCGGCAGCAGCCACAGGTCGCCGCGCACCATCTCCGCAACGGCCAGCCCATAGACCGGTTCGTTCGGGTTCCACAGGTCGCGCGCGCCGAGTCCGGCGCCGAACAGGATCGCGGCGCCGAGCACCAGGACCAGCAGGTCGCGGCGGCGCTCCGCCGCTCCGGGCGGCAGCGTGCTCACGTCGCGGGAGCGTCGCGGAACTGGAACTCGTGCAGCCGAGCGTAGGCGCCGCCGTCCGCCAGCAACTGGTCGTGCGTCCCCTCCTCGACGATGCGGCCGGCGTCCATGACGACGATGCGATCGGCGCTGCGAATCGTCGACAGGCGATGCGCGATGACCAGGCTGGTCCTGCCGCGCATCAGCACCTCGAGCGCCTGCTGCACCGCGACCTCCGACTCGGCGTCGAGCGCCGACGTGGCCTCATCCAGGATCAACAGCGGCGGATCCTTGAGCAGTGCGCGCGCGATCGTGAGGCGCTGACGCTGTCCCATCGACAGGCGCGCGCCGCGCTCGCCCAGCACGGTGTCGTATCCGTCGGGCAGCTCGCGAATAAAACCGTCCGCGTGAGCCGCGCGCGCGACTTCCTCGACGCGTTCGAGCGGCACGTCGGCACGGCCGTAGGCGATGTTGTTGCGCACCGTGTCGTCGAACAACACGGTCTCCTGCGTGACCATGCCGATCTGCTCGCGCAGCGACTCGATTCGCACCTCGCGCACGTCCCGGCCGTCGACGAGCACCCGACCCTCGGTCACGTCGTAGAACCGCGGCACGAGATTCGCGATCGTCGACTTGCCCGCCCCGGACGAGCCGACCAGCGCCACCGTCTCGCCCTTGGCGATGCTCAACTCGATTCCGCGCAAGACGGGCGCGTCGGCGCCGTAGCTGAACTCGACGCCGTCGAACCGGATCCGGCGCTCGAACGGCAGCAGGTCGGTCGCGCCGGGAGCGTTCTTCACCTTGCGCTCGTGATCCAGCATGCGGAACACGCGGACCGCGGCCGAGCGGGCCCGCTGTAGCTCGGCATAGATCGTATTCAGCCTGCGGATCGAAACGAACAGCAGCCCGAGACAGAACAGGATCACCGCGAAGTCGCCCGCGTCGAGCGTATTGCGCGCGATGAACAGCCCGGCTGTGAAGAACAGCGCGGCGCCGAAAACCGCGCCGAGCAGCTCCATCACCGCCGGCGCCAGCGCCTGCGCCCGCCCCGCTCGCAGGTCGGCGCGCAGCATCTGGTTCAGCGACTGACGCAGCCGGCCGATCTCGTAGCGCTCCATGCCGAAGCTCTGCACGACCTTGGCGCCGCTCACGGCCTCGTTGAGCCGACTCGACAGCTCGCCCATGTACTCCTGCGATGCGGTGGCGGCGCTCCGCAGGCGCTTGCCGAGCCGCACCATCGGGTACGCGAGCAGCGGCAGCGCGACGACGGCGATGAGCGACATGCGCCAGTCGTGGATGAAGGCGGCCAGCAGCAGGAACGGGACCATCGCGCCGACGCGAACGAGGTCGGCGAGCATCACGGTGCTGATGCGCTTCAACAGCGTGACGTCGTTGAGCAAGCGCGACATGATCACGCCGGTCGCGTGCGTCTGGAAGAAGTCGAGCGACTGGAAGGCGACCGATTCGTAGAGCTCCGCGCGCAGGTCGCGGATGACCGACGCTCCGGACTTGATCGTCAGGTACTGACCGAAGTACAGCAGGACGCCGCGCGCGAAGAAGATCACGATCAGGATCAGCGGCACCTGGACGAACGCGTGCTCGCGCGCCCAGTCGAACGCCTCGCCCGCCGGGACGACGCCGTCGAACCACTCCAGCATGCCGGTGTCCCCGGGCGCCGCGGGCGCGGTCCCGAGGACATCGTTGACCAGCGGCTTGATCGTGCTCACGACGGCCGCCATCAGACCGCCGCTGACGGAGAGCAACGTCGCGCCCAGGATCATGTGCAGCAGGTAGGGCTTCAGGTAGCCCAGCAGTCGCCGCAGTTCATGCATGGCGCAAGGATACTACCGGAGGTCGATCCCGCCGAAGAAGTACGCGATCTCGGTCGCGGCCGTCTCCGGGGCGTCGGAACCGTGCGTCGCGTTGCGCTCGATGTTGGTGCCCAGCTGCTTGCGTAGCGTACCCTCCGCCGCCTCTTCCGGGTTGGTCGCGCCCATCACCTCGCGCCACTTGGCGATCGCGCCGTCGCGCTCGAGACACATGACGACCGCGGGGCCGGAAGACATGAACTGCGTCAGGTCGTTGAAGAACGGACGCTCCTCGTGCACGGCGTAGAAGCCCTCGGCGTCGGTCCGGGACAGGTTCACCATGCGCATGGCGACGACCTTGAAGCCCTCTTCCTCGATACGATTCAGCACGCGGCCGATGACGTTCTTCTCGACGGCGTCCGGCTTGACGATGGCAAACGTTCTTTCCATTTCGCTTCCGCTCCTAGAGTAGTTTCTTGACGGTTTCGCCGATGCCGGCCGGGCTCTCCACCACGTGGATCCCCGCTGCCGACAGGGCCTTCATTTTCTCGCTGGCGGTTCCCTTGCCGCCGGAGATGATCGCTCCGGCGTGGCCCATGCGTCGGCCCGGAGGCGCGGTCTGTCCCGCGATGAACGAGACGACGGGCTTCGTCACGTTCTCCTTGACGAAGGCCGCGGCCTCTTCCTCGGCGCTGCCGCCGATCTCGCCGATCATCACGATGGCCTCGGTCTGATCGTCCGCCTGGTACAGCTTCAGCATGTCGATGAAGTTCGTGCCGACGATCGGGTCGCCGCCGATGCCCACGCACGTCGACTGACCGATGTCGAGCTGGCTCAGCTGCCCGACCGCCTCGTAGGTCAGCGTCCCGGAACGCGAGACCACGCCGACGGGACCCGGCTTGTGGATGTGACCCGGCATGATGCCGATCTTGCACGCGCCCGGCGTGATGATGCCGGGGCAGTTGGGCCCGATCAGCCGCGTGTCGCGCCCTTCGAGGAAATTCCAGACGCGCATCATGTCCAGCGCCGGGATGCCCTCGGTGATGCAGACGACCAGCGGCACTCCCGCGGCGGCCGACTCCATCACGGCGTCCGCGGCGAACGGCGGTGGGACGAAGATCACGCTGGCGTTGGCGCCGGTCTTTTCGACCGCCTGCTCGACGGTGTCGAAGACGGGAATCCCGTTGACCTCCTGACCGCCCTTGCCGGGAGTGACGCCGGCGACGACCTGCGTGCCGTATTCGACGGCCTGCTCGGTGTGAAACGTGCCCTCGCGACCGGTGATGCCTTGCACCAGCAGCCGCGTGTTGTTGTCGACGAGTACCGCCACGATCAGTTCCCTCCAGCGGCCGCGACGACCTTCTCCGCAGCGTCGCGCATACCGTCGGCTACCAGGAATTCCAGCCCCGAGCTCTCCAGAATCTCGCGGCCACGCTCGACGTTGGTGCCCTCGAGCCGCACCACGACCGGGACGCTCACACCGACCTTCTTGGCCGCCGAGACGACGCCCTCGGCCACGACGTCGCAGCGCATGATGCCGCCGAAGATGTTGATCAGCACCGCCTTGACGTGCTCGTCGCCGAGCAGGATCTGGAACGCGTTGGTCACCATCTCGGCCGTCGCGCCACCGCCGACGTCGAGGAAGTTCGCCGGACTGCCGCCGTGGTGCTTGATGATGTCCATCGTGCCCATCGCGAGACCGGCGCCGTTGACCATGCAGCCGACCGTGCCGTCGAGCTTGATGTAATTCAGTCCGTACTTACCGGCCTCGACCTCCAGCGGGTCTTCTTCTCCCAGGTCACGCATCTCCGCGATCTGCGGTCGGCGGTACATCGCGTTGTCGTCGAAGTTCATCTTGGCGTCGAGCGCGACGATCCGGCCGTCGTCGGTTTCGATCAGCGGGTTGATCTCCAGCAGCGACGCGTCGCGTGAAAGAAACGCCTCGTACATCGCCGCGGCCAGCTTGTTCATCGCCGACACGTGGGCCTTGCCGAGGCCCAGCCCGAACGCCAGCTTGCGCCCGATCCACGGCGAGTAGCCGACGCGCGCGTCGACGGGGACCTTGACGATCGCCTCGGGGCGCTCGGCGGCGACCTCCTCGATCTCGGTCCCGCCCTCGGCGCTGGCGATGAACGTCGGCGCCTTGATCGCCCGGTCGAGCAGCAGCGCGAGGTAGAACTCGCGCGCGATCCCGACACCCTGCTCGATCAGCACGCAGCGCACCTCGCGCCCCTCCGCGCCGGTCTGCTTGGTGACGAGCGTGTTGCCCAGCATCGCGCCGGCGACCTCCTCCGCGGTCGGCGCCGAGTCGACGAGGGCAACGCCGCCGAGCGGGCGATCCTCTGCGGGGTGCCGCACGGTCTCGCCGCCCGGCGTCCGCAGCGTGCCCTTGCCGCGCCCTCCGGCGTGGATCTGCGCCTTGACCACGACCTTACCGCCGAGTCGCTGCGCGATCTCGCGCGCCTCGGCGGCACTCGAGGCGACGTCGCCCTCGGGAACCGGGACGCCGAAGTCCCTCAACAAAGCTTTCGCCTGATACTCGTGGACGTTCACGACGGATGCTCCTGATCGGTAAAAGAAGAGCCCCGTGCGGGGCGGCGGAAGAACCGCGGATTATAGCAGTCCGACTCGCCCGGATCCCGAGGTCAGGCCCAGTCGTCGAACAGGTTCGGGTGGGGCAGCAGCGTGAACGACCTGCGGTGAATGGGAGAGGGCCCGAGCTTGCGGATCGCGTCGCGGTGGGACTCGGTAGCGTACCCCTTGTGGTCGGCGAATCCGTACCCCGGGAAAGTCCGGTCGTAGCGCGACATGAGGCGGTCGCGAACCGCCTTGGCCAGGATCGAAGCGGCGGCGATCGCGTGGCACTTGCGGTCGCCCTTGATGATCGGCTCCTGCGGCATGTCGAGCCCCGGGATCCTGCGCGCGTCGACCAGTACGTGCTGCGGTTCCACGTCGAGCCCCTCGACGGCGCGTCGCATCGCAGTCAGCCCGGCCTGGTAGATGTTGAGCTTGTCGATCTCGTCGGGTGTGACCAGCACGACGCGCGCGCAGAGCGCCGTGCGGCGGATCGACGCCACCAGCTCGCGTCTACGCTTGGCGGTGATCGCCTTGGAGTCGTCGACGCCACGGATCCCCTCGCCGGGCGGGAAGACGACCGCAGCCGCCACGACCGGACCCGCCAGCGGCCCCATGCCCGCCTCGTCCACGCCGGCCACGCGCTCCAGCCCGTCGCCCCACAGCTCGCGCTCGCGTTTCAGCAGCTGGGTCAGACGGCGCGCCGCCCTGCGCGTGCGAGCGGTCTTGGTCTGGGAGAGCCTCGCCACCCCGACATTGTACCGGACGGCTCTTCGACCGGTCTTGACTCGGCCCGGGCGTGGTGCTTCGATAGGAGTTCCCCCAGAGGATGAAGAAATGAGCAAGCTCGTTCTGCTGCGCCACGGACAGAGCACGTGGAATCTGGCAAACCGTTTCACCGGCTGGACCGACGTCGACCTGTCGCCGAAAGGCGTCGAAGAGGCCGAGGAGTCGGCCCGGCTGCTGCTCGAGGGCGGGTTCACCTTCGACGTGGTCTACACCTCGTATCTCAAGCGCGCGATCCGAACCCTGTGGATCGTAATGGACCGCATGGACCTGATGTGGCTTCCGGTGCACCGTCACTGGCGACTCAACGAACGGCACTACGGGGGGCTACAGGGACTGAACAAGGCGGAGACGGCGGCGAAGCACGGCGAGGACCAGGTCAAGATCTGGCGCCGCAGCTACGCCACGCCACCGCCGAAGTTGACCGAGGACGACGAGCGCCACCCGGGCCGCGACCCGCGGTACGCGGCGCTGTCTCCCGCAGAGCTTCCGCTGTCCGAGTCCCTGTCGGACACGGTCGAGCGCTTCATGCCCTACTGGCACGAGACGATCGCGCCGGCGGTTCGCGATGGAAAGCGGGTGCTCGTGGTGGCCCACGGCAACAGCCTGCGGGCCCTGGTGAAGTACCTGGACGGGATGAGCGACGAGGCGATCGTGGGGCTGAACATCCCGACGGGCGTGCCCCTGGTCTACGACCTGGACGAGAACCTGCGATCGCGGGGGCGCGAGTTTCTCGGGGATCCCGAGGCGGTCAAGCGGGCCGCCGAGGCCGTGGCCCGTCAGGGGGCCCGGGGCGGGCCCGATGCGCCGTGACCGGGGATCGGCTGCAACACGCGCGCCTTTGATCTATCCTGCACTTGACCGTCGAGTCGGCGCACGGCTGGTGCGTGCCCCCTGCGACGGCAATACGAGGATCGACCTATGACGTTCGTAATTACCGAACCCTGCATCGGCACCAAGGACACCGCCTGCGTCGACGTCTGCCCGGTGGATTGCATCCACCCGACCAAGGACGAGGACACCTTCGAGACTGCCGAGATGCTGTACATCGACCCCGCCGAGTGCATCGACTGCGGCGCCTGCGAGCCGGCCTGCCCGGTCGAGGCGATCTTCGAGGAAGACGCGGTGCCCGACAAGTGGAAGGAATACACAGAGAAGAACGCAGCCTACTACCAGAAGTGAGCCCCGGATTCGTCCGAGGCCGAGAAGGCGCCGCGCCCAGCGGCGCCTTTTTTTGTGCGCGCTCGGGCTTTCTCGGTAGACTGATGTGGTCGTCATGCCGCACCTCAACCACGCTCCTCCGCATCGCGGCCGCCGAGTCGTCGTCACCGGCATGGGTGCCGTCTCGCCGAACGGCATCGGCCTGCGGCGCTTCTGGTCGGCGACCCGCAGCGGTACGAGCGGCGTCCGGCTCATCGACGGTTTCGACACGTCGGAATTCCCGACGCGCATCGCGGGACAGGCTGTCGACTTCCCCGCCGGCGACTTCGTCTCTGCGCGCGAGCTGAAGCACGTCCCGCGCGCGACGATCCTCGGCCTGGCCGCGGGAGCCGAGGCGCTGCGCGACGCGGATCTCGATCCCGGGGCCCTGGACCTCGACACGCGCCGCCGGTTCGGCGTCGTCGTCGGTAGCGGCGGCGTCGGCCTCGAGTTCACCGAGCGGCAGTTTCGCGAGTACTACCTCGGCAACCCGAAGGCCGTCTCGCTGTACACGATTCCGTCCTCGACCCCGGGCTCGATCAGCAGCGAGCTGTCGATGAAGCACGACCTGCGCGGGCCGAGCCTGGTCATCTCGACGGGCTGCACGTCCTCGACCGACGCGCTCGGCGAGGCCTTCGGGATGATTCGCTACGGACGCGCCGAGCGCGTGCTGAGCGGCGGCACCGACTCCCCGCTTGCCCCGGGAGTGCTCGCCGGCTTCTGCCTGATGCGGATCATGACGCCGTCGTGGAACGACGAGCCCGAGCGGGGCTCGCGGCCCTTCTCGCGCGACCGCGACGGTTTCGTCATCGCCGAGGGCGCATGGATGCTCGTTCTGGAAGAGCTGGAGGCCGCGCAGGCGCGCGGGGCGCGGATCTACGCGGAGATGCTCGGCTACGGAGCGACGTGCGAGGCGTTCCACCGCGTACGCCTCGACGAGTCCGGAGAGGAACCGGCGCGGGCGATGCAGCTCGCGCTGCAGGACGCACAGGTCGAACCCGAGCGGATCGACTACGTCGCGCTGCACGGCACCTCGACCGAGCTGAACGACCGCATCGAGACCCGCGCCGTGCGTCACGTCTTCGGAGAGCACGCCGACCGGGTCCCGGTCTCCAGCCTGAAGTCGATGATCGGCCATCCCCAGGGAGCCTCGGGCGCGGCGGGCGTGGTTGCATCGCTGCTGGCGCTGCGCGACGGATTCGTCCCGCCGACGATCAACCGCGACGAGCCCGACCCCGAGTGCGACCTCGACGTCGTCCCGAACGAGGGGCGCGAGTGCGCGGTCGAGACCGTGCTGTGCAACTGCATCGGCTTCGGTTCGAAGAACGCCGCGCTGGTCTACGGCAGGCTCGACGGGGATTAGGAGCGATGCCGACGATTACTCGGACAGGCTCCTAGACGTGCTGCCCGTTCCGCAGCGCAGTCACGCGCCCGAGTGGATGGATCGGGCCGACAACACGCGCGCGGACCTCGAGGGCGCGCTGCGCGACATCGAATTGACCAATCGCCTGCTGGGTGGCCGCAAGGCCCTGTTGCGCGCGTTGCGGCCGCACCTCGCGCCCGGTCCGTCGGGGCGGCTCGAGCTGCTCGACGTCGGCACCGGAAGCGCCGATCTTCCGCTGGCGCTCGCGTGCTTCGCCGAATCGTCTGGCGCGTCTGTGCGCATCACCGCTGTTGATCGCGACCCGACGACGGCGGGCCTGGCGGCCGAGCAGACCGCGTCGACGACCTGTGTCCGCGTCGTGCAGGCCGACGCGTTCCGCCTGCCGTTCGCGCCGCGCAGCTTCGACGTCGTGACGGCGTCGATGTTCCTGCACCACTTTCGCCACGAGGACGTGGTACGGCTGCTCGACTCGTTCCGCTCGCTCGCGCGGCGCGCCGTCGTGATCAACGACCTGCGGCGCCACTGGCTGCCCTATGGGTTCATCTACCTCGTCGCGCGCCTGACGCGGCGTCATCCGATGTACGTGCACGACGCGCCGCTCTCGGTGCTGCGCGGCTTCACCGCACCGGAGCTGCGCGAGGCCGCGACCGAGGCGGGGGCGGCCGACTTCCGCCTCGATCGACGCTGGCCGTTCCGTCTGGTGCTGACGTTGCCGGCCGCGGCGCGCGCGTGAGCCCGCCCGTCGACCTGCTGGTCGTGGGGGCCGGGCCGGCCGGTTCGGCCCTGGCGCTGCTGGCCGCCGAGGCCGGGGCGCGGGTCGTGCTGCTCGACCGGGCACGCTTCCCGCGCAGCAAGGTCTGCGGCGAGTTCGTCTCCGCGGAGGGCTGCTCCGTGCTGCAGCGTCTGGACCTGCTCGACGAGCTGCTCGCGGCGGGCGCGCAATGGATGAGCTCGTGCCGCATCAGCGAACCGGGCGGCCGCGCGATCGAGGCGCCGCTGCCGCGTCTGGCCGGCGCGGGACGCGAGGCGCTGGGGATCTCGCGCGCGACGCTCGACCTCGCCCTGGTCGAGCGCGCGGCGAGCCGCGGCGTCGACGTGCGGCAGCAACACGAGGTCGTCGCCCCCCTGGTGGCCGACGACAAAGCCGACGGCAGGGTCGAAGGCGTACGCGTACGTCGGACCGGCGGCGCGCACGAGACCGGAGAGGTCCGCGCGCGACTGGTGGTCGCGGCCGACGGCCGGCGCTCGACGCTGGCGCGGCGACTCGCGGTTCCCGGAGGCGATCCACGGCGCACCGACCCCCGCTCGTGGTTCGGGCTGCGTACGCACCTCGTGCCGCGCGCGGCGCACCCGCGGCAGGTCGAGCTGCACGTGTTCGACGGCGGTTATGCGGGCACCTCGCCCGTCGAGGGCGGACGCATCAACCTGTGCATGCTGCTCCGCGTCGCCACCTTGCGCGCCTGCGAGGGTTCGGCGGATCGCGTCCTACGCGAACGCGTGCTCGCGAACCCCGCGGCGGCCGCGCGCTTCGGCGGCGCCGAGATCGCGGGATCCTGGGACAGCGTCGGGCCGCTGCGCTTCGCGGCGCGGCGGCCGACATCGCACGGCGCGCTGTTCGTCGGCGACGCGGCGGGGACCGTCGATCCGTTCTGCGGCGAGGGGATGTCGAACGCGCTGCAGGGCGCGGAGGTCGCGCTGCCGCACGTGCGGGCGATGCTGGAGGCCGGCGGCCCCTCGGCTTCCGGCTGCGCATCCTACGCGCGCGACTGGCGGCGCGCGTTCGCCGGGGCGACGCTGCGCGCGCGTGCTCTCTCTTCGTGCTTCGAGCGGCCGCGGGTGGCGCGTCTCGCCGTGCGGGCGCTCGGCGGCGGGGCGCGAGCGTTGACCCCGCGGCTCGTCGCCTGGTCGCGTACGGGACGGAGGGCACGGGCGGATGGGTGAGTCGGCGGATCGAGCGCGCGCGCTCGTCCTGGGCCTGTTCGCCGGCTCCGCTCTCGGCCGCGAAGGCCGGGCGCCCGGCCTCGAGGGCAGCCTGGCGGCGGCGGTGGCCACGGCGCTGATCGACGCGGTGGCCGACGGACCCGAACGATTCTCCCGGGCGCTCGACGATGCGCTGCTGGGCTGGGCCGCAAGCGCGTCGGCGGACGATGCCGACTCCACGACACACGAGGCGGTGCGCAGGTTGCGGGATCCGGCGCTGCGCGGAGAGAGCGCCCTCGCCTGGTCCAAGGAGAGCGGCTTCCTGCCCGCGATCGTCCCGGTCGGAGTCGTCTGCCTGCGCTACCGCCCCCTGCTGCGCGAGGTATCGTTGATCGTGGCGCGCAGGACACACGGCCATCCGACGGCGCACGCCGCAGCTGTCGCGCTGGCGACGGCCGTGCGACTGGCGCTCAAGGGAATCGCTCCGGCGGACTGGCTGCCGGCGATGCGCCAGGCCACGAAGGACCTCGCCGCGGCCGAGTTGCTGGCGCTGCTGGAGCACGCGGCGAGCGCCGGGGACGTGTCGGCGATGAACGAGCTGGGAGAGGGCTGGGTGGCCGAGGAAGCACTGGCGCTGAGTTGGAGTGCGTTGCGTCTGCACGCGGACGAGCCCGGCGCCGCGCTGACCTGGGTCGAGCGACGCAGCGGTGACCTCCGCACCGTCGGCGCGCTTACCGGAGCCTGGATCGGGGCCGTGCACGGCGAGGATGCGATCCTGTCCGCGTGGCGCGGGACGCGCGGCGAGCTCGACTTCGTCCGCGGGCTCGCAGATCGACTGCTGGCGACGCAGGAGGCGTTGTGAGCGACACGCGCGCGACGATTCGTCCGGCCGGGGTCGTGCTCGTCCTGCTGGGGCTGGTTGCGGGAGCTTTGTTCTTCACGTCGCTCGACCGCCTGTGGCCACTGGCCGACTTCGAGCTGGTCGTCGAGCCCGGCGCGATGGAACGGCAGGCGCGCGGGTTTCTCGAGGGACGCGGATTCGACCTGGACGGCTGTGTCGCCGCGCGCCGCACCGCGCTCGACCACCCCGCGATCGATTACGTCGATCGAACGTTCGGTCGCGAGCGCACGCAGTCCTGGATCGCGGAGGGCTTACCGCTGCTGCGGCATCGCGTGCGCTTCAAGCGCGCCGACGACCCCGAGCCGTACCTCGTCGACGTGCACCCCTCGAAGGGCGTGCTCGGCTTCGGCCTGTACCTCGAGGAAGACACGCCGGGAGCCAGGCTGGAACAAGACGCGGCGCGCGAGCTGGCGCTGCGCGCGATGCGCGACGGGCTCGGCCTGGACCCGGCGGCGTTCGAGGAGCGCTCCGCAACGACGACCGCACGGCCCGAGCGTGTCGACCACGGCTTCAGCTACGAACGCCTGTGGAACACGGATCCCGAGCTCCGCGAGCGGGTCCAGTTGCGTGTCGCGGGCGATCGAGTCGTCGGCGCCTGGCGCATGATCATCGTCCCCGGACCGGCGCGGCGTGCCGCGCGCGCGGCCGAGGCGCCGGGGCGCGCGCTCGAGATGATCGGCTTCTCGTTTCTGATCGTCGCCGCCGTCGGCGCGTTCTTCGTGTTTCTGCGCAAGCTGCGCGACGGTTCGGTCGATCTCGCCGAGTCGTCGGTGTGGCCCACCGCCGTCTTCGTCTGCCTCATGCTGACGTTCTTTCTTCAGGGCGCGGACCGCTTCGCCGCGTGGGAGACGCTGTGGCCGCGCTGGGTCTCGGACCTGCGCTTCCTCGTGTTCCGCGCGATCGAACAGATCTGGGTGCCGTTGCTGCTGCTCGCCGTCGTCGCCGCCGGCTACGCGCTGGACCGCGAGTCCGGCGCCGGACGCGGACGCTCGCTGGCCCTGCTGGGACGCGGACGCATCCTCGATCCGTCGGTGGGGCTGGCCTCGCTGCGCGGCTTTCTCGTCGGGCTGCTGTGCGGCGGGGCGCTCGCCGGCAGCGTCATCGTTCTCGGCTGGATCACCGGCGGCGGGACGTCGCTGCAGCCGCGCGGCTTCTTCCTCTACCCGCTCGACTCCGCGGCGCCTGCGGCGACGACGCTGCTGTTCTTCCTCGGCGTCGCGCTGGCCGAGGAGATCGGCTACCGCTTCTTCGGCGGCACGTGGCTGCTGCACCTGACGAACCGGCGCTGGCTGGCAATCACGCTTCCCGCGTTGATCTACGGGCTGACCCACACGCGGCTCGACTTCCTCCCGCCGGCCGACCCGTTCTGGGCCCGCGCGCTGGCGCTGACGCTGGTCGGCGCGGTCTGGGGCTGGGCCTTCCTGCGCTTCGACGCGCTGACCGTCGTGCTGTCGCACTTCACGGCGGACCTGTTCATCTTCAACTGGCCGCGGCTGGCCAGCGACAGACCGGTCGTCGTGGCGACGTCGCTCGCCGTGATGCTCGTGCCGCTGCTGCCCGGCCTGTTGTGGCTCGTCCGGGGACGCCCCGGCAAGGGGTCCCCTGAGTCACGCGAAGCTGCAACCTAAGCGGTTATCATCTCCCCATGCGTGGCCGAGCCCGGAACCTCGAGTTTCCCATAGCGTGGAACCGCGTCGCCGCATGGGTCTTGATCGGAGGACTTCTCGGCTCCGCCTGCGCGTACCGGCCGATCGACCCCGGCACCGAGCCGTTCCCGGCCTCGACGCTCGCACGCGATCTCGACCGGAGCTTGCTGGCCGAGGGCGGAGCCGATCGGCTCGTGGTGGAAGTGGACTGGGTCGAGGGGTGCAAGCCCGGACCGAAGACGATCGCCGGGCTGGATCGCATTCTGGACAAGTACCTCGCGGATGGGCTGGATTACTCGATCGAGCTGGACGACGAGATCCCCGCGGATCGCTGGGACGACCGAGAACCGGTGCTCCCGCTGATCCGCGATCTCATCTTGGAGTTCGCGGCCGACGGATTCCCGCGGTCCCCGCCAGGACACGAACGTCGCTACGCGATCTTCGTTCCCGCCGCAGATGGATTGAACGGCTTTGCCTTCAACTGGCGGGGCCGAGAGGGTGCCGACGTAGTCAAGGAGTTGAAGGGGCTCGTCGTCGCCCGGGAACCCCACCGACGGTACGCGCGTCGCACGTGGCTCGGCGTGGACAAGTTCGAACGTACCACGCTGATTCACGAGTTCGGGCACGTGCTCGGACTCGTGACGAACGACCGGCACGAGATGAACGTCGTCGAGAGTCGCCACTGCACGCGGCTGGGGTGCATCGTGACTCGCCCTACGACGCGCGTGATCCTGCGGAACTCGATCCCCGGCTTGTTCGGCGTCTTGCCGGACGACTTCTGCAAGCTGTGCCGCCGGGACATCGAGCGAGCCAGGGCCTACTGGGCGGCCCACGAGACAACTACGGTGGATGAGCCGGGCCTCTAGAGGCGACTCCGGGGTAGCGGATCACTCACCGACTACGGACGGGCCACGGCACCGTCATGTCGAAAACACGTCAATCCACCGACACCCCATGAGATCACGTCGGTTGGATCGACAGATCAAGAGGTCCTGTCGATGCTTTTGGCTTTTGTCGACACCGCGAAGAAGGGAGCTCACGGCACGACCCTGAAGGCGACCGAGCCGTGGCCGTGGCGGATGCGGTACGTGGCGAAGTCCCGGCGGTCGATCGTCCAGACGGTGTCCGCGCGCAGCCGCTCGGCCGCGACCACCAGCGACGCGTCGGCCAGGTCCATGGGGTGGTCGGAATAGCGCTCCATCAGCCGGAACGCGCGCCGCGTAGCGTCGTCGTCGAGGTAAAACATCCCCATGCCGCGTGCGAGAAAGAACTCGCGCAGCGCGGCGGCCCCGCGGCTAGACGGATCCAGCAAGTGAAACGCCTCGGTCAACACGGAGACGGTCGAGATCATCTCGTCTCGATTCCGCTCGAGTAGGTCGCGGCAGATTCGATGGTGGTCGTCGCGCGGATCGAACAGCGCGACGAGCGGGCCCGTGTCGACGAGAATCAACGCCGCTTCTTGCGGCGAATCGCGTCGAGCACACCCTTCTTCGCGTCACGCGCCGGTGTGGACGAGTAACCGCCGGGGCCGAGGTCGAGCCGTTCGTAGACCGCCCACGGCGTCTCCGCGCGCTGGCCATGCACCCTGTCGTGCAGGGCGAGCAGTCCGCGCTTGAGTGCCTCGGATATCGTCATGCCGGTCTCTCTCCGGATCTCGTCGAGCGCCTGTTCGGCTTCGTCGTCGAGGCGAACGGTTCGGGTACCCATGTATTACAAAGTGTAATACAGCCCATCCACCGAGTCCATCGAAATCGAGGTCGATTCGGCTTGACACGAACGAACGGTCGTACTATTTTTGCATTATGAGCAAGGGAGAGCAGACACGAATGGCGATCCTGGACACGGCGCTGTCCGAGTGCAGCCGTGTGGGGCTGGGCGGCCTGAGCATCGGCAACCTGGCCCGGCTGCTCGACATGTCCAAGAGCGGACTGTTCGCCCACTTCGACTCCAAGGAGAACCTGCAGCTCCAGGTCCTGCAGAACGGCCGCGACCGGTTCGTCGTCAGGGTCCTCGCCCCCGCCCTGCAGGCCCCCCGTGGGATCCCGCGACTGGAGGCGTTGTTCGAGCACTGGCTCGAGTGGGCGGACTCCCCGTTTCTCCAGGGAGGCTGCATCTTCGCGTCGACCTCGACCGAGCTGGCGGCCCAGCCGGGGGCGCTGCGGGACTGCCTGCTAAGCGCGCAGCGCGACTGGCTCGGTACGATTGCCGAGATGGCCCGCGCCGCCCGGCGCGAGGAACATTTTCACGAGGAGCTCGATCCCGAGCAGTTCGCGTGGGAGTTCCACTCGATGACACTCGCCTACCACTACTTCAGCCGGCTCATCCGCGACCCGGAGGCCCAGAGCCGTGCACGTAATTCGTTCCAGAACCTGATCCGCGCCTCTCGCGCCTGATAGGGAGATCCGTCATGTCGTACATCAACCGTTTCGGCCGCACCCATAAAAGCACGATCGGTCGTACTTTCGCGGCGATCGCCGGCCTTCTCGTCGCCTCCCTGGCGATCGCGCCGACCACGACCCTCGCCGGCTCACCCGACGCCGAGGACCCCTACGCCCACACGCTGCGGGCCATGGCGGTCTCCGCCGAGCTGAACCATCTCGTCGACACGCCGGCCTCCCCGTCACGCGCCGGGTTCAAGCACGTGCGAGACCTGCGCGAGGCGCTCCTGGCGCACGATCCCGCGCCGGCCGACAACCTGTCGTTCGTGTTCCGGCTCGTGGGTCTCGCCCGCGAATCCGGCATCGTCAGCTTCTTCACGGTCGTCGAGACGCCGGGCATCGACTCCGCCCCGGGCGATCGGCTTGCCGCCGGCGTGTTCCACAACGATCGAATCGTCGTGTTCGATGCATCCGGAGTTCGCCGCCTCCCGCCGCGCCAGACGAAGCCGATCGGCGACCGCGCGGCCACCGCGGTGCTGCTCGCCGACGCGGGCAAGACCCTGCTCGACGAGGGCGACGCCAAGGGTGCGATCGACAGCCTCGAGAACGCGGTCATGCTCGACCCGAAGCTGCGCGACGCCTGGCACGACCTCGGCGTGGCGCTGCGGCGCGAGGGTGAGCGCGAGCGGGCGCTGGACGCCTACGAGCGGTCGCTGGACCTGGTGGCCGTGGGGTCCGAGCGTTGAGCGAACCGTCGCCTCGCGTCGATCACACTCCGACGACGCGTAGGCCGCTGGCACGCGCCGCCAGTGCCAGCGCAGCGTCGTGCGTCGCCATGACGACGTCCGCCGCCTCGCGCTCACGCCAGAGCAGCGCGGTCGCGAGGTGAATCGCGTCCAGCGTGCCCAGCGGCGAAGGCAGCGGCATCGAGGCACGATCCAGCACGGCACGGCCCGTCTCGACGATGCAAAGCTCGTCCATCAGTCGGTAGACCGCCTCGCGTCGGTCGACCAGCTTCTCGTCGTCAATCCCCTCGCGTAGCCGGAGGCGGTCCAGCGTGCGCAAGCACTCGACACCGACGAGGGCGCTGGCCACGCCTTCCTCGATCTGCTTCCACTCCTTCAGGCGACCGCGCTGGCCCAGGACGATGCGCAGGACGACCGAGGAATCGAGGTAGGCGATCATCTGTCGCCCCGTCGATCCTCCAGCAGCAGCTCGACCACGTCGATCTGCAGCCGCAACGGAGCCGGCAGCGGAACCTCCTGCAGCGACGGCCAGCGGCGGAGCGGGCGCCTCACCCCCCAGCTACCGCCGGCGGGCTCGTACGGTTCCAGCCGCGCGACCGGCGACCGGCGATCCATGACCACCAGGCCGTGCCCGCGCCGCACGTCGCGTACGTACTCGCTGAGCCGCGCCTTGAGCTCCGCGATCCCCACCTTTTTCATGACCATAATATAGTCACCACTGGTCATATCGTCAATCGAGAGCTTTCCGGCTACCGTGGCGCTCGAATCGGAGGATGCGATGGAACGAGCCGAACCCTCTGCCCTGCGAGGCGAGATCGCGGCGGCGACGGAGCTGCTGGAACGTCTCGTCGAAGATCGCGGGCTGCTCGCCGCGATCGACAAGGACGAGCACCGGCGATTGATGACGGCGGCGGGGCGACTGGCCCACCCGAGCGCGGCCGAGGCGAAGGAGCTGCGGCGCGAGCTCGACCGTCGGCGGCGCGAGTCGCGCCGGGAAACCGACGAGGCGATCCTGAGCCGTTGCGGCATCCGTCGTGCGCGCTCGGCGGCGGCGTTCGAGACGCCGACGGCCACGGCGCCGCGCGAGACGGAAGCCACATCGCACGAAGAGGACGGTCCACGGCTCGGACGCCCGCGCGCGTGCTACGTCTGCAAGGCGCCGTTCACGCGGGTGCACCGATTCTACGACTCGATGTGCTCTCCGTGCGGCGACTTCAATCTCGCCCAGCGCGACCGAACCGCGGACCTCACGGGTCGCACTGCGCTGGTCACCGGCGCTCGCGTGAAGATCGGATATCAGGCGGCGATCAAACTGCTGCGCGCCGGCTGCCGCGTGATCGTCACGACGCGCTTCCCGCACGACGCGGCGCGGCGCTACGCTCGTGAGGCCGATTTCTCCGACTGGTCGGAGCGCGTCGCCATCCACGGCATCGACCTGCGCCACACTCCCAGCGTCGAGACGCTGTGCCGCACGTTGCTCGCCGACGAGCCGCGGCTGGACTTCATCCTCAACAACGCGTGCCAGACGGTGCGCCGCCCGGTCGGCTTCCACCGGCACCTGATCGAGGGCGAACGCAGGCCGCACGAGTTGCCCGGTGAGAGCGCGTTGATCGGCACGAGCGGCGCGGCGCGGGCGGGCGGTTCGGCCGAGTTGAGCCAGCTCGCCCTGCTGCCCGAGGACCTCGACGACTCGGTCCGCCTGTTCCCCGACGGCCGGCTCGACGCCGACCTGCAACAGGTCGATCTGCGCGAGGTGAACAGCTGGCGCCTCGACCTGCACGAGGTGTCCGCCATCGAGCTGCTCGAGGTGCACCTGGTCAACGCCGTCGCGCCGTTCGTGCTGAACGGCCGGCTCAAGCCGCTGATGCTGCGCACGCCTGAACGCGACAAGCACATCGTCAACGTCTCGGCGATGGAGGGTCAGTTCTACCGCACGTTGAAGACGACCCAGCACCCGCACACCAACATGGCCAAGGCCGGTCTCAACATGATGACGCGTACGTCCGCGGCGGACTACGCGCGCGACGGCATCCACATGAACAGCGTCGACACCGGCTGGGTCACCGACGAGGATCCGGCGCTGCACGCCGAGCGCAAGCGCGAACAGGACGGCTTCCATCCCCCACTGGACATCGTCGACGGTGCGGCGCGCATCGTCGCCCCGATCTTCGACGGGCTCCTCTCCGGCCGACATGTCTGGGGTCGTTTTCTCAAAGACTACCGGCCGACCGACTGGTAGGCGTCAGCGCAGCAGCACCTGCAGGGTGTTGATGGTCTTCGTCAAACGCTCCGCCAGCAGACGGCAGATCAGGCGGTGGAACGCGGAGGCGCGGTCGGGATCCTGCCGTTCCAGGTGAATCAGCGACTCGGCCGAGATGCGGTGGATCACCGCCGGCGTCTCGGTCACGGCCGACGCGCTGCGCTGCCTGCCGCGGTACATCTCGAGCTCGCCGAAGATCGACCCGGCCCCCATCGACAGCAGCCGGACGGTCTTGCGTTTGTCGATCCCGACCTGGATCCTGACGCGGCCCGACTCGATGTAGAACACGGCGTCGGGCGGATCGCCCTCGTGCATCAGAAAGTGCCCCGCCGACAGGTCCAGGCGCTCGAAGAACGGGGCCAGCTCGGCGGCGTTATCGCGTCCCGGTGCGATCTGCTCCAGCAGGTCGGACAACGGGACCGGATGCTCCTCGAGCGACTCGCCGGCCCGCTCGAGGATCTGGTTCTCGCTCCACTCGAGCCCCTGGTCGAACTCGCGAAACGACCGTGTCCGTACGCCCGGCCTGAGGATGCCGCCCTGCCTCAGCTGCCGCCGTAGTGTCGTCGAGGCGTGTGTGAACACGATGACGAAGCCGTGCTTCTCGGCCAGCTGGGTCAGCTTGACGAAGCTCAGCACGGCCGAGCTGTCGAGACCGGTGACGGGTCGGAAATCCAGGACCAGGTACTGCAGGCGTTCCGGGCCGGCCTTCCGCAGCCGGCGGCGTACGCGCGAGACCAGTCCGTTGGCCGTGCCGAAGAAGATGAACCCCTGCAGTCGCAGGATCAGCACCTGCTCGCCCAACTCCTGCAGCAGCTCGCGGTGCTTGCGCGGCCGGGCGACGTTCGACAGCTGGGCCGCTCCCGACAACGCGTGCCGCACGACGTCGACGCGACTGTAGTTGACGACGAACAGCACGACGGCGATGACGATCCCCAACCCGACGCTCTCGAGGTAACCGATCGTCGCGATGACGAACAGGATCAACAGCACCACGCCGTAGTCGCCGACCGGCAACTTCTTGCGCGCGTCGACGACCCAGGTCGCGAGAAACGACAGTCCGAGAAACAGCAGCAGGCCGCCGAGGGAAGCCCGCGGCAACAGCGACAGCGTCGCGCCGCCCGCGACGAGCGAGAGAGCGCACACGCCGGCGATCGAGACGCCGACGACGCGGCTGTGCGGCGCCATCGCCTGCGCCAGGGCCGAGAGCGACAGCGTCTGGAAACCGGGGAGGCCGCCGCCGAGACCGCCCAGTACGTTGGCCAAGCCGGCGACCTTCAGCTCGCGATTGAGGCGAATGTCTTCCTGAACGGCCAGCTCGAGTCCGCTCGCATTGAGCAGCAGCGTTACGACCCCCACCACGACCACGGGCGCCATGCTCGCCAGCTCGCCCAGCACCGACGGCCAGTGCACGACGTCGAGACCGGTCAACGTCAACGGGCGCCACAGGCTCTCCTGCGGAAACGGCCCGAGCAGCAACCCGCGCCGGCCCGCCTCCGCCAGCGTCTCGCCGGAGACGATCAGGACGCCGTAGAACACGACGATCGAGCCGAGAAGAAAACCGGGAAGCAGCAGGCTGTGCCTGAAGCGTCGCATGATGAGCAACAGTGCGATTGCCAGAACCGCGCCGGGGACCCAGCGCAGCAGCAGATCCGGCTGGAGAAACGGACGCCACGTCGAGAGCCCGAGCGAGCGCCCGGCAAGAACCTCCAGCGCTCCCTTGGTCAGCAGCCAGCCGGTGCCGGCGAGAAAGCCGCCGATCACCGGATACGGGATGAACCGCACCAGCCCGCCCAGCCGAAAGTGGCCGAGCGCGAAGAACACCGCCCCGGTCGCCGCGGTCGTCAAGGCGATGGCGAGCGCGACGGTGGCCAGTGTCTGCTCGGCGGAGCTTCCCGCCGGCAGTCGGGCCGCGACGGCGGCCGCGATCAACGCGATGACCGCCGCAGTGCTGTCCTGCGGCGTGGCCACCATCGAGCGGAACGAGCTACCGAGACCGGTGACCAGTGCGACGACCATGGCGCCGAACAGGGCCAGGCCGATCCCCGTCGCGACGTGGCCGCTCAGCGGGCCGGAATAGACCAGGGCGGCGAACGAGATCGCGACGATGACCACGACCGAGCCGATGACGACGCCGGCGAGGATTCCGGACACGATCCCCGACAGCTGCGGCGCAGGTTTCATCAGCGCTCTCCTGCGCCGAGTCTACATCACCGAGCCGCGGTTGATTCCGCCGTCCGGATCGGGCATGCTTGACGCTCAGGCGGTGATCCACGCCCAACCTCTTCGGCCCTCCCCCAGCGAGGGTCCCCGTGAGGCAAAGGGGGGCAAACCCCCGGATCGGCATGACACGGACCTTCGTCGCCGCTTGGCCGACGTTGCTGGGGAGCGTTGTTGAGCGGTGTGATCGAAGGAGCTACGTGATGCCGATTCAGAAAGACCTCAAACGTATCGTCCGCGCCCGCATGCAGAAGACGGGCGAGTCCTACACGGCAGCCCGCCGCCACCTCGTAGACAAGCCGATCCCGCCCGCGGCGAAGTGCGCGGAGATCGCCGGCATGAGCAACGACGCCGTGCGCGCGAAGACCGGCTACACCTGGCGTCAGTGGGTCGAGCAGCTCGACCTCGCGAAGGCGGACCGGCTGCCCCACAGGGAGATCGCCAGGCACGTCGGCGCGTCGTACGACGTCTCCGGCTGGTGGGCCCAGACGGTCACCGTGGCGTACGAGCGCATCCGCGGCCTACGGCAGGTCGGTCAGCGTTGCGACGGCAAGTTCGACGCCAACAAGAGCAAGACCTTCCCCGTTCCGCTCGACCGGCTGTACCGCGGCTTCAGCGTGAAACGCACGCGGGACCGCTGGCTGCCGGGCGAGACGCTGAAGATCCGCACCTCGACCGTGAACAAATCGATGCGCATCACCTGGACCGACGGCACCTCGGTGCACGTCTACTTCACGGACAAGGGGCCGAGCAAGAGCCAGGTAGCGATCCAGCACGCGGGCCTCGACAGTCGGGCCGAGATCGCGAAGCGTAAGGACTACTGGTCCGGGCGATTCTCGGCCCTGGCCGAGTTGCTGAAGGTCTAGCCCCGAACGCGAAACGCCGCGCGGCGCTTACTGCGCTTCGAGCCAGCGCTCGCAGTCGATCGCCGCGCGGCACCCGGCCCCCGCCGCCGTCACGGCCTGGCGGTAGGTGTGGTCGTGGACGTCGCCCGCGATGAACACACCGGGCATCTTCGTCGCCGCTCCGTGCCCCGCGACGAGATACGCCTGGTCGTCCATGTCGAGCACGTCGCGGAACAGCTCGGTGTTCGGCCGGTGACCGATGGCGACGAAGAACCCGCCGCAGGGGCGCTCGAACGTGTCGCCCGTCTTGACGTTCTTCACGCGCAGCGACTGCACACGCGTGCCGTCGCCGATCACCTGCTCCACGACCGAATCCCACAGGATCTCGATCTTCTCGTGGTCGATCGCCCGCTGCGCCATGATCTTCGACGCGCGAAACTGGTCGCGACGGTGCACGATCGTGACGCGCGATCCGAAGCGCGTCAGGAACAGCGCCTCCTCCATCGCGGTGTCGCCGCCGCCGACGACGACGATCTCCTGATCGCGAAAGAAGAACCCGTCGCAGGTCGCGCAGTAGGAGACGCCCTTTCCGGCGTACTCCTTCTCGCCCGGCAGGCCCAGCTCCAGCGGCGACGCGCCGCTGGAGACGATGACGGTCTTGCTCTGCAGCTCGCCGTCCTCGGTCCACACGCGCATCGGGCTCGAGGCGAAGTCGACCTTCGTCGCGTCGCCCGAAACGAAGGTCGCGCCGAAGCGCTCGGCCTGCTTCTTGAACAGCTCCATCAGCTCCGGGCCCTGGACGCCGTCGGGAAAGCCCGGGTAGTTCTCGACGTCGGTCGTGTCCATCAACTGACCGCCCGCCTTGAGCCCCTCGACGACGACCGGCTTCAGACCGGCGCGCGCCGTGTAGATCGCAGCGGTCAACCCCGCCGGCCCCGACCCGAGAATCACCACCTCATGCACGTCCACCGTCGTTCTCCTTTGCCGCTGCTTGCAGGATCCCGCGCAGCTCGCCCGACTCGGCGAGCGCTCTCAATTCCATCGAGTCGCCCAGGTGCCGCCCGTCGACGAAGATCTGCGGCACGGTCAGTCTCCGCGAGCGACGGATCATCTCCGCCTCGCGTGCAGGTTCCGAACGCAGATCGATCTCCTCGTATTCCACGCCCATCTCGTCGAAGATCTTCTTTGCGCGAAAGCAGTAGCCGCACCATGGTTTGGTATAGATCTCGACTTGCGGCATCGAGGCAAGGTAGCAGCTTTTCGGGGTTTTTGGGCCTCCGGGGCGCAGGGGGCGTTCCCGGCGCTCTGGTATGATCCAGTCTTTCGGCAGGGCCGCTCGGGCGGACCCGGTGAGGTCGGTGGATGGCCAGGAGCAGCAGCGGTCCCCCCCGCGGCGCGCGCGGTTCCGGCGCGCAGGGCCGGCGATCGGCCTGGCCGCGCGAGTGCCCGTTCACGCGGCGCGACGGCGCGCTCTTCCGCCACGGCCGGCACTTCACATTGCACGAGAAGCTGGGCGCCCGGCGCGGCAGCTGCGACGGCAAGACCGGCTACTGGTTCACGGTGTGGGCCCCCGCCGCGGCCTCGGTGCACCTCATCGGCGAGTTCAACGGTTGGGACGACGCGGCCCAGCCGATGGAGCGGCTCGCCGATGCCGGCGTATGGACGACGTTCGTCGAGCACGCGCAGCCCGGGGCGCTCTACAAGTACCGCATCCGCTCGCGACTGAGCGAGACGGCCGCGTCCAAGGCCGACCCGTTCGCGCTGCGCTGCGAGACGCCTCCGGGCACCGCCTCGATGGTGTGGGACACGGACTACGAATGGGACGACGCGCAGTGGATGGGCTCGCGCGGCAAGCGCGATCCGTCCGGCTCGCCGATGTCGATCTACGAGATGCACCTCGGGTCGTGGCGCCGCGACCAGGCCCACGGCCACCTGGACTACCGCGAGCTGGCCGAGCAGCTGGTCCCCTACCTGCGGGAGATGCAGTTCACGCACGTCGAGCTGCTGCCGCCGATGGAACACCCGTTCTACGGCTCGTGGGGCTATCAGACGACGGGCTACTTCGCGCCGACCAGCCGCTACGGCAGCCCACAGGACCTGATGCATCTGATCGACCGTCTGCACCAGGCGGGAATCGGCGTGATCCTCGACTGGGTCCCGTCGCACTTCCCGGGTGACGGACACTCGCTCGCGCTGTTCGACGGAACGCATCTGTTCGAGCACGCGGACATGCGCCGCGGGTTTCATCCCGACTGGCGCAGCTTCATCTTCAACTACGAACGTCCCGAGGTGTGCAGCTTCCTCGTCTCGAGCGCACTGTTCTGGGTCGAGCGCTTCCACGCCGACGCCCTGCGCGTCGACGCCGTCGCGTCGATGCTGTATCGCGACTACTCACGCGGCGAGGGCGAGTGGGAGCCGAACAAGTTCGGCGGACGCGAGAACCTCGAGGCGATCACCTTCCTGCGCACGCTGAACCGCGAGATCCACGAGCGGCACGACGACGTGTACACCATCGCCGAGGAGAGCACGGCGTGGCCCATGGTCTCGCGCCCCGAGCACCTGGGCGGCCTCGGCTTCGACATGAAGTGGGACATGGGCTGGATGCACGACACGCTGAACTACATGTCGCAGGATCCGGTCTACCGCAAGTTCCACCACGGCGGACTGACGTTCCGTCAGATATACGCCTTTGCCGAGCGCTTCGTGATGCCGCTGTCGCACGACGAGGTGGTCCACGGCAAGCGGTCGCTGCTGGACAAGATGCCGGGCGACGCGTGGCAGAAGTTCGCCAACCTGCGGCTGCTGCTGGGTCTGATGTACGGCCAGTCGGGCAAGAAGCTGTTGTTCATGGGGGCCGAGCTGGGCGAGTGGCGCGAGTGGAACCACGACTCGGTGTTGAGCTGGGACGCTCTGCGCCATCCGTCGCACGCGGGGCTGCAGCGCTGGGTGCGCGACCTCAACGCGGCCTACCGCGCGCAGCCGGCGCTGCACGAGCTGGACTTCGACGGCGAAGGCTTCCGCTGGATCGACTGTTCCGATTCCGAGCAGAGCGTGATCAGCTTCGAGCGACGCGCGCGCAAGTCGGGGCGCCCGGTGATCGTGGTCTGCAACTTCACTCCGGTGCCGCGCTACAACTACCGCATCGGCGTCGATCACGGAGGATCGTGGCACGAGCTGCTGAACAGCGACGCCACGACGTACGCCGGATCCGGGCTGGGCAACATGGGAGCCGTCGAGGCGGTGCCGATGCGCTATCACGACCGCGCGTTCTCGATCAACCTGACGCTGCCGCCGCTGTCGATTCTGTACCTGACGCACGACTCCCCGCCCAAACCGCTGCCCGGCACCGAGCGCTGAGTGTCGCGCTACGTCTGCATCCACGGTCACTTCTACCAGCCGCCCAGAGAGAACGCCTGGCTCGGCGCCGTCGAGGTGCAGGACTCGGCGCACCCGTACCACGACTGGAACCAGCGCATCACGGCGGAGTGCTACGCGCCGAACGCCAGCTCGCGCATCCTCGACCGGAACGAGCGCATCGTCGAGCTGGTCAACAACTACTCGCGCATCAGCTTCAACTTCGGCCCGACGCTGCTGGTGTGGCTCGAACGGCACGAGCCCGAGACGTACCGCGCGATCCTCGACGGTGACCGCGAGAGCCGGCGGCGCTTCTCGGGTCACGGCTCGGCCCTGGCCCAGGTCTACAGCCACCCGATCCTGCCGCTGTGCAACGAGCGCGACCGCCGGACCCAGGTCGCCTGGGGCCTGCGCGACTTCGAGCAACGCTTCGGGCGGCCCGCCGAGGGGATGTGGCTACCCGAGACCGCCGTCGACCTGGCGTCCCTCGAGACGCTGGCCGAGCACGGCGTGCGCTTCAGCATTCTCGCGCCGTCGCAGGCGGCGTTGATCCGACGCCGCGGCGAGCGCGAATACGGCGAGATCGGCGAGGACGGGTTCGACACGACGCGACCCTACCGACTGAACCTGGCCTCGGGTCGCACGATCGACCTGTTCTTCTACCACGGCGGAATCTCGCGCGCGGTCGCGTTCGAGCAACTGCTGGGCCGCGGCGAGGAGCTCGCGCGGCGCTTGGTCGAGCCGTTGCAGCAGCCGGCCGACCATGCCCGGCTGGTGCATATCGCGACCGACGGCGAGTCCTACGGCCACCACCATCGCTTCGGCGACATGGCGCTGGCCTATGCGCTGCACGCGATCGAGGAACAGGGGCTGGCGAAGATCACGAACTACGGCGAGTACCTCGAGCGCCACCCTCCCGAGGACGAGGTGCGGATCCACGAACGGACGTCGTGGAGCTGCGCGCACGGGGTGGAGCGCTGGCGCGGCGACTGCGGCTGCGCCTCGGAGTACCGCCAGGGCTGGCACCAGGCCTGGCGCGCGCCGCTGCGCGATGCGCTGGACCGCCTGCGCGACGCGGTCACGCCGCGCTTCGAGCAGGCCGCGGCGGATTACTTCGACGACCCGTGGGGCGCTCGCGACGCCTACGTCGAGCGGCTGCTCGACGCGACGGACGACGCCGCCCATGACTTCCTCGCGCGACATGCGACGGGCGCGAACGACGACGCCGACCGCACGCGCGCGCTCGAGCTGATGGAGCTGCAACGCAACCTGCTGCTGATGTACACCAGCTGCGGCTGGTTCTTCGAGGACGTCTCGCGCATCGAGGGCATACAGATCCTGCAGTACGCCGCGCGCGCGGCGGAGCTGGCCGAGCGTTGCTTCGAGCGCCCGTTCGAGGCGCCGTTCCTGGAGTTGCTCGAGAGCGCGCCCAGCAACGTGATGGAGTTCGGCAACGCGCGCCGATTGTACGAGAGTAAGGTGCTCCCGGCGCGCGTCGACGCGGCGAAGCTGGGCGCCGCCCACGCCGCGAGCCTGCTGTTCGACGACGAGACGGCCGCGCCGCCGCAGGTTCATTTCAGCGTCGAGCAGGAAGAGCAAGTCCGCGACGCGGCGGGAGAGGCCAAGCTGGCCGTCGGCCGACTGCGCGTCGTTTCACGCCTGACGCACGAGAGCGAGGATCTCACCTTCGGCTTCGCGCACCTCGGCGATCACAACCTCAGCGGGGGCATCCGGCCGTTTCGCGGCGAGTCCGACTACCGCGAGGCCGGCGACGAGTTGCAGCGCTGCTTCGGCGCGGCGGATTACCCGGAGACCGTGCGACTGCTCGATCGGCTGTTCCCCGGCACACGCTTCTCGTTGAAGACGCTGCTCGTCGACACCCGGCGCCGCATCCTCTCGACGATCCTCGGCTCGACGCTGCGCGACGCGCAGGACGTTCATCGCCGGCTGTACCGGCAGCACGCCTCGTTGATGCGCTTTCTCGGCGGCCTCGACGTGCCCTCGCCCGAGGCCCTGCGCGCCACGGCCGAGCTGGTACTGAACGGCGGGATCCGCGAAGCGCTCGAGTCGGCCGAGCTCGACACCCTCCGCGTGCGGCGGTTGCTCGACGAGATGCTCGGCGCGAGCATTCCGCTACACGAGGACGACCTGGGCTTCGCCGCGCGCGACGCGGTGTTGCGCGCGATGCGGCGGCTCGAGCGATCGCCCGAGGACTGCGCTGCGCTCGACCGGCTCGAGACGGCCGTGCGGCTCGTGCGCGACCTGCCGTTCGACGTCGTGCTGGCACAGACCGAGAATTCGTTCTTCCGCCTCGTCTCCGAGCGGATCGACCCGCTGCGCGAACGCGCGACGCAGGGCGACGCGCAGGCCGAGGCGTGGCTACGCAGGGTCCGCGAGCTGGGCGCGGCGCTGCACGTCGCGGTCGACTAGCGAACTACAGGTTCTCGACGATCGCCTCGGCGAACTGCGAACACTTGACCTCCTTGGCGCCGTCCATCTGACGCGCCAGGTCGTAGGTCACCGTCTTCTGCGCGATCGCCTTGGCCAGGCCGGCGTTCACGCGGTCCGCGGCCTCCTGCCAGCCGAGATGCTCCAGCATCATCACGCCGGAGAGGATCAGTGAGCCGGGGTTGACCTTGTCCTGCCCGGCGTACTTCGGCGCGGTGCCGTGGGTCGCCTCGAAGAACGCGATGTCGTCCGACATGTTGGCGCCCGGCGCCATGCCGAGCCCGCCCACCTGCGCCGCACAGGCGTCGGACAGGTAGTCGCCGTTGAGGTTCGGCATCGCCAGTACGGCGTACTCGCGCGGGCGCAGCAGCACCTGCTGGAACATCGCGTCGGCGATGCGATCCTTCATGACGATCTTGCCCGCCGGCGCCTTGCCGTCGTGCTCGGACCAGACGGCATCCTCGGTGATCGTCGCATCGCCGAACTTGCTGGCGGCGATCTCGTAGCCCCAGTCCTTGAACGCGCCCTCGGTGAACTTCATGATGTTGCCCTTGTGCACCAGGGTCACGCTGTCGCGGTTCTGGTCCTGCGCGTAGCGGATCGCCATGCCCACGAGGCGCTGCGTGCCGAAGGCGGAGATCGGCTTGATGCCCAGGCCCGACTCGGGGCGGATCGTCTTGCCGAACTCGGACTGCACGAAGTCGATCAGCTTGTTCGCCTCGGGGCTGCCGGCCTTCCACTCGATGCCGGCGTAGACGTCCTCGGTGTTCTCGCGGAAGATCACCATGTTCATGTCCTGCGGGCGGTGCACCGGCGAGGGCACGCCGGCCACGTGACGCACGGGCCGCACGCAGGCGAACAGATCGAGCAGGTGGCGCAGCGCGACGTTGAGGCTGCGGATGCCTCCGCCGACCGGCGTCGTCAGCGGCCCCTTGATCGCGACCTTGAACTCGCGCACGGCGTTGACCGTCGCCTCGGGCAACCACTCGCCGAACATCTCGTTGGCCTTCTCGCCGGCGTAGACCTCGTACCAGACGATCTCCTTGCCGCCGCCGAACGTCTTTTCGACCGCGGCATCCAGCACGCGTCGCGTCGCGGCCCAGATGTCCGGTCCGATCCCGTCCCCCTCGACGAAGGGAATCACGGGTCGATCGGGGACGATGACCTTGCCGTCCTGAACACGAATACTGTCGCCTGCTGGGGGTGCCGGAAATGAAGCCACGGTCCGCTCCTTTTGCTGATCTTCAGGGTTCGCTGAACGGACTATTAGAGACCATTCTCAGTACTGTATCAACGCGCCCTCGCGCTTGGCCTTGCGGATGGCGAAGCGCGAGCAGAACAGCCCGGCCGGCAGCAGGACCAGCGTCAGCAGCGAGAGCCAGATCAGGTCGGACTGCAGCTCCGCGAAGCCGTCCCCGCGCAGCAGCGAGCCGCGCACCACGTTCAGCGAACGCGCCAGCGGCACGTACTCCGACATCCCGCGCAGCCATTCCGGCAACAGCTCGACGGGGAAGAACACGCCGCCCAGCAGGGAGGTGGCCCCGCTGAGCAGGAAATTGATCGGGTCGCCGCGCTTGAAGTACAGGATGAACGAGGCGGAGAGGATCCCGAGGCCCGCCGAGGACAGCAACGTGAGCACGGCGCCCAGCAGCAGCGCTCCGGGGCTGTTGACGTTCAGCTTCACACCGAACAGCACCACGGCGAAGACCATCGTCAGCAACAGGCGCACGGCGCCGTAGGTGAAGTCCCACGCCGACGAGGAAAAGATGACCATCGAGGTCGGTGTGGGCGAGACCAGCATCGCCTCGAGCGTCCCGAGGAGTTGCTCGCTGCGGATCTTCGCCGAGAACGAGTACAGCGCGGTCGAGAAGTACGAGAGGAACGCGAGCCCGACGAGGATGTAGTCGAACGGTGGGATGCCGTTCAACCCCGGCGTGTCGACGTTCATCATCTGCGTCATGAAGTAGAACGCGACCAGGCTGAGCAGCATGCCCGCGACGCGCAACAGGAAGGCCAGTCGATAGGACGCCTCGGACAGGAAGTCGCGCCGCAGAAACGCCCACAGCTTGAGCAGGTTGCGGGTCATTCCCGCCCCTCGGCATCCTTGAGCAGCCGCGCGAACGCCTGCTCGAGGTCGGACTCGACTCGGTCGCACGCGCGCACCTCGACGCCTTCGTCGAGCACGCCGCGCAGGACGCGCCCCAGCTGCACGCCGTCATCGAGTGTGATCGTGACGCGCCGCACTTCGTCGAACGTCTCGTCCTCGGTGACGCGGTACGGCCCGGACGGCAGCTCGGCGCCGGCGGGGACTTCCAGGCGAAACGACTCGGCGCGAACGCCCCAGCGCTTGATCTCCGCCAGCGTCCCGATCTGCTGCACCTTGCCCTTGGCCAGAATCGCGATGCGATCGGCCAGCGCTTCGATCTCGCGCAGGTCGTGACTGGTGATCAGGATCGTCTTCCCGTCGCGCGCGCACAGCTCCTCCTGGATGAACTGTCGCAGCTCGAGCGACGACGCGGGGTCCAGGCTGCGCGTCGGCTCGTCCATCAGCAGGATCGGGGGATCGTGAAGCAAAGCGCGCGCAATCGCCATGCGCTGTTTCATCCCCGACGAGTAGTCCGAGAAGGGCCTGTCGGCCGCGTCGAACATGTCCACGCGGCGCAGCAGCTCGTCGATGCGCGGCATGATGTCGCGGCTCTCGAGATCGTAGATGCGGGCGAAGAAGCGCAGGTTCTCGCGCCCCGAGAGTCGCCAGTAGAACGACCGTTCGTCGGAGTGCACCAGGCCGATGCGCCGCTTGACCTCGTACTCGGATGTGGTCGGGTTTCCGGCGATAAGCGCCTGCCCTCGGTCGGGAAGCACCAGACAGGACAGGATCTTCAGCAGCGTCGTCTTTCCCGCGCCGTTCGGCCCGAGCAGCCCGAAGATCTCGCCCTGCCGCACCTCGAGGCTGACGCCCCGCAGCGCCTCGACGCGCTCGGCCTTGCCGAACGGGTGCAGGAACAGCTGCGCCAGCGAGCGCTTCTTCTTGAAGGTCTTGGCGATGTCGATCGCCTGGATGGTCGCGGTCACGGGGAGATGCCGATCAGTCTGCGGGACGGGACACGGGCTCGAACCAGCGCGTGTCGCCGAAACCGTCCCGCGGCCACCACGTGGGCTGGAACACGCCGTTCGACCAGCGCACGGGGTTGAACTCGGTCACGTCGGAAGACTGTTTGTACGCCGAACGCGGGACCCACTCGGGGTCGATCGGAGGCCGGTACCAACGCGCGGGGTTGAAGTTGTTGTTCGCCGGGTCCAGGTCCCAGTCGCTCTCGGGGTACCAGTATGGGTTGACCGGCCCACGGGCAAAGTACGCCGGCTCTCCGAGCACCGCGAGCTGCGTGTCGACGCGCGGCAGATCGATCCCCTCTTCGGGACCGACCAGCGTCGTGCCGACGGCGACCTCGAGGCCGTCCGCGTCCGGGTCGTCGTCTCCGGTCAACCGCATCTCCTTCACCAGCTCGAGCGGCACGGGCAGCACCTCACCACTCTCGAGCGTCAGCAGGTAGAGCCCACCCTTGCGCTCCAGCTCGACCCCGGAGAGCTCGGTCCCGTTCTGCAGCAACAGCTCCGCTCCGGCCAGCGCTGCGTGACCCGCAAGCACGAAAAAGAGGATAACCGGACCGATTGCACGCACGATGGGCCTCGGGTCGAGAATACCACCCGTCCTGCCGTGCCGCCGCGAAAAACGGCTCGACGTGGGGTAAGCTCGCGCCATGGAAGTCGTCGTCGCGGGCTATGGATGGCTCGGCCGGGCCCTGGGCCGCGGCCTCGTAGAACGCGGCCACCGCGTGATCGCCGTGCGTCGCAGCAGGCTCGAGCCCGACGCCGACGAGGCGGACGTACGCCACGTGCGGCTCGACCTCTCCGTCCCCGGAGCGTGGCGCGCGCTGCCACCCGCGCCGCACGCGATCGTCGCCTGTCAGGCGGCCGACGAACGATCGGTCGAGGGCTACGAGCGAGCGTACCTGCGAGTCAACGAGGTGCTGCGTGAGTACGCGCGACAGCGCGACGTCGAACGCTTCGTCTACACCGGGTCGACCGGCGTCTTCGGCTGTACGGACGGGCGCGACGTCGACGAACAGTCGGCGATCGACGTCGACGGCGGGACCGCGGGGATCCTGGCGCAGGCCGAGGACCTCGTGCTGGGAAACCAGGACGAGGGACCGCGCGGCAACGTCGTCCGACTGTCCGGACTGTACGGGCCCGGCCGGTACGGCATCGTGGATCGTGTGCGCCGCGGCGCGCTCGCGCTCGGCCCCGGGGACGACGCCTGGATGAACTGGTGCCACCGCAGCGACGCGGTGACGACGCTGCTGGCCGTCGTCGAGCGGGGACGCGCGGGCGCCGTGTACCACGCCTCCGACGCGTTTCCCGAGCGACGGCGCGACGTCGTGGCCTGGATCGCGGAACGGCTCGGGATCGCCGCCCCGCGGGCGGCAGGCGGGGCGAAACCCGGTGACGCGCGGCCACGTACGAACAGGAGAATCCGGGCCGAGAAGACCCGCGCCGAGCTGGGCATCGTGCTGGCCTACCCGTCTTTCCGGGAGGGGCTGGGCGACCCCGACGCGTGGACCGTATAGCGCCCGCGCGGTGGTAAGATCGGCGCGCCCGGCACGGGCGTTCCGAGACCCGAACCAGTATCGAGGACCCGTCGCACGCGCCGAGGTCCGATGGAGAACGAACATGGCCGCACAACCGATTCCGGAGCGCTTCAACTCGCTCAGCGCTTACCTCATCGTCAAGGACCCGAAGCAGGCGATCGAATTCTACGCCAAGGCCTTCGGCGCGGAGAACACCGTCACCATGATGATGCCCGACGGGCAGAGCGTGATGCACGCCGAGATGGTCATCGGCAACTCGACGTTCATGCTGACCGCCGAGAACCCGCAGTGGGGCGCTCGTTCCGCCGAGACCATCGGCGGCTCGCCGATCTCGATGCACGTCTACGTCGAGAACTGCGACGCGCTGTTCGAGCGCGCGGTAGGCGCCGGCTGCGAGGTCAGCGCTCCGATGACCGACATGTTCTGGGGCGACCGCTTCGGGAAGGTCAAGGACCCGTTCGGTATCGAGTGGGGCATCGCGACCCACAAGGAAGACCTCAACGAAGAGGAGATGGGCAAGCGCGCCGCCGAGTTCTTCGCCTCGATGGCGCCCGGCGGCGACTGCAGCGGCTGATCCGAGACGTTGGGGAGGCAAGTCGCGAGACTTGCCCCCCCAACCTAATCGAGCTGGAAGTCGACGACGACCGTCAGCGCGACCGCGACGGGCCTTCCGTCGATCTGGCCCGGCTCGTAGCGCCAGCGCAGCACCGCCTCGCGCGCCGCGTCGGCGAAGCCCAGGTCGGGCTGCGGGCTGCGCAGCACTTCCACTTCCGCGACCTCGCCGTCCTCCGTGATCACGGCGCGCAAGATGACGACGCCGTCCCGGCCCGCGAGGATCGCCATCCGCGGGTACGTCGGCTGAACCCGGACCGAGATCATGCGCGGCAGGGTCAGTCCGTCACTGGTCTCGTCGTACACGGCCGGCGCGGCGGGCGCCGGCGGTGGGGCGGGTGCGAAGTCGAGCATCTCGACGTCCGTGTCCGGCAGTCGCTCGGTCGCGCGCTCACGCGGAGCCTGCACCGGCTCGTCCTCCAGCTCGAAGGGCACGGGCAGCTCGTTGCGCGGCGTGCGCGAGGTCGGGTTGCGCGGCGTCGGGGGCGGCAGCTCGGGCGGCGGGATCGCGACGCGCGTGAGGTGCAACACCCGGCTCTCGTCAACAGGCCGCGGAGGGCTCGGCGGCGGATCGGGGAGCGGGATCGCCAACAGCGCCAGGACATGGAGCGCGAGGGCGACGCAGGCGGCGAACAGCAGCGAGCGCTGGTCGCGCGCACGGCCGGGAAGGAACGACTCGGCGAACGGAATACGATCCGGTCGCATCGGGGCAGCGGTCATGGATCACCTCCATACCTGCCCCCTTGTCTTCGAGCTTACGGCGCCGCAGGCGGCCGCGACGACGCTCGGTCGATCCGCCGCGGCAATCGCACCGCGAGACGTCAGGACACCGCGGCGATCGCCGCGGCGTAGTCCGGCTCGTCGGCGATCTCGGAGACGAGCTGCGTGTACACGACCTCGTCCTTGTCGTCGAGCACCACGACCGCGCGCGCGGAGAGGCCCTCGAAGGGCCCGTCGGTCAACAACACGCCGTAGTCCTTGGCGAAGTTCTTGGATCGCAACATCGACAGCGGCACGACGCCGTCCAAGCCTTCGGTCGTACAGAAACGGACCTGCGCGAACGGGAGGTCGGCCGAGATCACCAACGTCACGACGCCGTCCATCGCGGCGGTTCGTTCGTTGAACCTCCGCGCCGTGGTCGCGCACGTACTCGTCTCCAGGCTGGGGACGATGTTGAGGATCTTCTTCCGGCCCGCGAACGTGGCCAGGCCGACGTCCTGCAGATCTCCGTCCACGAGACGGAAGTCCGGGGCTCGTTCTCCGACCGCTGGAAGCTCGCCGTTGGTCTCGAAGGGATTGCCGTCCAGGGTGACACGTGCCATGCGCGCTCCTTTCGACTTTCGCCCGGGGGCGTGCCCGAGCGTCGAGAGTAGCATGGCGCGAGGCGCCCGATCGCGCCCGCCTCGAAGGGTCCTCTTCCCCCTTTGAAGCCCCTCGGCCCGCGGCGGTAGAATGCTGGTTCGGACCCACGGGTTCTCGCCGACGAAACTTCATGTCCGGCTCGCCGACAGGAGATGCGCCATGTCCACCGAGACGACCACCAATCCCGCCCTGACCACGCTGACCGAGGAAGAGCAGATGTTCCGCCAGGCGGTCCACGACTTCGCCCAGGGCGAGATCGCGCCGCGAGCGCACGCGATGGACGAGGCTCACAAGTACGAGCCGGATCTGCTGAAGAGCCTGTTCGAGATGGGACTGATGGCGGTGGACGTTCCGGAGAGCCACGGCGGCGCCGGCGGGACGTTCTTCCAGTCGGTCCTCGCCGTCGAGGAGATCTCGCGCGCGGACGCGGCGGTCGGCGTGCTCGTCGACGTGCAGAACACGCTGTTCAACAACGCACTGATCCGCTGGGGCACCGACGAGCAGAAGTCGAGCTACCTGCCCCGGATCGCCTCCGAGTGGGTCGCCGCGTACGCGCTGTCCGAGGCGGGATCGGGCTCGGACGCCTTCGCCCTCGCGGCCAAGGCCGAGCTCAAGGGCGACCAGTGGGTCCTCGACGGTCAGAAGCTGTGGATCACGAACGCCGGCGAGGCGAACCTGTTCCTGATCTTCGCCACCATCGACCCGAGCAAGGGATACAAGGGCATCACGGCGTTCCTCGTCGAGAGGGACGACCCCGGGTTCTCCGTCGGCAAGCGCGAGAGCAAGCTGGGCATCCGCGCGTCGAGCACCTGCGAGCTGGTGCTGGACCAGTGCACGATCCCCGCCAACCGCGTGCTGGGCGAGGTGGGCAAGGGCTACAAGGTCGCCATCGAAACGCTGAACGAGGGCCGCATCGGCATCGGCGCGCAGATGATCGGCGTGAGCCAGGGTGCGCTCGACGCCTCGTGCAAGTACGCCAAGGAGCGCTCGCAGTTCGGCAAGCCGATCGCCAGCTTCCAGGCGATGCAACATCAGTTGGCGCGCTGCGCGACGCTGCTCGAGGCCTCGCGCCTGCTCGTCTACAACGCGGCGCGCCTGCGCGACGCGGGGCTGCCGTTCGTCAAGGAGGCGGCGATGGCCAAGCTGTATTCCAGCGAGGCCGCCGAGGAGATCACCTCCGCCGCCGTCGAGGTCTTCGGCGGCTACGGCTACACGACGGAGTACCCGGTCGAGAAGCTGTATCGCGACGCGAAGATCGGCAAGATCTACGAGGGCACGTCGTTCATGCAGCTGAGCACGATCGCCAAGCTGGTCCTCGAAGGCTGATGAACGACCTATTCCTGCGCGCCTGCCGCCGGGAACCGGTGGAACGAACGCCTGTCTGGATCATGCGCCAGGCCGGGCGCTACCTGCCGGAGTATCGCGCCGTGCGCGAGCGCGTCGGCTTCACGACGCTGTACCGCACCCCCGAGCTCGCGACCGAAGTGACGCTGCAACCGATCGACCGTTTCGGCATGGACGCGGCGATCCTGTTCTCGGACATCCTCGTGCCGGCCGAGGCGATGGGCTTCGACGTCGTGTTCAACCCCGGCCCGGTGATCGACGCCCCGCTGCGGTCGAGCTCCGACGTGCGACGCATGCGCGTCTCCGATCCCGAGGAAGAGGTCCCGTTCGTCTTCGAGGCCGTGCAGCAGTTGAGTCGCGAGTTGGCCGACCGCGTACCGTTGATCGGTTTCGCCGGCGCCCCGTTCACGCTGGCGGCGTACCTGATCGAGGGACGCGGCACGAAGAACTTCGACTGGACCAAGCGGCTGCTGTTCGCCGAACCGCAGCTGGCACACGACATCCTCGATCGCGTGACGCAGGTCACCGAGCGCTACGTCGCGGCACAGGTCCGCGCCGGGGCGCAAGCGATCCAGCTGTTCGACTCGTGGGCCGGGCTGCTCGACCCCGCGCTGTATCGCGAGTTCGCCTTGCGCTACGCGCGGCGCGTGTTCCAGGCGACCCGCTCGCTGAACGTCCCGCTGATCTACTTCGCGCTGAACTCGGCGCACCTGCACGAGGCGCTCGCGGGTTGCGGAGCGGACGTCGTCGGCGCGGACTGGCGCGTGCCGCTCGACGAGGTATCGCGGCGTCTCGGGGGTCGCTTCGCGTTGCAGGGCAACCTCGACCCGTGCGTACTGTTCGCCGAGCCCGCCAAGATCGAGTCCTGCGTGCGGGCGACGCTCGAGCAGGCGCGCGACCTTCCCGGCCACGTATTCAACCTCGGCCACGGCGTGCTGCCCCAGACGCCGGTGGAGCACGTTGCGGCGATGGTCGAGGCCGTCCGGCGTCACTCGCGGTGAACGGGCGTCGAACGGTCGCCGTCGTCGGCGCCGGGATCTCGGGGCTCAGCGTTGCGTACGAGCTGTTGCAGCGCTCGGCGGACGCCGGGCCGGAGCTGGATCTGCTGTGCCTCGAAGCCGGTTCCCGCCCCGGAGGCAACATCCGCACCGAGCGCGACTCGGGGTTCGTCTGCGAGTGGGGACCCAACGGCTTCCTGGACAACGCGCCGGCCACGCTGCAGCTCGTCGATCGGCTCGGACTGACCGATCGGATCGTGCGGGCCGAGGCCGCAGCGGAGAAGCGCTTCATCTATCGCGCCGGCAAGCTGCGCGAGGTCGCGACGAACCCGCTGCGCTTCATGACCTCGGGGCTGCTTCCGCTCTCCGGAAAGCTGCGCCTGCTGGGGGAACCGTTCGCCGGGGGGCCGTCGAAGGACGACGAGTCCGTGTTCGAGTTCGCCTCGCGGCGCATCGGCCCCCAGGCCGCATCGGTGCTGGTGGACGCGATGGTCAGCGGCGTCTATGCCGGCGACTCGAGGTCGCTGTCGCTCGGCTCGACCTTCCCGAAGATGCGCGCCATGGAGCGCGAGCACGGCAGCCTGCTGAAGGCGCTGATCGCGCGCAAGCGCTCGGCCAGGCGCAGCGGGACGCAGAGCGGCGGGCCGGCGGGCCCCGCCGGACGCCTCACGTCGTTGCAGTCCGGGCTCGAGGAACTGACCGACGCCCTGGCCGACGCCCTCGGCGATCGACTGCGGCGAGACGTCCCGGTAGCCGGGTTGTCGGACATGGGATCGCGCGGGTTCCGCGTGCACCTCGACGAGGGCGCTCCGCTGGAGGTCGACGCCGTCGTCCTCGCCTGCCCGTCCCGCGTCGCGACGAAGATCGTCGCCGGGATGGACGAGGAGATGTCGACAGCGATGGCGGAGATCCCGTCCGCGCCGCTGGCCGTCGTGCACCTGGGCTACACCGAGGGCGCGCTGGGCGACATGCCGACCGGCTTCGGGTTTCTGGTCCCGCGCGGCCAGGGCCCGCGCATTCTCGGCACGCTGTGGTCCTCGCAGATCTTCCGCGGGCGCGCGCCCGAAGGCCGCATGCTGCTGACGACGATGATCGGCGGGGCGCACGATCCCGGCGCGGTGGAGCTGGCCGACGAGAAGCTGGTCGCGACGGTGAGACGCGAACTGGACGACATCATGGGTGTCGCCGTGGCGCCGTTCTTCGTGCGCGTGTTCCGCCACGAGGTCGGCATCCCGCAATACTCGCTGGGCCACGCCGACCGGCTGGGCCGGATCGACGCGGCCCTGGCGCGGCACCCGGGTTGTCAGGTCTCGGGCAACTCCTATCGCGGTATCTCGGTCAACGCGTGCGTCGAGGAGGCGCCGTCGATCGCCGACCGCGTCGTCGAGTTTCTGAGGAGCCTGCCCGAGAACTAGTCTCCGTCCAGGATGCGACCCAGGCCGCCCAGCACCGAGCCCTCTCCCTTGGATTTGCCGCCCTTGCTCGGCGCGGCGGCGAAGATCCGATCCGCCAGCCGGCTGAACGGCAGGCTCTGCAGCCACACCCTGCCCGGCCCGCGCAGCGTGGCGAAGAACAGCCCCTCGCCGCCGAACAGCGCCGACTTGATGCCACCGATGAACTTGATGTCGTAGTCCACAGTGGGCTGAAACGCCACGATGCACCCCGTGTCGACGCGGAGCACCTCACCGCTCTGTAGCTCACGCTCGTACAGCGTTCCGCCGGCGTGCACGAACGCCATGCCGTCACCCTCCAGGCGCTGCATGATGAATCCCTCGCCACCGAACAGCCCGGCACCGATCTTCTTCTGAAACGCGATGCCGATGCTGACGCCCTTCGCCGCGCAGAGGAACGAGTCCTTCTGTGCGATCAGTTCGCCACCGATGGAGGACAGATCGACGGGCACGATCTTGCCCGGGTACGGCGCGCCGAACGCGACGCGGCGCTTACCGGAGCCCTTGTTGGCGAAGATCGTCATGAACAGCGACTCACCGGTGAGCAGCCGCTTGCCCGCACCGACGAGCTTGCCGAGCAGACCCGAGTCCGTGTCGGAGCCGGTACCGAACACGGTCTCCATCTCGACCTGATCGTCCATGTACATCATGCCGCCGGCCTCGGCGACGGCCGCCTCACCGGGGTCCAACTCGACCTCGACGAACTGCATGTCGTCGCCGTACACCTTGAAATCCACCACGTGCATGTCGGGCATCGTCCTGCTCCTCCTCGTTACTGTCGGGATCTTCGACACACCGGCCGCGAACCGGGGCGCCGGTGCCCGGAATTGTAATTGCCCGGCCGATGGGCCGCCCCCATATTTACCGATACTAAGAGGAGTTTGTTGCAGTGGCCAATAACGAGAGTGGAATGACGCTGGTCGAACTGGCCGTCGTGGCCGTCGTGGCCTCGCTGGTCGTGATGGCGGCGGCCACCTACGCGTTTCCGCGCCTCGCCACTGAAGGCGCCAAGGGCGCCGTCTACGACCTCCAGTCCCACGTACAGCTCGCGCGGCTCGAGGCGGTCAACCGCGGTCATGCATGTCGCTTCGTGATCAAGACCGTGACCTCGGAATTCGAGGTGCACGACACGATGGGAACGGGCTCGCTGCTCGACGACGATCTGCTGTACTCGACCGCGCTTCCGTCCGCCGTGACGATCGACTCGCCCGACGACACCGAAGCGGTGACGCTCCCCTCGGTCGGTCCGATGTTCCACAAGAAGTTCGGCGCGTCGTTCGATTCCGACGGCACCGTCGAGGGCGACGCCGGCGGTCAGATCGTGCTCGCCGGCGGTGGCGACCACTACAGGCTGTCGGTCTACGCTGCCGGGGCAACGCAGGTCGAGTACTGGGACGGGGTCGGTTGGATCGTTCGCTGATCCGTTGAAGGGCCCGGACCCGGGGGAGACTCTGCATGTACTTGCGCTGCGCCGACTGTAAGTCGGCGAGGTGGATCGAGGAACAGGACGAAGCCCGTGGCGCCAGCGTCGGGTGCAAGCGCTGTGGTCGCGAGCACTCGCTGGCACGCGCGCGTGACGTCGGCGTCGCCCGAGCGGACCGCTTCCGCGCGGCGCGCGACTTCGCGGACGCGCAGGCGATCGACCTGCCCAGCGCGTACACGATCCTGCTCGGCCTGATGACGCTCGAACAATCGTCCGTCCTGCCGGACGGCTGCCGGCTCGACGAGCGCGCCGAGGTGCCGTTCGCCGAACCGTCGTCGCCGTTCACGGCCCCCCACGCTCCCGGTCCCGACGAGACGCCGTACGATCCGGCGTTCCAGCCGGCGATCGAGGAGGGGCTGCTGACCGCCCAGCAGGCCTGCGAGCGCGGCGAGCGCGCGGCCTGGGCCGGCGCCCTGGCTACGCGACACGATCTCCCCGAGACGCTGGCGTTGGACGTCGCCGACTCGCGCATGGCGCTGCGTCGCGCCCTGCTGCTGCGCGCGCGGTACATCGCCGAGAAGAACAAGAAGCCGGCGGCCCGCGGCGCCTGGAAGCTGTGGGCGGCGATCGCGGCGGCCGTGGCGATCGCAGTCCCGCTGGGACTGAAGCTGGGCGCCCCGCCGGACGCCACCCCGCCCGTCCTGTCGGACGTCGAGCTCGAGAAGGCGCAGCGAGACCTGGAGCGAGAAGCCGTGGCCGAGGCGGCCGCGGAGGACGGCCTCCCCGACGGCCTGGTGCGCGCGCTGCGCTCGGCCAAGGTGATGCGCGACGACGCCGGACACGTGCTGCAGGTCGAGGCGGGCGACCCGCGCAGCGCGCTGATCGCCTACTGCCGCGCGATGGAGCCCGAGCTGAGCCTGTCGCCGCTCGAACTGACGCAGACCACACCGCCCAGCCCCGGCGCCAAGCTGGGCATCGTGGAGAAGGCCGGCGGCGAGCTGCAGGCCGTGCGCATCCGGCAGAACCGCCGCTCGCGACGCTGGTTCGTCGGCCAGGGCGTACGCCCCGTCACGCCGCGCGAGGCTCCCACGCTGGCTCCGGACCGCCAGCGCGTTCCGATCGACCTCGACGGCGACTCGTAGCCGGGAGCCTGCCCGAGAGGGCTGATACCCTTGCGGGACCTGAGGAGGTCCCATGTCCCAGCTCGACAATCGTGTGGTCATGATCACGGGAGCCACGGCCGGAGTCGGCGAAGCCTGCGCCCGCGCCTTCGCGCGCGAGCACTGCCGCGTGATCGTCGCGGCCCGACGAACCGAACGGCTCGAGCGTCTGGTGCGCGAGCTGCGCGAGGACGGCGCGCCGGGCGTACTCGCCGTCTCGCTCGACGTGCGCAACGCCGAGGACGTCTTCACCGTGGTCAACGGGCTCGGCGACGACTGGAAGGCGATCGACGTGCTGGTCAACAACGCCGGCCTGAGCCGCGGGATGGATCCGCTTCACAGCGGCAGCCTCGACGACTGGAACGAGATGATCGACACCAACGTCAAGGGGCTGTTGCACATCGATCGCGCGGTCACGCCTGCGATGGTCGCCCGCGGCTCCGGACACGTGATCCACATCGGCTCGATCGCCGGCCGCGAGGTCTATCCCGGCGGCAACGTGTACTGCGCGACGAAGCACGCCGTCCGGGCGCTGACCGACGGCCTGCGCCAGGACCTCCTAGGCACCGGGGTGCGAGTCACGTCGATCGATCCGGGGCTGATCGACACCGAGTTCAGCGTGGTGCGCTTCCACGGAGACGACAAACGCGCGAAAGCGGTCTATCGCGGCATGACGCCGCTGACGGCCGAGGACGTCGCCGAGGCCGTACTGTTCGCCGCGACCCGTCCGCCACATGTAAACGTGGCCGACATGATGCTGTTGCCTGCCGATCAGGCATCGGCCACCCAGGTCCATCGCGGTGACCCCGCCTGAGGGGGATCCACCGCGGCGATCGTCTAGACGGGTTGACTGGGCTGACCCGTTGGCGTAGTTCTGCACTGTAGGAGGCGTCATGTCGCGTCGGCTTCGGCTGCCGGGCCTCGGTCTGTTCCTGATCGCCGCGGTCGGGATCGTCGGGGCCCAGGAACAGAACCGGGACGAGCCCCGCGAGATCGGGCTGGTCGAGCAGACCGGAACCCGTCTGGCGCAGATCGACGTCACCGTCATCGCCGCCCCCGAGGTTCTGGCCGAGCTGACCGCGGACGACTTCAAGGTCAAGGTCAACATGACCAAGATCAAGGAGTTCCGCCTGGACCGC
>JAAELQ010000136.1 GCA_024226515.1 bacterium
CACCGCGATCGTGCCCTTCAATCCGTTGGCCGCAACCCTCGACGCGAGCACCCTTCGCCAGCATCTCACCGCCGCCCGCATGGTGCCGATCGTGCTCTACGACACCGACCGGCACCCGGACTCGGGCGCGTTCCTGCGCGATCAGGACGCCGTGGCCGAGGAGATCCTGCGCAACGTGCTCGACAGATCCCCTCTGCCGGTTTACTTCTTCGATCCGCTAGCGGCGCGCACCCGGAGACGTGCCCGGACACCCGAGAACGACTACGTCGAGCGTCTGCGGGCGGCAGGCGAGCTGCCGCCCGACGTGGAGCTGCTGCCGCGGGCAGCGGTCGAGCAACGTGCCCGCGAGTTGTTACATCAAGGCGTTGAATTCGACCACGACGTGGTATTCCCCGACTCGAAGCCGTCGGCGAAGATCTCCGGCACCGTCGACAGGTAGAGCACCAGGCCGTCGTGATCGGACGAGCGCAGGGCGGTGCCTTCCTGGTTCTCCAGGTCGCGGGCGGCGTCAGCGTTGCCGCGGCCGTAGACGAAGCGGCTGACGAAGTCGCCGGCGACGGTCGAGGTCAGGGCGTGGTCGAGCACCTGGGCGTTGCCTTCGAAGATGTAGGAGTAGCGTTCGTTCTGGGGCACGTAGCGCGCCCAGATCACCAGGTTGGGGTCGACCAGGTCGGGACCCGAGAGCAGATTCATCGCCGGATCGAAATCGCCGGCGATCTGCCCCACGACGTCGACGTAGCCGTCGGTGAACTCGAAGGCGTTGAGGTCGCCGATGACGATCAGCGGCACGGTCGGGTTGGCGGCCTGGAAGTCCTGGGCCTTCTGGGCGATCGACTGCGCCTGCTCCAGGCGCTTCTGGCGCGTCCGCCCGTCGGGGTCGTCGATGCCGTTCAGCGAGCGCATGTGGTTGCACATCACGGCGAACGGGAAGTCGATGCCGCCGCGTGACGTACGGTCTCCGAACGGCGGCAGGGTGCGAAAGTACTCGGCCTCGAGCAGCAGCGGCGGCCGGTCGTGGAGCAGCGAGCCGTCGAAGGTCAGAAGCTCGTCGGCGCCGAGCTGGGTCACCTGGGTGACGGTTACGAATTCGCCCACCAGGTAGCCGACGTCGATGCCGCCGACGTCGTTGCCCTCGACCAGCTCGGCGGAGTAGAGCGGGCCGCCGTCGGTGCTGATCTGGGCTGCCAGGTCCTGGAGCACGCTCAGCCTCTCGACCTCCTGAATCGCCAGCACGTCGGGGGAGTCGAGCACGTCGCGGATGTAGAGCGACAACTTGCCCAGCCGGCGCTGGTACTCGGCGGTCGAGACCACCGAGCCGTCGTCGTCGGGCTCGGGGTCGTCGACGTCGTTGAATAGCCGGAAGAGGTTGAGCGAGCCGACCGTGAACTCGATAATGTCGCGCCGCGGCGGCACCGCCCGCGGGATCGTCGCGGCGGTGATCGACAGGCTGGTCGGCCACAGCTCCCAGTCGCTGAACTCGAAGCCCAGGACGCCGGTGGCGTCGAAGGTCGAACCGCCGGCCAACGTCTCGTTGGGCAGGCCCAGGCGGTCGGGGTCGAGCTCGAAGGTCTCGGGGTTGCCGTCCCAGGTCGGGATCGGCGGCATCGACAGTCCCGGAAACTCGACGCCGGTCTCGCGGAAGCAGCGGCTGCCGGCCGAGATGAAGACCTCGGCGATCGGGTCGCTGCCGAAAGTCTGGTTGCCCGTGCACACCGAGCCGCCGGTGATCGACACCAGCATGCCCTCGTAGCACTCGAACTCGATCGCGCAGCTGGGCGCCAGCGGGTCGGTCGACGGCCGGGTGGCGTCGAAGACGGTCGCCGCCGGCAGTGCGTTGCCCGAAGAGTCGACGCTGACGATCGGCGAGCTGGTCAGCTCGGTGGTGTCGAAGAACTCGTCGACCTCGGCGGTGACGTCGACCTGGTCGCCGACCGCGACC
>JAAELQ010000137.1 GCA_024226515.1 bacterium
CGAGGTTGCAGTCCTCGCTGGTCTCGTTGGCAATGTCGATCGAGTCGAGGACGCCGTTGTCGTTGCAGTCCTGGCAGTCGTCGGGGATGCCGTCCATGTCCACGTCGCTGCTCGTCCCCTGCGCGATGTCCGTCGCGTCGTCCACGCCGTTGGCGTTGCAGTCCGGAAGGACCTCCGTCGCACCGCCCACGATGTCCTCGAGGAGCAGACCGGAGCAGCCGCTCGTGCCGGGCGCATCGCACAAATCCTGGTACACGACGTGCGTGAAGACGGGCAGGGGACTCGGATCGGTTTCCCGCACGACGTACGTGTTCTGCCGCAGGATGACAACGCCGGGCTGGGGCGCTCCGGGAAGCCCGCCGAGCGTGCTGCCGGGCGTTCCGATGTTGACCGGCAGTTCGCCACCGACGATCGCGGTCGTGTTCCCGTGTGCGCCGATGATCTCGTAGGCGAAGACGAAGGTCTCGTTGGGCCCAGGGTTCACGACGTGCCAGACGTCGTGGATGGTCCATGTGTCACCGAAGTCGTCGTTGTACGCGACGAACAACTCGCAGTCGAGCGTCTCGCCGACGAGCACGGGCGTGTCGCAGACGTTGGATTGGTTCGTGCCATGAAGCTGGCCGCGGGCTGAGATGGGCGCGGTGAGACAGGCAGCGACGAGCAACGTGATAATGGCGTGTCGAGTCATCCGCAGGCTCCCCATTCGGCGACGACGCGGAGGATGTCGCCGAATCCGACGTCGCCGGATCCGTCGAGATCCTGTGGGCAGTCGGGCGGGCACGGTCCCCACGCGGAGATGATCACGAGGAGGTCATCGAAACCGACGATGCCGTTGTCGTTGA
>JAAELQ010000138.1 GCA_024226515.1 bacterium
CATTCCGTTGCACGAGCAGATCAGCGCGTACAGCCCGGGCTGGGGCGGCTGGCGCGGGCAGCACGACGAGCTGCTGGCGGCGCTCTTCCCGATGGCGCAAGAGGGCGACGAGTAGCCGCAAGGCGCTTCCGCTCGCCGCATCCGAGAGCTACTCTGCGCCCGGTCACAGCGGCGGCTCCACGGCTCTCGAACGTTCCTGCGAGTCGCCAACATCGTCGCCGTCCTCGCGGACGGAGTAGGAAACGGACGGACACGTCACTTATTCAGGTGTTCGATCCCCGGGCACACGCTCGGCTGGTGTTGCCATCGACCTTGCAGCGACACGAGTGCTGCAACTGTTGCGGGGGATAGCCGGATTTGCCGAGTCACCGTACATTCACGTTGGCCGCGTCGAACCAGGGAGGAACAAGGATGCCCCTTCTCGCGCAGCGAACCCTCTTCCTCGTCGTGCTCTTCGCCCTCGGCGTCTCGCCGGCGACGGCCGGCGTCGTCATCGTCGAGCACACCGCGGTGGCCGAGGCCCACACCGCGGCGCGCTCCGAGACGCAGAGTCTGCCTCCACTGACTTCGGGGGAGCTCTTTGTCGAACTCGATGACCGCCCGACCGGAGACGGCTACGCTCTCGGATACGCCCGCAGCGAGTTCTTCCAGAACGGCGGAGAATTCGTCGCCATCGCGGACACGATCGGGCTCAGCACGACCTCGTTCGCGCGCTCCACGATCCAGGTCGTGTTCGAGCTGTCCCAAACGATGTACTACCACGCGCAGACGGAGCTAGACCTGGACGGCGCCGGCTTTCTCGACGGCGGGACAACGCTCTTCTCCAGTGAGGTCGAGGACATCTGGATCGATGATCACGCCTTTAATCGTGGCTGCTTCTTCGGTCCGCCGGACCAGCTCTGCGATAGCAGCTTCCCGATCTGGACCGGCACGATCACGGGCGTGCTGCCGCCGGGCCGATACACGCTCTACATGCTCTCCGAAACCATGATGTGCGATTGGGGCGGGTGCTTGGACCTCAACGACCGCCGCGTGAACATCCAGTTCTTCCCGTGCCCCGACGTGGACGGGGACGGCGCCTGCGAAACGGTCGACAACTGCCCGGGAGCGAACCCCGATCAGGCGGACGCCGACGAAGACGGCCTGGGCGACGCCTGCGATCCGTGCTTCGGAGCCTCCGACGTGGACGGGGACGGCGACGGCCGCTGCAACGAGACGGACAATTGCCCCGCCGTATCCAACCCTGCGCAGGAAGACGACGACGCCGATGCGGTGGGGAACGCATGCGACCCGTGCTTCGGCACCCCTGACATCGATGCCGACGGCGACTCGCTGTGCGATGCGTTCGACAACTGCCCCGACGTCGTAAACCTCGACCAGGGCGACGGTGACGCGGACGGTGTCGGCGATCTGTGCGACCCGTGCGCGGGCGACACCAACGTCGACACCGACCACGACGGCTTATGCAACGGTCTCGACAACTGCCACCTGCCGAATCCCGGGCAGGAGGACGCCGACGCCGACGGCGTCGGCGACCCGTGCGATCCGTGCACGGGAAGCGTCAACATCGACACCGACGGGGACGGCCTCTGCAACGGCCTGGACAACTGCTTTCTGCCGAATCCGCGTCAAGAAGATGCGGACGGGGACGGCGTGGGCAATCCGTGCGACCCGTGCTTCGGCGACTCGGACTACGACGTCGACGGGGACGGCACGTGCGAAGACGTCGACAACTGCCCCACGGAGCCGAACCCCGCCCAGCGAGACTCGGACACCGACGGGACCGGCGACGCGTGCGACAACTGCCCCGTTCAACCCAACCCGGGCCAGGACGACAACGACAATGACGGCGAGGGGAACTCGTGCGACTGCGCACCGTTCGACCCCGGGCTACGCAACCCCGCGGCGGTGCGGCTGACGGTCGATCGATTCTCCGGCGAAGGCGCCGCGCGCCTGAGCTGGGCCAGCGCTCCGGGTTCTCACACCTACTCGATCACCCGCGGCTCGACCGTGCTGTTGACGAGCGGAAACTACGGCAGCTGCATCGCAACGGACGTCGTCGATCCGGCGTTCGACGACTTTGCGCTACCGGCCCCCGGCACAACGCGCACTTTTCTGGTGCAGGGCGTCAGCGACGAATGCGGACCGGGTACGCTCGGTGTCGATGGAAGCGGAGCCGAACGAGCCAACGCCTCCCCCGGAGGCTGTCCGTAGCCGCGGGAACCTGAGGTAAGGTACTAATTCGTGGGAGGGGGATGATGTTCTCCAGCCGACCCCGCCGTCTCCGCCCAGGACGACGCGGACGGCGATTTCGTAGGTGACGCGTGCGAATGGCTCACCGTGGCCGCGAGAGTTCATGAGGATGGAGAAGCGGCGGTGATCGAAGCCTCCGAGCTACCCACCCTGCAGGGCCCCCGCGTGAGCCTACGCTGGCTGACCGAACGCGACGTGGACGCGTTGTACGAGTTGTTCGGCAACGCCGACGTGGCGCGCTACTGGAGCTGCGCGGCCTACGCCGACCGCGCCCAGGCCGAGAGCCTGCTGCGTCAGGTCCACGACTGCTACGCCAGGCACACGCTCTACCAGTGGGGCGTGACGCTGGACGGCGACGATCGAGTCATCGGCACGTGCACGCTCGCTTCCCTCGACGCGTCCAACGGACGCGCCGAGGTGGGCTTCGCGCTGAACCGCAGCCACTGGGGCGGCGGGCTAATGAGCGAGGCGCTGCGTCTGCTGCTCGACTACGCGTTCGGCACGCTCGGGCTGCGCCGTATCGAGGCCGACATCGATCCGCGCAACGCCGCGTCGATCCGGCTCGTCGAGCGGTTGGGCTTCGTCCGCGAGGGCCTGCTGCGCGAGCGCTGGCTCGTCGACGGCAAGATCCAGGACTCGGTGCTCTACGGGCTGTTGGATCGCGAGTGGAACCGGGAACGCGCCGGTAGCTGACGCTACAGGGTCGCCTGAAGCACGGCCGATCCGCCGTTCGTCACGGCGAGCAAGCGCTGCTTCAGATCGCTCTCGTCCACGACCCATGCGCCGGGCTCGTGGAAGCGCTTCATGTAGCGGAAGTTGCCGTACTCGTGCTCGACCATGCCGGCATGAGACTCGCGGCGGTGGTTGCGCGAGAACACGAGCGCGGGAGCCCGTCCGACCGACAGCAGCTCCATGCTGGTCATGCCGCCGGAACGGGTGATCGTGGCGCAGCTGCGTCGGTAGAGCTCGGCCAGCGTCGACGATTCGATGAACGGAAGCGCGACCAGCGTCGAGCGCGAAGCAAGCGCCGCGGCCCGCTGTCGCAGCTCCTGTCGCAACGGCGGGTCGGGAACGTAGGCCACGACGACGAACGACGGGTCGTCGCGACACTCGAGGCTGCCCAGCACGGCGCTGCGCGTGAACTCGCGTGTGCCCTGGCTGCCCATCACGACGGTGACCGGCTGCGCGCCCGCCGGCAGACGCACGGGCGCCTGGCCGTCCCCGCGATCGAGCACGAGCGGGCGGTCGGCCGCGTGATGTCCGTTGGCGAACGGAGCGCGGACGGGAAACCCGGAGTCCGTCTCGACCTGCGCGAAGTCGAGCTCCCAGCGCCGGCCCCAGAACTGGCCCACGGTCTCGTCGTCCTCGCGCAGCGGCTCGCTGCCCCAGACGGTCAACCGCCGTCGCAACGCCGCCGGCAGCCGCACGATCGGCTTGCGGTACTGCCCCAGCGCCGCGTGCGCCGGTTCGGTCAGCACCTTGGTCACCGGCACGTCGAAATCGCGCGCGACCTCGAGCTGCTCGTGGGTCGACATGACCTGGCAATCGAGAATCTCGTTGATGCTCCAGTCGCGGAGCGCCGTGCGCAGGCGGCGGCGAATGCGCCGCCGCAGAAGCACGTCCCCGAGGCCCTGTAGGCCGATCGCGCGATCCAGCGATCGAGAGTCGCCGCGGCGCATGGCGTGGTTCCAGACGCCGATGCCGAATTGGCCGGCCAGCCCGGCCCACTGCCGCAACAGATCGATCGTGTGAACGGACTCGACCGACGCGTCGGCGCGCAGGCGTTGCCGCAGCGCCTCGGCCGCGCTGAGGTGCGCCCCTCCTCCGGACGACGTGATGATCAGTACTCGGCGCGGCCTCGTCTTCTCGATCATCTTTCTCCCCGGGGCGGCGTTGCGCGCCCGCATCGAACTCGCGCCGTGAATGCTAGCCACAATGACGCATCGGCGCGAGCCCGCGACGGTTTGGCTACAATCGCCGCGTGCGCAGAACCGAACCGTCCTTCGCCGCCCGGGTGCTGCACCTCGTATTCGGCGCCCTGCTGGTCGCGATCTCGTGCGTGTCGACGGGCCCGGCGCTCGCCGCCGAACCCGAGGTCACCGAGCCGCCGCCCGCCGAGGGCGAGTCGTCCGACGACGACGAGCAGCCCGCCGACCCGTGCAAGCTGGTCTACGAGGAACCCCCGCAGGCGATCGACCGCGTGCGCGGCATCGTTCATCGTTCGGTCTGTTCGACGGCGCTGTGGTTCGACAGCCTGTTCGGCGACCCGAACGCGTTCGAGGAGGCCGAGCGCACGTACGGCCTGGTGTCGCTCGGAGGTGTGTGGGAAGAGCGTGAATCGGTCGACGCTGTCGGCCGGGTGCGCATCAAGTGGCGTTTTCCCGCGGCGGAAGAGCGACTCAGCCTGATCGTGGGGCGCGTGCCGGAAGAGCGCATCGCGGCCGAGGACGAAGATGCAGGCGGGATTCCCGCCGAGCTCGACGAGGACGACCAGGAGTTCATCGTGGGCATCGAGCGCGTACAGCTCCGGCGGACGAAGCACAAGGCCACGATCGGCGTCGGCGTCACCTATCGCGACTCCGTCGAGCCGTTCGTCAAGCTGCGCTGGCGCTCGCGCTGGATCCTCAGCGAAATGCACAAGGTGAAGCTGCGGCTGACGCCCTACTGGCAGGACGGAGAGCGCGAATTCGGCGCGCGCATGACCGTGGACGCCGACACGCAGCTGCACCCGAAGCTGCTCCTGCGCTGGCGCGCGACGGGCACTCACGACGGCCGCACGCGGGGGACGAAGTTCTTTTCCGGACCGCTGCTGTACCACCAGCTCAACGACACGTACTTCATGGCGCACCGGATCGGCGTCTCGGGCCAGAGCGATGACGAGGTTCCCGATCGATCCTACGGCTTCGTCAGCTCGTTGCGGCGCAGCATCCTGCGCGAGTGGCTGTTCGTCGAGCTTAGCGCAGGCGTCGACTGGCGGCGTGAGACGCTGGAAGTCGAGCGCGAGCCGATCGGTCGTGTAGGCATCCTGTTCGAGATGCACTTCGGCCCGACCCGCTGACACCCCCGGGCGCTGCAGTTATCATGCGCCGAACTCGCAACGCAAGGAGCCTCGGCGCACATGGACCTCACACTCGACTCCGCCTTCACCGGCGGAGGCCTGGTCGGCAACCTGTCGTACCTGCTGCTGATCGCCTCGATGGCGATGCGCAACATCCTCTGGCTGCGCATCCTCGCGATCTTCTCCGGCATATTCGGCGTGGCCTACGACGCGATCTGGCTGCACGACCCGGTGGGGACGTTCTGGGAGAGCAGCTTCACGCTGGTCAATCTGTTCCAGTGGGCCTGGCTGACCTACGAGAACCGGATGAAGCAGCTGACGCCGGAGGAGATCTCGTTGCGGGAGCGGGTATTCCCGGCGCTGAGCGTGCTCGACTTCCGCCGGCTGCTCGACTGCGGTCGCTCGGACGACTTCCGGCCGGGAGACGCGCTCGTGCTGCAGGGCGACCCGGTGCGCGAGCTGTTCCTGATCCTCGACGGCGATGCGGAGATCCGCAACGACGGCCACCCGGTGTCGCGCTGCGTCCCGGGAGACTTCGTCGACGAGATCGGCTTCTTCAAGGAGATGCCGGCCAGCGCCACGGTCGCCGCGGGCTCGTCCCTGCGCTGCATGGTCTTTCCGGTCGAGGCGGTGCGCCAGTTGATGGCCCGGAGCCACACGCTCGAGCGCGGGCTCAACGTCGCGCTCGGCTCGAACCTCGCCACGAAGCTGATCCGCAACAACGAGACCGGGTTCGCCGTCTGACGCCTACGTCGGACTGAGGATGACGACGAACGGCGCCCAGTAGACCGGGTGCCAGCGCGACTCGGCCACCGCTCGCTGCGCCAGCGCCATCGAACGCACCGGGTCGTCGCCGGCGCGCAGCCGGTCGTGGAACGCGACCATCAGCTCCGCGGTCGAGCTGTCGTCGACGCTCCACAGGCTGGCCGCGATGCCGCGCGCGCCCGCGCGCAGGAAGGCCCACGACAGACCGACCACGCCCTCGCCCGGTATCACCTCACCCTCACCCGTGCTGCACGCCGAGAGCACGACCAGCGCCGGCCCGAGGCGCAGCTCGGCGATGCGCGGCATGGCCAGTCGGTCTCCGGCGGAGAGGATCACGGTGCAGCGGCGCGGGTCTGTCGACGACGCAACCGCATGCGTCGCGAAGTGCAGCGTACGGAACGAACGCAGGGCCAGCTCGTCGATCCGCTCCAGCGAGAGCTCGTCGCGCACGAGGCTCGTCGTCTGCGAGGCGCCCCACACCTCGCCGAGGCGTTGCAGCTCCGCGGCCGCGTGGGGCAGCGGAACGACCTCGGCGCCCGCGCCGCCGACGGGATCGCCGGCCAGCAGCACCGGAGTGCGCGCGTCGCCCCACCGTGGGGGCGAGCCCGCGAGCGGCAGAACGGCCGTCTCGATGCTCGCCGCGAGAAACACCGGCCGGCCCGCGTCGGCGCTCACGACCAGCGCGCCGAAGGGCAGCAACGCCAGATCCTGGTCCGGGATGACGTACAGCCGCGTCGCGCCGTCGAGCAGCTGCTCGACCGGCCCGAGCAGCTTGCGATACAGCTCGACCCCCACGTCGGCGTCGCGCGCGAAGTCCGCCCGCGGATCCTCGCGGGCCTCCGCGCTCAGCAGGGGCCGGCGCAGGGCCGCCGCGTAGCGCTTCAACGACGGCCGCAGCTCGTGCCAGCCGGGAACCACGCGCGCGACGATCGCGTCCGCGGTGACGGCCACGACGACGCCGCGGTCGTTGCCGATCAGGTAGTCGACCAGCACTTCGCCGTCGCGCAGCGTGCGGCGGATCGTCGCGGCGTCGGCCTTGCCGGAGTCGATCGCGCCGTCGTCGTTCAGCATCTGGCGCAACGCGCGCGCGTGCGCTCGTTCGACGACGTGCAGGATCTCCGCCGCACGCCCCGCCCCGTCGAGCTCCGCGAGAGCGGCCGCGTACTCGATGAACGGCTCGGTGCGACCGCGGCGCAGATAGCCCATGCCGGCCGTCTGCGGGTCGAGTCCGGTCGACCGCTCGTCGACGATCTCCATCGCCTCGCGGAACTGACGCAGCGCCTCGTCGCGCCCTCCGTCGCGGCCCAGCAACGTCTTGCCGTAGATCGTGCGCGCCTTCCACGCGGCCCAGGCCGTCGAGTCCGCCTCGTCAATGATGCTTCCCACACGCTCGCGCGCGTCGACGACGCGCCCCTGGCGCAGCGCGACCTCCGCCTCGAACGTCCGGCTGATCAGGACCAGGCCGAGGTCTTCTTCCTGGTTGGCTGCCGCGGCGAAGCGGCGCGCCGCCTCGTCGAGCTCTCCGGCGTCCAGCGCGATGCGCCCGAGGCCGAACTGCGCGCGGATGCTCTGCCGTGGGTTGTCGGCCGAGACGCGGCCGAACCAGTCGCGCGCGGCGGCCGTGTCGCGCAGGTCGCCGTGCAAGTTGCCCAGGGCGACCGAGACCGTGTCCGCCAGATCCTGGCCCTCGGCGAGGGCTTCCGCATGCAGACGCAGCAACTGCTCCTTCGCCTCGATGTGGTTGCCGATCGCGGCCAGCAGGATCGTGCGGTTGTAGGACAGCTGGCGCGCGCGGTCGGGCATGCCCTCGTCGCGCAATGCCTCCGCGGCACGCTCCATGATCGCGATCGCGGGCACGTAGCGTCCCGTCCTCAGGTACAGCCCGCCGAGGTTGTTGCTGATGAACGCCTCGAGGCTGCGGTTGCCCGCGCGCTCGGCCGCGGAGAGTCCCTGCAGGTACAGTCGCTCGGCCTCGTCGGAATCAACTTGGTACTTGGCGCAGAAAGCGAGACGGTTCGACGCCCGGGCGATGCCGATCGGATCGTCCGCCTCCCGCGCCAGCTCGAGCGCGCGACGCAACGGCACCTTCGCTCGTTCGACCCGCTCGGGCGAGGGTCCCGGCCCCTCGAGATACAGCGTCTCCTCGCCCCTGGCGTAGTGCGTGTGCCACAGGTCGGGATGCGCGGCCGCGATCTCGTCGGCCAGAACGCCGAGCTGGGCCAGCGTTCCCTCGCGCTTGCAGTGGTTGATCACCGGATACCACGTGGCATCGGACGCCGGATCCTGTTCCAGTTGGAATTGAAGCTCGAGGATGGAGCGGTCCTTCTCGGCGGCGGCGAGCAGGTCGTCACGCCCGGCCGCGCCCGCGGCCTCCACGGCTCGCTTCAGCGAATCGTGCGCCGGCAGGGTCTGGCCCTCCAGCTTCAAACCGAACGCCAGCTGCCGGGCGATGCGCGCGACCCCCGCCGGCCGGTCGGCCTTCTCGGCGAGGAGCAGAGCGCGCTCGAACAGCGGCCGCGATTCGGAGGTGTGCGCGGCCGTGACGACGCGACCGCCCTGCCACAGCACGCACTCGGCCTCGAGCCAGACGGGTTCCCAGCGATCCGGATGTGCCGCCGCGATCCCCTGCACGGCCGACCGCAGCTCGGCGAGTCGATTCTCGCGCCGCGCCAGGTTCAGCGCGGCGACCCAGGCGGCCTCGTCGACGGGCGCCCGCTCGAGGGCGGCGATCGGATCCTGCGGAGGCTCCTCGACCGGGTCGGCGCCGCCGGAACACGACAGCGCGAACAGCGCCAGCAGCACCGCGACGGTCGCACCCGAGGTGGTCAGCCGGGGGCGGAACGCGCGCTTGCAAACGGACCGGGCAACCACGGCTCCAGGTTACCACGCAGGTTTCTGCAGGACTTCCCGCCCATGGTCTACAATGCGCGGTCTTGCGGGGGTTCTGAGATGAAACGACACACTCGATCGTTGTTTGTCATTGCGGCACTGAGTGCATTGCTCGGCGGCTGCATGGTCAACCCGGCCACGGGCAAGCGTCAATTCTCGTTGATCTCCGAGCCGCAGGAGATCCAGATCGGGCGCGAGAACGACCGCGCGATCACGACCCAGCTCGGCCTGTACGACGACGAGGGTCTGCAGCAATACGTGCAGCAACTCGGCTCGGAGATCGCCGCCAGCTCCGAGCGGCCGCACCTCGAGTGGACCTTCCGCGTCGTCGACGACCCCGTCGTCAACGCGTTCGCGTTGCCCGGCGGCTACATCTACATCACGCGCGGCATCATGGCGCACATGAACAACGAGGCCGAGCTGGCCTCGGTGATCGGCCACGAGATCGGACACGTCACCGGCCGCCACGGGGTCAGCCAGATGTCCAAGCAGCAGCTGTTCCAGCTCGGGCTGGGAGTCAGCGCGGTTCTCGCTCCCGAGCAGTTCGGCGAGTACGGCGCGCTGGCCCAGGCCGGCCTGGGGTTGCTGTTCCTCAAGTACGGGCGAGACGACGAGCGGCAGGCGGACGACCTGGGCCTGCGTTATCTGGTCACGGCGGGCTACGACCCGCGGCCGATGACGGACATGTTCGACACGCTCGGTCGCGTGTCGGCCGCGGCGGGCGGCGAGAGGCTGCCGGGCTGGATGTCGACCCATCCCCTGCCCGAGAACCGCCAGACTCGGATCGCGCGCCAGATCGAGCAGCTCGGGCTGGACCTCGCGAGTGCGCCGACGAACGAGCGGACCTACCAGCGCCGCATCGAGAACATGGTGTTCGGCGCCGATCCGCGGCAGGGCTACTTCCGCGGCGGCCGGTTCTACCACCCGCAGATGCGGTTCCAGGCCGAGTTTCCGGAGAGCTGGCGTCATGCCAACCAGCGCGAGGCCGTGATCGGGGTCAGCGAATCTCAGGATGCGCTGGTCGCGCTGACGCTGGCGCCCGAGGACTCGGCGCAGGCGGCGCTGGGTGCGTTTCTCGAGCAACCGGGGGTCACACGCAAGGGTGCCGCGCCGCGCACGCCACGCCGACTGCCGTCGGCCGGCGCGGTGTTCGACGTCGCCACGCAGTCGGGAGCGGCAACGGGCGTCACCGTGTTCGTCGAGTTCGACGATCAGGTCTTTCGCCTGCTCGGTTACACGACGTCGGAGCGCTGGCCCGAACTGCGGACGACGTTGATCCGCTTCTGCTCCGAGTTCGGGCGGCTGACCGACCGGCGCGCGCTGGACGTCAAGCCGGCCCGCCTGCGCGTGGTCCGCGTCGGCGAGTCGCTGACGCTGGAGGCGTTCGCCAGACGCTACGACGCCAGCGTCCCCGTCGAGACGCTGGCGTTGATCAATCGACTCGACCCCGGCGAACGCCTTCGCGCCGGCGGCGCGTACAAGGTCGTCACCGGGGGCGAGCTTCCCGACTGATCGGCGCTAGCGCCGCTTCGGCCCACGAGGCGTCAGCGGACGATTCTCGCGTTTCGGCCGGATCGTGTCCGGCATGTCGACGTGGTTCGGGCCGCACTCGATGCGCGTCGAGTTCGTCGTCACGCGCTGCGTGCTGAACGCTCCGTCCTCCGTCGTGGTGAACAGGATCTCCGCCGCCAGATACACGTCCGCGTCGGAGAAGCACGCGTGGGTCAGCAGGTGCGTTACCTGGCCGAGCGGAACGGGGTTGGTCTCGTACGTCCAGGCCGACAGGTCGCGCGTCGACGGCGGGGGCGAGCCGCGCTGCACCTCCTGCGAGTAGATGCTGAACATCGCGCCCTCCTCGCAGTTGCAATCGCCCGTGTCGTAGATCCCGGGCAGCGGATGCTGCACGAGCGCGATCTCGATCTCGCCGGGAAACACGCGCGCCACGCCTACGATCTGCGGCTTGGGGATGCGACGCAGGACGATCGGTCCCGCGTTGCCGCCCCCGTCGGTTCCCGGCTGCGCGAACTCGGTCGTCAGTGTCGCGTCGGACCGCGCGGCGAGCAACGCCATCTGCATGTGGTCGCCGGTCTGGTCGACCAGCAGCAGACAGGTGCAGCTGTCCGCCTGCTGTACGCAGCCGTCGATGTTCGGGTTGGCGCCCCAGCCGGTGAACAGCAGCCCGCCGTAATACGTGTAGTACCCCGGCGACGGTCCGTAGAAGTAGACGGCGCCCGAGCCGATCACGTCAAACGTGCCGCTGTCGTCTCCGAGCCCCTCGACGGGATTGCCGGTCCCGAGCCTCCACCAGACGCCGTACAGGTTCTCGGTGACGGGTGGCGTATACCCGTAGACATAGTGGTCGAAGTACTGCGGCGTGAAGACGTCCTCGTTCCAGATGTAGCTACGGCCTCCGCTCTGCGGAATCGATGTCAGGGGTCCGTAGGACCCGCATACCGCGAGGGCGGGCGTTGCGATCGCGAGTACGACCGCCGTGAATGCGATCGCCGTTCCAAGGCGCAAGGGTCGAACCATCATCCCTCCCCTTTCTCGGCGATGGGTCCGCGCGCTCCGGCGGCAGATCGAGCATCGCCGCATGTCCCTGACGTGAGTATACCGCGAACGCGCTCGACACGAGCTCCTCTGCGGGAGCCGAAGCGCCTCATCCCGGTTGCCCACGCCGGCGTGCGCGAAAAAGCGCGAAATAACCAACCGAACTCACGACGACCGGGGCGCGAGGAGACGCAGGCTCGCGACGACCAGCAGCGACTTGATCGCGGCCGCAGCGAGGAACGGCGTCAACCCGTCGGCCAGCGCCTCGCGCAACCCGACGCGCGTCGCCAGCCATGCGCAGCCGAGACCGAGGATCACCGCGTGCCCCGCCAGCATCACGAGCATCGGGCGCGACCACCCGGCGACCGTGAGGCCGCGCTCGGCGGCGCGCCCGACCAGCGTCGCGGCGACGGCGAAACCGGCGAGGTAACCCGCGGTCGGGCCGAGCAACCGCTCGACGCCCGACGCGCCTCCCGCCAGGACGGGCAGCCCGGCGGCCGCCGCGGTCAGGTAGACGGCGATCGCGATCAACCCCAGACGGGCGCCGAACAACGCGGCGACCATCAGCACCACGTAGGTCTGGAGACTCAGCGGCACGGGGCCGAGCGGCAGCTCCACCCGGGCCGCGACGGCGAGAGCCACGGCGCCGGCGGCGACGGCGACGACCCGCACCGCGGTCGACCGGGGCGGATGCAGCAACGGAACGAACGCGCGTGACCTCATCGAGCGGTACTCTACAATGTGGCGCGAGATGGAACGGGACGCAGCCAGCCTTACGACCGCGCGCCGCTGGGCCCTGGGCCTGTTCGCCGGCGCGCTGGCGCTGCGCCTGGTGCACCTGCTGACGATCCGCGACTCACCGTTCTTCTCGATCCTCTACATCGACCCGCGGATGTACGACGAGTGGGGCCTGCGCATCGCCGGCGGTCAGCTGCTCAGCGACAAGCCGTTCTTTCTCGACCCGCTGTACCCGTACATGCTCGGCGCGATCTACGCCGTCTTCGGGCACAGCTACACCGCGGTGCTGGTCGTCCAGAGCCTGCTCGGCGCGCTCGTCCCGCCGCTGGTCTACCTGGCGTCGCGACGCTGGTTCGACGAGCCGACCTCGCGCGCCGCCGGCATCATCGCCACGATCTACATTCCGGGCATCTACTTCGGCGCGCTGATGATGAAACCCGGGCTGGCGATGTTCCTCGTCGCGGTCGTGCTGTGGCTGCTGTCGCGCGCGTTCGACGAACCGAAGGTGCCGCGCTGGACGTGGGCCGTCGCGGGCCTGGTCTTCGGCATGGCCTGCCTGACCCGCGGAAACCTGGTGCTCACGATTCCCGTCGTCGCCCTGTTCGTCTGGCTGCGCGGCTCGGGGCCCCGGGTCGGCTGGCAGTCCGTGTCGGATCGCGGGCGCTGGACCGAGGCGGGGCTGTTCGTCACCGGTACCTCGCTGCTGCTCGTGCTGTCGCTGTGGCACAACTGGACGGTGGGCCGCGAGCTGATCCTGACCACGGCCAACGCCGGCGCCAACTTCTACATCGGCAACAACTCCGCGAACAAGACCGGCGAGTACCAGCAGTTGCCGTTCATCGACGCCAACCCTCAATACGAGCAACGCGACTTCCGCCGTGCCGCCGAACGCAAGGCGGGACGCGAGCTGTCCGACCGCGAGGTGTCGCGCTTCTGGTTCGGCGAGACCTGGAGCTGGATCCGCGAGAACCCCGGCGACTGGGCCTGGCTGCTGGGTCGCAAGGTGCGCAGCTTCTGGGGCGCGTACGAGATTCCGGACAGCCTCGACTACTACCTGTACCGCGAGTACGCACCGGTGCTGCGCCTGCCGATCCCCGGCTTCGGACTGCTGGCGCCGCTGGCCCTGCTCGGCGCGGTGCTCGCGCTGCGTCGCCCCGGCTGGCCGCGTCTGCTGCTCGTCTTCCTGGCGACGTATGCGGCGACGGTCGTGTTCTTCTTCGTCTTCTCGCGCTTTCGCATGGTGGCCGCCCTGGTGCTCTACGTCTTCGCCGCGCACGGCCTGATCGAGCTCGCGCGCGCGCTGCGCCTCGCCGCCGCGGATCGCGAGCGGCGCCGGCGAGCGCTGGCGCCGGCCGGCCTGTTGCTGGCGTTCTTCGCCTTCGTCAACCTGCCCGTGCGCGCGCGCACGCACACCTGGGGCTACCGCGTCGCGTCCGCGATCGGGCTGCCGACACAGGCGGAGTCGTCCGCCCTCGGGCATCACAACCTGGGGCTGGCGTACGCCAAGAAGGCCAAGGTGGAGAACGAATCGGAGCTGTGGCTCGAACGCGCGCGGCAGGAGCTGGAGATCGCGCTGCAGGACGAGCACGACCACGCCCGCGTGCACGTCGAGATGGGCAAGGTGCTGGCACGGATGAAGCGCAACACCGAGGCGATCGAGATCTACCGCGAAGCCGCGACGCTCGAGCCCAACGACTACGCCATCCACCACGCGCTGGGCATCCTGCATCGGCGCGAGAGGCAGCTCGAGCCGGCGGCGCGCGCGTTCAGCCACGCGCTGCAGTTGGCGCCGAAGTCGCGCGCCAGCGCGAAGAGCCTGGGCAACGTCCTGCTGCAGCTCGACCGCCCCGCCGAGGCCGAGCGCGCCTTCGGTCACGCGCTGCGGCTGTCGCCGGACGACGCCGAGGCGCAGGCCGGCGTGCGGGCGGCGCGCGAACGGATGGCCGGAACGACCGTTCCGCGCTGAAAACACGCAATTCGTTGGTTGAGCGATCCGTTCGGGCGTAAGATCCGAGCATGGCCGACACAGGGGAAGTCACGCGTCTGCTCGGCGCGTTTCGCGACGGCAATCGCGAGGCGTTCGACCGGCTCGTGCCTCTGATCTACGAGGACCTGCGACGCATCGCTCGATCGCGGCTGCGTGGCGCGCGACCCGGCGACACGCTGGACACCACCAGCCTCGTGAACGAAGCGTGGCTGCGGTTGGTCGACCAGACCGGAGCCGAGTGGAAGGATCGCGATCATTTCCTCTGCGTCTGCGCGCGCGCGATGCGTCAGGTCGTGGTGTCCAACGCGAGGCGACGCTCGGCGGCCAAACGCGGCGGATCCGACGCGAAGGCCACGCTGGACGAGAATCGAATCTCGGGACCGAGCGAGCCGGAACCGGTGCTGGAGCTCGATCGCGCGCTGGAGCGGCTGGCCGAGCGCGACGAGGCGCTGGCCCGGGTGGTGGAGTGCCGTCACTTCGCCGGGATGACCGGCGACGAGACCGCGCGCGCGCTCGGCCTGTCCGCGCGCACGGTCGAACGCCACTGGGTCCGCGCGAGAGCCTGGCTGCGCGAGGACCTCGGCGGCGACATCCGGAGCTGACGCGTGGCACCTGACGATCGACGATGGAAACGGGCGGACGAGATCTTCGACGCCGCGCTCGATCTCCCCGACGAACAGCGCGGCTCGTTCGTCGAGCGTGAGTGCGGTGGAGACAGCGAGCTGCGCGGGCAGGTCGTCCGGCTGCTGGAGCTGGTCGACGACGCGGCTCCCCTGCCGGGAGATCCGCTGACGGACCCGTCGCTGTGGGCGCTGGACGACGCGGACGAGTCGCCCGACGCGTGGATCGGTAAGACGGTCGGTCGCTTTCGCATCGAGCGCGAACTGGGACGTGGCGGGATGGCCGTAGTCTACCTGGCGCAGCGCGCGGACGGCGAGTTCCGGCAGGACGTCGCGCTGAAGCTGATCAAGCGCGGGACCGACACCGACGAGGCGCTGCGACGCTTCGCGCAGGAACGGCAGATCATGGCCGGGATCGCGCACCCCAACATCGCGAGCCTGATCGACGGCGGGACCACGGACGACGGCCGGCCGTACTTCGTCATGGAACACGTCGAGGGTCGATCCATCGACCGCTGGTGCAACGAGCAACGGCTGCCGGTGCGCGAACGCCTGAAGTTGTACCTGCAGGTCGCCGAGGCGCTGGCCTACGCCCACCGCAACCTCGTGATCCACCGCGACATCAAACCGTCGAACATCCTGGTCACCGATGACGGCGTCGTGAAGCTGCTCGACTTCGGCATCGCGCGCTACCTCGACCCGGAGGGCGACGTGCCCGACCGGACCGCGACCCAGAAGCGCTTCCTGACGCCGACGTGGGCCAGCCCCGAACAGCTCGGCGGAGCGCACGTGACCACGGCATCGGACGTGTACCAGCTGGGGCTGTTGCTGTATCTGCTGCTCTCGGGCCGCTCGCCGCACGGCAGCGATACGGGAGACTCGGAGGCCCTGCGGCGGTCCGTGCTGGAGGGCACGTTCACGCGACCCAGCGCCGCCGTGGCACTGGCGACCGAGGAGGACGGCACCGAGGACGTCGGCAGGGACCGCGGGACGTCCGCCAAGCTGCTGCGCCGTGAGCTTTCGGGCGACCTGGACAACATCGTGTTGAAGGCGCTGAGCAGGCAGCCCGAGCGACGCTACTCCTCGGTCGCGCAGCTCGTGGAGGACATCGAACGCTTCCTGCGCGGCTTGCCGGTGAGCGCACGGCCCGACTCGTTGACCTATCGCGTGGGCAAGCTGGTCGCACGCTACAAGCTCGCCGCAGGGTTCGCGGGCCTGGCGCTGGTCCTGCTGCTGGCCTTCGCCGTCACGATGACCGTGCAGGCGAACAAGATCGCCGCCGAGCGGGATCGCGCGAACCTGGAGGCCGAGGTCTCCCGGCGCGTGTCGGACTTCCTGGTCGGGCTGTTCCGGGTCTCGAACCCGGGCGAGGTGGGCGGAGAGAGCATCACCGCGCGCGAGCTGCTGGACGAGGGCGCGAAGAAGATCTCCGGCGACCTGGCGGACCAGCCCGAGCTGCAGGCGCGCCTGATGGACACGATGGGCGTCGTCTACCAGCAACTCGGTCTGTACGACGACGCCGAGCCGCTGATGGAGCAGGCCGTCAGCGTGCGGCGCGAGCACCTCGACGCGGATCACCCGGACATGCTGGCCTCGATGAACCACATCGGCGCGCTGTACTTCCATCAGGGGCGGTACGACGAGGCCGAAACCGTCTGTCGCGACACGCTCGAACGCCAGCGGCGCGTCCTGGGTGACGAGCACGTGGAGACGCTGCGCACGATGAACGTGCTGGCCAACATCCACCAGAACCGCGGACGCTACTCGGAGGCGCAGCCGATCTACCGCACGATCATCGAGGCGCGTCAGCGCGTGCTGGGACCGGACCACATAGAGACGTTGAGCGCGATGCACAACCTGGGCGCCGCGCTGTTCCGCATGGGCCAACTCGACGAGGCGCAGCTGATGTTCGCCGACGTGACCGAGATCCGCGCGCGCACGCTGGGGTTCGACCACCCGGAAACGTTGGCGACGCGCAGCAGCCTGGCCAATGTGCTGCAGCGACAGGGCAAGCTGGAGGAGGCGGAGCCGCAGTACCTGAGGGTCCTCGAGCTGCGGCGGCGCGTCCACGGCGCGGACCACCCGAACACGCTGACGACGATGCACAACCTGGCCGCGCTGTACAAGAACCAGGGCCGCTACGATGAGGCGATCCCGATCTACCTCGACACGCTGGCCGCACAGAAGCGGGTCTACGGCGACGAGCACATCAAGACGCTGCGCACGATGAACAGCCTGGCCGACGTCTACACCAACCAGGGGCGTCACGACGAGGCCGGCCCGCTGTTCGCCGAGGTGATCGCCAGGCAGAAGCGGGTGCTGGGCGAGAACCACCCCGAGATGGCCATCACGATGCACAACCTGGCATGCGTCTACCGCGAGACCGGCAGGCTCGAGGAATCCCGGCGGCTGTTCGAGGAATCCCAGCGGATCCTCGAATCCCAGCTGGATTCGAAGCACCCGTGGATCGCCGCCACCGCCGCGGACTACGCCAAGCTGCTGCGCCAGATCGGCGACGACGAGCGGGCGGAGACCTACGAGGCCCGGGCGCGCGGCGAGTGATCTGGACGGGTCACGGAAACGGGGTAGTTGACGTGGAGCCCGGAAACGCGTAAATAAGGCGGCCTTGTCTCATGGAGGTGAAATGACCGCCACGCCTGCGACCGCCGACCCCAAAGCGCTGCCTCAGTTGCTGGGACATCCCACCGGCCTGTACACGCTGTTCTTCGCCGAGATGTGGGAGCGCTTCAGCTATTACGGCATGCGCGCCCTGCTCGTGTTTTACATGATCAAGGGCTTCCTGGGCTATGGCGACAAGGAGGCCTACGCGGTCTACGGCGCCTACACCGCCCTCGTCTACATGACGCCGTTCTTCGGTGGCCTGATCGCCGACCAGCTACTGGGCGCGCGCCGCGCGGTGGTGCTGGGCGGGCTGCTGATGGCCGCAGGCCACCTGGCAATGACGGTGGAGAACGAGATTTTCTTCTTCTTCGCCCTGGCCCTGCTGATCGTGGGTAACGGCTTCTTCAAGCCCAACATCTCGACGATCGTCGGCACGCTGTACCCGCAGGGAAGCCCCAAGCGCGACGGCGGCTTCATCATCTTCTATATGGGCGTCAACCTCGGCGCCGCGATGTCGCCGCTGCTCTGCGGCTACATCGGCGAGACCTACGGCTGGCACTACGGATTCGGCCTGGCCACGATCGGGATGTTGATCGGCATCGCGGTGTTCGTGGCGCCGACGCGGTTGACACAGACGCTGATCGGCATGGGCGCGCTCGGCGCCGCGTTCGCGCTGCTGGTCTATCGCTCGGAGGGCAACGCGATCTCGCTGCTGGTCAACGTCTTCGTCGCGGTGGCGCTGGTCGTTGCCGGCGTGATCGCGCTGATGGCGCTCGAGCGCGGAGGGCTGCCGCACTGGGCCGGCTCTCCTCGCAACCGCAAGCGCCTGACCTCGTCGTTCCTCGGCCCGCTCTCGCGCGAGTACTCGGTCTACCTCGGCGCGATCCTGGTCGTGCCCGTGTTCGCGCTGCTCGTGTCGGGCTTCTCGCCGCTGCGGGCGGACGGCACGCCGCTGACACTGATCTCCGAGAACGTGATCGCGAACATGCAGGCCAGCAGTAGCGCGATAACGCAGGTGCTGGCCGTGGTCGTCGAGGAGGTGAGCAAGCCGGCCGGCCTCGTGCTGGCCCTCGCCGGGCTGATCTCGCTGGTCTATCTCGGCATCGAGACGTTCCGTCTGTCCAAGATACCGCGAGAGCGGATGTTCGCGGCGCTCGTGATGATCTTCTTCTCGATGCTGTTCTGGTCGTTCTTCGAGCAGGCCGGCAGCTCACTGAACAACTTCGCCGACCGCAACATCGATCGCGTCGCCGAGGGGCGCGTGCTGACCGAGTCCGACGTCGGCACGACGATGAGCATCCAGCCGACCCAGGAGCAGCTCGGCTACCGCAACGGCGGCGAGATGTTCACGATCACGACGCTGGACGACTTGCGTGAGACCGCGGGCGACAACCCGGAGTTCATGATCGACTGGACGGTCTCGCCGGGCAACGTCGGCATGACGATCGCCGATCGCAACGCCGAGACGCCGGCCAGCGTCTATCAGGCGTTCAACCCGATTTACATCTTGATCTTCGGCCTGGTGTTCACCGGGCTGTGGGGCTTTCTGGCCAACCGCAAGCTCGAACCGAGCACGCCGTTCAAGTTCGGCCTGGGGCTGTTGCAGCTGGGCCTGGGATTCGGCGCCTTCTGGTACGGCGCGCAGAACGCCGACGAGCGAGGCATGGTGGCGCTGAGCTGGCTGTTGCTGGGCTACCTGCTGCACACGACCGGTGAGCTGTGCCTGTCGCCGGTCGGCCTGTCGATGGTGACGCGGATGGCGCCGGCACGCCTGGTCAGCACGGTCATGGGCACCTGGTTCCTGGCCACCGCCTTCGCGCAGTACCTCGCGGCGATCATCTCGCAGTTCACCGGCGTGAGTCACGGCGACGGCGGCGGATCCTCGATCCCGATCCCGAAGGAGACGGTCAACATCTACGGCGGCGTGTTCGGGCAAATCGCGGTCGTCGCCATCGGATCGTCGCTGGTGATGTTCGTCCTGGTCCCGATCCTCAAGCGCTGGATGCACGAGGACGTCCTCACCGAAGAGAGCTAGGAGCCGACAGGACCGCGCATGACGCAAACGGACCCCAGGCAGGCCGGAGTTCCCGTCACGCCGTGGCACGTGTACATCGTGCGCTCGATGGGCGGCGCGCTGTACACGGGCATCGCCAAGGACGTCGCGGCCCGGATCGAGCAGCACGAGGGCGGGGCGCGAGGCGCCAAGTCGCTACGCGGACAGGGTCCGCTGCGCCTCGTCTACCGTGCGGAGATCGGCGCCCTCGGCCTGGCGCTGCGCGTCGAGCACCGGGTCAAGCGGCTGCCGAAGAAACGCAAGGAGAGGCTGGTCGAGCAGCAGCCCGATCGCACGATGCTGATCGAGCTGCTGAAGGTGGTCTAGCTCTTCTTCTTGTACAGCCCGTCGAAGGCGGTCTTCCACTCGTCGGCGTCGGCCCCGCGGACCTGCCAGTGCTGGCGCACCGTGCCGTCCTCGTTCGGCGTCCAGGTGATCCGGTTGTGCACCGGGTTGCCTTTCTGATCCTTCGAGCGCCCCTCGAGAACCATGCTGCCGTCGCGCAGCTCGCCCTCCAGCTCCAGCGTCGTCCCGTTGCGCCAGACCCAGAGCTGGCGCCACTTCTTGCGCTGCGGGTCGTAGAAGTTGAAGCTGGAGCCCGCGCTGCCCTGCGCGCCGGCCCAGGTCTCCTGCAGCACGCAGCCGTCGAGGATCGGCCGGATCGAGTTGTGCCCGGCCGGCTTGCCGTTGGCCGACACCTCCCACTCGCCGGCCCAGAAGTCGAACTGCCTGGACTTGGCGTCCGAGCACTCTGCCCGGGCCGGAGCGGGGCCGGCCGCCGCAAACAGGACGAGGAACGCGAGGATCGAGATCGTCTGTCGTTTCAAGGTTCACCTCTCCCGGACCGGGAGGGGTGAGAATACACGGCGAGAGCGGGAGCGGGAAAGAGGGCGCGGAAACCCGGAACCGCTAATCCGCCGAACAAAACCGGGCAATCCAGGGATCCCGCACCCACGCACGAAGATCCTGCGCTATCGTCTCGGCGTCAATCGCTCCGGCCTCGCCGGGCGTTTCCGGTCGAAAACGACGCCTGGGACGGGCGAATACGGAGGAACGAATCATGGACCGACGCCCGGGCGTCACGAATGAGTTGCTCTGCGGCCTGGTGCTGAGCGCGGTCGCCCTCTGCGGGGCTTGCAGCGAGGAGGGCCCGTCGAAGACCGAGGAGCTGATCAACCAGCTCGGCGAGATGGGCCAGGCCACGACCGACGAGCTGGAAATGGCGATCGGGGTCCTGAAGACCGGTTCGCGCGACGAGCGCGTGGTCGCCGCCTGGGCGCTGGGCCAGGTGGGCCGCGGCGAGGCCCTGCCGGGGCTGCTCGATGCCAGTCGCGCCGACGAGGACAAGTACGTCCGTATGAACGCCATCGGCGCCATCGGCATCCTGGGTGGGCCGGACGTCGAGACGACCCTCGTCGGCTTCATCGGCGACGAGGACGAGGAGATCCGCAGCGCGGCGCTGCGCGCCCTGGGCGACCGGCGCTACTCCGGCTCGTGGAAGGCGCTGGCCGAGGTGCTGGAGAACGCCGACGACGTGGCCATGCACCCGCTGGCGGCCGACGCCCTGGTGACGATGCAGGTCGCGGAGGCCTGGCCCGGCCTGGCGGCCGCCCTCGGCAGCCCCGACAAGGACGTGCGCAACATCGCCGCCTTCGGCCTCGGCAAACTGCGCGAGCCGCTTGCCGTCGAGGCCCTCTCGACGACGGCCACGGGCGACGCCGAGTGGGAGGTGCGGGCCAACGCGGCCCAGGCCCTGGGCATGATCGGCGACCCGGCCGCCCGGCCGGCCCTCGAGAAGTGCAAGGAAGACGACCACGAGACCGTCCGCTCGACGGCCGAGAGCGCCCTGAACAAGCTGCTGTGATCCGGCGGTTGCCCCCGCACGGCCGGGGCACCATCTTTGGCCCGTCCCCCCCGTCCGTCGGGCGATTGACGAACGGGGCGGATTGGGCTAATTTGCCCCCGCTTCGGCGGCCTGAGTGGCACGGGTCGCCCTCGAAAAGAAGCACCTGAGCGCGGAGCCGTGGTGTAGTTGGTTAACACACCGGACTGTCACTCCGGAGATCGCGGGTTCGAGTCCCGTCGGCTCCGCCACTTTTTCTCCTCTTCTCACCCCACCGCATAGCGTCGCCGCACGATCCCCGTTCGACGGATCGCATGCGACGGAAACTACGCCATCCCCGGCATCGACTCCGCATTGCAACGCGGCGGTTGCGCGACGCTTGACGATCGAGTTCCGCCCGAGGAGCCATCCTTCTTGTTCGGCGCGCGAAACCACGGTAGGTTTCCGGCAGGCCAGGAGAGATCGAGGGGAGGCTTCGATGAACGCGATCCGTCTTTTCGCCCTGACCGCGCTGCTGCTCGTCACGCATTCCCTGCAGCTCGTATCGGGTTCCGCTGACGCCCCGAATTCGGACGTCTCCGTCGAGCCCGCCGTCTCCGTCGTCTCGACGCTCGCTGGCGGCTGCCCCGACGCCGACGCGGACGGCGTCTGCGACGCGGACGACAACTGCCCGGCCGTGCCGAACCCGGATCAGCGAGACACCGAGGCGTTCGGCTACTGGATCGGGAACGCGCAGCCCGCTTCGGTCGTCGGGGATCCACGCCTGGCGGCGCAGATAGGTCGCACGATCGCGCTCGACGTCGACGGCGACGGGCTGCTCGACATCCTCGACCTGGAGGAAGCAGGCACCTTCCATGACGACGAGCTCTCCTGGTACCGAAACCTCGGCAACGCACAGTTCGGCCCACCCACCCTGATCTTCGCGTTCGACGAAGACGACTTCGCGATGCACGTCGCCGATCTCAACGGCGACGACGATCTCGACATCGTCGTCGCCACGCGCCCCTGGGGCGTAGGCCTGCTCTACAACACGGGCAACGGCAACTTCGCCGCTCCGGTGATCGTCGACCCCGTTTTCTTTCTCGACTATGGTCCGCTGATCGACACGGCAGATGTCGACGGAGACGGGGATCTCGACCTCTTCGTGGAGGGGCTCACGAGCGTCATTTTGTTCCTCAACGGACCGGCGGGCATCCAGGGCCCCCCGAAGCTCGTTTCCGACGTCAGTATCAACAGCTTCTTCACGACCGACATCGATGGCGACACGGACGTCGATATCGTCGTCGACCCCGCGGCAGGCGAGGACACCAGCTGGATCGAGAACGACGGGGCGGGCAACTTCGGGGACGCGGCCAGCAATCGAATCACGATCGGCACGGGCGAGATGTTCGTCGCAGAAGTCATAGATCTGGACGGCGACGGCGACGGCGACCTGGTGTCCCGGCGTCCGGACTGGATCGAGAACCTGGGCGGCGGCGCGTTCGCTCCGATCGAGACCATTTTCGAACCCGTCCCGCCGCTCACGGTCCGTCCACCGTCCGTCGACATCGACGGTGACGGCGACTTCGACATCCTCACCGGCTCGAACAACGACATGGTCTTGCTCGAGAACCTCGGCCAAGCCGTGTTCGACGCGCCGCGCATCGTGTCCGACGACTGCTGCATCGAGTGGCTCTTCGACATCGACGGCGACGGAGATCCCGACGCTCTCCGCTACGACTTCCAGTGGTACGAGAATCTGACCGACGGGATCGGCGACGCCTGCGACCCCTGCCCGGCCAACGCGGACCGGGACGGCGACGGTGTTTGCGACGGACAGGACATCTGCCTCGACGTTCCGAACCCGGATCAGACCGACGACGACAACGACGGGATCGGCGATGCGTGCGACAACTGCCCGATCGACGTCAACCCGGACCAGGAAGACGAGGACCGTGACGATGTCGGAGATGCATGCGATACGTGTCCCGGAGACCCCGTCAACGATCCGGACGACGACGGCCTCTGCGCAATACTCGACGTGTGTCCTCAGGATCACGACCCGGTGCAGCTGGACGCCGACCTCGACGGCGTCGGGGACGCCTGCGACAACTGTCCGGCCACGCCCAACTCCGACCAGAGGGACGGCGAGGGGTTCGGCCCGTCGAGTGTGAATCGACGCATCGTCGAGGCCGGCGCCTCGGACGTTTTCTCGGTCGTCGCCTCGGATCTGGATGGTGACGGCGACGAAGATCTGCTCGCGGCCCGGCGGGACGGCGTGGTGGCGTACGAGAACGTGTCTTACGGCTTCGGACCGCCCAACGAGCTGGACATCTCACTCAGTAGCCTGGAGGAGATATGGCACATCGCCAGCGCCGACATCGACGGAGACGGACTGCGCGATGTACTGGTCATGAGGGGCGTCGACGACCTGGGCGAACGGACCTCCTACGTATCCGTGTTCTACTCGGCGCCGGGCTTTGACTTCATCCTGTGGCCGTTCTATTCGCTCCGCGATGAAGGATTCAGCGGAGGGATGATCCCGTTCGATGCGGACGGCGACGGTGACCAAGATATCCTCGTCAACTCGTGGCCGGTCGTGTGGTACGCCAACGTCGGCGACGGCGAGGTCTCCAGCCAGATCAACCTGTCGGACCTCCACGGCCCGGTGGAAGTCGCAGACCTGGATGGCGACGGGTTGGAAGACGTGGTTGTCGGCGGAACCTCGAACAGCGACTTGTCCTGGTACCGCAACCTGGGAGACCGCAGCTTCGACGGCCCCCTGTTCATCGATGACGCCAGCGCCTGGTTACGCACGACCCACGCGGCCGACATCGACGGCGACGGGGACAAGGACATCGTGGCCGCTTCACAGGCGACGGACACGATCTTCTGGTACGACAACGATGGCACAGGCGCGTTCCTGGACGACCAACCGATCGGCGGCGGCATGGACGACCCGGTCGCCATCGACTCCGCGGACTTCGACGGCGATGGCGATCTGGACCTGGTCGTCGCCTCGGAGGGTGACGGCACGATCGGCTGGTTCGAAAACCTCGGTGGCGGCAGCTTCGGTCCGCGGCTGGTCGTCAGCGACCTCGAGCTAGGCGCCACCTCCGTCGTGGCCGCCGACCTGAACGGCGACGGCTTCACCGACATCGTCTCGACGGCGCCGGACGCCGACACGGTCGCCTGGTTCCGCAACCTGGCCGACGGTGTCGGCGACGCCTGCGACCCGTGCGGCGCGGACGACTACGACGGCGATGCCGTCTGCAATGACGTCGACAATTGCCTCTTCGCACCGAATCCAGATCAGACCGACACCGACGGTGACGGGGACGGGGACGTTTGCGACTGCGGGCCCGCGGAGGACGCGGATGGTGACGGCATCTGCGACGCGTTCGACAACTGCAACCTGGTCTGGAACGCCGACCAAGACGACTCCGACGGCGATGGTCCGGGCGATGCCTGCGACAGTTGCCCGCTCGATTCACCCGACGACCCTGACGGCGACGCGACCTGCGAGAGCGACGACAACTGTCCCGGGCTCTTCAACCCGTCCCAGGACGACTCGGACGGCGACGGCGCGGGCGATGCCTGCGACCCGTGCGTGTTCGACGCGCTGAACGACGCGGATGCCGACGGCGTGTGCGGCGACGTCGACAACTGTCCGGCGATCGCCAACTCCGGCCAGGAGAACGCCGACGGCGACGCGCTGGGCGATGCCTGCGACGCGTGCCCGAACGATCCGTTGAACGACCTCGACGGCGACGGCGTGTGCGACGATGTGGACAACTGCCCGGCGATCGCCAACCCCGGCCAGGAGGACCTCGACGGCGACGGCCTCGGAGACCCGTGCGACACCTGTCCGACCGGAATCGACGCCGACGAAGACGACTGGTGCGACGACGACGACAACTGCCCGGCCGCGTACAACCCGGGACAGGAAGACGCCGACGGCGACGACGCGGGCGATGCCTGCGACCCGTGCGTGTTCGACGCGCTGAACGACGCGGATGCCGACGGCGTGTGCGGCGACGTCGACAACTGCCCGGCGATCGCCAACTCCGGCCAGGAGAACTCCGACTTCGATGCTCTCGGTGACGTCTGCGACCCGTGCCCATTGGATCCGCTGAACGACCCGGACGGCGACGGGCTGTGCTCCGACGTCGACAACTGTCCGACTCACTCGAACCCGGGACAGGAGGACGACGACGGCGACGGCCTCGGCGACGCGTGCGACACCTGCCCCGGCACGGTCGACACCGACGGCGACGGGCTGTGCGACGGCGAAGACAACTGCCCGACAGTCGCCAACGGCGGACAGAACGACACCGATGGCGACGCACAGGGTGACGCCTGCGACCCGTGCCCCTTCGACGCCGACGACGACGCGGATGGCGACGGCCGCTGCAGCAACGAGGACAACTGCCCCGCCACGTCCAACCCGCTGCAGGAGAACGCCGACAACGACGTGTTCGGCGACGCCTGCGATGTGTGCCCGAACGACTTGCAGAACGATTTCGACGCCGACGGTTTCTGCGCTGACGTCGACAACTGCCCGCTGGACGCCAACCCGGCGCAGCTCGACTCGGATCAGGACGGCGTGGGCAACGCCTGCGATTCGTGTCCGAACGACCCGGTCAACGACGCCGACCACGACAATGTGTGCGGCAACCTCGACAACTGCCCCGTGACGTACAACCCGACCCAGGACGACGGCGATGCGGACGGCGTGGGCGACGGGTGCGACCTGTGCCCCTCCGACGCCGATCCGGCGAACTCGGACCAGGACGGCGACGGACTGGGCGACGCCTGCGAGGCGTGCCCGGCGGATTCACTGAACGACTCCGACGCGGACGGCGTGTGCGGCGACCTGGACAACTGCCCTGCCGATCCCAACGGGCCGCAGGACGACCTGGACGGCGACGGCCTCGGCGACGCGTGCGATCCGTGCCCCGACGGCCACGTCACCGACCCGGACGGCGACAGCGTCTGCGGCGCGGCCGACCTCTGCCCGGACGACGCCGACCCGACGAACTCCGACCTCGACGGCGACGGACTGGGCGACGCATGCGACAACTGCTCCGACGTGGCCAACGCGGACCAGGCCGACGCGGACGGCGACGGTGTCGGCGACGCGTGCGACAACTGCGCGCAGGACTACAACCCGGGACAGGCCGAGAGCGACGGCGTCGAGCAGATGCTCGACCAGTGGGCCGCGGCCGCCGTGGCCTCGAGCGAGTACACCGCGACCGACTGGTCCACCGCAGCCGCCACCGGGGCGCCGGAGGATCCCGGCGTCTGCAGCGACCGCGTGACGAGCTGGGCCCCGCTGACCGACACCGCCGAGGCCGAGTGGATCGAGCTGTCCTACGCCACACCGGTGCGGGCCACGGCCGTGCGCGTGCACGAATCGCTGGGCGACGGCTTCGTCCAGCGCATCGAGCTGCGCGACGTCTCGGGTGCGCTGCACCTCGCGTGGGCGGACAGCGACACGACGCCGTGCGGCGGCGTGCTCGACGCGAGCTGGGCGGCAACGGACTACCTGGTGAAATCGGTCCGCGTGACGACCCAGATGGCGGACTGGGAGGAGATCGACGCGGTCGAGCTGTCGGGCTTGCACACTTCGCCGGCGGACGGCTTCGGCGACGTCTGCGACACGTGCGTCTCGACGGTCGATCCGTCCCAGGCCGACGGCGACGGCGACGGCGCGGGCGACGCGTGCGACTGCGCGCCGGCCGACCCCGCGAACCGCAACCCCGCCGCGATCGACGACCTCACGGCGTCCAAGCCCGCACCGGGCGGCCTCAGCCTGGCCTGGAGCGCTCCGGCGGGCGCGGACGACTACACGATCGTGCGGGGTGACACTGCCGACCTCGCCGCGGGCGACCTCGGCGGCTGCCACGCTTCGGGCGTGGCCTTGACGTCGTACGACGACGCCGACCTGCCGGCGTCGGGCTCGGCCTTCTCGTACCTCGTCATCGGCGACAGCGACTTATGCGGTGCGGGAGCACCGGGCTTCGACGGCGACGGCGCTCAACGGCCGGCGCCGGCGCCCTGTCCGTGACGTCTCCCGGGCGCGGCGTCTCGGTCGCTGAGCGGCTACAGCCGCGCCAGCACCTGACGGTGCAGCGCCGCGCTGCAGCTCGACACGAGACTGCCGGAAGCGACGACGCCCTCGCGCGAGCCGGATAGGTCGCTGACGATCCCACCGGCCTCCTCGACACACGGCACGACGGCCGCGATGTCCCACGGGTGCATCACGGGATCGATCGCCGAGTGCACGGTGCCCCGCGCGACCAGGCCGTGTTGCAGGCAGTCGCCGACCAGGCGGAACCTGCGTGCCGCGTCCAGCACGGCCCCGACGCGCGGTCGCCCGTCCGTCCCGGCCAGGTCCGCCCACGCCGCCCCCGTCGCCGAGACCACGGCGTCGACCAACGTCTCGACCGCTCCGACCCGCATCCGGGTCGACCTGCCGTCGCCGGCGCGGAACCAGCAGCCGTGTCCTCTCGCGGCGAAGAAAGTCTCGCGCAGCGCGGGCAGGTGAATCACGCCGACGACGGGCTCGAGTCCCTCGGTGACCGCGATCAACGTGCCGAACGTCGGCACGCCCAACGCGAACGACGCGGTGCCGTCGATCGGGTCGACGACCCATCGCCGACGGTCGTCGTCGTGAAGCTCCCCGCCGAACTCCTCTCCCACGACCTCGTCGTCCGGGCACTCCCGCGCGAGGACGGTGCGGATCGCCTCCTCGGCCGCCCGGTCGGCGTCGGTGACCTCGGATCCGTCGTCCTTGTAGCTCACGGTGCAATTGCGAAAACGCGGGACGATCTCGTCCTCGGCCACCTGCGCCAGGCGACGGGCCAGGACGAGGAGGGCTCCGTAGTCGTCTTTCATGGGGGACGTTATACCGCGTTTGCCCAGTGCCGCGGTAACCGTGCAGCGCCTTTGTAAACTCCGGAGCGGCTCAATACGGGGATTTTCTGGACTCCGCCGCGGCGCGGCGCGAGCGGGCCCCGCGCCGTCCACAAGTGGCGGTACCCTCGGCGGGCGATCGGTGTATGATTTTTGTGGGAGTCCGCGAGGGGGACCACCCGGTCCGTCTCTCTCACCGGATTGCCGATTTAAGGGATCCGGAGACCCGGGCGAAAGCAGGGGCTCCGACAATGGAGGGCAAGAAAGTGAGAAAAGCGAGACTGATTGCGCTGCTCAGCATCGTGGCGCTGGTTCTCGGAGCGGGTACCGCTCTTTCCGCCAGTCGTGAAGAACTGGTGGTCCCGCACTACCCGGACGTTCAGGAAGGCGAGATGTACAACCGGGATGACATCTGGAAGCCGATTTCCTTCGATTCGTTCACGCCGCGCCCGGGCGCGAGAGTCGCCATTCCGCAGGGCATGTACAAGGAAACGACGACCGGACCGATCTCGATCTCGAGCGGTCGGGTGCCTGCGGCCGGCAGCGCGCTGGTCGAGGGACGTGGCGGTTCCGTGTACACCGCGAGCCAGGTCGCTGATCGCGAGATCAAGCGGATGATCCGTCAGCTGCACTGATTTCTTCGCCGGCTCGGGTCGCTCGACCCGGGCCGGCGCACTCCATCCCTCGCGGCCGCTCACGGCCACACTCCCCAGCGTGTAGAATCCCGTTTCCGGTTCCTTGCCGGTCGAAACGCGCCGGAACGAGAACACCGGAGCGGGAGTTCGATGCGACGCTCAACCTCTCGAATTCGCTGCTCGTTGCTGTTGCTGTGCCTGCTGCTGCCCGTGGCCGCCTGGGCTGCGGACACCACCCCTCCGCTCCATGCGGCGGTCCGGTCGTACCTACCCCGCGCCCAGGACGGCGACGCCGGCGCGCAGTACGAGCTGGGCCTGCTGTACTCCGAGGGACGGTCTGTTCCGCGCGACCCGGCCGAGGCGTTGCGCTGGTTCCGACTGGCCGCCGAACAGGATCACGCGAAGGCCCAGTTTCACATGGGCGTGATCTTCGACCAGGGGCGCGGTGTCGAGAAGGATCTCTCGCGCGCCGCCGACTGGTTTCGCAAGGCGGCGCTGCGTGGCGTGCCCGAGGCCCAGTTCAATCTGGCGGCGATGTACGCCCTCGGCGAGGGCGTGGCGCAGGACGACGGCGCCTCACGGCTCTGGACCTGGGTGGCCGCCGAGCACGGCGTGGCCAAGGCCCAGTACAACCTCGGGTTGGCCTTCGAGCAGGGTCGTGGTGTCGCGCAGGACGAGACACTGGGGCTGATGTGGCTCGGGCAGGCGATCGCGCAGGGCTTCCCGCCCGCGCTGATCGAGGGCAATCGCCTGGCCGAGTCGCTGTCCGAGGAGGAGCTCGAACGGGCCCGCAGTCTCGGCAAGTCCTGGCAACGCAAGTACACGGCAGGGTCGGACGGCGCCGGAACGCCCCGCCCGATCGACGACGCACTCGCCGAACCGGCCTACCGGCCGCGCTCGCCGACCTCGGTGGTCGTGCTCGCGCTGATCGGCCGAGACGGTAAGGTCGGCGACGCGCGCGCGCTCGAGTCGCGGCCGGCCGACCCGGCGTTCGAGCGCGCGGCCGTGAGGGCCGTGCTGCGCCGGCGCTTCACTCCCGCGGAGCGGGACGGCGAACCCGTGGCGGTCTTCCACACCGTCGTCGTGGAGGCCCCGCAACGGTGAGCGGGTTCCGCAGAGCGTGCGCGCTCGTCGCGGTTCTCGTTTCGGCCGTCGTCGCAGCGGACGAGATCGCCCTTTCCCCCATCGCACGTGCCGTGCGCGCGACCTATATCCACGGCGTCACGCAGGAGCTGGCCCACGACCTCGTGGGAGCCGACGGTGTGCCCGAGCTGGTCGAGTTGCTCGTCGACCCGGACTTTCCGCGTCGCGACAACGTCGTGGCGTTCCTCGCCCACCTGGCCCCCGACGAGGCGAGCGACGCGCTGTTGCGCTGCCTCGAGACGCCGCCGACGCATCCCGGGAAGATCGTCGAGGATCGGGCGCTGCTGCTCGTGCCGCACGCGCTCGGTCGGATCGCCAAGCGTGGCGGTCCGCGTGCGCTGCACGCGTTGCTCGCGCTGTCCGCAGGCGACGACGTCGTGCGTACGCGTGCGCCCTGGGCCGGGCCCGGGATGCGCCGCGACCTCGCCGAGCAGGCGCTGTTCGGCCTGGCTCTGTCCGAGCGCCCCGAGGCGCTGTCGCGGCTGAACGAGACGGCGGGCTCGCAGACCTCGTCGCTCGCGACCGCGGCGGCCGCGGCAAGGGACGAACCGCGCCACGTCGCGCAAGCCTACGGACTGTCCACGACCGAATCGGGTGCGAGGACCCCGGCCACGATCGACCCGGAGTTCGTCGGACACGAGGCCGGCCTGGACTTCGCCAATCACGTGAGCTTGACGTCGCCGATGACGGACGAGCTGCTCGACGACGCGCTCGCCCACGCGTCGCGCCTCGCCGGCTTCGAGGACTTCGCGAGCGACGTCGCGTGCTGCGCGACGGTGCGCCGCTCCGGTTCCGCGCGCACGTTCGGCACCGCCGGCGACGGGCGCGACGTGCTGAACACCGAGAACGAGCTGCGCGGCGTGCTGCTCGACCCCGTCGCGCGCGTCAAGGTCGTGCGGTTGATCCAGCGCTGCGGTGGCGTCGCACCGAACATCATCGGCTGCTCGTTCAGCCCCGGCGACGGGATGGCGCTCGTGCGCGTGCCGGCGATCGACGGGACGCTGTGGCTGCACGAGTACGGCCACAACGCCGGCATCACGCAGCACAACCCCGACAGCCGCTACATCATGCACGGCACGATCGACACCCGCAGCGCTGCCCTCGGCTTCACCGAATGCGCCGCGCTGCACGACGCGAGCGACCCGGCGCGCATCGACCTGGTCGAGCTGGGCGAGTGCAGCGACACGGATGCCGACGGTCAGGTCAGCGTCTCCGACAACTGCCCCGACGAGTTCAATCCGGGCCAGTCCGACGTCGACGGAGACCGGATCGGAGACCCGTGCGATCTGTGCTCGGATGCCGACGGCGACGGCTTCGGGCGCCCGGCGAGCGATGAGTGCGTCGCCGGAAATGTCGAGGATTGCAACGATTCCAGCGCGGAGGCGTTCCCCGGTGGCCTCGAGAGATGCGACGGGCTGGACAACGATTGCTCCGGCGCGGTGGACGATCTAATCTGCTCGCAGTACGAGGTCAACGTCGACGGTGAGATCGACGGGATCGAACTGACCTGGGTCGGGCGGGCGTTCGGCGAGTGCAGCGTGGATCCACGGCTCGAGTGGTGGGGCGCGGCGGACTACTCAGCCGACGGCTGTGTCGACGGGGACGACCTGGTGCTGCTGGCGGACGCGTGGGGCTGCCGAGGAGACATGCCGGTATGCGAGGATCCATGAACAGGGTCGCAATCGCGCTCATCGCGCTCGTCCTGCTCGCGTGCGCGTCGTGCAGCAGCGGCTCGGGCTCGGACATGACGCAGTCGGATCGCCCGTGCCTCGAGCTCGATCCCGAGTCGCCCCCGTCCAATTCGATGGTCGTCGCGCGTCAGGGCCCCGGCTCCGACTGCGACGGGCTGATCGTCGACCTGCTGGTGACCAATGTGTCGGGCGTCGGCGGCGCCGACTTTCGCGTGTGGTTCGATCCGTCCGTCGTCGAGTACGTCGGGGTGGTGACCTCCACGTCCTTCCTGGCCGACGGTGACGCGACGGTCGTGCTGGCCCTCGAGAACAGGCTCCCCGACAACGTCGAGATCTCTCTCGCTCGCAGCGGGACGCCGATCGTGACCGACGCGGTCGGCACTCGCCTGCTGGCGCGGATCGCCTTCGGTCGCCTGGTCGACGAGGGCAGCTCGACGCTCGAGTTCACCGAGGCGCGACTGTTCGACGAGGACGTACTGCCCGTGCCCGACGTCGAGTGGGCCGGCGGGTTGATGGAAGTGGCACCGTGATCTCGGCCCGCGGCAGGCAACGCATCGCCACCACACCCTACGTCGCGTTACTGGCCTCGATGCTGCTGATCCTGTTCCTCGGCCCGTGGGAAGGACTGTACCCGCTGGTGCGTGGCGGAGTGGTCGTCGCGACCTTGCTGGTGATGATCTCCGCGCTGCGCTGCGTGGCGATGCACCGCGGCGTGTTCGTCGTGATCCTCGTCGCCGGCCTGGCCTCGGCCGTGATGCAGACCGTCGATCTCACGCTGGGCATGCAGGGGGCGCGTCTCGCCGGCGAGGCGTTGATGCTCGTATCGCTGGTCGGCATGACCGGCGTGGTCCTGTCGCACATCCTGAGCAGCGAGCAGATCACGATGGACACCGTCATCGGCACGGCGTGTGTCTACCTGCTGCTCGGATTCGCCTGGGCCAAGGTCTACTACCTGGTCGAGCTGGTCCAGCCCGGGTCGTTCAATCTTCCGGCCGGATCGGACTCGGATCCGGCGGTCGTGTCGGGGCAGCTGCTGTACTACAGCATGATCACGCTGACGACGGTCGGTTACGGCGACGTCGCACCGCAGACCCCGCCCGCCCGGTCGCTGGCCATGCTGCAGGGCCTGGTCGGCCAGCTGTACATCGCGATCATGATCGCGCGCATGGTCGCGTTGCAGGTCGCGCACCGTAAAGTGTCGCGGTGAACCCTCGGGTTCGCACGCTGGCGCTGACGGGCGTGTTGTTGCTGGCGCTGGCCCCCGCGACGCCGCGCGGCGAGACCGAGCTCGTGCTGGTCGACGGAAGAGTCCTCTCCGGGACGGAGGTACGGCGGGATGGCGGCTCGTACGTGCTGCGACTCGACGGCGGAGACGAGATCACGCTGCCCGCGGAGCTCGTCGAATCGGTGCGCCTGACCGGCAAGCGCGAGCCCGAGCCGCAGACGCCGCCGACCGGACTCGTCGTGGCGGAGCCGCAGACGTTGGCGGGGAGTCCCCCGCCCGACGGACCGAGCGGCATCCGGACGACCGGACCGCAAACGCTCGCCGGCGCGCCCGTGCGCGCTCCGACGACCGCCGAGCAGCGCGGCACGCTCGGCCCGGCTGCGAAGTTCCAGAAAGACATCGTCAAGAACGACTGGCAGCCGACGACGGACTGGAACATGGACCCCGACTCGCAGAACAACTTCAACCCGTCGACGTGGGCCGGGGACGTCATCGACCCGACCTGGGAGCCCGAGTCGGCCTACGACAAGAGCGACGACGCACTGAAGGACAGCCGCTCGACGTTTCGAAAGAGTATTATCGACAACTCCTGGCAACCCCAGGACGGTTTCGCGAAGGGGAACTGATGAAGCACGCACTACGCACCCGCGCCGGATTGGCGATTCTGTTGATGACGCTGGCGGCGACCGCGACGTTCGCGGACGAGTCGGCCGGGGGCGGAGAAACCTCGATGGCCGGCAACGTCCAGGTGACGTTCCGCCTCGGCACGTTCGAGGACGGCAAGCCCGTGCCGTTGAAGACGTACGACCTCATCGTCTACTCGGGCGGCCGGGGATCCAAGTTGCTGAGCGGCTCACGCGTTCCGCTTCCCGCGACGAAGGACGAGGACTCCCAGGCGATCGTGTATCAGAACGTCGGCTTCTCGACGGAGGTCCTGGCCTGGATCCTGGACAAGAAGACGATCAAGCTGATGGCCAACATCGAGAACAGCCGCGTGATCCCCGATGAGAACGGCGGCCCGCCCAGCGTCGAGACGCGGCAGGTCAGCGTGTCGGCCCTGCTCGAGCCGGGCAAGCCCCTGGAGCTGACCCGCGTCGAGGGCATCTCCGACAAGCCGGGCTACGTCGAGGTGTCGGCGAAGATCGTCGACTAGTCCGGACGCAACGTCACCGTGGGCACGCGGATGGTGCATCCGTCCGCGGTGACCTCCAGTTCGGTCAGCTTGAACGTTTGCAGCTTCATGCGGTGCGCCGGCGCTGCAGCCAGCACGGTGACGTGCTGCACCTTCGCCGCGCAGGGGTCCGGCGCGTTCCGCAGCTCGGGTGCCGAGTCGGCACAAGCGACCTCGAGATCGTAGCGGCCGTGGCGATCCGTCCGGGCCTTGCGTGCCCGGATGCCCTGCTTGTGGAACTTCTTCTGCGAGACGCGATCGAGCAGCAGATGCACCCGCGCGTCCGCCACGGGTCGCCCCGCGCCCCCCTCCACCCTTCCGCCGAGACGGTAGCGACGCGCATCGCAGCGCGATTGCGTCGCGACGGACGGCGCGAACACGAGAAACAACAGGATCGACGAGACGGCAAGCGCGATGGGTCGGCGAATCACAGGGTCTCCACAGTTCCCGGCGGTTGGCCCGGCGGCCGGGGTGATGTGACAATATAGCCCGTGATGAAGAACCTGATGTCGATACTGCTGTGTGGCTGGCTCCTCGCGGGAGCTTCGGTCGCGTTCGCCGGCAAGATCTCCGTCGTGCACGACGACAAGACCGCGTTCTCCGGATATGTCACGTACGAGCTGCGCGCCGGCACCGCGGCACGCCGCGAGCACGTCCAGCAACGGATCGAGTCCGACGTGCAACGCATCCTGCTGACGCGCGGGCTACTCCCCGCCACGGCCGATCCCGACCTGCTGGTCGTGACGCACGTGCTGGTCGACCGCCAGTCGGCGGAGAGCCTGTCCGACGAGAGCTACTGGGAATTCGTGACCGGCGTCACCGGCGTCGACGCCTACGACTTCGGCGCGGGGACGCTGGTCATCGACTTCGTCGATCCGGCCTCCGAGCGGGTCGTCTGGCGCGGCATCGCCAGCGAGAAGGTCGACGAGGACGTGAAGAAGGTCGAGAAAAAGATCGATAAGCTCGTCGAGCGGCTGCTGCGCGACTTCCCGCCGCGATGAGGGACCGACATGGATCACGTCGATTGCACGGTCGTCGACGGAATCGCGCGCGTCGTCCTCGCGCGCGGTAAGGTCAACGCGCTGAACGAGGCGCTGCTCGCCGAGCTGAACGAAACGCTGGACGAGCTGCGCGACAACACGTCGGTTAGCGCGGTGCTGCTCACCGGACGTGGCAACTTCTTCTCGTTCGGCTTCGACGTGCCGCAGCTCTACTCGCACTCGGAGGATGAGTTCACCCTGTTCCTGCAGGCCTTCACGCGGACGTACACGTCCCTGTTCGTCTACCCCAAGCCGGTCCTGGCCGTGATCAACGGCCACGCGGTCGCCGGCGGTTGCATGCTGGCCCTGGCCTGCGACCGCCGCATCATGGTCCGCGGACGGCATAGGATCGCGCTGAACGAGCTGGCCTTCGGCTCGTCCGTCTTCGCCGGCTGCGTCGAGATGCTGAACCTCTGTGTCGGACCGCGCAGGGCCCAGTCCGTGCTGTACGACGCCGCGATGTACGCGCCGGAGGAGGCGCTGGAGCTGGGCCTGGTCGACCGCATCGTCGATCCCGACGCGCTGGAGGACGCGGCGGCCGAGGAGGCGCGCACGCTGGCCGGGCACCACGACGGCGCGTTTCGCAGCGTGAAGCTGTTGCTGCGCGGCCCCGTGGCCGAGACGATGCGCGCCCGCGAGCCACGGTCGATCGCCGACTTCGTCGAGATCTGGTATTCCGCAGCGACCCGTGAGTCGCTGCGCGAAATCAGGATCCGCGACTGACCGCTAGCGGCGCCCGCGCGACATCGGCCGGCTCGTGGGACGCGTCGTCGGACGGCTGGGCGCGCGGTTCCCCTGATACGACCCCGTGCGCTGACTGCCGCGCGTGCGGCTGCGGTAGTCGCGCTCGAGTCCGGCGCGTGAAGCGCCGCCGCCTTGCTTCCAGTCGCTGCCCTGCCGCTGCTGCCACTTACCTTCGGACGTTCGGCGGTACACGCCGCCGTCCTTTCCGGCGAACACGTTGTTCGGCCGATCGGTGGCCGGCCCGGCTTGCGGACGCCCTCCGCGATCCGCCATGCGGTCGCGGTTCGCGGGTCGGTTGTAGAGGTTCTCGCCACCCATGGCGGTGCGCGTCGAGACGCCGGGGCGGGCGCCGGGCTGAACGTCGCCGAGTCGTTCGGACACCGCGGGACGCGTCGAAGCGCCGGGCCTTCCGTCGATGCCGGGCCGCGCCCCGGGGCCGTTGCCCCAGCGATCGGGGATCGTGTAGCCGTAGCGCGGCCCACCACGATAGACCGGCATGTAGGCGTAGCCGCTCGGCCCCCACCAGCCACCGTACGGATAGCCGCCGCCCCAGCCGCCGTAACCACCGATGGTGATGCTGAACGGTCCGTTGCTCCACGTGACGCCGACGCCCCACCCGTACCACGGGTTGTAGCTCATGTTGAAGCCCCACGTGGACGTGTAGGGGTAGTAGTAGCGGCCGTACCACGGCGTGTAATACCAGCCGGTGCCGTACACCACGCAGCCGCCGTGGACGTAGCTGCCGACGTAGCCCGACGTGTAGCCGACGTACACGACGTCGGGCGTCGAGTCGTATACGTCGACGTACTTCGTGTTGTAGTGCGGGTTGCTCGGCGGCAATCCGTCGATGTCGTCGGGGCGAAAGTCGGCGACCGCGAACGGGCCTTCGGGCTTGTCGCCGACGTACCACACCGCCTGGTGGCAGACCCAGTACTTGCCGTCGATCTTCAATACGGAGTAGCTGGTGTTGATCGCGTACTCCATGCCGGTGCCGTCGATCTTCTTGAACCTGGGTTGCCCGTCGTAGTCGATGGCCAGGCGCACCGTGCCGCGCTTGACGGCGGCGGTCTGCGGGATCTGGTTGTCCAGCGCTGCTTCCCTGGCCTGCCGTGTTCCGGCGACGAAGACGAGCAGGTCACCCTGGTCCGACTCCGGCGGGATCTCGACGAAGTCGTCGGGCAAGTCATCCGACTCGACGTAGGACCAGGGCCCCTCCAGCGACTTCGACGTGTACCAGCGTCCGGAGAAGACCACGAAGTGTCGCTGCGTGGCCACATCCAGCAACACGTCGATCTCCGCGTTGCTGACGTGCAGCAGCTCGACACCCTCGACCGGCGAGTACTCCGCCTTACCGTCGGTGACGATCAGCTCGGCGGGCTCGGTCGACACGATGACACGCGGCGCGCGGTATGCCTCGTCGCTCCTGCGCGCCTCTTCGGCGGCCTGCTGCTCTTCTTCCGGACGCAGCTTGCGGATCTTCTTGGGCGGCTTGTCGGTCACCGTCCAGGGGCCGAGCGCGTCGGCGGCCTCGTACCACTCGATGCCGCCGTCGAGGTAGTACTTTTTCTTCTTGGGGTCCTGGACGATGGTGTACGGCGAGTTGGCGACCTGCTTCAGTTTGCCGTCCTCGATCGAGCGGTAGCGCGGATCTCCGTCGATGAAGATCAGCACGGCGGGGTCGCTCGAGTAGTGGATCTTCGGCGGCCTGGTGCCGAGCTTGTCCTTCTGTTCGCGCTGCTCCTCGTTCTCCGCCAGGTCCGCCAGCACGCGATCCAGCGAGATCACCAGATCCGAGCCTTGCGTGCGCTGCGTGACGAACCGCATGAAGCGCTCGATCTGGTCCTCGGTGACGTCCGGAAAGCGAACGTCCGTGACCACGAGGTCCTCGACGCGCGCCGATCGATTGTCGCGATCCGTGACCAGTCGCGCCTCGGACCACAGCACGCCGAATTTCGGGTCGTCGTCGCTGTCGACGAGTTGGACGGAGAACGCGGCTCGCGAGCGGATGTCGTCGCCCTCAAGCGACTCGACGTGCGGTTGGTAGATCAGGACGGTGCCCTTCTCGTGAGTGATCTCTCGCGGCCAACCGGGATCGTCCTCGATGGCGAGAGCCGGCAGTCCGCAGAGAAGACAGCCGACAAGCGCGAGGGCCGACGAGACGAGGAGCCGGGATCGGCGCATCAAAACAGCGCCGCCTGTTTCAGCGCGTCCATCGCGTGCTGCACGATCGTGCCCGCGCCTTCCTGGAGCTGCTTGCGCGTCATGGTCTCCGTTCGACCGGCCCACACGCAACGTCGCTCGGACAGCCCCCACACGGCGATCTCGGCCCCGTACTTCTTGGCCTTGCTGCGCTCGATCGGCAGCGTCTCCTCGATCAACTGTCGCAGGGTTCGCTGCTCGGCGAGCTCCGCCTTCCAGGCCGCGGACCACTCGGCCTCGGCCGTCTTGCCCTTCAACGCCACGACGCGCACGCTGATCACGGCGTCGATGCGCTCGTCCAGGATGTGCGTCAGCAGTTCCTGACGGTTGTCGACGTGCTGCAGCTCCGGCACCATCGAGTAGCTCGTCTCGCCCTCCAGCCCGCGGCCCCGGAGGTGACTGACGAGCTTGTCCTCGAAACGATGTCGCACTTCCTCATCGTCGGTGATGCCGACGGCAAGCAACTTGGCGACCTCGCGCTTCTCGAACTCGGGATCGATCCACTTCTCGGCCAGGTAATAAGTCGCCGAGTCGGCGACCCCGGCGGCGATCAGCATCGTCGCCAGCAACCAAACACGAATCGTCATCTCGTCTCCTCCGTGTGCGGACCGAGAACGGAACCGGCGATGGCCGGATCATCTGTTTTACATCAGTACCGCGGGATTGGCCATCGGTGGACGCCCCGGGCGTCCTCTGGGACAATCAGGGCCGGACGTCCGGAGCCGAACGGAGATGAACAGATGATTCGAAGGATTGCTCTGACGCTCGTCGTCGCCACGTTGATCTCGCCGGTCCTGGCCAAGATGAGCGTCGACCACGACGAGTCGGCCGACTTCACGAAGTACAAAACGTACGCATGGCGCGAGGGAACGCACGCCGGCGACCTGATGCACAAACGCATCGTCGAGGCGATCGAGTCCAGGCTCGAGGCGAGCGGCCTGCGCAAGGTGGACGCGGAGCCGGACGTCTTCGTGCTGTACCACGCGGCGGTCGACAACGAACAGCGCGTCGACATCGACGACTACGGCTACTGGGGCCGTCGACCGTGGGGTTGGGGCGGCACCTCCTCGGTCAACGTCTACGACGTCGCGGTCGGCACGATGCTGGTCGACATCCTCGACGCCGACCAGGAGGAACTGGTCTGGCGCGGATCGTTTTCCCGCGAGTTCTCACCGAACACCAATGCGCAGAAAGCGGAGAAGATCATCAACAAGAAGCTCGAGAAGATGTTCCGCAAGTTTCCGCCGCAGCCCTGAACGGCACGACACTTCGAATTCGCTTGTCCCGGGGAGCGACCTGGGTTAGGCTCGTACAAACGTGTCGGGACGGTGTGAGTGTGGGCCCCGTGTTTTGGTTTCGAGCGACAGGGGTGCCTCTTCCGCCGGTTCCGATAGACAGGAGGTCGCCAATGAACAGGAAGTGGAACGAGGACGACGAGGTCCCGACGGTCGAGCTGGAAATCTCGCAAGGCGGAACGGCCGGCAGCAAGGGAGTGCAGAGTCAGGGCGGCGGCCAGGAGGACGAACAGAGTCCCCAGGACTTCGACCAGAGAGCCGACAGCGGCGATGACCCCAAGGACCCGCAACAGCCGATCACCTAGGATTTCGCCCGACCGCTCTTCGCCGGAAAGCCGAATCGATTCGTGAGCGACGCCGAAGATCCACGGAACGACTCGTCCGCCCCCGATGAGGGGGCGGCGGGCGATTCCGAATCCGATGTCGGCCAGCTTCCGACCATCGACCTGGCCCCGGATCACGTTCCGAGCGGTACCGTTTCGGACGCGCCCCCGGCCGCCTCGCCGCTGCAGATCGGCGACTACCGCATCGTCGGGAAACTGGGCGAGGGCGGCGGCGGTGTCGTCTACGAAGCCGAGCAGCAGAACCCGCGCCGGCGGGTCGCGCTGAAGGTCATCCGCGGCGGTCTGCTGGTCGATGAGACGCGGTTGCGCCTGTTCCAGCGAGAGATCGACACGCTCGCGCGGCTCAAGCACCCCAACATCGGTGCGATCTACGAGTCCGGCTGCACGTCGGACGGTCAGCAGTTCTTCGCGATGGAGCTCGTGCAGGGACCGACCCTGGACGAGTTTCTCGACCGGAGCACCGGCACGATCGACCGTGCCGAGCGCCGGCGGCGTCTGTTGCTGCTGTCGAAGATCGCGGACGCCGTGCACCACGCGCATCAGCGCGGCGTGATTCATTGCGACCTGAAGCCGTCCAACGTCATCGTCACCGGCGCGGTCGAAGGCTACGCCGAGGGTCGCGCCGTCCCCGGCGTCAAGATCCTCGATTTCGGTCTGGCGCGGATGACCGGCCAGGATCCGGACAACCCGACGCTGCAGACCGAGGTCGGCATCATCCGCGGCACCTTGCCTTACATGAGCCCGGAACAGACCAAGGGCGATCCGAGCGAGATCGACGTCCGCACCGACGTCTACGCGCTGGGGATCATGCTGTACGAGATGCTGACCGGCAAACGCCCGCACCAGGTCGAGAGCATGGACCTCATCGACGCCGTGCAGGTGATTCGCAACGAGCCGCCGCCGCCGCTGTCGCAGAGCTGGGACGGGTCGCGGCCCGACAGCGACATCGAGACCATCCTGGCCAAGACGCTGGAGAAATCGCCCGACCGACGCTACGGCAGCGCGGCTGCCCTATCCGTCGATATCGGACGCTACCTGACCTCGCAGCCGATTCTGGCCCGGCCTCCGAGCGCCAGCTATCAACTGCGCAAGCTGATCGCGCGGCACAAACTTCCGTTTGCGTTCGCCGCGACGCTGATCGTGCTGATCCTCGGCTTCGGCATGGGCATGGGCGTGCTGTACACGCGCGCCGTATCGGCCGAGGAGCAGGCCGTCGAGCAGGCCAACACCGCCGAGCGCGCACTGGAGTTCGTCACCGACATGTTCGAGATGTCCAGCCCGAGCCAGGCACGCAGGACCTCGATCACGGCACGCGAGGTCCTGGATCACGCGGCGGAGCAAGTCGACGACGAGTTGAAACGCGAGCCGAAGCTACAAGCCCGGCTGATGGCGACTCTCGGTTGGGTCTACCGCGGCCTCGGGCACTACGAGCAGGCGGAATCGCTGCTGACACGCGCGACGGACCAGCAGCGAGAGATCTCGGGCGACGACGCCCCCGAGACGTTGAACACGAAGAACGACCTCGCCGTGCTCTACGTGGATCGTGGGCGTCTCGACGAAGCCGAGCGACTGCACGTCGAGATCCTCGAAGCTCGACGACGGGTGCTGGGACCGGAGCATCCGTTGACCATGCGCTCGATGACCAATCTTGCGGTGGTATACGGCCGGCAGAGCCGCTTCGACGAAGAAGAGGCGCTGCTGCAGGAGACGATCGATCTGCAACGCCGGGTCGTCGGGCCGTACAACGCGGCCACGCTGCGCACCGTCAACAACCTCGCCGTGCTGTACACGAACCTCGGCCGTTACGAGGATGCCGAGCCGCTGCACCGCCACGCGCTGGACGGGCGGCGCGAATCCCTGGGGTCGGACCATCCCGAGACGTTGAACTCGATGCACAACCTCGCCGTGCTGTACGACCGGCAGGAACGCTACGCCGACGCCGAGCCGCTGTACCTCGAGACGCTGGAGCTGCAGCGTCGCGTCCTCGGATTGAACCACCCCGAGACGCTGATCTCGAGCTACAACCTGGGTGAGCTGTACGTGCGCAGCGGCAAGCACGCGCAGGGCGTGCCGTTCTTGCTCGACGCCCTCGCGGGCCAGCGCGAGCTGCTCGGCGAGAGCCACCCCGACACGCTGGACACGATGTACAACCTGGCCTGCGCCAGCGCCCTGCTGGGCCGCGAGCAGGAGGCGCTGCAGTTCCTCGGCGACGCGCTCGATCTGGGCTACACGCTGCGCGGCAATCCGGGCGCCATGCTGCGCGACCCCGACCTGAGCTCGCTGCACGACGAGCCGGGCTTCCGCCCGATCGAGAAACGGATCCGGGAGCTGATCTCCTCGAACTGACCGTTTTCGCCGCCCGGGGGGGGCCTCCTAGCCCCCAAATGGATCCGCAACGTCCCCTGCCCCGCGTTGACTCGCCCGACGGCGACCGGTATTCATCGGTTTGCGGAAGGGTTCCGCCTCAGGAGGTTGATGATGAGCACCGAGCAGAAGACGAACACCGAGATCACTCCCGAGGCGATCATGGATGAGACCCTGTCCAAGCACCACGGGTGCATGTGGGTCCTGGCCGAGGTCGAAGCCTGCCTCGACCAGCCCGACAAGGAGGGCATGTGGGTCGAGGAGCTGCGCGACGCGCTCCCCCGGCTGGGCGTCCAGATGCGCCGCCACTTCAAGGAAGAGGAGGGCGGGGCGCTATACCGCAAGCTGCCTACGACCCACCCGCGCCTGGCCACGCGGCTCGAGAAGCTCGAGAACGAGCATGCGTTGATCCTCGAGCGGATCGACGGAGCCGTCGAGCGGGTCACGCGGCTGAAGAACGCGCAGCCCTACGAGCTGCGCGAGCTCAACGCCCACGTGCAGATGCTCGTCGCCATGATCCAGCGCCACGAGGCGGCGGAAAACGAGCTGGTGATCGAGGCCCACTGGGCCGAATTCGGCGGAGGCGATTGACCCACCCGCCCCAGCATTGAGGCATTTCGCACAGACGGCGCACCGGAGCGCAAACCCATCCCGAAACACCCCGTTTTGTGGACTTTTTTGCCCCGTATCGGCCACTCCCCTGGCGTGTTTCTTGCTGTCCTGAACGATTCCTAGCCACGGCAGGGGAGGCTGACAGGGATGAGTGCAAATCCGGAGACGTCTACGACCACGGTCGTCGACCAACATATCGTCGAGTTCGTTTCTGATTCCGGGGAGGGCGCGCAGACTGCCGGACAGCTGTTCGGCACGATCGGCGCCAAGACCGGCCTCGGGGTCTGGACCGTGGAGATCATCCCGGCCGAGATCGAGCCGCCGCACCGCTCGCGCACGGGCGCCAGCGGCAACCGCATCCGAGTCGCGACCGAGCCCGTGACCAACATGGGCGAGGCCGCGGACGTCGTCGTGGCCTTCAACGAGCAGGTGCTGTACAGCCGGATCGACGTCGGGGCGCTGCGCGAGGGGACGATCGTCTTCCTCGAGTGCAAGTGGAAGGACGACATGCTCGACAGCGTGCGCGCCGCCTATGCGGAGGCGCTCGAGGACTTCCAGCAGCGCGGCTACGTGGTGATCGAGGTCCCGATGGAGGCGCGCTGCAAGGAGCACGTCGCGGACCCCCGCCGCGGCAAGAACCTCTGGGCCCTCGGCCTGCTGCTCGCAATGTACGACCTCGACGTCGAGCTGGCGCGGAGCGAGATCCGACGCAAGCTGGGCAAGAAGGGCGAGGCCGTCGTGGAGGCCAACCTGAAGCTCCTCGAGTCGGGCCGGAAGTGGGCCGAGGAGAACGTCCGGCAACGGTTCCGGATCTCGGTGCACCCCGATGCCGAGCCCAAGGTCGTGATGAACGGCAACGAGGCGATCGCGCTGGGCGTCATGGCCGCCGGGATCGAGGTCTGCGCCATGTACCCGATCACGCCTGCGACCAGCGTTTCGCACTACCTGGCGGCACACATGGGAGCGGTGGGCGGAGTCGTGCATCAGGCCGAGGACGAGATCTCGGCCATCGGCTTCGCGCTCGGGGCGTCGTTCGCCGGCAAGACGGCCGTGACCGTCACGTCGGGGCCGGGGATGGCGCTGAAGACGGAGTTCCTCGGTCTCGCCGTCATGGCCGAGCTGCCGCTGGTGATGGTCGTCGTGCAGCGCGGCAGCCCGTCCACGGGACTGCCCACGCGCGTCGAGCAGGGCGACCTGCTCTCGGCGATCTACGGCCAGCCGGGGGACGCTCCCAAGATCGTCATCGCGCCGTCCAACATCGAGGAGTGCTTTCACTTCGTCATCATGGCGCGCAAGCTGGCGGAGACGTTCCGCACGCCGGTGCTGGTGCTGACCGACGCCAACCTGGCGACGGGCCAACAGCCCTTTTCGCGTCCGGTTGCCAGCGAGGAGTGGCTCTCCCCTCCCATCGATCTCTCGGACTGGGACGCGGACGTGCCGCCCTACTCGTGGGACGAGACGACCGGCATGTCCGAGCGGCCGATCCCCGGACAACGCGACGGAGCCTACGTCCTGACCGGCCTGGCGCACGACGAGCGCAGCCGCGTGGCCTACGAATCGGCGACCAACCAGCGCTCGATGGCGATGCGGTCGCGCAAGCGGATCACCGTCGCCCGTTCGCTGAAGCCCCCGAAGGTCTACGGCGATCCGCAGGGCGAACTGCTGATCGTCGGCTGGGGCTCGACACGCGGAGCGATCGAGGAGGCCGTCGACCGCGTACGTGCCGACGGCGGCAGCGTGTCGTCGGTGACGCTGCGCTTCATGTCGCCGATGGAACCGGGGATGCGCGAGATCTTCTCCGGCTTCAAGAAGGTGATGACGATCGAGATCAACTACAGCGACGATCCGGACGACCCGGGCGTCACTCCCGAGAATCGGCGCTACTCGCAACTGGCCTGGCTGCTGCGCGCACGCACGCTCGTCGACGTCGACTGCTGGTCGCGCGTGCCGGGCGTCCCGCTCGCGCCCGGAACCATCGAGCGGGTGATCCGCGAGAAGCTGCGTGAATCGGGCGCCCCGGTGGAGGACGAAACGTGTTCGACGTGAAACAGGACGACGCCCTGGGGCCCAAGTTCAGCTGCTTCCAGCTGGATGACTACGTGGGGGCGATGCCGCGCTGGTGTCCGGGCTGCGGAGACCACGCCGTGCTCGGATCGCTCCAGCGGCTGGCCAGGGATGAACAGCTGCCGCCGGAGAAGACCGTCGTCGTGTCGGGCATCGGCTGCTCCAGCCGGTTTCCGCACTACATGAAGACCTACGGCTTCCACGGACTGCACGGCAGGCCGCTTCCGGTGGCCTGCGGCGTCCGCGCGCGGCGCCCGGATCTGCACGTCTTCGTCGTGACCGGCGACGGGGACTGCTGCGCCATCGGTACCGCCCACTGGATCCACGCGATCCGCTACAACATGAAGATGACCGTGCTGTTGCTGGACAACAACATCTACGGCTTGACCAAGATGCAATCGTCGCCGACGACGCCCCGCGGCTGGAAGTCGAACACGCATCCCGACGGCTCGTTGCTCGAGCCGCTCAACCCGTTGCTGGTGACGCTGAGCATCGCGAATGCGTCGTTCGTTGCGCAGACCGTGGACTGGAGTCCGGGCCACGTCTACGCCACGCTGCGCACCGCACACCGCCACGAGGGGCTGTCGTTCGTACGGATCCTGCAGCGCTGCCCGCACTACATGGATCGGGCGTTCACTTCCCTTCAGGAAGACCCGACGCTGGTGCAGATGCTGACCCATCCGGACGGGATCGAGGCGACCCCCGCCGTACTCAAGCAGTTCGAGAATCAGATCGAACACGACCCGGCCGACCTGGACGAGGCGCGCGAGATCGCGGCCCGGACCGACGTGTTCCCGATCGGGCTGTTCCACCGCAACGAGAACCTCCCGAGTTACGACGAGTTCGCCGTCTCCGGGCTCGGGATGACGGCGGAGGAGAAGCTCGACGGTATCCAGCAACAGATCGACCGTTTTCTTGTCTGAGCGCGTTGCGCCGGACGGCTGGGGAGCAGCGATGTCCCACTCGACGAAACAAACGGAGTCCGGAGAATGGACGGTCGGTAGCGGCCGCGACGTGATCCATCGCGCCGAGCACGAGATCTGCGGCGCGGGTCTCGTACCGTCCGCGGAGCGCGCTCGCGGCGTGGCCCTCGCGGGCCAGCCCGCGGCGACGCGCTTCGACGCGACGACCGGCCACACGCCGGCCGCGTGGGTCGCACATCGCGTCCGGACCGAGGAGAATGCGGCCGACGCCGTGGCGGCGTTCGAACTCGTCGCGGCCGACGCGCAGGAGGCGGTCGATCATTGCCTCGTGGCGCAGCGCGCCGTCCGGGCCCTGCGTGCGCCCGGCGTCTGCTCGGTCGATCCGGGTCTCGCCGATTCGTTGCAGACCGTCCGGCTGGCCGAGGACGCCGACATCGAGGCGCTGCTGGCCGTCCGCGTCGCGGACCACCGCCCGGATGCGGGCGTCGTGTTGCGCGAGGCGTTCGATGCCGCCGCGCAGCGACTCGGACGACCGGTCGCCGCGGTTTCGTTCCACCGCATCGAGGGCGCCCGTCACGTACTGCTCGCGACGGGATCCCAGATCGAGCCCGCTCGAGCGAGAGTCGACGCGTGGCGCGCAGCGGGTGTGGAATGCGGGCTCGTGTGCGTGGCGTTGTGCCGGCCCGCGCCGATCGCGGAGATACTGCCCGTGCTGCAGTCCGCCGAATCGGTCGTCGTGCTGCTCTCCGGGCAGGGGTCCGCCGCTGCCGACGCGCTGATCGCGCAGTTACCGCACTGTCGCGGGACCGTGCGGGCGATGCGGCTCGACGACGTCGAACAGGCCCTGGGCTTCCCGGAAGCACAGACCAGGACACCGGCCGGAGGCGGCCCATCGCTGACACTCGGAATCCTGCCCGGGTCTCCCGCGGGGGCGGAGTTGCTGCTGGAGGCGATCGCGCCGCTCGCCGACTCGACGAGGTCGGGCGTGCGCCCCTCCCGCTGCCGCGACGACATCTCGGCGCTGACCGTCGGAGGCACGGCTCCGGAGGGCAACGATGCGATCGAGGTCCTGCTCGTGGCCGACGCCTCGGCCCTGCGGCCGGAGCACTTCGAGGCCGTGGCGGACGGAGCCTCGATCCTGCTGGCCGGGGCCACGGGATCGGAATCGCAGGGCCTGCATCCGGAGACACTGGAGGCTCTGGCCGGACGCGGGCTACAGGCCCGGCCGGTCGGTGCGACCGACGGCGAAGACGCCTCGCCGAGTCCCTCGCGCAGATGGCTCACCGACCGCCTGCGCGAGGCGCTCGCCGCGCTGCGCCCGGAGCTCTCCGCGGCGCACGTGCGCGACGGCGGAGACGGAGCCCCCGCTGACTGGGATCGCGCGCTGCAACACTTCTACCTCACGGGGTCCGGCGCCCACTCGGTCGCGGATCCCCCGCCCAGCGTCGGCCTGCGACCCGGGAGCGCCGGCCCGGCGCTCGGGGCGCACCCGATGCACGAGGCCTTCCCGGACGGCGACGCACCGGGGCCCATGACGTTGCTCTCGCTGTTCGCGCGCGAGAGCGATGCCTGGCACCGTCAGTGCCGCGGGCGACTGCGCGACGAGATCATCGAGCTGCGCGAACGCCTCGGCGGAGTGCTCTCCCGCGACGACGAGCGCGGGCCGGGCGGCGCGCGACCCGAGACGCTCGCGAACCGTCTCGGACGTTCCGCCGATGAACTGATCGACACCTCGGCCCTGTCGCGCAACCTCCCGCAGACACGCGGAACCTCTCGCCTGTCTGCCGAGCGCGTCGCGCGAATCGAGCGGGCGACGACGATCTTCGAGAGCTACCTACGAGAAGAAGCGGACGAGCCGGCGGCATTCGTTCTCGGCACGAACGCCGGCGACGCGTGGCCCGGGGCGCGCTCGGAAGCGGCGGCCGTGGGTCCCGAGGCTGCGCTGGGCCTGTTCGACGGTCTGGCGCGGCGCTACACGCGACTGCTGAGACAGGTGCGCATCGCGCGGCTCGAGGTGCGCTCGGAGTACGAAGCCGGACAGCACGACGCGGCCACCGCACGTTTCGACTGGCGCAACTTCACCGACGAAGAGATCGGCGCGATGCCTCCGGTCGTCGTGACCGGAACGACCGGCGAAGGAATCTCCGCGATCCTGCGTTCGAGCTACCCCGTGCGCCTGCTGATTTCCGACGGCCTCGCGGGGCACGGAGACCGCGCGCACCGCCTGCAGTCCGCGGCCGACTCCTGGTCGCTCGGTTTCCGCGCCGTCGCCTTCCGCGACGCGTACGTCCTGCAGTCGACGCTGCTGCGTCCCGCCGAGTTGAAGCACGGTTTCGCCCGCATGATCCGTTCGCGGCGCACGGCACTGGCCGTCGTCGCCGAGCCGGACTGGGCCGGGGCCGACCCCTGGCTACAGCTCGCGCTGGCCGACGCCGGACGGCGCTCGTTCCGCTTCGGTTACGACCCGGACGCGGGCGCCACGCTCGCCGAGCGATTGACGCTGGCCGACGAAGAGCAGGGCCTACCGGGAGTCACGCCGGCCGACGCACTGGCCGTGCATTCGGGCTATCGCGATCAGTTCCGCGTGATACCCGCGGCCGCGTTCTCCGAGCGGCAAGTCGACTTCACCGAGCTGTTCGAGGCGGAGGGCGACGCCGACGGGTCGAAGCTGCCGTTCCTGTGGGTCGACAACGGTTCGGACGGACCTTTGCGGGCCGTGATCACCTGGGAGCTGGCACGCGCCTGCCACGGCCTCGGTGAACTGTGGCGCGCGTTGCGCGACATGGCCGGAGGAAGCGCCGAGGCCGAAGTGCCGCTGCCGGTCGCCGCGGCGGTCGACCCGACCGCGGCCCCGGCCGACACGCGCCAGGCGATCGAACGTATCGTCGCGGGGCTGCTCGGCTCCTGACGCGCGGCCGGTCAGCGCTGCAACAGGAAGAACTGCTGCTGCGGGTGCTCGATCGGGAGCTTGCGGAATCGTCCGTACTCCGCGCGGCGCGCCAGGTCGCGCGCGCCGTGCTCTCCGATGATCGTCCCCAGGCCGGCCCCGTCCCGCGCCAGCGATACGGTCAGGCAGTGCAGCGGGCTGATGCAGGCCCGCATGCGGTCGACGGGGTTGCGGTTCTCTCGCGGGTCGGTCGAGCCCGTCGGCTCAACCCACACGAACAGTCCGTCGTCGGCCATGCACTGCCGGATGCGGCGCAGCTCGGCGACGGGATCCACCATGTCGTGGATGCAATCGAAGGCCAGCGCGAAGTCGTAACGCCGTGTGGAATCGAGCCCCTCCAGCGTCGTCTCCGCGAACTCGACGTTGTCCAGCCCGGCGCACAACTCGCGCGCCCTGCGCATACTCCACGAGTCCGGCTCCAGCGCGGTGACACGACTCCGCGGGTAGGCCGCGGCGATCGCGCGCGCGGAGCGGCCGAGGCCGCAGCCCACGTCGAGCACGTGGGCGCCGCGCGTCAGTCGCGGCTCGAGGTCCGGCACCTGCGGCAGCCACTCCTGCACCAGCAGGTGGTCGAAGGCGGGCCGGTGCAGACGATCGATCCCCTCCGCGACCTCCGGCCCCAGCTCGGCGAACGGCACGCCGCCACCGTTGCGGAAGGCCTCGATCACGCCGGGCAGCTTCTGCACCGTCGCTCCGGCCAGCTGGAACGAACCGCCGAGAAAGCCCATGCCGCCCTCGTCGGCGAACGCCGCCCGTTGCTCGTCGTTCATGAAGTAGCGCTCGCCGTCGAACTCGACGTACTCCGAGGCGACCATCGCCTTGAGCCACTCGCGCACGTAGCGCTCGTTCAGCGACAGCCTCTCGGCGAGCTCGTGACTGCCCGCCGGGCCCCGCGCCAGCCCCTTGAACAGATCGAGTCGATCGCCGATGTAGGCCAACGCCACGGTCAGCGTGCCGCCCACGTCGCGAGCGACGCGCGCGGGAAGTTCCGGTTTCTCGGTGTCGTTCATGGCTCGAGTGTACCGCGTCGGGAGGGGCCGACTATACTGTCCGACATGATCAAGCGACTGCACCTGGCGAAACCGCGCGGATTTTGCGCGGGCGTGGTGATGGCAATCCAGGCCGTCGAGGAAGCCGCCGAGGAGATGAAGGCCGAGCGCTCCGGTGAGCTGACGGTGTTTCACGCGATCGTGCACAACGACACCGTCGTCGAGCGGCTCGAGGAGGACCACGGCGTGCACTTCGTCGAGGACCTGGGCGAGCTGAAACGGATCGAGACGAGCGCCGCCGCCCGGGGGTCACGCCTGTCCGACACGGTCGTCTTTTCCGCGCACGGCGTCAGTCCGACCGTGCGGCACGAGGCGAACCGACTCGGACTGCACACGCTGGACGCTACGTGCCCGCTCGTGACCAAGGTGCACAGCGAGGCCAAGAAGTACGCCGCCCGCGGTTACCACATCCTGCTCATCGGCGACTCGACCACGCACCAGGAGGTCGTCGGCACGCGGGGCGAGGCGCCGGATCGCACCACGGTCGTCAGCGTCGTCGGCAACCGTAAACACGACCCGGAGCTGGCCGACGCGGACACGGTCACCGTCCCGGACCCGAGCAAGGTCGTCGTGCTGACGCAGACGACGCTCAGCGTCGACGACACGGCGAGGACGATCGAGATCCTGCGGCGGCGTTTCCCGGATCTCGTGCTGCCGTCGCGCGACGACCTGTGCTACGCGACGAAGAACCGCCAGGACGCGGTGCGTAACATCGCCGGTGCGGTCGGCCTGTTTCTCGTCGTGACCAGCGACTACAGCAGCAACGGTATGCGACTCCTGGAGCTGGCGGACTCGCTGATGGGCAACGCGCGTCGCATCGAGGGCGTGGACGACATCGAGGCTGCGTGGCTCGAAGGCGTCGAGTCGATCGGCGTGACCTCGGCGGCCTCGACGCCGGACGATCTGGTCCAGGACATCGTGACCTTCTTCCGCGCCGCAAACCCCGCCCTCGACGTCATCGAGGAAGGCGAGTGGGAGGACATCACCTTCCGCCAGCCCAAACGCGTCGCCCCCAGCAACTCCTAGGTCGGCTGCTCCGCACCCAGACGCGACAGGACGAAGGCGTAGTCGAACGCCAACTCCTCCAGGTAGTTGTAGCGGCCCGACGCGCCGGCGTGCCCCGCCTCCAGATTCGTCTTCAGCATCACGGGCGACGGCCCGCTCTTGCGCTCGCGCAGCCGGGCGACCCATTTCGCCGGCTCCCAGTAGGCGACACGCGGGTCGTTCAGTCCGGCGGTGACGAGGATCTCGGGATAGTCCAGCGCGCCGATGTTGTCGTACGGCGAGTAGGACAGGATGTAGTCGAAGTAGCTCGCGTCCTCCGGGTTGCCCCACTCTTCCCACTCGATCACGGTCAGTGGCAGCGAGGCGTCGCTGAGCGTGTTGATCACGTCGACGAACGGCACCTTGGCCACGGCCGCACGGAACAACTGGGGACGTAGGTTGACGGTCGCGCCGATCAGCAGCCCGCCGGCGCTGCCGCCCATGATCGCGAGGTGTCCGCTCGACGTGTAGCCCTCGCCGATCAGGTGCTCGGCACATGCGATGAAGTCGGTGAACGTGTTGCGCTTGTGCAGCAGCTTGCCGTCCTCGTACCACGGCCGCCCCATGTCGCCGCCACCACGGACGTGCGCGATGGCGTAGATCACGCCGCGGTCGAGCAGGCTGACCCGGGTCGATCCGAAACCGGGGTCGATGGTGGCGCCGTAGGAACCGTAGCCGTAGAGCAGCAGCGGGCGGCTGCCGTCGCGCACCAGATCCCGGCGATAGACCAGCGAAATCGGAACACGCGTCCCGTCCGAGGCCGTGGCGAAGATCCGCTCGGACGCGTAGTTCTCCTTGTCGTACCCGCCCAGAACTTCCTGCACTTTTCGCAGCTCACGCGTGCGCCGGTCCATATCGTAGTCGAACACCGACTCCGGCGACGTGAGCGAGCTGTAGACGAAGCGCAGCGTCGTCGTTTCGTACTCGAGATTGCCGGCGGGTCCGGCCTCGTAGGCCGGCTCGTCGAACGACACGTGGTGCTCCGCGCGATCCGGCAGGCTGATGATGCGCAGCTGAAGCAGGCCCTCGACCCGCTCGACCACCGTCACATGCCCCGCGAACGCCTCGACCTGTTGCAGCCGCACGCTCGGGCGATGCGCGATGACCTCGGTCCAGTTGGCGCGCCCCGGATCGTCGACGGGCGCCTCGACCAGCTTGAAGTTGACCGCGTCCTCGTTGGTCAGGATGAAGAAGCGGTCGTTCCAGTGCTCGACCGTGTACTCGATGCGGTGCCGTCGGGGCTCGACGACACGAAACGCATCCAGCGGCCGATCGGCGTCGAGCACGTGCACCTCGCTCGTCGTGTTGCTCTCGAGGTGCAGCACCAGGTAGCGTCCACTGCGCGTGCGTTCCGCTCCGAGGAAGAACGCGTCGTCTTTCTCCTCGTAGATCAGCGCATCCTCGCCCGCCGCCCCCCCGAGCGTGTGGCGCTGCAGCCGGTACGGTCGGTGCGCCGAGTCCAGCGTGCTGTAGAACACCGTCCGGTTGTCGTTGGCCCACACGACCGAGACGTACGCGCCGTCGATCCTGTCCTCGTGCAGGTCGCCGGTCTCGAGGTTCTTGAAGTGAATCGTGTAGCTCTCGTCGCCCTTGAGATCCACGGCGTAGGCCAGCAGCTTGTGATCGGGGCTGATCTCGTACGCGCCGAGCCGGAAGTAGCCGTGGCCCTCGGCCAGCGCGTTGGCGTCGAGCAGCAGCTCTTCCGGTGCTTCGAGACTGCCGGTCTTGCGACAGTAGAACGGGTACTGCTTTCCCTTCTCCGTGCGCCAGTAGTAGAAGTAGTTGTCGTGCGGGCGCGGAACCGACGAGTCGTCCTCCTTGATGCGCTCGACCATCTCGTCGTACACCGTGCGGCGCAACGATGCGGAAGACTGCATCACCTCGTCGGCGTATGCGTTCTCGGCGCGCAGGTGGTTCAGGACACGCTCGTCCGCCTCGGGCGTCGAGCGGTCGCGCATCCAGGCGTAGGGATCCTCGAAGCGGCGGCCGTGCCGCTCCTCGGTGTGGGCGATCTTCTCTGCGGTCGGGCTCTTCATGCGAAGAAGATAGCGCGCCGGTAGGAGATCAGGCGAGCAGCCCCAGCAGGTCTTCGCGCGTGATGCCGGTCGCGGCGGCGGCCTCACCCAGTGCCGCCTCCGCGATCTCGCGCTTTTTCTGCTGCAGCAGCAGGATCCGCTCCTCGACGGTATCCTCCGCGACCAGCCGGTAGACCATCACGGGACGATCCTGTCCGATGCGGTGGGCGCGGTCGGCGGCCTGATCCTCTACGGCCGGGTTCCACCACGGGTCGAGGAGGAACACGTGATCGGCGGCCGTCAGATTCAACCCCGTGCCGCCTGCCTTGAGCGAGATCAGCAGGATCGGCGGCCCCGAGGAGTCCTGGAACGCGCGAACCACGCCGGCGCGGTCGCGTGTCGTTCCATCGAGCCTCAGGTACGGGATACCGCTCGCCGCCAGCAGCGGCTCGGCCAGGTCGAGATAGGACGTCCACTGCGAGAAGACGAGCGCCTTGTGCCCCTCGGCGACGATGCTGTCGAGCGTATCCAGCAACAGGTCCAGCTTGCTCGACCGCGGCGCGTCGTGGCCCGGCAGCAGCCCCGGGTGACAGGCCGCCTGCCGGAGACGCAGCAGGGCCTCGAGGGCGGCGATCACGCTGCCGCCTCCGGAGAGTAGCTTCACGACGTCGTCACGCGTCGCCATACGGATCGACTCGTAGATCTCGCGCTCGCGCTCGTCGAGTTCGCAGTGCAGCAACATCTCGGTGCGCGGAGGCAGCTCGGGCGCGACGTCCCGCTTCAGACGGCGCAGAACGAACGGCCGGATGCGCTCGCGCAGCCGGGCGGCGGGCTCGGCCTCGCCCTCGGCAATCGGTTGTCCGTAGCGCCGCCTGAAATCCTCCCGACCTCCGAGCAACCCGCGATTGATGAAGTGCAGCTGACTCCACAGCTCCTCGAGCCGATTCTCGACGGGTGTGCCGGTCAGCGCCACCTTGAAGTCGGCCTGCAGCCGATAGGCCGCTGCGGCGACGCGACTGTCCGGGTTCTTGATCGCCTGCGCCTCGTCGAGCACGACGCTGTCCCATCTCTCCTCGGTCAACAGGTCGGCGTCGATCCGCAGGAGGGCGTAGGTCGTCAGCGTCAGGTCGGCCTCGGGATCGAGCTTGCGGCCCACGCCGTGATACACGTGACAGCGCAGCCCGGGTCGGAAGCGCCGCGCCTCGTCGGCCCAGTTGTGCAACACGCTCGTCGGGGCGACGACCAGCGTGCGCCCCTCGATCGCGCACAGCGCCTGCAGCGTCTTACCCAGTCCCATGTCGTCGGCGAGCAGCGCGCCGAGCCCGGCGCGCCGCAGGAAGCGCAGCCAGTCGACCCCGCGCTGCTGGTAGGAACGCAGCTCGGCCACGAGATCGTCCGGCAACCCCGCGATCGGGAGCGCCTCGAAGTCGCCGACCAGCTCGCGCAGCTGCTCGAACTCCGGCGGCGGAGGCTGTTCCAGCTCCTCGCAGAGCCGCGCCAGGTCGGGCAGAGCGCATCCCGGCAACTGCCCCGTCGCCTCGTCGCGCGCGGCGAGCAGGTCCGCGACGCGGTGTCCGTAGCGCTCGAGCCAGTCGGCCGGCAGCGGCGACCAGCCACCCTCGAGCAGCGGGACGAGCGGCTCGCCGCGGCTCCACGCCGCGAGCACGGCCGCGGGGTCGGCGGAGCCGGCGCTCTCCGCTCCGCGCGTCGCGCTGAACTCGATCGCGAAGCCGCCCTCGTCGAGCTGCAGCCGCGGGACCAGCGGCGGCGCCTTGCGGAAGAACTCGTGCGCGGTGCCGCGGATGCCCGCCTTCCACGACTCGAGCCTGGCGAAGAAATCCACCGCGTCCGCGCCGTCGAACACCGCGCGCACGCCGGGCGACAGGTGCAGCTCGCGGCGCAGCTGATGCAGCAAGCGCTTCTCCTCCGACTCGTCGCGCAGGGGAACCGGCCCGCGCAGGTGCACCAGCCGGCCCGCGTCGATGCGCGCCGTCGGCGGGTCGCCGTACACCAGCGTGGGCAACACGGCCAGCGAATGCTCCTCGCGGGAGACGTCGAGCTGGATCCGCGGCGCGATACGGGTCGTACTGGGCAGGCGCTCCGTGAGGATGTCGACGGGGATGCGCCGCTCGAGATCGGGCAACACCTCGGAGATCAGCTCTCCGGCCTGGTCCGGTGTGAAGTACCGTCCGCGCGGCAGCTCGTCCAGCTCGCGACCGGTCAACTTGCTCTCGCCGACCGGGCGCAACGTCGAACCGCAGAGCACCGCGCCGTTCGAGAACACCTCGCTGACTTCGGGAGCATCCCCGATCGAGAGCCGGAAACCGTCGCCCAGGTCCTCGATACGCGCGCGCGGCAGCACGGGATCGGCCGAGACCTCGACCGTGGCGCCGCGATAGCTCAGGTCGCTGCAGCCGGCCAGGCGCGCGAACAGACGCGAGATCAGGTTGCGACCGATCGGACCGCGGCGGTGGGTCCCCAGCGCGAGATCCACCGCCAGGTCGGCCTGCGAGACCACCGCGGGCGGCAGGTCGGCGCGGCCCGAGACGACCGCGGCCAGCGTCACGTTCAGCGGGTGATCGGTCTCGCCGGCGGCGATGACCCGACTCAGCGTCAGCCGCTCTCCCTCGCGGTCGAGGCGGTATCCGACCGCGCCCGTCGGGGCCCTGGCGGCCGGCATCGCGCCGCCGGACTCGTGCGAGCGCTTCCAGGTGATCACGGCGGCGGCGACGTGCTCGCACCCCTCGTCCGCGTTCGGACAGCCGCAGTCCCACTCCAGATCTTCGGGAAACAACGAGACGGTCCGTCCGATCAGGCCGCCGGAGCGCGAGATCTGGAACCGGATCTCGTCGTCCTCGATCCGCTCGACCGTCACGCCGTGGCCGCGGCTGAGATCGACGCCACGCGACCAGTCCGCAGGCTTGCACGCCGCGCGCACCCGCTCGAACAACTCCGCTACTGTTTGGTCGACGGTCATCCTGTGGGCACAGGATACGTCAGGACGCGGCTTGTTGCGCCTCGTCGAGCAATCGCAGCCCTTCCATCAGCAGGAACATCGCGTCCTGCTGCAGGCTGTTGTGCTCGCACTTCTCGCCGTGCTCGATGACGAACTGCCCCTCGAGCCAGCGGCACATCTCGTAGAACGCTTCCTCGCCCCGGTTCTGGTCGGTCTGGGCGTGCTTGGCCGACCCGTTGTCGAACCAGATCTGCCCCTTGTTGCCGTCGGAGGTCACGGTGAGGCATGCGGTCTTCATGCCCATGGCCAGGGTCTGGATGATGTCGGGCAGGCTCAGGTTCTCGAGGTCGCCGTGGATGCCGCGGCGCACCTTGCGCGAGGCGTTCTCCTGGCGAATCGCCTCTCGGGTCAGGATGTTCTCGACACGCGCCACGAGCTCTTCGAGGTCGTCGGTCTTGGACAGGAACTCGTCCACACCCTGGCGCAGCGCGCGGATCTTCAGCACGCGGTCTTGCCCCGCGGACATGAAGGCGAACGGGATGCGACACAGATCCTCGTCGGCGCGGACCTCCTGGAACAACTCGAACGCCTCGGCCGAATCGCCGTCGACGTCGACCAGCACCAGGTCGGGCGGCTGCTTGAGCAACTGCGACAGGGCCTTGTCGTAGTTCTTGGACTCGATCGCCTGCAGCCCCTCGTTGACGAAACGCATCTTCAGCAGACGGCGGAAGTTCTCCTGCTCGTCGACGATGAGTACGCTCGGCTTCTTGCTTCCGCTTCGACCCTCGAGCCGCTTGTCCAGCACGTTCTGGAAGCCCTCGACCACCTCGGGGTCGAACTGCTTGCCGGCCTGCTTGATCATCTCCTGCAGGGCCTGCTCGGGCCCGAGCGCGGATCGGTGCTGCCGCGCCGACGTCATCGCCACGTAGGCGTCGACGACGGCCACGATGCGCGCGCCGAGCGGGATCTCGCGGCCGCGCAGCGCGTCGGGATAACCCTGCCCGTCGTAGCGCTCGTGATGGTGCCGCACGATCGGCAGGACCTTCCACGGGAATTCGATGTGCTCGAACAGCCGCAGACTCGCCGTGACGTGCTCCTTCATCTTCTCTTTCTGCTCGTCGGTGTACTCGGCGTCCACGGTGAAGATCTCGGGATCGACGCCGACCTTGCCGATGTCGCGGATCAGCGTACCCAGCGCCATCTCCTGCACCGACTGCTCGTCGGCGCCCATCTCCTCGGCGACCGCGCGCACGAGACGCGACGTCTTGTGGGACGTGCCGCCGAAGAACCGGTCCTCGAGCTCGATCAGTCCGACCAGGACGTCGATGACCTGGATCAGGGCGTCGCAGGCCTCCATGCCCAGCGAGTTCTCGTCGACCTTCGCGTCCGCGCGCTTGTGGAGTTGCAGCAGGTCGAACAGTTGCCGCGGCTGCAGCAGGTAGTCGTTGTGACCGAGGCGCAGTTGCTCGTGGGAGTTGCGTACGAGATCGTAATTGGAGAGGACGATCACCGGGCAATCGGGACGCTTGTTCAGCAACCGCGTCTTGAGCTCGGGAGCGGGGACGTCGGGCAGGTGCGCTTCGATGAACACGGCCTCGAAAGCCACGCTTTCCAAGGCCTTTTCGGCCTCGGAGCCCGTACCGGCCCGCGTTACGGAGTGACCCTGCGTCGAAAGCTCTTCGACCAGCGCTTCACGAAGTCGCGCGTTCGCCGCGACGACCAGGAAGTTGCGCTTCACGTTGCCTCCCGGAAGTGCCCTGCCGACGTTTGACCGTACCGTGGACACAAATGACCCAACGCGAAATATAGAGTCGCGATCCCGAAAGTCAAAAACGAAGGAGATTCAGACCTGACGCTCGGAATCCGGGCGTTCCGCAGGCCCCAAGAGCCCCGCCACGGCGGCGAGAAACGCCCTGCGGGCGTCGAGGACCAGGCTGAACAGGGAGGGCACGAGGATCAACGTGAAGACGGTGGATACGAGCAGTCCGCCGATGACGACGCTGCCCAACCCGCGATACAGCTCCGAGCCCGCACCGGGGAACAGCACCAGCGGCAACATGCCCAGCACGGACGTGCTGACGCTCATGAAGATCGGCCGCATGCGATTGCGCACCGCCTCGCGGATGGCCTCGCGCTGCTCCATCCCCTGCCCGCGGATGTGATTCAGCGACTGATGCACGATCAGGATCGCGTTGTTGACGACGGTACCGATCAAGATGATGAAGCCGAGCATCGTCAACACGTCGAGCGGCTGGAACGTGGCCAGGTTGATGATGCGGATCCCGAGAAAGCCACCGAAGGCCGCCAGCGGAACGCTGAACATGATCACCATCGGGTAGAGGAAGCTCTCGAACAGCGCCGAGAGCAGCAGATAGGTGATGACCAGCGCCAGCAGTAGGTTGAACTGGATGCTGCGCGCGGTCTGCGCCAGCTTGTCCGCCGTGCCGGTCAGTCGCGTCTGGTACAGGCCGCCCAGCGCGCCCTCGGCTCGCAGCGGAGCGAGGATCTCCGTCTCGATCACGTCGATCGCCGCCTCGAGCGGCGTCAGCTCGTCGGGCGAGACCTCGATCGTGATCGTGCGCTCGCGCTCGAAGTGGTTGATCTGCACCGGCCCGTTGGTCACCGAGAGGTCCGCCACGGAACCGAGCGTGACCAGCTTGCCGCCCGGCGCAGCGATCGGCATCTGCTCCAGCAGATGGGTGCGGTGGGCGAAGCCCTCCTCGGCCATCAGCCGCAGATCGATCTCGCGCCCCTCGTGACGGTACTCGCTGGCCTTGGCCCCATCCACCAGGACGCTGACCGCGAATCCCAGCTCGCGATTCGACAGCCCGAGCTCCGCCGCGCGCAGGCGATGCGTGCGCACGCGCACCTCGGGATTGCCCAGGTCGAGGCTGGGGATCGGCCGCGACTGTGCCGCGGGCAGGTGCTGCATCACGCCGCCGAACACCCTGCCGCCGATCGCGATCAACTGCTCCAGATCGGGGCCGGTGATCTGGATGTCGATCGTGCGCCCCTTGCCGCGCCCGCGCTCGAACAGGCTGCGCTGACTGATGACGAAGATCGAGCCGGGCAACGCGGTGTTGGCCGCACGAAACGGCGGCAGCAGTTCCTTGACGCGCAGTGCGTCGTTCGCCTTGCCGCCCATGAAGGCCAGGCTGTTCAACGCCACGAAGAAGTAATTGTCCACTCCGCCACCCGGCAACGCCTGCGCCCCGGGCGAGTTCGGCGGGTGGGCCCACAGGTACTCGACCTCCTCGGTGAAGCGGTTCTGCAACTCGGTCATCTCGTCCATGCTGTATCCCGGCGGCGGCAGCATCAGACCGAAGACGAAGTTCTGGTTGCCGACCGGCAGATACTCGGTCTTGGGCAGCATCAGCCAGCTCAGGCCGATCGAGCCGACCGTGAACACGACGACGACCGCCAGGCGCAGCACGACCGAGCCGGTCAGCCGGTGGACCACGCCGGCGACTCCGTCCGAGACGCCGCGCGCGAGCGTCGCACCGCCCCACAGGTTCCTGTAGCCGGACGCGCCCCTGTCGAGCCGCGAGCGGCCGAGGATCTTGGCCGACATGCTGGGGATCACGGTGATCGACACGATCAGGCTGATCGCCACGGCGCAGCTGATGGCCAGCGCGATGTCGCCGAACAGTTGCCCGACCTCTTCCTTCATGAACACGACGGGGACGAACACGGCGATCGTGGTCAGCGTGCTGGCCAGCACGGCGCCCCACACCTCACGGGCGCCCTCGAACGCCGCGTCGGCACGCGACTTCCCCATCTGGCGGTGGCGGTAGATGTTCTCCAGCACCACGATCGAGTTGTCGACCACCATGCCTACCGCGAACGCCATGCCGGCCAGGCTGATCACGTTCAGCGTGCGGCCGAAGGCGTACATCGCCAGAAACGCCCCGATCACGCTGATCGGAATCGCGGTGGCGATCACCAGCGTACTGGAGCCGCTGCGCAGGTAGAGCAACAGTACGACGATCGCCAGCGTGCCGCCGACGAACAGGCTCTGCTGCACCAGGTCGATCGCGCTGTCGATGTACTCGGTCTCGTCGTACACCTGATCCAGCCGCAGGCCCATCGGTCCCAGCCGTTCCGTGTTGACCTCGGCGACGGCGCGCTTGAGCCCACCCATCACCTCGAACACGTTCGAGCCGGGCTCTTTGATGGCGTTGACCGCCAGCACCGGGCGTCCCTTGTTGAACACTCGCGCGGTCGCCTTGCGATAGCTCAGCTCCGCGCGGCCGACGTCGCGCAGGTAGACCGGAACGTCGTTGCGCAGCGCGACGACGATGTCCTCGATGTCCGCGGCCGACTCGTACTCGCCGATCGTGCGCACGACGTAGCGCCGCTTGCCCTCGTCGAAATCGCCGCCGCTGTAGTTGCGGTTCTCGCGCTCGAGCGCCGTGGCGACCTGGCCCAGCGTGACCTCGGCACCGGCCAGGCGAGCCGGGTCGATGATCACGCGCATCTCGCGTTCCTGGCCGCCGAACACGTTCGAGGCCGAGATGCCGGGCACACGCTCGAACTCCGGTTTGACGAAGTCCTCGATGTAGTCGAACAGCGTCCAGACGTCGCCCTCGTACGCGTCGTCCTCGGTGGGGACCAAGACGAACCAGCCCACCGCGCCGGCGGCCAGATCGGTCGTGCGGATCACCGGCTTCTCGGCGTCCGCCGGGTACTGCGGCACCTGCTCCAGCCGGTTCGACACGCGCAGCAGCGCCGCGTCGAGCCCGGTACCGACCTGGAACGTCAACGTGATGTTGCCGTAGCCGTCCGAGCTCTCGCTCTCCATCTTGACCAGACCCTCGAGCGACTTGAGCTGTTCCTCCTGCTCGAGGACGATCTCGCGCTCGACCTCCGACGGGCTGGCCCCGGGCCACGCCGTGCTGACGGTCACGACGGGATCCTCGACGTCGGGCGTGAGCTGCACCGGGATGCGCAGCAGCGCGATCACGCCGAACAGCACGACGAGGATCACCCCGACCGTCGTGGTCACGGGGTAACGGATCGCCTGCCGGATCAGCGTCATGGCAGCCGGTACTCCTGAGCCGTGGGCGAGACCTGCTGCCCCGGCATCAGCCGCTCGTTGCCACGCGTGACCACGCGCTGGCCGGCGACGAGCGGGCCGTCGACGACGATCCAGTCGCCCACGCCCTGACCGCTCTTCACGCTGACCGGCTCGACGGTGTCGTCTTCGTTGATGCGGTAGACGACCTCCTCCAGACCCTGACGCACGACGGCGTCCTTCGGCAGCAGCAGCGCGCGGCGCGATTCGCCGACGGGCAAGGCGACCTCGGCCAGCATGCCCACGCCGACGCGACCCTCGGGGTCACGGAAGCGGACCTTCACCGGGAACGTGCGCGCGACCGGATCGGCGCGCGGGATCACCGCCTCGATCTTGCCCTCCAGCCGAAGCCCCGGCAGCGACTCGAACAGGATCGCCGTGCGATCGCCGTGCTCGAGGCGAACGAAGTGCCGCTCGGGCACCTCGACGCGCAGCTCGAGCCGGTCGAGCGAGACCATCTCGGCGACCGCCCCCCCCAGCGCAACCCACTGCCCCACCTCGGTCATCTTGCGCACGATGACGCCGCTGAACGGCGCGCGGATCTCGCTGCGCCGCAGGTCTTCTTCGAAACGGGCGATCTCGGCCTCGGTCTGATCGACGCGACCGAGCCACGCCGTCGACTCGGACATCGCGTCGTCCAGCTCGTCCTGGGAGATCACGCTTCCGTCGAACAGGTGCTGCGCGCGCCCGAGCTTGCTCTCGGCAAGCTCGAGTCGGGCGCGCGCCTCCTTGAGGCGGCCGCGTGCCGCCCGCAGCTGCAACTCGACGTTGGTCGAGTCGATGCGCACGAGCGCACTCCCGGCCGCGACGCGCTGCCCCTCGCGCGCCACGATCTCGACGACGCGGCCGGCAACCTCGCCCGCGACGACACCGGCCGTGGTCGGCTCGACAGTGGCGGGCAGACGAATCTCGCCGCGCATCTCGTGCTCGGTCACCGGCGTGAAGCGAACGGGTGGACCTTCCGCCGCGAGGACGAGGAACGTCGCGCAGCACAGCACGGCGAAAGGCACGAGCGGCCTGAAGCGGGGTAGGGACATGTCTTGACCGATCCTCCGTAGCGGCCGAGAGGCCGCGGAGGAGGACAGTCTATCGCGAACGACGCCGGGGCAACAGACCCCCGAAGTCTATACTCACTGCCCCTTGGCCACCGCGATTCCACGCATCTCGATCCTGCTTCCCGCGCGAAATGCGGAGCAGACGATCGACGCCTGCCTACGCAGCCTGATGCGACAGACGGAGCGGGACTGGGAGTGCGTGCTCGTCGACGACGGCTCGACCGATCGCACGGCGGACCTGGCGCGCGAGGTCGCCGGTTCCGACCGCAGACTGCGCATCGAGACCTCCTCCCATCGTGGCCTCGTGGCGACGTTGAACGCAGGCCTGGAGCAGTGTCGCGCAGAACTCGTCGCTCGCATGGACTCCGACGACGTGATGCACCGCGAGCGGCTGGCGAGACAGCTCTCGCACCTGGAACGCCACCCGGACCACGCGGCCGTCGGCTGTCACGTGCGGATGTTCCCACGCGATGAGCTGCGTGACGGGTCGAGGAACTACGAGAAGTGGATCAACGGCATCTGCGATGCGGACGGAGTGCGACGCGAGCGGTTCGTCGAATGCCCGGTGGCCCATCCGGCGTTGATGCTGCGCCGCGACGAGTTGACGTCGCTCGGCGGGTACCGCGACATGGGCTGGCCCGAGGACTATGACCTGTTGCTGCGACTCGCCGTCGCGGAGCGCAAGGTGGGCATCGTGCCGCAACGTCTGCTCTGCTGGCGCGACGGACCGACGCGCCTCTCGCGCACGGCCGAGGAGTACGGGCTGGACCGCTTCACCGCGTGCAAGGCCGCCTTCCTCGCCGCCGGCTTCCTCGCCGCACGGGAGCGTTACGTGTTGTGGGGTTACGGCTCGACGGGGCGCGCCCTACGACGCGCGCTCGCCGAGCACGGCAAGCACCCTTCACATATTGTCGAGCTGCACCGCGGGCGCCTCGGCAACATCATTCACGGAGCGCCGGTGATTCCACCCACCGCGCTGCGCGACATCCCGCGCGCGCCGCTGCTGGTCTCGGTCGCCGGGGCCGGCCCGCGCGACGAGATCCGCGCCGAGCTGACGGCAATGGGCTTCAGCGAAACCCACGACTTCTACTGCACCGCCTGAGCGGTGCGTTATGCTCCGCCGATGGCGGAGAGGCGAAACGACGGCAAGGGAGTGCTCGGCTTGCTCGCCGTGGTCGGCCCCGGCGTGGCGATCGCGGCGACCGGGGTAGGGGCCGGCGACCTGGTGGCGGCCGCCGTCTCGGGCAGCCGCTTCGGATTCGCCGTGGTGTGGGCCGCGGTCGCGGGCGCCGGGCTGAAGTTCGTGCTGAACGAGGGCCTCGCGCGCTGGCAACTGGCGACCGGGACGACGCTGCTCGAAGGCTGGGCCGAGCACCTCGGACGCTGGGTGCAGTACGCCTTCATGATCTACCTCGTGATCTGGTCGTTCGTCGTCGGCGGCGCGCTGATCTCGGCTTGCGGCCTCGCGGGGCACGCGCTGGTTCCGGCGCTGAGCGTCGAGGCGTGGGGCGTCGTGCACTCGATTGTCGCGGCGCTGTTCGTGCTGGCCGGCGGCTACAAACCGTTCGAGCTGCTCGTGAAGATCGTCATCGCCGTCATGTTCGTGACGCTGGTCGGCAGCGCCGTGCTCGTCGACTCTCCCGTCGTGAGCATGGTGCGCACGGTCGGCGAGGCCTCGATCCCACGCGACGGCGTGCGCTACATCCTGGGCGTCATCGGCGGCGTCGGCGGTAGCGTGACGATGCTGTCCTACGGCTACTGGATCCGCGAGAAGGGCTGGGTCGGGAAATCGTCCCTGCGCACCGTCCGCGTCGACCTCGCGGTGGCCTACGTGCTGACCGGTGTGTTCGGCGTGGCGATGATGGTTCTGGCGGCGCACGTGCTGCACGGTACGGGTGCGGAGATCAAGGGTGCTGGCGGCGCGTTGACGATGAGCGACATGGTCGGCGACGTGCTCGGCCGCGCGGGACGTGTGACGTTTCTCGTCGGCTTCTGGGGCGCCGTCTTCACCTCGATGCTGGGCGTGTGGCAGGGCCTCCCGTACCTGTTCGTCGACTTCGTCGCCCTCCTCCGGGGTACGTCCCGCGAGGACCGCCTCGAACGACTCTCGACGCGGTCGCCCTGGTACCGCGGCTTTCTGGCCTGGCTGGCCCTGCCCCCGCTGGCGCTGCTGTACTTCGAGCGTCCGGTCGGCCTGATCGTCGTCTACGCCGTGTTGAGCGCGTTGTTCATGCCGTTCCTGGCCGCGACGTTGCTGTACATGAACGGGTCGCGGCGGCGGAAGAAACACGACCTGCGCAACGGCTGGGCCTCGATCGCCGTGCTGCTGCTGTGCGTCGCTCTTTTCGGGTATTTGTTGGTCCAGAAGCTGATCGAGACCGTCGGTTGATTCGTGCTAGCCTGAGCCGGTCATGAGGATTTTCATCGTCGGGGCCGGCGAGGTCGGCATCCACATCGCGTCCTCGCTGGTGCGCGAGGGTCACGACCTCGTGATGATCGAGCGCGACCGCGAGAAGGTCACGAGTCTCGAGCGCGCGATGGACGTGCTGGCCGTGGCCGGCGACGGTTGCGACCCGAAGCTGCTCAGGCGGCACGGCGTGACGGACGCCGACCTGTTCTTCGCCGTCTCCAACGACGACGCCGTGAACATCCTCTCCGCACTGACGGCGCGAAGCTACGGCGCGAAGCGTTGCGTCGTCCGCGTCGGCAATCCCGTGCTGGGCACGACGCCGCTGCTCAAGAAGGATCCCGAGATCGTTCAGCTCTACCCCGAGCGGCTGGTCGCCGAGGAGATCTTCAGCCTGACCCGCGTGCCCGGAGCGGGCAAGGCGCGCTTCTTCAACGAGGGGCGGCTGGTGCTGTTGCAGGCGCGGCCGTCGATTCGCGCCGCGATCTACGGCAAGCCGCTCAAGGACCTCGAGGGCCCCAAGAACTGGATCCTGACCGGGATCCACCGCGCCTCGGGCACGGTCATCCCGCGCGGCGACACCGTGTTGCGCCCGGGCGATCTGCTCTACGCGGTCGGACCCGCGGCAAGCGTCCCCGAGTACCTGCAGTCGATCGGCGTCAACGCCGAGCCGACGCGCAGCGTGCTGATCGCCGGCGCGGGGCAGGTCGGCAGCTGGCTGGCACGCCTGCTGGTCAAGGCCAAGATGCAGGTCACGGTGATCCAGCGCGGCGCGCGGCGCGCAGCCGAGCTGGCTGCCGCCATCCCCGACGCGCTCGTCCTGCGCGGCGACGCGACCGACCCGTTGATGCTGGCCGAGGCGGGTGTCGAGGAAGTCGACTACTTCGTCGCAGCGACCCAGCAGGACGAGGTGAACCTGCTCTCCTCGCTCCTGGCTCGCGAGGCCGGCGCGCGCGCGGTCGTGGCGCTGTACCACCGACCCGAGTTCCTCAACCTGATGCACGCGGTGCGTATCGATATCCCGCTCTCGCCGCGGATGATGATCGCCGGTGAGATCCTGCGCATGGTGCACCGGCGCGAGATCGTCAGTCTGGACCTCGTCGAGGGCGGCGACGCCGAGGTGATCGAATTCCAGGTGCCCGAGAGGGCGCGCGTGCTGAAGCGGCCGCTGTCCGAGCTGCGCTTCCCCCGCTCGGCAATCGTCGGCGCCGTGCTGCGCGGCGAAGAGATCGTGCTGCCGCGCGGCGACTTCCAGTTCCAGGTCGGCGATCGCGCGCTGGTGTTCACGCTGACCGAGAAGCTGGCCGAGCTCGAGAGGATGTTCCGAGGACGATGAACCTCCGCGGCGTGCTCTACCTCCTGGGCCGCCTGCTGCTGGCCCTGACCGCCGCGCTGATCGTGCCGGCGGTCGTGGCGTGGTTCGTCGATCGCGATCGCACGTGGGTCTTCGCGGTCGCGGCGGCCGTCGCGGGTGTCGGCGGCGTGGTGCTGCAACGCGTCTTCCGCCAGGAACCCAACTTCAGCTTCCGCCGGCGCGAGGCTTTCGTGCTGGTGACCGGGGCGTGGGTCATGGCCTCGCTCGTCGGCGCGCTGCCGTACGTGCTCATCCACGGACCGACGTTCCTGATCGACGCGCTGTTCGAATCGGCATCGGGCTTCACGACGACCGGGGCGTCGATCCTGTCGGATATCGAGGCCGAGTCGCCGCCGCTGCTGCTGTGGCGGTCGTTGACGCACTGGCTCGGCGGGATGGGGATCATCGTTCTCGGTATCGCCATCCTGCCCAAGCTGGCCGTCGGCGGCATGGAGCTGCTGGGCGCCGAGGCGCCCGGCCCCACGGCCGAGAAGCTCACGCCGCGAATCGCGCAGACCGCGAAGGCGCTGTGGGGCATCTACGCCTTGCTGACCGCCCTGGAGGTGGCCGCGTTGATCGGCCTGGGCATGACGCCGCTCGACGCTACGAACCACGCGTTCGCCACGATGGCCACCGGCGGCTTCAGCACACAGAACGGCAGCGTCGCGGACTACAACAGCCCCGCCATCGAGATGGTGATCACGCTGTTCATGGTGCTGGCGGGGGCCAACTTCGCGCTGCACTTCCGCTTGCTGAAGGGCCGGCCGGGCCATCTGTTGCGGGACCGCGAGTTCCGCTTCTACCTGCTGATCCTCGGCGTGGCGACGGCCCTGCTGTCGATCGACCTGTTGCGTCATCTCGACCACATGAGACTGTTCGACGCGCTGCGCTACGCGTTGTTCCAGGCCGTGGCGATCGTCACGACGACCGGCTTCGCAACGGCGGACTTCGACGCCTGGCCCGCGTTCTCCCGCGCGCTGCTGTTCATCATGATGTTCATCGGCGGGTGCGCCGGCTCGACCGGCGGTTCGGTCAAGGTCGCGCGCGTGATGATCGTGCTGCGCAAGCTGGTCGTCGACCTCAAGCGTCTGGTGCGGCCGCACGCGGTGCTGCCGGTGCGGCTGGGGCACATGGCGGTGCCCGAGGAGATCGTCACGTCGGTGACGACGTTCCTGCACCTGTTCCTCGCCACGTTCGCGGCTGGAGGCCTCGTGCTCGCCGCGCTGGGCATGGACATGGTCAGCGCGTTCTCCGCGTCGGCCGCGTGCCTCGGCAACATCGGCCCCGGCTTCGGCGTGGTCGGACCGACGCAGAACTACGGCGCGCTGCCCGAGGCCGCCAAGATCGTCCTCGTCGCCCTGATGATCATCGGACGGCTCGAGCTGTACACCGTGCTCGTGCTGATCTTCCTGCGTCGCCGCCGATCGCGCGGCGCCGCGCTTCCGGAGTGAGACCATGTCGCTGAAAGAACGCCTCGAGGCGGAGCTCAAGACCGCCATGAAGAACAGGGATCGCGCGCGACTCGAATGCCTGCGCATGCTGAAGGCCAAGGTGCAGGAGAAGGAGGTCGCGTTGCGCGGCTCGGGTGATGCGGAACGCAAGCTGACCGACGACGACGTGACCGAGGTCGTGACGTCCTACGCCAAGCAGCGACGAGACTCGATCGACAGCTACCGCGCAGCGGGTCGCGAGGACCTTGCCGGAAAGGAAGAGGCCGAGCTGGCGATCGTCACCGAGTACCTGCCGCAGCAGCTGGGCGAGGACGAGGTCCGCGCCATCGTGGCCAAGGCGATCGCGGAGGCCGGAGCGAGCTCGCCGAAGGACATGGGCGCCGTGATGAAGCTCGTGATGCCGCAGGTCAAGGGCAAGGCCGACGGCAAGCTCGTCAACGGGATCGTGCGGGAGTTGCTGGCGGGATAGGCAGCGTGGCGGGCATCGACCCGGAGCTCCGAAGCCCTATTCGCACAGATTACCGACCCCGTTCATGTCGTCGTCGTTCTGGAACGGGTTGAACGTCGACGGGCAGTTGTCGCACGCATCACCGACGCCGTCCAGATCCTGATCCAGTTGATTCGGGTTGTACGTCGTCGGACAGTTGTCGATGTCGATTCCGCTCGTGGTCAGGCCGGGCTTCAGCACCAGGTCGTCGTCGGCCTCGTGGTTCCACACGCCGATCGCCAGCACGTTGACCCCGTCGTGCAACGCCGGGACGCCCGGCTCGGTGACGGAGACCGGCTCGAAGTTGGGGAACAACGAGTTGCTCGACTCGTGCTCCGTCGGAGCGCTGTTCCACGTCAAGGGACCCGCGGGCATCTGCGGCGTGCGGTAGACCTCCACGCCGTTGATCCACGCCGCCACGCCGTCGTCGTAGTCCAGGCCGAGGATCAGGCGGTCCACGATCGACACATCGGGAATCAGGAATCCGGCGCGTGCGAAGACCGACACCGTGCCGACCGGGACCTCGGTGCTGATCAGCGCACGGGCGCCGACCGGCTCGGTCTCGTAGCCCACGCCGAAGTTGCCCGCCGACCATGCGCTGTCGTCGAAGCTCTCATCGGTCCACTGCATGCCGAACGCGGGCGCGGACGTGTTGGCCCGATACACCATCGTGGGAGCGCGGTTGATCGCCAGCCTGGGCACCAGCACCAGGTCGTCGGCGGAGGATCCGTTGGGCAGGTGGTCCCACACGCCCACCGCAAGATGGTTCGTCCCGGGGTCGAGCACGATCGCGAATCCGGAGATATCGACGTACGGCGCGTACACCGGAGCGCCGGCGTTGCTGGACTCGCGCGCCGCGACCGGCTCGTCCCACGCCGGAGTCCCGAACTGCGGCATCTCGGGTGAGCGGTAGACCTCGATGCCGTTGATCCAGACGATCACCGCGTCGTCGTAGTCCAGGCCGAGCCACATGTCGTCGACCGAGCCGGGGTCGGCGACGTCGAACGTCGCGCGCGTGAAGACCGAGCGCGTGCCCGCCGGGACGGTCGTGGAGAGCAGCGCCTCCGCTCCCGAGGCCGCCTCGTAGCCGATCCCGTACCATCCGTCGTCCCAGGCGGCGTCGACGAACGCCGGATGGGTCCAGCCGAGTCCGATCCCGGGGTCGGACGAGTTGGCGATGAACTTGACCGCCGTACCGGCCTCGACCAGTACCGTCTCCACCGACGGCTCGAAGGTCAACGGCTGCACGACGACGGCGCCGCAGTCCCCCGCGCAGACGCCGTCGCCGTCCGCGTCGTTCTGCGGATCGTCGACGCACGCGTCGCAGGCGTCCCCGACCCCGTCGGAGTCCGCGTCGGACTGATCGGGGTTGTACTGCCCCGTGCAATTGTCGGCGGCGGTCAGAACACCGTCCGCGTCGGCGTCGTTTTCCGGGTCGGTCGGATGCAGGTCGATCGCGCAGCGGTTGGCCGAGAATCCGGGATCCCCCAGTCCGTCACCGTCCGCGTCGGTGCACTCGTCGCAGGCGTCCCCGACATCGTCGCCGTCGAGATCGCCCTGCGTTGCGTTGGACACACGCGGGCAGTTGTCCAGCGTGTCCGGGGTCCCGTCTCCGTCGTCGTCCGGATCGCACGCGTCGCCCTCGCCGTCGCCGTCGAGGTCTTCCTGTCCGGGGTTGGTATCCGACGAGCAGTTGTCGCACGAGTCGCCGACGAAATCCCAGTCGCCGTCCTCCTGCCCGGCGTTCTGCTGCAACGGGCAGTTGTCGTACTTGTCGTTGCGGCCGTCGGCGTCGGTGTCGACGTCCTCGGCGCCGACCGGATCCGGGCAGACGGCGAACGGCGGAATGTCGGCGCCGGCCGAGTCGATCCCGATCGGGCCCTTGCCGCACGCGTTGACGCCGCCGACCAGGTAGTACCAGCCGACGCCGACCGGCGGATCCTCGGTGTCGAAGACCTCGGTCAGCGGCGTGTTGGAGTCGAAGCAAGCGGCGTTGGCGACCCAGACCTCGGTGGCGGTGAAGGCGCCGCGGTAGACGTTGGACAGGTGGCCTTGCGGGGCGCGGCTCCAGCTGAGGCGCGTGCCTCCGGTGCGATCCACGCGCAGCGATCCTCCGAGCTGTGGCGGAATCGAGGACAGGCTGGTGTTGGCGTCGTTGCAATCGCAGACGTCGCCCGCGGTGTCACCGTCGAGGTCCGACTGGTTGTTGTTGGCGTCGAGCGGGCAATTGTCGTCGTCGTCGAGCACGCCGTCGTCGTCGTCGTCGTCGTCACAGGCGTCGCCGCCGTTCGTTCCGTCCGCGTTGGCCTGGTCGGGGTTCGGCTCGCGCTGGCAGTTGTCGGTCGCATCCGGCACGCCGTCGTTGTCGTCGTCGTCGTCGCAGGCGTCGCCCTGACCGTCCTCGTCGAAGTCCTCCTGCGTCGAGTTGTTGATCGTCGGGCAGTTGTCGCAGGCATCGCCGAAGACATCGGGGTCGGAGTTCTCCTGCAGCTCGTTCGCGGCGAACGGGCAGTTGTCCACGTCCGAGCAGCGCGTATCGAGGTCGATGTCGTTGAGTGCGTCCTGCGGGCAGATGTCGCAGACATCGCCGTCGCCGTCGCCGTCGAAATCCGCCTGACCACCATTGGTGGCCGCCGGGCAATTGTCGGTCGCATCGCACACGAGGTCGAAGTCGGGATCGTTGACGGGGTCGTCGAGACACGCGTCGCACGCATCGCCGATGCCGTCGGCGTCGTCGTCGACCTGATCCGTGTTGGCGGCGGCGACACAGTTGTCGCAGATGTTGCCGACGTCGTCCATGTCGCCGTCGTCCTGCGTCGGGTTGCCCACGCTGGGACAGTTGTCGTCGCCCGCGCAGTGGCCGTCCGCGTCGCCGTCGTTGTCCGCGTCCAGCGGGCAGGCGTCGCAAACGTCGCCGATACCGTCGTCGTCCGCGTCGGTCTGCGGCTCGTTCCAGTCGTCGGGGCAGTTGTCCTCCGCGTCGCACACACCGTCCGAATCGAGATCGGGCTCGGTGCACGGCGTCTCGCTGCCGATCGCGCGCAGCGCGCTGAAGTCCTGCTGGAACGCGCCCGCGCCGAACCGGTTCGGCAGACCGAACGTGCTCGACGTCCCGTCGTTGTAGTCGGAGAACGCGGTCAGGTAGGGCCCCGGATCGGCCTCGAGCTTGAACACCTCGTCGCTACCGATGCCGGAGGCCGGGTGAATCCCCTCGCCCGCCGGGCCGAACATGTCCTCACCCATCTCGTCGCGGATCGTCAACTGCCAGTTCGTGTTGGAGACCTCGAAGTCCTGCGCCGAGATGTACACGCCCGACGCCGCATCGGCGGCCTGGACGTGGATCCACCAGTCGTCGAGCAACGGGTCGTAGCTCGGGTCGTCGATCAGCGACTCACCGACGGTGATGATGGTGCCGGCGCGCAGGTTCGACCACAGGTCGTGGCTCGTGAACTGCAGGGTCCAGGTCTGCTGGCCGGCCCCCGTGCGGTCGCTGACGAACAGCTGCCAGTCGCGGATATCGAGGCCGTCCTGGGTCACGACCAGCTCGAACCAGTCGCCGCCGTTACCGTCGATGCGGCCCCAGTACGGGTCGGAGTTGGAGTTGTCCAGCTGCTTCAGGTCGTCGACGGCGTTGTACTCGTTGAGGATCAGCGGGCTGGGCGGCGCGTCGTTCGCCGCGGCCGGGGTCGCCTCGTCGAACGCTCTCTGCTGGGCCCCGCCGTCGGGGAAGCGTCCGTAGCCGTAGTCGATCGGGGACGCGGGGTAGTTCAGGTAGTCGACGAGGGATCCCGACGAGTCGTACAGTCCCAGTGCACCGCCCGCGGGGCTGAGCGCGAAGTTCGTGTGCAGCGGCCCGTCCGCTTCGTTGTCGGCCCAGATCGTGATCCAGCACCCGCCGCACAGCACGGTAGCCTGCGGAATCGGCCACTTCTGCGGGGCGCCGAAGTCGTCCGTCAGGTACAGCGGCGCCTGCGGGTCGCCGAGATCGATCGCCTGCGTCGAGCTGTTGTACAGCTCGATCCACGGCTCGGCCTGCGGCTCCTCGTCCGTCATCCCCGTCTGGTTGTCGGCGACGACCTCGTTGATGAAGACGGGCGGCACCGGCGGCTGCGCGCCGGCGACGCTGTTCGCCTCGCCCGGCGTTCCGCGGTCGCTCACACTGGGCAGCCAGTTGGCGACCTTGGCCTCGTCGCCCGCAGCGTCGATCAACTCGAGCGACTTGCCCTGTCCAGCCGCGGTCACGGGCCACGGCTCGGCGGCCTCGTAGCTGACGGCGGAGACGATGCGGCCCGTAGCGTCACGCAGCGACAACGACTCGCCGGTATCGTCCAGCGAGCCGGAATACTGGGCCGCGATGAAGCGTCCGCCGCCGTGCACGGCGCGGAACCGGACGTCGTTGCGCACGAACAGCGCGTAATCCTGCGGCAGGATCACCGTGCCGGGCAGGATGTTCAGCGCGACGCCGTCGATGCGCCAGCCGCTGAGATCGACGGCCTCCCACGTCGACGGGTTGTAGAGTTCGATGAACTCCTCATCGGCCGCCGGAAGGCCGCCCTGCGGGAAGAAGTGCACCTCGTTGATCACGACCCGCGGCTGGGGCTGCTGGGCGTCGGGGATCCCGCAGACCGTATGGGTCTCGAACAGGTGCGTGCGTCGCTTTTGCAGGTACTCCGTGATCAGCAGATTGGTCGCGGTGGTCAGATCCTGACTCTGTCCGTACTGGCCCCACTGCACGACGTCCATCGCCGCCTCGGGCCCGATGTCGGATACGAGCTGCGCGATGCGCGCCTCGTACTTGCCGTCGACCAGCATCGCGTCCATCAGCGTGCGCAGCCGCCGGTAGTACATCGCCTCGACGTCGTCGTCCGCCAGCAGCACGGCGTCGACCAGTCGATTGAAGATCGCCTGGTACGGTCTCCGGTCGCGCGAGCCGACGAGCGGATGGCTGGGGGAGACGAAGGCCGGCTCGCCGGCGATCTCGTCGACGTCGGCCCACAGCTCGTCGAGCAACGACTGTCCGATCCAGTTACGGCCGAACGTGAGGTCGAGGTCCCACGTGTGCATCGTCCAGCGACCGGTGCCCTCGGTGTCGCGGTACAGGAAGTAGTTCTTGCGGATCGCGTCGGAGTTGTGCACCAGCGCCTGCGACGCGATGTGGTTGATCATCCCCGGCACGTCGACCTGGTCGTAGACCCAGTCGCGCTTGGTCTCGCCGTCCAGCGTGTCCATGTCGTCGATCAGCTGCAGAATGTCGTCGTAGCCCTCGTCGAGGCGACTCTTCTTCTCGTACTGCGTCTCGATCGCCGGCTCTTCCGGCCCGAGGTGCCCGGTCAGCGCCTTGTAGCGCGAACCGTTCGTATCCAGCCGGTGGCGGCGCAGCCAGTCCTTGTCGGGGGTCTCGAGGAAGTTGTACAGCCCCTGGAACACACCGTTGCGCTCGACGCGCAGCGGTGCGACCTGGCACGCCGGCGCACCGGCGTCGCGCACCGTCTCCCAGGCCAGGATCTCGCGCACGAAGCTCTTGTCGGAGTGGTTCGACTGCAAATTGAAGTTGTCGACCGGGCGCTCGATCAGATTCGGCGCCTCGAAGTCGTGCCCCTGCGGCATGACGATCTTCCACGGCGGCTTGGGCCAGCTGCGCGCCGACTGGCCCCGGATACGCGCGCCGACCCCGTCGTACAGCCGCCCCTCGAAGAACAGCACCGATTCTTCCAGCTCGTCCTCGAACGTCGTCGCCTCGTTGACCGCCTCCTGATAGTCGGCCGGGCGGATGAACCAGTGCAGGATCGGCAGGTTGGACGACAGCGTGGGCTCGACGATCGCCGTACCGTCGTAGGTCACCGTGTCGTCGGGCCGCGGGTAGCTCATCGTGCCCGTCGGGCCGACGACGGAGATGCGGTAACGCACCAGGGTGCCCGCGGCCTGGCCCGGGATGGCGTACTGATACGCATCGCCGCCCAGCGCGTTCATGGCGACGGTCGTCTCCGGATCGAAGCCGTAGCGGTAGATCAGCTCGACCGTCGTCGCGTCGAGCGCCGTGGCGTCGACGACGACGTCCGCCAGCGGCGCCGCGTCGTTGGTGTGCTGTACGTCCGTGATCCACGGCGGCAGCCCGGTGGCATCCACGCTGTTGGGCTGACCGGGCGTGCCGAGCACTGCGTTCGACGCGCGCCAGTTGCGCGGCGTCGAGTTGTCCTCGTCCGGGTCGACGACCTCGAGCGAGAAGCCGAGGCCGTCAGGCTTCACCGGCCACTCGCCGGTGTCGTCGAAGACGACCTCGTCGATCGTGACCTGGCCCGGTGCGACCAGCGCGAGACGCTCGCCGTTGTCGTCCAGCCCCGTCGGCGGATCGGCAGCCCACTCGTCGAACGCGGTCGCCTGGTACGTGATATTGAACTGCGCCGCGTCGCGCGCGACGACGAGGTACTGCCCCGCCACGATGCTGGTCGGATTCGGGAAGCAGTAACCGACACCGGTGAAGCACCAGCCGGTGATGTCGACGGGCTGCGTGCCGGTGTTGAGGATCTCGATGAACTCGTCGGCGTCGTCGTCCGAGCCGGGGTGGTACATCAGCTCGGTGATCACGACGTCGGCAAACGCACCCGTTCCGGCCAGGATCAACCCGACCAGCAGCGCAAGCCACCACGTCGTCCGACGATGCATCAACCACCTCGCAACGGGCGCCACCGGGGGGGCGCATAGGAACCCGCGGCGTTCGATCCCACCGATCGAACACCTCGAGCCCTGGTCGCACGCTGGAGGTAGAGAGCCGCCCCATCCTTGGATGAAGCTCTCCCCCACAGACCCCATGGATCCCCACCATGCATATACGGCTGATGGGGGTCCCCTTCAATAAAGTAAGCGTCATGGAGCCACGGTGTTTTTCGTGGACGTCGCGAGATTCGGTGAATGGCGCCCATGGATTGAAGTATTTAAAGAGCGTCGACTGCGCGCCCGTGGAGGCTCGACTCAGACGGTCGGCGGGTCGACGCGGCCGGGCTCGTCGCCGGGCCCCGGCGCCAGCAGCCGGAAGCTCAGCGTGAGCAGCACGACCGACAGCGCGAAGACGCACGCCCCGAACCACTGGTGCGTCGTCGCGATCACCAGGTCCCAGCTGCGCGACAGCGTCCCGTCCTTGGCGGCGACCGTCACGACCAGCGCGCCGAGGCCGAGCATGAGCTGAACGCAGATCGCGCCCACGAGCGCCAGGCCGAGGCGCTGCAGCAGCGGCTGCCCCTCGTTGAGGCCCCAGGAGCGGACGCCGACGTGGATCGCGAGCGGGGCGACGAAGGCCAGTCCGACCAGCACGTGCGGCACCAGCAAGTTGTCGGTGTGGCGCTGAGCGGCGCCGAGCACGAGCTGCACGATGACGATGCCGACGAGCATCCCGCCCAGCAAGCGGTCCGTGCGGGCGGTCGGGCGCCGCAGCGGAGCCGAGTCGCCGAGCCAGGTCGCGGAGGTGAAGGCGCCGAGCGCCACGAGCATCGCGAGGAACACCTGCCCCAGAACGCCGTGCGTCAGCGCCAGCGCGATGCTGCGCTCGGTGACGCGGATTCCGCCGAGCATGCCCTGCACGATCACCATCCCGAGCGCGACCCAGCCGAGTGTGCGAACCCAGCGCCGGGAATCGACGCGCTGCAGGAAGACCGCCAGCACCAGCGTGGTCAGGCCCACCAGCGCGCCGAACAGACGGTGGGCGTGCTCGTAGTAGATGCCGCCCGTCATCCGCGAGAGCGGGTAGAGGAACATGTTGTAGCCGAACGAGGTCGGCCAGTCGTCCACCGCCAGCCCGGCCTCGGCGCTGGTCACGAGACCTCCGACGGCCAGCAGGAACAGGGTCGCCGCGATCGCAACGCGCACGAAGATCGACAGCCAGTTGCGCTGGGCGGGTTGTGCCGCCGGGCCGCGCGACCCGATTCCGGCGCCCAGGGCGGCCAGCCCGGCCGAGATCACGAGCGAGCCCGGGATCCACAGCAGCGCGGACGGGACGATCTGGTCCGGGGTCGCTCCCCCGAGGAAGCTCCCGAGCACCAGCAGGTTGATCAGGCCGCTGATCGCCCCCGCGACGGCCCCGGAACGCCAGCCGGTCCCGGTGGTCCGTCCCAGCAGCCATCCTCCGACGGGCGGACAACCCAGCAGCAGGAACAACATCAGCGGGCTCGGCAGCATCAGGGCCGGCAGCCGGCCGAGGTAGCCGACGCCCCACATGGCCACGGTGATGCCGAACCCCACGGCCAGCGCGCCGGCCGCGGGCTTCTGAGCGGGCATGGTCTGGATCGCTTGCATTCGAGTCTTCCCCGCGTGGAGACCCTCATTTTAGGTAAGCCGCCCTTCGTCGGCCACGCCCCCTCATATTGCTTGACCGCCACCGAGACGCAGTGATAGGTTCCGCTTTCATGTCGCAGGCCCAACTGATCCAGGACAACTCCAAGTACGATCCTGTCGAGGGCCGGGCGCCCCTCATTCTGGGCGCCCCCGACCTGCACGCGATCACCGAGGCGGTCGCCAAGCCGCTGGAGAGCAAGACGCCGATCGGCTGGTGGATGTGCTTCCTGCCGTCGCTCGCCATGCTCTCGCTGCTTCCGCTCAGCATCGGCTGGCTGATCTGGGAGGGCGTCGGCATCTGGGGCCTGAACAACCCCGTCGGCTGGGGCTGGGCCATCGTCAACTTCGTCTTCTGGGTCGGCATCGGCCACGCGGGTACGTTGATCTCGGCGATCCTGTTCCTGTTCCGGCAGAAGTGGCGCACGTCGATCAACCGCGCGGCCGAGGCGATGACGATCTTCGCCGTCATGTGCGCGCTGATCTTCCCCGGCATCCACATCGGGCGCGTCTGGGTCGCCTACTGGATGTTCCCGCTGCCGAACCAGATGGACATGTGGCCCAACTTCCGCAGCCCGCTGCTGTGGGACGTATTCGCGGTCAGCATCTACGGCTCGGTGTCGGCGCTGTTCTGGTACGTCGGACTGATCCCCGACCTGGCCACGATCCGCGACCGGGCCAAGACGACGTTGCGCAAGATGATCTACGGCGCGCTGGCCCTCGGCTGGCGCGGCTCGAACCGCCACTGGCAGCACTACGAGCGGGCCTACCTGATCCTGGCCGCGCTGGCCACGCCGCTGGTGCTCTCGGTGCACTCGATCGTCTCGATGGACTTCGCGGTGTCTCAGCTTCCGGGCTGGCACACGACGATCTTCCCGCCCTATTTCGTTGCCGGCGCGATCTTCTCCGGCTTTGCCATGGTGATCACGCTGATGGTGATCACGCGCAAGGCGTTCCACATCGAGAACATCATCACGACGCGGCACCTCGAGAACATGGCCAAGATCATCCTCGTCACGGGCAGCATGGTCGGCTACGCCTACGGCATGGAGTTCTTCATCGCCTGGTACAGCGGCAACCCGTACGAGCAGTTCGCGTTCGTCAATCGCGCCGTCGGCCCGTATTCCTGGGCCTACTGGATCATGGTCAGCTGCAACGTGATCTCGCCGCAGATCTTCTGGTTCAAGAAGGCGCGGACGAACATGGCGATCCTGTTCATCATGTCGATCTTCGTCAACATCGGGATGTGGTTCGAGCGCTTCGTCATCGTCGCCAGCTCGCTACATCGCGACTTCATGCCGTCGAGCTGGGACTATTACTCGCCGACGTTCTGGGACGTCGCGACGTTCATCGGCAGCTTCGGCCTGTTCTTCACGATGTTCTGTCTGTTCGTGCGCTTCCTGCCCATCGTCGCCACCGCCGAGGTGAAGACGGTGATGCCGGAGGCCGACCCGCACCACGGCGGCGAACCGCAAGTGGTCGTCGTCCACGGCGAGGACAAGAGATTCACCGATGCCCCTGCTGGTTCCTGAGCTTCCCGAAGGCAACAAGCACTTCGGCGCGCTGGCTCGCTTCGGCGACGCGCGGGAGCTGTACCACGCCTGCGAGAAGGTCCGCGACGCGGGCTACAAGAAATGGGACGCCCACACGCCGTTCCCGGTGCACGGACTGGATCACGCGATGGGCCTGCGCTCGTCGAAGCTGCCGTGGATCGTATTCGTCATGGGGATGGGCGGCGCCACGGGCGGCATGCTGATGCAGTGGTGGGTCGCCACGCAGGCCTACCCGCTGGTGATCAGCGGCAAGCCGCTGTTCAGCTGGCAGGCCTTCGTGCCGGTGACCTTCGAGCTGGGCGTGCTGTTCGGCGCGCTGGGCGCGGTGTTCGGCATGCTGGCGATGAACCAGTTGCCGATGCTGTTCCATCCGCTGTTCAAGTCGAAGTCGTTCGAGCGGGTCACCGACGACGGCTTCTTCATCTCGATCGAATCCTGGGATCCGAAATTCGACTCGACGCAGACGGTCGAGCTGCTGAAGCAAGCCGGCGCCGCGGACGTCGAGCTGATCGAGAACTGACGTGGCGCACGGAACCAGGACGATTCAGGCTCGCGAGATGCAGCTTCCCCCCGGCAGCGGCTGGGGTCGCCTGCCGCTGATCGGCCTGGTGCTGGGCGCGGCGGGCATCCTCGCCTCGTTCGCCCTCGGCCGCACGAACCCCGAGCAGTTCTACCACTCGTGGCTCGTGTCGTTCGTGTTCTTCCTCAGTATCGCGCTGGGCGCCCTGTTTTTCGTGCTCGTGCACTTCGCGACCAAGGGCGGCTGGGGCGTCGTCGTGCGGCGGCTGGCCGAGAACGCGGCGGGCACGCTGCCGCTGTTCGCGCTGTTGTTCATCCCGGTATGGATGGGCATCAGCGTTCTGTTCGAATGGAGCCACGCCGACGTCGTGGCCGCGGACCACCTGCTGCAGAGCAAGGAGCCCTTTCTGAATCAGGGCTTCTTCACCGTGCGCGCGGCCTTCTACCTGGTCGTCTGGTCGGTGCTGGCCCTGGTGTTCCTGGGCGCCTCGCGCAGGCAGGACGTGACCGGCGACCACGCGATCACGCGCCGACTGATCGCCCTCTCGGGGCCGGGGATCATGATCTTCGCCGTCACCGTGAGCTTCGCCTCGATCGACTGGATCATGTCGCTCGACGCGCACTGGTACTCGACGATGTTCGGCGTGTACTACTTCGCCGGCAGCCTGGTCGGAGCGTTCGCGTTGATGTCGCTGCTGGCCGCGGGCCTGAGCCGCAGCGGCCCGCTGAAGCACGTCATCTCCCTCGAGCATTTCCACGACCTGGGCAAGCTGCTCTTCGCATTCACGGTGTTCTGGGCCTACATCGCCTTCTCGCAGTACTTCCTGATCTGGTACGCGAACATCCCCGAAGAGACCCTGTGGTTCCTGCACCGGGCCGAGGGCGGCTGGAAGACGCTGTCGATCGCCCTGGGCCTGGGGCACTTCGTCGTGCCGTTCTTCTTCCTGATGTCGCGCCACATCAAGCGCCGGACCCCGTTGCTGGTGGCCGGCGCGCTGTGGATGCTGGGCATGCACCTGGCGGACCTGCACTGGCTGATCATGCCCAACCTGCACGCGCACGACATCCACGTCGGCCTGCTCGACGTGACCACCCTGGTCGGGGTGGGGGGCGTTTTCCTCGCCGGGCTGGGCTGGAACCTGAAGCGCAGCGCCCTCGTGCCGGTGCGCGACCCGCGTCTCGCAGAATCGTTGTCGTTCCAGAACTTCTGACCCGTCCGCCGCGGCCGGCCGGCCCGGCTCGAACCTCGAAAACCAAGGAAATCCAGGGTTTTGGGCCCCGTGGGCGGGTTGTGCCCCAAGGGACTCTTCTGGTAGGCTTTTTCTTCGTCGGCGCCAGCCGGACGACAGTGGGGCCTCGAACAACCGAATTCTGACCATTCTCCAATCCAAACAAGACAGACTGAGGAGACTCTTCATGCGTGGAACGTGGATCCGAGTGGCGACGGCAATGGCCGTCGCGGGAATCGTCGCCGGCAGCGCGTTCGCCGGCAGCATCAGCGGAACGGTGAAGTTCGAGGGCCCGGTGCCCAAGCTGCCGCCGCTGAAAATGAGCGCCGATCCGGGTTGCCACAAGAAGCATGACGGCCCCGTGAAGTCCGAGCTGCTCGCGCTCGGCGACGGCAACACGATGGGCAACATCTTCGTCCGCGTGAAGAGCGGCGTGCCGAACAAGACCTACCCCGTCCCGAGCACCCCGGTCGTGCTGGACCAGAAGGGCTGCCGCTACGACCCGCATGTGCTGGGCGTGATGGTCGGCCAGAAGGTCAAGATCCTGAACTCCGACGGCCTGCTGCACAACGTGCACGGTCTGCCGAAGAAGAACAAGGCGTTCAACCGCGCCATGCCGGCCAGCGTCACCGAGGCCGAGTACGTGTTCGACAAGGAAGAGTTCACGTTCAAGATCAAGTGCGACGTCCACCCCTGGATGGGCGCCTACGTCGGCGTGCTGCCGCACCCGTTCTTCGACGTCACCGCGACGGACGGCAAGTTCAAGATCGACGATCTGCCTGCCGGCACCTACGAGATCGAGGCCTGGCACGAGAAGCTGCCGGCCAAGACGCAGACCGTGACCATCGGCGGCGACGAGAACAAGACGATCGACTTCGCGCTGTCCGCGCCGTCGCGCAAGTAGACCGAGGCCGACGCACCCGAAACCCGATCGACTGAGAACAACGTGCCCTGGGGCATCCCTGGGAGAAGGACGGAATCATGGCAGAAACCGCCCACGGCGGACACGACCACGACGCCCATCACGAAGAACTGGGCTTTTGGCGTAAGTACGTCTTCTCCGTAGACCACAAGGTCATCGGGATTCAGTACTCGGTGACCGGGCTCGTGTTCCTGTTCTTCGGCTTCAGTCTGATGATGCTGATGCGCTGGTCGATGGCGTTCCCGGGCGAAGCGCTGCCGGTCATCGGCGGGCTGTTCGGCGACGCCCGCGCGCCGGGCGGCATCATGCTGCCCGACTTCTACAACGAGCTGGGCGCGATGCACGGGACGATCATGGTCTTCCTCGGCGTCGTGCCGCTGGCCGTCGGCGGCTTCGGCAACTTCGTGCTGCCGCTGCAGATCGGCGCGCCGGACATGGCCTTCCCCAAGATCAACATGGCCAGCTACTGGTGCTACCTCTCGGGCGGCGTGACCATGCTGGTCAGCTTCTTCCTGCCGGGCGGCGCGGCGCAGTCGGGCTGGACGTCGTACTCCCCGCTGGCCGACATCGCCCCGATGGGGCAGACGGCGTGGCTGATCGGGATGGTCCTGTTGATCACCTCGTCGTTGCTCGGCTCGGTCAACTTCATCGTCACGACGATCCAGCTCCGCGCTCCGGGACTGACGTTCTTCCGCCTGCCGTTCTTCGTCTGGGGCCAGTTCGTGACCTCTTTCCTGCTGCTGCTGGCCTTCCCGCCGCTCGAGGCGGCGGGCATCCTGCAGTTGATGGACCGCGTGGCGGGAACCAGCTTCTTCTTGCCCTCGGGACTCGTCGTCAGCGGCGAGGTGCTGCAGGTCAGCGGAGGCGGCAGCCCGCTGCTGTGGCAGCACCTGTTCTGGTTCCTCGCGCACCCCGAGGTCTACGTGTTGATCCTGCCGGCCTTCGGCATCGTGGCCGAGATCGTGGCCAACAACACGCGCAAGCCGCTCTGGGGCTATCGCTCGATGGTCTACTCGGTGATCTTCCTCGGCTTCATGTCGTTCATCGTGTGGGCGCACCACATGTTCCTGACCGGCATGGGTCAGACGATGGCCACCTTCTTCCAGACGACGACGATGATCATCTCGATCCCATCGGTGATCGTGCTGACGGCGCTGTTCATCTCGCTGTGGGGCGGGTCGATACGATTCAACACGCCGATGCTGTTCGCCCTGGCCTTCCTGCCGATGTTCGGCATCGGCGGCCTGACCGGCCTGCCGCTGGGACTCAGCGCCTCGGACATCCCACTGCACGACACGTACTACGTCATCGGGCACTTCCACTACGTGGTCGCCCCCGGAACCGTGTTCGCGCTGTTCGCGGGCGTCTACTACTGGTTCCCCAAGGCCACCGGCCGCAAGATGAACGAGTTCCTCGGCAAGCTGCACTTCTGGCCCTCGTTGATCTTCATGAACTGCATCTTCATGCCGATGTTCCTCCAGGGTCTGACCGGCGTCTCGCGCCGCCTGGCCGACGGCGGCGCGACATACGAGTTCGCCGAACCGGTGCTGTTCCTGAACCGGATGATGTCCTACGCCGCCTGGTGCCTGGCGCTGGCGCAGATCCCGTTCATCATCAACTTCTTCATCAGCATCCGCGGTGGAGAGAAGGTGTCGAACAACCCGTGGGAGGCGACGACGATCGAGTGGGCCGCCCCCTCGCCGCCGCCGCACGGCAACTTCGCCGCCGTACCCACCGCCTACCGCGGGCCGTACGAGTACAGCGTGCCGGGTGAGGAACGCGACTTCACGCCGCAGTTCCAGTCGAAGGAGGCCTGAGCGAGATGGAGATTCCCTACACCGTACAGCCGCGGCCCGACACCGCGCTGACCAACGGCAAGATCGGCATCTGGCTCTTCCTGGCCTCGGAGATCATGCTGTTCGGCGCGTTGTTCGCCACCTACCTGATGCTGCGCGTCGGAGCCGACGAATGGCCCAAGGGCGCAGAGTTCCTCGATCCGAAGATGGCGGCGATCAACACGCTCGTCCTGATCACGTCGAGTGTGACGATGGTCATGGCCTGGGCCTCGCTGGCCCGCAAGCGCTTCTCGACGTTCCGGCTGTACATGATCGCCACGGTCGCCCTGGGCGGCGTGTTCATGTTCATCAAGTACCTCGAGTACATGGCCAAGTTCGACCATCATTACTATCCGGAAACCAACACGTTCCTGGCGATCTACTTCACCATGACCGGCCTGCACGCATTGCACGTGTTCGGCGGCATGGCGATCAACGCCTACCTCGCCGGGCCGGGATCGAAGCTGTGGCACAAGGACGAGGAGTGGTTCACGAACCGCGTCGAGAATTCGGGGCTGTTCTGGCACTTCGTCGACCTCGTGTGGATCTTCCTGTTCCCGATTCTCTATCTTCTCTAGGGGGCGACCATGGGCAGCCACGCCGACATCGACAAGCACGTACGGACGTACATGATCGTCTTCGCCTCGCTGCTGGTCCTGACCGGGGCCACGGTGGGTGCGGCCATGCTCGACTTCTCCCCCGGCCTGACCATCGCCGTCGCGCTGTTCATCGCCACGATCAAGGGCTCGCTGGTCGCCTGCTTCTTCATGCACCTGATCTCCGAGCGCAAGCTGATCCTGTGGGTCCTGCTGCTGACGATCTCGTTCTTCTTCGTTCTGTTGCTGGTCCCGATGTGGACCTCGATCTCGGATCAGGCGCTGAGCTGATATGTCGTTGAAGGGCTTCCATATCGTCTTCGTCGCGGTCTCGACGCTCGTGGCCTTCATGTTCGGGGGTTGGAACCTCAACGCTTACGGAACGCACGGCGGCGGGGCGAGCCTGGCGATGGGGATCGGGGGCCTCGCCTTCGGCGTGCTGCTGATCGTCTACGGTTTCACCTTCTGGCGCAAGGTTCGCACGCTCGACGAGGAGCGGCAGCGGCGGCGCAAGATGCTGCATCGCGTGTCGCTCGTTCCGGTGATCCTGATTCTCAGCACGCGCGTCGCACCGGCGTGCACCGTGTGCTACGGCGAAGCCGAGGGGCCGATGATCGATGCGGCGCGCCTCGGCGTGTTTCTGTTGTTCGGGATGACCCTGCTGATGCAGGGCGCCTTCGTAGCTTTTTTTGTCTACCTCTGGCGGCGGGCTCGCAAGAACCGCCCCGAGGGCTACACGCCGCACTGGCGGCTCGACTCGTAAGGGGACTCACCCATGAAGATGCCGTACATGCTCGAGCAGGCCTCGAGCTATGCCGCGGACCTCGACAACGTCATCAGCATCGTGCACATCTTGATGGCCGTTCTGTTCGTGGGTTGGGGCGCCTTCTTCCTGTACACGCTGGTCCGCTTCAGCCGCCGGCGCAATCCCAAGGCGGACTACGTCGGCGTGAAGAGCAAGTTCAGCACCTATGCCGAGATCGGCGTCGCCGTCTTCGAGGGCGTGCTGCTGATCGGCTTCTCGATCCCGCTGTGGGGCGCGCGCGTCAACGAGGTCCCGCCGGACGGCGAGAGCGTCCAGGTTCGTGTCGTGGCCCAGCAGTTCGCGTGGAACATGTGGTACCCGGGCGCGGACGGTGTCTTCGGTAAGGCCGACGTGTCGCTGATCGACGAGGAGACCAACCCCGTCGGCCTCGATCGCGACGATCCGGCCGCCAAGGACGACATCACGACGATCAACCAGCTACACCTTCCGGTGAACGAACCCGTGGTACTGCACATCTCGAGCAAGGACGTGATCCACAGCTTCAACCAGCCGCACATGCGGGTGAAGCAGGACGCCATTCCGGGCCTGTCCATCCCGCTGTGGTTCATCCCCACCGTCACGACGGCGGAGATGCGCGAGAAGACGGGCAACGACGAGTTCACCTACGAGATCGCCTGCGCACAGCTGTGCGGCAACAGCCACACGAACATGCGCGGCTTCGTCACGGTCGAGACCCAGGAAGAGTTCGACGCCTGGCTGGAGGAGGAGGCCTCGTACCTCTCCACGGGCGACGAGGACGACTTCTGGAACTAGGAGCCTGTCCGAGTCATCACCGGCATCGCGCGCATGGGGGTTGCGGGCGCATGCTTCGTTGTTCGTCGTTGACGATACACCAGCATCGACTTCCTCCTCTCGCCTCGCCTGCGCCGCGCAAGACCCATGCGCGCGATGCCGGTGATTACTCGGACAGGCTCCTAGCCGCGGGGGGCGTGGCCCATGCCGCGACTTGACCCCTCTTACGATGCGATCGTGGTCGGCTCGGGCCCCAACGGGCTCGGAGCCGCGGTCACGCTGGCGCAGGCCGGCCTCGGCGTCCTGGTCTGCGAGGCGCGCGACAGCGTCGGCGGCAGCGCCCGATCGGACGAGGGGACCCTCCCCGGGCTGATCCACGACGTCTGCTCGGCGATCCATCCCACCGGGGCCGCCTCCCCTCTCTTTCGCTCGCTGCCCCTCGAGCGACACGGACTGGAGTGGGTGCATCCGGAGCTGCCGCTGGCGCATCCGCTCGAGGGAGGCCGGGCCGCCGTGCTGGAACGCTCGCTGGACGCGACGGCCCGGGGCCTGGGAGAGGACGAGCGCGCCTACCGGCGTCTGTTGAAACCCCTGCAGAGCGCAGGGCTGCCGCTGCTGGACCAGTTGCTCTCCCCTCCTCTCGGGGTGCCCTATCTACCGCTGGCCATGGCCCGCTTCGGGCTCTCTGCGCTGCGCTCGGCTCGGTCTCGCTCGCGCACGTTCGCGGGCGAGCCCGCGCGGGCGCTGCTGGCGGGCAACGCAGCGCACTCGGTGCTGCCGCTCGAGGACCGCGGCTCGGCCGCCGTCGGAGTGGTGCTGACGCTGGCGGCGCACCTCGTCGGGTGGCCGCTGGCTCGCGGGGGCACGCAGCGCCTGTCGGACGCGTTGGCCGCGCATCTCGAGAGCCTGGGCGGGACGATCGCGACGGGAACCGAGATCCGGGACCTGGCCGACCTGCCGCAATCGCGCGTCGTGCTGTTCGACGTGTCGCCGCGGCAACTCGTGACGATCGCGGGCGGCGCGCTGCCGGACGGCTACGGCGCCAGACTGCAGCGCTTTCGCCACGGTCCCGGCGTGTTCAAGGTCGACTGGGCCCTCGACGGCCCCGTGCCGTGGACGGCCGAGGCCTGCCGGCGCGCCGGGACGGTACACGTCGGCGGGACGTTCGACGAGGTCGCCGAGGCCGAGAGAGCGCCGTGGCGCGGAGAGGTCGCGGAGCGGCCGTTCGTGCTGCTGGCCCAGCAGAGCCTGTTCGACGAGACCCGCGTCTCCGGCGGCCGGCAGACGCTGTGGGGCTACTGCCACGTGCCGAGCGGCTCGACCGTCGACATGACCTCGCGCATCGAGGCGCAGGTCGAGCGCTTCGCGCCCGGCTTCCGCGAGCGGATCCTCGAGCGCCGCACGCTGAACAGCGAGGAGCTGGAGGCGTACAACCCGAACCTGATCGGCGGCGATATCACCGGGGGCGCCAACGACCTGCGGCAGCTGCTCGCGCGCCCCGTGCCGAGCGTGACGCCGTGGGCGACGCCGAACCCGCGCCTGTATCTCTGCTCGTCCTCGACCCCGCCCGGCGGCGGCGTGCACGGGATGTGCGGCTACCACGCAGCGCGCGCCGCGCTGTCACGGGCCTTCGGCCGCTCCTGAGGGCTCGCGATCGGCCTCAGGCGGGTGCGTGAGCATCCGCTGCAGCATCCGCGGCACGATCCTGCGATGCACCGGCCGGACGGCCGTGAAGTACAGCCTCCCGACGGCCGCGCGGTACTCGACGCGCGTCGACAGAATCGCGTAACGGCCGCGCGAGCCGTCCTGCAGCAGATACGAGACCCAGTAGTCGAGCCCCGGCGCGCTGCCCCGGGCCAGGATCTCCTCCTCGCTGCGCTCGACGATCGGGGGCCGCTCGGGTGAGGCGCGGTAAAACGCCTCTACATCGGAGAACAGGCCGTGCGGCACCTCGATCAGCCAGGCGTCGGCGTAGTCCGCGCCGGGGCCGAGAGCGCCGATCAGCGAATCCTCGGGGGGCGGCACCTCGATCACGTCCACCGGGCGGGTCGCCAGCAGGGCGAGGGCCGCGAGCACCACGAACAGCAGCAGGATTCCGGCGGCAATCCGGAAGATCGTGCGACGATTGGACCGGGGGCGCTTCATGTCGTATCTGAAGGGTCCACTGTGCCACAACCGGCCGCCCGGGAGGACTCATGCTGCACCGGCTGCTCCGCTTCGGATTCGGGATCGCGATCGGCCTCTGCCTGTCGCTCACAGCGGCCGGTGCGGGTGAGCCGGTCGACCTGGACCGCCCGTTCCACGCCGTCCCCCACGGGGGCGGAGCGATCGCCTGGGATCCCGCTGCCGTCCGGAGCGCGGCCGAGCGAGGCGTCGCCTGGACCGTCTCCGACTTTCCCCTGCCGGGCGCGGCGGCTGCGGTCGACCTCGTGCTCGAGCCGTTCCGCATCACGCCCCCCGGGGCGCGCTTCGTCGTCGGCAGCAGGACCGGGGCCGACCGGCCGCTGGACTTCGACCCGGATAGCGTTCTGCTGTTTCGCGGCGGCGTCGCCGGCCGGCCCGAGTCGAGCGCGGTGCTGACGTTCAGCCGTCACGGCGTCAGCGGGACGATCGACCCGGGAGCCGGCGCCGGCGCGTGGGTCCTGCGCACGGTCGAGTCGCTCGACGTGACACAGGCGCCACCGTTCGTCGTCCAGCCACATTCGTCCTCGGCCGAGACGCCCCCGCACGTCCCGGCCTGCGGCGTGCAGCTCGATACGACTCGCGAGCTGCCGCAGCCGACGCTGGGACTGCCCGGCGGCGGAGACGAGCGTAGGGGCGTGCGCCAGATCGAGCTGGCCGTCGAGACCGACTTCGAGTACTTCTCGCTGTTCGACAGCGCGGATGCCGCCGCGGCCTACCTCGTGCAGCTCTACGCGCAGGTCAGCGAGATCTACGTGCGCGACGTCGGCGCCCGGATCGACCTGGTCTATTTCCGGCTGTGGGACGATCCCGACGACCTGTTCAACGAGCCGAGCCCGCTATCGCCGTTTCAGAACTACTGGAACTTCAACATGATGCTGGTCCAGCGGGACGTGGCCCAGCTGTTCTCGGGCCGTCGCGACTATCCGTTCGGCGGCCAGGCCTACCTCAACGGCGTGTGCGAGCCCACCGGATACTCCGTGGTGGGCTACGGCAACGGCTTCTTCGAGGACCCGTCGCTGCCGAGCCCGTACCACTACGACATCCAGGTCACCGCGCACGAGCTGGGGCACAACGCCGGCACGGGCCACACCCACTCCTCGCCGAACAACATCGACACATGCAACGACCCGCAGACAACACCGCAGCGCGGGACGATCATGAGCTACTGCGGGCAGACCTGGAGCGGAGGCAACGGCAACCGCGAGCTGTACTTCCACACGACGATCCAGGCCAACGTCGAGAGCTTTCTCTCCGGAGCGACGTGCGTCGTCTTCGACTGCAACGGCAACGGCGTCGACGACGCGCAGGACGTGTCGGGCGGGACGAGTCTCGATGGCAACGCCAACGCGATCCCCGACGAGTGCGAGGACTGCAACGCGAACCTCACGTTGGACGACGCCGACATCTCGCTGGGCAGCAGCGTCGACGTCAACCTCAACGGCATACCGGACGAGTGCGAGCCGGACTGCAACAACGATTCGATCCCCGACGCGCGCAACATCGCCGACGGCACCAGCATGGACCTGCACGGCAACGGCGTGCCCGACGAGTGCGAGGAGGATTGCGACCTCGACGGCATCTCCGACTTCTCGGAGATTCAGTCGCAGATGTCGCTGGACGTCGACCGCAACGCTCGACTGGACGCCTGCCAGGACTGCGACGGAGACGACACCTCGGACATCGACGCTCTCGCCGGCGGGCACGGCATGTGGGTGGCGAGCGGCCTGCTCGACGGCGAGGCGCGCCGATTCTACGCCGGCAGCGGCGTGCTGACGGGTCTTTCGGACACGGTCGTCGTCGAGGGTCAGGACGTCGCGGTGCGTGGCGACCGGCACGTGCTGATCTCGAGCGGACCGCAACACCGCATCCTCGAGTTCGACGCGACGGGCACGCTGGTGGGCGACCTCGTCGCGCCCGGCTCGGGCGGCGTGTCGTTTCCGACGGGACTCCTCGCCGACGACCAGGGGCGACTGCTCGTCTCGAGCCGCAACACCGACGAGGTGCTGGCCTACGATCTGTCGACGGGCGCGTCTCTCGGAGTCCTGGTCGCGGCGGGCTCGGGCGGGCTGGACGGGCCGTTCGGGCTGACGCGGAGCCCGGCGGGGATGCTGCTGGTCACGTCGTCGACCAACGAGGTCCTGGAGTACGACGCGACGACCGGGGTCTTTTCGCGCGTGTTCGTCGACGCCGGCGCCAACGGCGGACTCGACCAGCCGCGCGGACTGACGTTCAAGGCGGACGGTAACTTGCTCGTCGCCAGCTTCGGCAGCGACGAGGTGCTGGAGTACGACGGCGACACGGGCGCGCCGCTCGGTAAGTGGGCGCAGGTCGGGACGTCCTCGGTCCTGACCCAGACCAGCCCGTGGGGCGTACGCGTGGGGCCCAACGGCAACGTCTACGTCGCACGCACCGGCGAGGCGTTCGGCTCGTCCTTCATCGCGGGGGAGGAGCACCACCACGACGACGAGCAGGTCGAGTTCAAGACGGATGTCCTGCACCTGAGCAACGCGCAGATGTACGAGTTCGACACGCGCAACGGCAACTTCCTGCGCACGCACATCGGCGGCAACGACCACGGGCTGCTGTTCCCCACCGGCTTCGCGTTCATCCCGGGCTGGGACCTCGACTGCAACCTCAACCTGATCGACGACGCCTGCGACGTGGCGGCGGGCACCAGCCTCGACCTCGACTCGAGCGGCGTGCCCGACGAATGCGAGGCCGACTGCAACGCCAACGGCTCGCTCGACCGGCTGGACGTCATTCCGTACGGCTCGAGCCTGGACTGCAACTACAACCTGCTGCCCGACGAGTGCGACCTGGCGGCGGGCACGATCACCGACTGCAACTTCAACGGCGAGTTCGACCCGTGCGAGCCGACGGCGACGATCCTCGCCGACTGCTCCGCGTGCGCGCTGGACAACGAGTGCGACGACGGCCTCGCCTGCACGACCGACTCGTGTTTCGACTCGGGTGGGCACTGCAACTTCACCCTCGACGCCGGGAGCTGCCGCATCGACGCCGCGTGCCACCTGGTCGGCGGCGTCAACCCGTCGAACGACTGCGAGGAGTGCGACGTTGCGTCGCCGCTGGGCTGGACGACCGTCCCGCCGGTCGAGGTGCCGGCGCTGGACCTCGAGGCGCTGGCCTCGACGCGGCTGACGTGGTCCGCGCAGGCCCACGCGGTGTACGACGTGTCCGGCGGGGACCTGGCGACCCTGCGGCTCGACGGCGGAGTGGACGGGGCGGCGTGCCTCGCGTCCGACCTGGCGACCGCCGAGTGGGACGATCCGCGGGCGGACCCCGCCGTGGGCGCCGGCTTCTACTACCTCGTCCGTGCCCGCAAGGACTGCGGCGGCGGAAGCTGGGGCCGGGATGGGGACGGCGCCAAGCGCTCACCATCGACCTCCTGCCCCTGACCCTAGCCCGAGCGCAGCGTCCAGGCGCGCCACAGCATCAGCAGCGTGAGGACGGCGAGTCCGATCACCCACTGGTGCTCGCGCAGGCGCAGCATGCGCTCGGAGGACCAGGCGATCGTCGCCGCCGCAGGGTAGGAGTGCAGCGACGGGAAGAGCGCCGGCACGGCGTCGAAGTAGCGCTCGTACGCCTCTCCGTGCGCCTCGCGCAGGCGCGCCGGCTCGATGCGCTCCTTGCGCGGTAGGTAGTAGCCAAAGAACACAGCGTAGCCGAGCGCCAGGACGATCCAGTTGAGGTAGTTCGGCAGCGTGGCCATCACGCACAACCCGGTCAGGATCAGCAGGCGTCCGAGGTACAGCGGGTTGCGCGTGTAGCGGTACGGGCCCGAGGTCGTCAGCTCGACCGTCTTGCGCAGGTGGCCCGAGGCCCACAGCCGGACCGCCTCGCCGAGCAGGCAGAAGACGAAGCCGACGGAGACGCTCCACAGCGTCGGCCGGGCCAACCAGACCATCAGGCCGACGAAGGCCCAGACCGCGACGAGGCGCAGGAGACCGAGCTGCCTGTTGTACGGACTCTCGGCCATAGGATTTACTCGGGGTCGGGAGCGCGCCCGAAGATCTTCGGCGTGGGCATGCGCGAACGGATGCGCTCCAGCTCGTCGACCGTGACCCGCGCGATGCCCTGCTTGACGCAGTGCGACTCGACGGCGCGCGTGACCATGCCGCGCACGAAGGCCGGGATGCGGCGCATACGCTCGCGGGCCGCGTCGTCCCACTCGATCTCGGTCGTCTCGGCGCTGCCGTACTCGATGCCCGGCGTCACGCGCTGCGCCGCGTCGGGATAGGTGCCCGGTACGTGCGAGCAGAGCGGGTCCTCGGCCAGGTAGTCGCCCGTGACGCCGTAGGCCCGCGCGCGGCAGCCGCCGCACAGGCCGTTGAACTCGCAGGCGCCGCAGCGCCCGTCCAGATCGTTACGCTCGCGGATGCGGACGAACGGCTCGGACGTGTTCCACAGCTCGGTCAGCGTCGAGTGCTTCAGGTTGCCGCCGAAGACCGGCAGGTAGGGGCACGGCGTGACGTCGCCGTTGGGCCGGATGCCCATGTAGTGCGTGCCGGCGGGGCAGGCCCCGGCGCCACCGGCGTAGCTCTTGATGAACGGCGAGTCGGGGTCTTCCGCGTAGAGCTGCTTGACGTAGTGCGGGGCGCACTTGGCGTTGACCAGCATCTTGCCGCGATAGCGCTGCTGGATTTGCGAGAGCTGCGCCAGCACGTCGTCGTACTGCTGCGGCGTGATGTCCGAGACGAACTCGCCGCGGCCTGTCTGCACGAGGAAGTAGAGGTTCCACACGCTGGCGCCCATCTCGTCGTACGCGAAGTCGGCGATGCCGTCCAGCTGTGTCAGGTTGTGGCTGCCGACCGTCGTCTGCACGATGAACGGCAGGCCGCGCTCGTGCAGGATCCTCGCCCCGCGGACCGTGTTCTTCCAGGCGCCCTGGATCGCGCGGAAGCCGTCGTGCCGCTCCGCGTCGAGCGCATCGAGCGACAGGGCGAGGCCGCGTACGCCTTCCTTCTTGAGCAGGTCGGCCAGGGTGGGCGTGATGCTGACGCCGTTGGTGCCGACGACGACCCACAGCTTCTTGCCGTTGGCGTAGCGGATGATCTCGAGGATGTCGCGCCGCAGCAGCGGCTCGCCGCCGGTCAGGATCGTCAACGCCTCGGGCGCGAACTGCGCGATGTCGTCGACGACCTTGCGGCAGCCGTCCGTGTCGAGCTCGCCGCGATCGGCGAACGCCTCGCTTTGCACCAACGGTGAGCCGCCCGCGTCGAGGTAGCAGTGCTCGCAGGCTAGGTTGCAGCGGTAGGTCAGGTTCCAGGAGACGACGTACGGCCGCTCGAATGTGCTCGTGTTCATCGCGTAGCGGCCAGGCCTACATCCCGAAGAAGTCCTTGGCCTCGTCCAGCACGCGACCGTCGACTTGCGGGTAGCCCTTCTCCTGTGCCCACTTCTCGATACCGCTCTTGGCCATCGGCCGTACGAAGTCCGGCAAGTTGGCCAGCCGCTGCTCCGCGTCGTCGGTCCACGGGAACGCGGCGGGCTTCTGCTCGCCCTCCATCGACTGCACGACGCCTGTGAACGGGCACTTCGACGCGCCTGCCGCAGCCTGCTTCTCGCCGTCGGGGCCGATCTTGACGCCGAGCGAGCCGACGAGCTGCGTCTCCATCGGGTTGGTCAGCATCGCCATCTCGTAGCCGCAGTCCGAGCAGGAGTAGACCAGCGCGATCGATCCCCCCTCGGGCGGCTTGGTCTCGAGCAGCTCCATCGGCTTGTCGCACGGGACACACAAGAACTTCATCGTGGCTTCTCCAGGGTGCTGTGGATGCTCTCGGCGATCTCGGCCACGGCGCGCAGCGCGGGCCGCCGTGCCTCGGCGACACTTTCGCCGGAATCGGAGATCGACGCAAGCTCGGGATCGAACGGGATGCGCCCCAGGCACGGGATGCCCAGGTTCACGTCGCCGGTCTCGGGAAACAGCGGGCGGACGTCGTCGCACTCGGAGCAGTAGTAGCCGCTCATGTTCTCGACGTAGCCCAGTACGCGGTTCGGCGTCTTGCGCAGCGCGGCGACCGAGCGCGTCACGACGCCACGCGCCAGATCGGACGGAATGCCGACCAGCACGAACGACGTCTGCTCGCCGAGGAACTCCGCATACTGGAACGTGCGCTCGGCGCCGGGCGGCAGGTCGACGAGCAGGTGGTCCAGCTCGCCCCACTCGACCGCTGCCAGCAGCTCGGCCATCGCGCTGAACTCGCGCGTGGCGCGCCACGTGTGCGACTCGCCCTTCGAGACGTTGTCGAAGTCGACCGCCTCGCCCTCGGGGACGAGCGAGCCCAGCGAGACGACACCGATGCCGTCGCGGTTGCGCGACAGGGCCACCCCGTCGGCCGTCGGCACGAACGGCACCTCGTGCATGCCCGCCAGACGCGCCTGGGACGGGCCGTTGATGTCGGCGTCCAGCACGGCGACGCTTGCGCCGTTCCGACGCAGGGCCGATGCGAGCTGCCAGGTCAGCGTGCTCTTGCCCACGCCGCCCTTGCCGGAGCCCACGGCGACCCTGTGGCGCACGCCGGCCAGCCGGGCCGCGATCCTCGATCGCAGCTCCCCGACCTGCTCGGCGACCCGCGAGCCGCCGTCGCCGACGATGTCGTGGTAGGTCTTCACGTCCGCGTACCGTAGCACGCAGGATCGCCCGAGAAAACCGGGCTTTCCGAGGGGCCAGCCCCGCATCACGCAATCTGCATGATGCAGGGTCTGACCCCTTTTCGGGAGGGCTAGTGCAGCGGGCCCGTTCCGTCGGGTCCCGTGGCCTGGACCAGCCAGTACAGCGTCGATGCGCCGTTCTGGTCCAGGAAGAGGGTGTCGGTCGCGTCGCCGTCCTCGGCCGTCACGTCGACGAAGTTGCCGACGTCGGTCGGATCGGTCGAGCGCCACACGCGGTACTCGATGCACAGCGGGTCGTCCCACCACTCGAGCCGCACGTCGTCGCCGACGCGGACGACGTCGACGATGCGCACCGGTCCGGGCACGCCGCAGGCGGCGACGTCGCACTGCTCTTCGTGGCTGTGGACCTTGACGTCGTCGATCCACCAGCCGCTGCGCTCGGTGGCGTCGTCGCAGGTCAGGCGCCAGCGTAGCTTGACGGACTGTCCGCTCCACGGCGTCAGGTCGACGCGCGTCAGGCGCCACTCGTCGTACGAGCCGGTCCAGGCGTCGCGTCCCGCGATCGGGTTGGTACCGGAGAGCGATCGGTCGTACGCGCCCGCGACCATGTTCGGCCCCAGGTCGATCCAGCTCGCACCGCTGTCGACCGACAGCTCCAGCACGCCGCCGTCGTAGCCGCTCTGCAGGTCGATCCAGTGGCGGAACTCCAGCGTGGACGTGCCGTACAGGTCGAACTCGGGCGAGTGGAGCGGCGCATCCTTCAGCGCGGCGCTGTCACCGCCGAACCAGGACCACGTTCCGCCGGGTGTGTAGTTGCGATCGGAGGCGACGGCCCACTCGTCCACGCCCAGCGTGGCCTTGTGTTTCCAGCCGGGAGGCTCGCTGCCGCCGCTCTCCAGGTCCTCGAGGTCGATCGCGTCGGTCGTGTCGGCCTCGAGCACGACGGGGAAGCTGTCCGCCCAGACTCCCTCGGCCGACTGCAGATCGACGGTGAACGCCACGTGTTCCACGCACTCCACCGCACCGATCAGCACGGTGAACGGCAGCATCACCTCCTGGCCCGGGCCGAGGTAGGAGATCGGCGCGGGCTCGTCGAGACACGCCACGCTGGCGTCGGAGCTCAGCACCGCGTGCAGCCCGGTGGCCGCGCCCCAGCCGTTGTTGCGCACGACGACCTCCAGCGTCACGGTCTCGCCCACGTCGCCCACGCCGTCGGGATCGCACTCGCCGTCGTCCAGGACGGTGTGTCCGACCACGACCGGCTGCGGCCCGGCGACGATCGCCTGGCCGCAGATCTCGAGGCTCCAGTCGTCGATCGTGCCGGTGTCGCCTCCCGCGTGATCCTCCACGCGCAGGGTCCACGTGCCGTAGGCGGTCTCGCCGGCGAAGACGGACAGCGAATCGACCGGCGCGGTCTCGGTGTCGTACCACGTGCGCAGGTCGTTCGTGCCTCCGCCGCTGCGGTCGTGGAGCACGACGCTCGTCCCGTCGGGAGAGGTCAGCAACACGCGCAGGTCACCGATGTAGCTGTGCGAGATGTCGACGTGAACGTTGATCTCGGAGATCTCGATCGGGAGGCCGTAGTCGAGCACGCTCTCGACGTTCGAGTTGTCCGAGATCGGGTGCGGCACGTCCGCCGACAGCTCGCCGGCACAACTCGAGACCATCAACTCGAAGTCGATCACGTCGCCGAAGCCACTGCCGGCCTCGCTCAACGTCAGCGTCAGCGGCACCGGCTGTTGGTCCGGCGCGTCGTGCTCGACGTCGATGTGGTAGGGCTCGATCGAGTCGTCCTGACTCTCGGCGGGGATGTCCGGATAGTCGCCGTCGGAGTCGACGATGGTGACATAGGGCGACTGGGTGCCGATCGACCCGGAGACCCCGGTCGCGTCGCGCCGGCCGAGATTGGCCAGCTCGACCGTCAGCGCCACGGTCTCGCCCGGCCCCGCGACACCGTTGCCGTTGCCGCCGAGGCTGTCGTCGACCTGCGTCTGCGCCAGCACCAGCGCCACCGCGTCGACTCGCTCGCTGAACGACGTCGTCCCCGATGCGCCTCCACCGTCGCCCCAGGCCAGGTTGAAGCCCAGCATCGCGCCGTCGGGCGCGGTCGGCTCGACCCGCACGAGGTAGTGATCGCCGACCGAGTCGGCCTGCTCGCCGGGAGCCAGGTCGGGGAAGGCGGCGTCCGAGTCGAGCACCTCGCACCACTGCGGCGTGGTGGTCGACAGCGTGCCGTACAGCGCGTAGCCCGGCTGCTGGCCGATGTTCTCCACGCTGACCGGCAGCAGCAACGTCTCGCCGGGATTGGGCCGGCCGTCGCCGTCCCCGCCCGCCGAGTCGTCGATCGCGTGTCCGCGGTGCACCAACCACGGCGAGGACGGCGAGATGATGTCCGCCGTGCCCTCGTGCGGCCGGTAGTCGTGGGCGGTGACGGTGACCTCCATCGCGCCCACCGACTGCGGCGCCGGGTCGAGCTGCAACACGATCGCCCCCGACGCGTCCGTGTAACCCGCCTCGAACACGCCCTCGTCCTTCTTGCGCACCGCGACGAGCGCGCCGGCGACCGGCTGCCCCTGGCGTGTGACGACAACCGTGAACGACGACTCGCCGATCGGCTGCGCGGCGTCGTACGTCACCTCCCAGGCCCGCGGCTCGCGCGTCCACAGCAACAGCGAGGGATCGGACAGCAGGTTGTACATGTCGTAGTAGTAGGCCACGCTGCCGGTGGGCCCGTAGTGGTTGTACAGATCCAGCTTGGTGCGGTTGAGGATCACGCCCAGCGCGGGGGTCGTGTCCATCGGGAAGATGTTGGTGTACAACGCGCGCTCGAGCACGTCGTCCTCGTCCCAGTACGAGTTGTTGCTGGCGCCCCAGAAGCCGATCGCGCCACCCCCCGGCGTCTTCTGCCACGTCTCGCCGAAGCACTCGGTCTGGGCCAGCGTGCCGGTGATGCACGCGTTGCTGATGACGAACGGATACATGTCGGCGTTGGCGTTGGCGCTGACGTCGGCCGCGTCGTACGAGCCCTGCGACGTAGGTCCCTCCCACGAGGTGTAGCCGCCGTGGCCGGAGTAGTTGACCAGCGACCGCCCCTGGTCGATCGACGCGGCGATCTCGGCGGTCGTGGCGCCGACCGTGTTGTAGTGCCGGTCGCACGAAGCGTAGCCGTGACTCCAGTCGGTGGGCAGGAAGCCGTTCGGGGTGTAGTACGTGTCGATGCAGTCGTCGTGGGTACCCTCGATCAGGCCGATGTACCCGCTGTCGTTCGTGCCGATGAAGCCCACGCGCTTGATCCAGCTCTCGTCGGCGAACGCGGCGCGCTCGTAGGTCAGCAGCTTGTCGACGACGACCGCGGTCTCGGCCGGCGTGCGCGTCGAGATGCGGGCCACCGCCACGTCGGGCAGGTAGTCCGTGCCGTCCAGGCACGCGTACCAGTTGTCCGTGACCTGCGAGTTGCCGCCGCCGCTGCCGAGGTGGATCGGCGTGAAGTCGGTGTCGCCCACCAGCAGCAGAAAGCCGAGCGCCGGCGCGCTCCAGGTGTCGTAGCGCTGCTGGATCGCGGCCTTGACGTCGGCGGCGCCCGGGCTGCCCCCCAGCTCGGAGGTGCGGATCACCTCGACGCGGAAGCCGGTCTGCTGCTTCCAGTCGACGAACGGTGCGACCGCGTCGGCGAACGCGTCGTTGACGACGACCAGCATCCCCTCGGCGCCCTGAGCGCCGCCGCCCGCGTCGCGCGGCGTCACGGGCTGCGGATCGATCGGCGCGATCACGTCCTCGACGACCCAGCGATCGAACGCCGGCGAGGCCAACCGTCCCTTCTCACGCTGCGCGGCGTCTCGATCCCCACCCTCGAAGCGCACGCGTAGCGTGGCCTCCGAGAAGACCTCCACGATTCGGTCGGCCGGGTTGTAGCGCACCGGCCGGATCTCGATCAGCGCGACGTGCCGCCCGCGGACGACGGCGCGGTCGACGACCTCGACCCGCGCGGCCGGAGCCAGCGCATCGATCGCATACAGCGCGGCGTCCTCCTCGAACGGGATCGCTTCCGCGGCGCCCTCGACCTTGGGCACCGGTCGCTGCACGGCCAGCAGCGGCTCGTGCAACCCCAGCTCGGCGAGCGTCAGCGTGCGCAGCGCGGGCGAGACGAGCTCCACCCGGACCTCGGCGCCCGGCGGAACCTCGACCAGCCGGCGCAGCACCGGCAGGCGCGGAGCCCCGAGTCGACCGGCGACGCCGGCTCCCGGCAGCTCGATCACGCCGCGCGTGCGGCCCTTGATCGCCGTCGTTCCGGTCGCCAGACCGGGCACGCGCAGCGTCAGGTCGAAGCCGTCCTCGACTGCGACGACCGGTCCGACGTCGGGAGGGGTCTTCGGCGGCGCGGCCGCCAGTGCATACCAGTCGGGCGGGTCCGCACCCCAGGCGAAGCCGATCCCGAACAGAAGAGAAACCAGCAGGAGAGACGACAGACCCCGGTGACGCATATGCATCTCACCGCGCGGCCCACGGGCCCCCTGCACGGGTACCCGCAGGTCCTTCACGCGAGCAGCGTGAGGCACCGGCTTGCAGCGTCACGAACGGAGCCGATCTCAAAATGCGTTCTTCGCGCAAGCCGGGCCCACGCCCGAGACCGACCCCCGCACACCTACCATCGACCTCGAAACCGACGGTTTTTCAACATCCCATGAAGATTGTTTTTGTCGCGTTGTTTGCCGGATATCGAGCGCGGCGTGCGCGCTAGAGCTCGTCGCGCTGCCACGCGCCGGCCAGGCAGTCGGCAAACTCGTTCCAGCGGTGTCCGGCGTGCGCCTCGATCCACTTCAACCGGGCGTGCGGGTGGGCTCGATAGAGTCTCAGCAGCTCCTGGACGCGCGCGAGATTCTTGATCTCGCCGCCCTTCTTCTTCCAGCCGTTGCGCTCCCAGTTCGGCGCCCACTTCGTGATCGTGTCGACGCACAGCCGGCTGTCCGAGTGCACCGTGACCTCGGCGTCCTCCGGCAGCAGCTTGTAGGCCTCGATCAGCGCCTGCAGCTCCATCCGGTTGTTGGTCGTGTCCCCTTCGCTGCCGTGACCCTGGGCCACGATCTCGCCGTCCGCGACCCACACGACGCCCCAGCCGCCGGGGCCCGGGTTCGGGATCGCGCTGCCGTCGGTGAAGACGCCGTCACGTTCCCCTTCCGTGTACTTGGCCAGCACCTCGGCGCACGTCAGCTTCTCGTCACGGCCGGAGCTCTTGCCGCGTCGCCGGGACGCGCTCTTCTTCTTGGACTTCTTCTTGTTGGTCGGCGAGTGCGTGCGGCAGTACTTCGGCTCCCAGCCGGGGAAGCGGTCGAGCGACTCCTGCGGGACGTCGAAGCCTGCCTCGCAGACCGTGCATTCGAAACGCGGCATATGGGCGTGAGATTAGCGCAATCCGCGGGGTCGGACCACGAGGCCATCCACGGCTAGTCGCCGAGTTCCGTCGGTGCGTGCTCGAGCAGGTTGTCGATCAATGCCAGCAACTCGGGATCGTCAACCCGGTCGCGCAGCGCTCTCAGCCGATCGAGCGCTTCCGCGACGCTTCCCTGCGTGGCGAGCTCCTCGATACGCTGAAGCTCGGCGGCGGCGATTGCCGAGCGGACCTCGAGCAGAACTTCTTCGTCGGCATGCTCGGCAAGGAACGACTCGAGGATGAAGTTCGCGCTCTCGATCTCTCCACACCGTCCGAGCAAGTGCGCCAGGCTCGTCGCGGAGTCCACGTCGGAAGGCGACATCTGCCATGCCTTCTTGAGAACATTCGGCCCTTCGTCGCAATCCCGATCGAGCGCCAGGACGTACCCCAGCAGACGGTAGGCGTCCGCGCGGTCCGGGTTCTGCTCGATCGCGGCGCGGGCCAGCCGCCCGACCTCGGCCAATCGTGTCGCATCGTAGTTCTGGTCCTCGGATGTCCGCATCAGGTCGTCGAGCAACAGCTTGGACCGTGTCAGCAGAACGTGGTCGTCCTCGGGCGCCAGCTTCTCGGCCTGCGCGAGCGCGGCCAGGGCCCCCTCGCGGTCGCCGAGCAGCGCCAGAGTCGCGCCAAGACCGCTGTGCGCGACAGCCAGCTCGGGCTCCAGCGCCAGGGCGGCGCGGAAGTGGCCCGCCGCGCTCTCTGGCATGTGCGCATCCGCGTGCACGAGCAACAGTCCGAGCCTGGACAGCGCCTCCGCCCGGGAGAGCTCTCGCGCGACCCCAGCGTCCGAGACCTCCAACTCCGAGAACGAGATTCGAATGCTGGGATAGGTTCCCGCGTCGATGTACTCGGCGAGCCGACCCTGCAGCTCTCCGAGGGATACACCGAGCGCGGCCTGCAACGCGCCGCCCGGATCCCGGCCGGCGCTCAACTGCTCGAGAAACACCGCGATGCGTGGGGCCGCCTCCGGCTGTCCCAGGACGAGGTAGTGCACCAAGGCCCACGATTGAGCGTAGAACACGCCCCTCCGGTCGGACTCGTTGTACAGGCCCGAGTCCGGCCCCACCGCGAACAGCTCGTCCAGCGGAATGAGCTCCTCCCTCCGTAGCAGTTCGAGGTGAGGCCGCACGAAGCGGCCGAGCTCGGCCTCCCGCTCGCTCACCTCGAACGTCTCGTACAACTCCGCGAGCCCCTCGTTGAACCACAGCGGCGCGTTCGGGAGGTTGTTGGCAACGAAATAGTGCAGATACTCGTGGAAGATCGTGCGACCGAGGGACGCGCCCGAATACAGGCCGATGAAGTTGCCCTCGTAGGACGGGATGAAGTAGCCGCCGACGTTGCTGCCGACCGTGTACGGCGCGAAACGGACCTCGTCGCGAAAGAGATAGACGAGCGTCGGGCGCGGGGAGCGGACCGTCCGATCGCCGTGCAAGGCTCCCAGGACGGCGCGGAGCGTCTCGAACTGCCGTGCGACGCTTCGCGCCGTGTGTTCCGAGTTGCTCGTGAACACGGTGAAGTTGGACGCGCGCAACTCGATCCACGGCTCGTCGGGCGGAAGCGCCGCGGGCGGCCGCTCCGTGGCCCGCGGCGAGTCGGAACGCGCCGCGACATCGGCGACGACGGGGATCATCTTCTCGAGCTCGGCCTCCGTCCACACGGAATCCGGCCCCTCGCCACTCGTCTTCGTGTAATGGAATCTCTCGGCATGGTACGCGTCAACGGGCCGCCCCTCGAGCAGCGCGGGACGATAGGTCCACCACTGGACCATCTCCGCGATCTCTTCATAGAGCGCCGCGCAGTGCTTCTCCTGCTTCGCATTCGGCAGTTTGCCCCACTTCCAGGCGCGGCAGCCGAGTAGCTCGACGGACTCCGCCGATCCGTCGCGTCGCACGAGGACCTTGACGATGATTGCGGCGCCGATCTTGTGCTTGGTCGCGGTCTTCGGATAGCGGTGGAACGGCCGCTTCAAATTCACCCCAGGGGCGATGTTCTGCGTCCCACCCCACGGGATCTCGGCCGGATCCGCGGTATCGTCGGCGCGAGCCGCCGACGCCAGCAACAAGATCAGGAGGGCGACGGCCGGTCTGCATGGTGTGGACATGGCGTCGATTCTAGATCAGTCCGGCGAGCTCGATGAGATCGAATCGCGACGTATGGGCCCGGAGAACTGTATAAGAAGTTTAGGATACTTACAGCGGTTTCTATCGGATTCTCGGGCCTTGAGGGCATCCACGCGAATCGGACCCGGAAAACGCTTGACCGAGCAACCGAGTTGGTTTAGTTGTCGGTGGTGTCCGTTGCTCTACTGCACGGTCGATCCCGGGCCCAAGCCCGTTGTGAGGGGGTTCCATGACCCGTCTGGTTACGCGTCAAGCCATGTCCACGGGAGCGGCGACGCTCGCGCTCGCCATTCTCTGTTCCACCGCCGTCTGGGCGCAATGCGTCGTTCCGGACAACGGCGGGGGCACGGTGACCCTACCCCCCGCCGGCTGCGCTTACCTGAGCCCGGACGAGGTGCACGAGATCATCGACGGCCTGCCTGCGGGGACGACGATCGAGCTCGCCGCGATCCACCAGGACTTCATCTGCCGCAAGCAGGGGCCCGCGGGAATCTGCTCGTTCCCGCCGCCGTTCCCCGGCGTCGACTGCGATCAGCCGGGCGGCTCGCTCGGCGGCGAGCAGGAGTGCTCGAGCAGCCTGCTGCACCTCGAGCTGACCGGTACGGGGGTGCTGGGCGGCTACGTGCGCTCGCTGGTCCTTCCGGTCGATTTTGAGACGCACACCGGGCCGCGCGTCCCCGGAGCGCCTGTGCAGTCGTTCCCCACGGACATGTTCCGGCTGCAGGGCGAGCTGTTCGGCGACCCCGACTTCGACCTGCTGCGCATCACCGCCGGCACGGACTTCGGCCTGCCGAGCCCCGGACACACGACGTTGACCCAGCTTCCCGGAGGCAACTTCAACGTCGACAGCTTCTTCGACATCGAATATCGCATCGAGTTCGTCGGCGCACCGGGCGGGTTGTTCGACGGCCAGGCCGGGACGACCACGGCGACGATCCGCATGGGCACCTCGCCCTGCGGGAACTGCGACGACAACGACGACTGCACGATCGACACTTGCAACGAGGCGACGGGGCAGTGCATCAACGAGCCCCTCGACTGCGACGACTCGGACCCGTGCACGCACGACACGTGCGGGGGCGGAAGCGCCTTCCTGGGCGGCAACCCGTGCGTGGTCGCTGACAACGGTGGCGGCACGGTGACGCTGCCGCCCGCGGGCTGCGACTACCTCAGCCCCGACGAGGTGCACGAGATCATCAACGACCTGCCCGCGGGGACGACGATCGAGCTCGCCGCGATCCACCGCGACTTCATCTGCAGGGAGCAGGACCCGAGCGGCGTCTGCTCGTTCCCTCCGGGAGTGGACTGCGAGGAGCCCGGCGGCTCGCTCGGCGGCGAGAGGGAGTGCACGGAATCGGTCCTCGAGCTGAACCTGACCGGCACCGGCGTGCTCGCGGGTTACTCGCGCGTGCTCGGCGTTCCGGTGGTGTTCGAGACGCATGTCGGGCCGCGCAACCCGGGCGACCCGGTGCAGTCGTTCGACACGGACATGTTCCGGCTGCAGGGTGAGCTGTTCGGCGACCCCGACTTCGACCTGCTGCGCATCACCGCCGGCACCGACTACGGCCTGCCGAGTCCCGGACACACGACGCTGACCCAGCTTCCCAGCGGCAACTTCAACGTCGACAGCTTCTTCGACATCACCTACCAGATCGAGTTCGTCGGCGCGCCGGGCGGTCCGTTCGACGGCGAGTCGGGCACGACGACCGGTACGCTCCGCATGGAGACGGGCGACAGCCCGTGCACCAACACGCCGGTCGACTGCGACGACAACAACGCCTGCACGCTCGACTCCTGCGACCCGACCACAGGCGAGTGCGTGCACGAGCCGATCGTCTGCGACGACGGCGACGAGTGCACGGTCGACTCGTGCGACCCGGCGACGGGCCAGTGCATCTTCGATCCGCTGAGCTGCGACGACGGCGACCCGTGCACGGTGGACACGTGCGAGGGCGGCGTCAACTTCCTCGGCGGCAACGCCTGCACCGTGCCGGACAACGGCAGCGGCACGGTGACGCTGCCGCCCGCGGGCTGTGACTACCTCAGCCCCGACGAGGTGCACGAGATCATCAACGACCTGCCCGCGGGGACGACGATCGAGCTCGCCGCGATCCACAAGGACTTCATCTGCCGCAAACAGATGGGCACGCCGAGCATCTGCTCGTTCACCCCGTCGATCCCCGGCGTCGACTGCGACGAGCCCGGCGGCTCGCTCGGCGGCGAGAAGGAGTGCTCGGCCAGCAACCTCGAGCTGCAGCTCACCGGTACCGGCCTGCTGGGCGGGTTCTCGCGCACGCTGTTCGTGCCTGTGGAGTTCGAGACGCACACCGGCCCGCGCAACCCCGGCGACCCGGTGCAGTCGTTCAACACGGACATGTTCCGGCTGCAGGGCGAGCTGTTCGGCGACCCCGACTTCGACCTGCTGCGCATCACCGCCGGCACGGACTTCGGGCTGCCGAGCCCGGGCCACACGACGCTGACCCAGCTTCCCGGCGGCGACTTCAACGTCGACAGCTTCTTCGACATCACCTACCAGATCGAGTTCGTCGGCGCCCCAGGCAGCGTGCTCGACGGCGAGTCCGGCACGACGACCGGTACGCTCCGCATGGAGACGGGCGACAGCCCGTGCACCAACACGCCCGTCGACTGCGACGACAACAACGCCTGCACGCTCGACTCCTGCGACCCGACTACCGGCGAGTGCCTGCACGAGCCGATCGTCTGCTTCGACGGTGACGACTGCACGGTCGACTCGTGCGACCCGGCGACGGGCCAGTGCATCTTCGATCCGCTGAGCTGCGACGACGGCGACCTGTGCACGGTGGACACGTGC
>JAAELQ010000139.1 GCA_024226515.1 bacterium
CTCCAGGGCCTGCCCCACCAATGGGCGTTCTGGCGAAACATGACAGACTACGCGCGCATCGGGCTCGTTGGTGGACTCGGCACCGGGAAGACTCGCTCACTCGTGCTCAAAGACCTGATGCTGCACATGGCCAACGTGCAGGCCACGGGCCGATCGTTCCAGTCAATGCTCGTCGAGCCGACGTTCGGGCTGGTGCAGGACATCCTGATTCCCGCGTTCCAAGAGGTCGTCAGGGGCGAACTCGGCATCAAGGTCGAGGTCATGTCCAAGGGGCAGCGGCCCAAGGTGATCTGGCCGAAAGGATTCAAGGGCGCGCAGACGCTCCTGCGCTCAGCTGAGAGGCCGAAGCGACTCGCCGGCACGAACCTGTCGCACGTCGGGTTCGACGAGCCCGGGCAGATGGAGTACGAGGCGTGGAAGAAGGGCGGCGATCGGGCGCGGCACCCCCGGGCCTTCATCCGGCAGCGCTTCGGCGTTGGGTCGCCCGAGGGCCTGAACTGGTACTCCCAGCTGTTCGACTTCCCGAAGCCGCCCCACGTGACGATTCGAGCGACGCGCTGGCACCCGGACATGCGCGAGTACCCTCACGAGCTCGCGACCACGTACGAGGGCGACCCGGCCGGCGCAGCGGCGTATCTCGACGCGCAGTTCGTTCCGATGATGACGGGCCGGTGCTATCGGCCGTTCTCGAGGGAACGACATTTCTCGATCCATGCGGTCTACAATCCCGGGCTACCGCTGATCGTCACGTGTGATTTCAACATCGACGCTATGCGCTGGGTCGTTCTGCAGAAGCACCCGAAGGCCTGGGTGTTCATCGACGAGATAGCCCTGGGCGTCAATGGCGACGTCCAGGACGCTGCGCACGAGTTCGTGAGGCGGTACGGTTACCGGGTGCGCGCGGCCGACGTCGGTGAAGGCGAACACTCCCACGTGGGCACCCTGATCGTCACGGGCGACTACGCTGGCAAGGGTCGCGACGCCACGGGGCACACGGCCGTCGACGAGATAAAGAAGGTGTTTCGGGGAAAATTCCGTGAGATCGACTACATTTTCAAGCCGAGCCCGCTGCAGGTCGATCGCGTGCGCACGGTCAATCACCACCTGAAAGCCACGGGTGGCCGGCAGGTGCTGATCCACCCGGCCCGCTGCCCCGAGCTCGTGATGGACTTTGAGCAGAATCACTGGGCGAAGGGGCGCCCGGCCATCGCCAAGTCGACGGCGCCGCCGGAGAACCTGCGGACGCATGCGGGTGACGCCGCCGGATACGCTTTCTGCAATCTCGGACCGATCAAGAAACAGGGGGCCGCGAAGGTGCCGGAACGCCCGGGCCACGGTCCCCCAGCCGGTGAGTCGATACTCACGGCAGAGTTGTGAAGGAGAGAATCGTGTTTGACTGGATCAAGGCTCGACTGCGCCGGAATCGTGTCACAGAAGGTTGCGAAGGCGTGACGATCAAGTCCGACAAGCCGCTTCAGGCACGCAAATGTGGGTCGTGTGGCAAGATATGGGCCGTGGACTTGCTACGAAGCGTCGTCGTTGATGATTCGGTCGATCGCTCCGGAGACGATCCTGGCGAGGTGCGCAACGTGTCTATCTGCCCTGGATGCCTGAACGAGATGGGTTTCGTCGTGGAGGAGGCCGATGGCTAACGGTGTGTTCCTGCAGCCGCGCCGGAAGGATCGGACCGTGCTGCTTGGCAAGTCGGAGGGGCGGCGACCGCTCACCGGAACGAAGGTCAGCAGCGACGGCGAGATCATCGAGGAGTACCTGCCCGAGTGGTCGCAGGACCGGCGATCCGACACGATCGAACGCATGGTCGTCGATCCGGCGGTGGCCGGCCACCTAGACTTCTTCAAGATCCCGCTGCAGGAGGCCGAGTGGCGGATCGAGGCCGCGTCGGACAAGCCGAAGGACAAGGCGCTGGCCGAGAAGATCGAGGCGCACTATCTACGCCGTGGCCCGCGCGATCTGTGGATGCCGACCAGTTGGCGGCAGCGGCTCGGCGAGATCCTCGACGGGCTGCTGGAGTACGGCTTCAGCCTGCATTACCGGGAGCGCGAGTTCCGCCATACGTCGATGGGGCCGATGCAGTTGTTCCGCAGGCTCGTCTGGCTGCACCCGCGCACGGTGAAGTCGTGGAAGCGCCACCGGGACACCGACGACTGGGAAGGCATCATCCGCGAGTACGACCGTCCGGACGGCACGTTCGAGCCGGACGAGTTCCTCGATGCCGAGAACCTGTCGATCTTCTCGTTGCACCCGCGGGGCTCCAACCTGGAGGGCAAGGCGAAGATTCGGCCGCTTCACCGGCCGTACAAGCTGAAGGACATCGCCGAGCGCATGGAAGCGATGGACATCACGCGCCGGGGCGCTCCGATGCCCGTGGGCACCCTCAGCGAAGGCGGCAGCGACAGCACGACCGAGCGCGAGACGATGGAAAAGGCGCTGAAGGCCATGCGGGGCGAGATCCCCGACTGGTTCTACGCACTGCTGCCGCACGGTGCATCGCTCGGCTACGCGGAGATGGTGGGCCGGGTAAAAGACGCCAACCCGATGATTGAGCGCAAGATCCTCGACATGGCGTCGTCGATGCAGAACCTGTTCCTGCAGCTCGGGACGACGAAGACGGGCGCGCGAGCCGTTGCTGACCCGTTGATGGCTTGGGCGATCCTTCCGTTGCGGGCGCTGGCGAAACTGGTGTGCGACTACGCGAACGAGGGCGCCGAGGGCTTCCCCGGCGAGATCTCCGAACTGGCGATGCTGAATGGTGGCCCAACTATCGAGCCGCCGCGCATGGTCGTATCGAAGATCAGTCCGCTGGAAGGCAAGGAATCGCTCCCGCAGATGATCGAGTTGCTCTCCAACCCGGACGCGCTCGACGCCGACGAGGAGATCCGCTGGCCGCTGCAGGCCGAGGTCGTCGACCGGCTGGGCTACGAGGTGCCGCCGAAGCTGAAGGAAATGGCCGATGATCCGAAGAAGGCGAAGGAAGAGCGCGAGGCCTCAGAGCCTGCCCCACCGCCTGCCGACCCGCCGCCGGATCCCGCCGACCCGCCCGCTGATCCACCTGCAGACCCGCCGGCAGCGCCGCCTGCGGCTCCGGCGCAGCAGTCACGTCTGACGAACGCCGTGCGGAAGTCGATCATGGCCCACCTGAAGCGTCAAAACATGACGCCGCCGGACGGCCTGACGATCTACCTGGCCGACGCTGCGGACCTACGTGACGACATCGAAGCTCTTCGGAACATGCCCGAGGGCTCGAAGGTGCCCGCCTCTGGAGGTGGCGGGCGGCCTAACTTTTTTCGCACGCCCACGGGGTTCGAGCAACGGTTCATCGGGCTGAGCACCATCGAGAACGGTATGGACAAGTTCCAGGCGAGAATGGGTCGGTCGTTCGTTGACGGGATGCGTACCGTTTCCGTCGAGCTCGTCGAGCGCGTGCGCAAGGGCACTCTGAGCAGCGCCAACATCGCCGAGTTGAACCGATCGGACGGCCCGCAGGTGCGCAGCAAGGGCAAGATCCGTTCCGAGTTGCGGCGCAACTTCCGCGCGACGATGCGCTTCGGGCGCGTTCAGGTGCGTGAAGAGCTTGACCGGCAGATGAAGGCCCACCGGAAGACCGCGGCGAAGATCAAGCTGCCCGAGGGCGAGGATGCGTGGCGCCAGGCCGTCAAGAACTCGGAGACGTCAATCCTGCTGCAGATCGGGAAGATGATCGAGCAGATGGCCGAAGCGTTCTCTGCCGAACTGATGCGGCTCGAGCAGCGCGGCATTCCCGTCAACAAGATTGCCGACGAGTTGGAGGGCTTTCTCGCTGGCCTCTCGGTCGCAAAGCGCATGGAGCAGGGCCGAGAGTTGGCCACGGTGGCGTTCAACGACGGCCGGAACGTCGAGGCGCAGCTACGCGGCGATTCGATCGATTTCGCCCTACGCAGCGAGGTGCTCGACATCAAGATCTGCACGCCTTGCGAGGACTTGGACGGCCGCCGGTACACGCTGAACAGTCCCGCTTACTGGGACAACAAGCCGCCGGCCAAGTGCAAGGGCATGGAGAAGTGCCGCGGCTTCTACATCTACGTGGCGAAGGCCGACAACCGCTTGGCCGCATAGGGGATACGTGATGGACTACAGGCTACTGGTTCACGGCAACGGGCAGGACGCAGTCTGCTACGAGATGACGGGAACGGGTCGCGGCGGCACGGTCGTCGTCGATACGCCAGTTGCTGTGTCCCAATCCGGCACGCTGGTGAACGGCCAGCAGCGGTCCGAGTTGAGTTCGAAGATGCTCGACGAGATGATCACCAACTACACCGGTTGGGTTGACGACGGTGGTGCACCGGCAGTCGGGTACTTCGGGCACACGACGAACAGCGAGCAGGCCGAGTTGCGGCGCCTGGGGATCGAAGAGCCGATTCTGCACGTTACGAAGCTGTGGCGCTCGGGGAAAGAGTTGTGGGCCACGCTGGAGTTTATGCCGTGGGCGTGGGAAAAGATCTGGGCGGACGGCTCGATGCCGATCCGTGGACTGTCCATCGTGATGACCGAGAACGGCAAGGACCGAAACGGGAAGCCGATCGGGGCCGTTTTTGGCGGGGTAGACGTAGTGCCTGACCCGTTCCTGCCGGTGCAGATTGCGGCAGCGCGACAGCAGGCCTGGAGCCGCCACCTGAACGGCGTAAGCTATGCTGGTGGCGATGACATTGACTGGAAATACTTCGGCCCGGCGGCCGATGTGGAGGATGGAGACGTGTCGAACGTAGTGAAAGAACTGACTGATCAGGTGACCGAACTCACCAAGGCCGCCGCGGACAAGGACGCGGCGCACGCCAAGGAACTCGAGGCGCTGAAGACCAAGCACGCCGAGGAGAACAAGGGCCTGAGCGACAAAGTCGCGAAGCTCGAAGAGACCGTGCTGTCGCTGAAGAAGGAATCCGCGGACACGGCGATGGCGTCGGAGTCGCGCAAGGCTCAAGAGGCCATCGAGATGGGCCTCGAGAACGGAATCATCACCGTCGCCGAAGTCGACGGTTACGACAAGGAAGACGACCCTCTCGCGGCGAAGAAGGCGCTCGACAAACTGTCGTGGTTCAAGGACGCGGATTCGATGATCGCGTTCTGCAAGAGCCAGGCGGGGAGCGAGGCCGGGGGCCGCGTGAAGATGGGCAAGAAGATCACCGCCGGCACCCCGAACAGGGGCGCGGCCAAGAACGAAGACGGCGGCGGCGACCAGTCGCAGTACTCGAAGGAGTCGCTCGCCAAGCAGTACCCGAATTCGGACGACGAGCAGTTGGAGTCGATGGCGGCTCAGCGGCCCTTCCTCGACAAAGTGGACGAGATCCACGAGAAGGGGAACGAGGGCGACGGCAAGCTGTCGTACGCGGACGCGACCCTCGCTGCGGAGCGTAAGTTCCCGGGCGAGTTCACGGCCTACAGCAAGGCCCTGGGGCGCGACCACGGGTAGGCACGGCCGGAATACCGGCCTGATCTGAGGAGAGCCCAGTTATGGGTCACGCAACGAACACGAACGATGTCGGAGGCCCGCTGACCGCGGGAGCCGATCTGTCGGCCAAGCAGTACCACGCCGTTCAGATCGACCCGACGGGATACGATGTCGTTCTCCCCGCCGATGCGACGGAAGTCGTGGCGGGCATCCTGCAGAACGCACCGGCGAGCGGCGAGGCCGCCACGGTACTGAGCCACGGTCCGAGCTCGGCTGTTGCCGGCGGCTCGGTATCCAGGGGCGACCGCCTGATGAGCGATGCTGCCGCCGATGGCAGACTCATCACCTGGACCACGACGAACTTCGTCATTGCCATTGCTCTGAGCGATGCTGCGGACGGCGAAACGTTCCCGATTCTGATCACCTGCTACGGGCCTGTGGCCTAGGGGGAGGATTGAACCATGCAACCGACCCTAGGAACCGTCCACACTGATCTGGCGCTGACGCGCCTGGTGACGGACTACAGCCCGCAGCAGTACATCGCGGATGTCCTGTTCCCCTGGATGAAGGTCGATGACGAGACCGGGTTCATCTGGCAGGTGCCGCGCAATCGTATGTCCGGGTTCCATCCGGACACGACCGGTAACCGATCCCTGCGTTCGGAAGACGGCACGGCCAAGAGCCTGACCGGCTTCGGAGTGACGCAGGGGACATACGCCACGAGCGAGTACGCGCTAAATCAGATCCTGTTTGATCGCATTCGCGACAAGGCCGACAAGCCGCTGCGTCTGCGCCAGCGTCTCTCCCAGCAGACGCAAGAGCAGTTGATGATGGACCGCGAGCATCGCTGCGTGACGCTCGCCATGACGGGTGCCAACTTCGCGACGAACCACACGGCTGCCGCGGCGGCGCTGTGGACCGCGGCCGCGACGGACATGACCGTGGACGTCGACGCGGCGAAGACGAAGATCAAGGAGGCGACGCTCGGCAAGGCGAAGCCACAGGACTTGATCCTCGTGCTGAACTGGGACCTCTGGCTGGCCGTGAAGAACAACACGGACGTGAAGGATCGTGTGAAGTACTCGCAGACGGTCAAGGGCTCCGACATCACCCCGGAACTGCTCGCGCAGTACTTCGACATCGGCCAGGTGAAGATCGCGGGCGCGTACTACAACTCGGCGGGCGAGGGCCTGACCGAATCGCTCACGCAGTTTTGGACGAAGTCGGTCGTCGGCATCTACTACCAGGAGCCGGTGTCCGAGTCGTACCAGGGCATGGGCCTGTCGTTCTCGACGAACCCGGGCGGTACCCGTGTTCGGTCGTGGCGCGACAACCCGCGCAAGGGCGAGGTGATGGAGAACGAGATGGTGGCCGACGAGCAGATCGTCAACACCGGCTCGGGCTACGTCATCACGGCGGCGGCGGCGTAGGATGAACCCGGGCCTATTGGCCCATACGTGAGGGCGGGGCCGTCGATCCGTGAAACACCGGAGGCGGCCCCGCCGAACAGACGAAGGGGAACCCAGTGGCAAGGAAGACAACCGCGAAGGCAGCGGCCGCCGCCGAACAGGCGAAGGCAAACCCGGCCGAGACGACAACCGAGACCACGGACCCGGGCAAGCTGGTCGAGGTCCCGAGCAGCGAGTACGTGCCGCAGCCGATCGACAGCGGCGAGAAGGTGGATACCCAGTTGCAGCCTCCGGAGCCGGACGCGCTCGACGGGCTACCGGTGACTACGGAGGAACCGGACCTGATCATCCAGGTCAACAATGCGTTCCGCCTGGCCGCCGACAACTTCGGCTATAAGCGCGGGTATGCGCTGCCAGCGGGCGCGACGATGCGGATCCACCGGCCGAGCGCGTACCGCGACGAGTTGAAGCGGTGGGTCGCGCTTGGCACGTTTTCGCTGATCGACTAGGAGCCTGCCAATGGCCGACATTGCCGGAGCGTTCTGCTCGAACGAGGACATTGTTGCTGTGTCCGGCCACGCCATCTCTGCGAACACGAAACCGACGACGACCGAAGTTGTCACGCTCGCGGCCAATCGCGCGAACGAACTGTTGGCCGAGATCTACATGGCCACGGGGCGAGCGCTAACCGTTGACGGTGGCGCAAACGAGATCGACGACTCGACGACCCTTGGCAAGATTTACCGTGCGCGTGTCCGTGAGTTGAATTCGATCGCTGCGGCTATCGATCAGCTGCAGAATTCGATGAAGGGCGTGGGGAGGTCATCGACGACCAAGCTGAAGGAACTGCGCACGCGCCGCGTTGAGGTACAGAAGGACGTAGTTCGGCTGTCGCAGGACATCTACGGAGTGAACCGCGTTCAGACGCCGTACTCTGAGGGCGAGATCACGGAGCCGGACTACGATCCGCCGATGGACGAACCGACCCGGCCAGTCACGATAGACGGGAACGAGTTGTAACTGATGGCTGCTGCCTCACAAGTAAAGCGCCTCGTGACGTTTCGGGAACTCCGCTCTGCGATGTTCCCGAATGACGACGAGATTCGCAAAGAGCTGGTGCCGAGAGTCGATTACCGATTCCGGACGAACGAGGCGAAGCTGTTCGAGTCCGAGGGTCGCAGCGGCGGCGGGCGGTGGGCTCCGCTGAAGCGCAGTTACTGGCTCAGGAAGCGGAAGCTGCGGCCCGGCGAGACGATCCTACGGTTCGACGGTCACCTCGAAAGAGGTCTCGCGGAAGAGGGCGGGGACCACATCGCCGAGTACCGGAACGGTGTGCTCCATCTCGGGACGCGCGATCCGGTGGCCGGCTACGCATTCGACGGCAGCGAGCACGTGCGGAAACGCAACCCGATCAAGCATTCTCAGGAGCAGGAGCGGGAGTACGCCACGGTCGTTGACGGGTGGCTGAAGCCGCGGTTCTCGAAGTGGATCCGTGGCCTGCGTTCGCTGGCGAATCGTCGAATCCCGCGCGAGGCGGCCCGGGGTGAGCTGTGACGGTTCCGAACATCAGCCCGTTCGAGCGCCCGCGGCAGCGGATCAAAGACACGCTGGACGCTCATCTGGCCTTCGAGATCGGTCTGGTGAACACCGAGGCCGGCGATAGCCTGACGGTGCCTACGCCCACGATCGAGACGCTCGACGCCGAGGAAGAGTTCGGAGAAGAGGCGCACGTCGGAATTCTGGTCGTCGGCTTCGAGCCGAATGCTGCGTTTGCTCCGATGGAATACAGCAAGGGCCGCCTGACGTCCATCGTGCGCGTCGACGTGGCCTGCCTTGTGCAGAAAGATGAGGAGTGGTCGGAGGGTCAGTTCGTCACGGTGATGGACCGTCTTGCTGCGTGCTTCCTGCGCGTGCTGACGATCAAGTACGAGCGACTGTTGAACACCGACAACAAGATCATGCGGTGCTGGCCGGTGAACGGCGGCTATCGACTCGAAGTGGATCAGGCCCTCGACCCGACAGGCCGCAAGCTGCGCAGGGTGGTCGTGGGCTTCAACGTACAGCAGCAGGAGACAATCTAATGGGCGGAACTAGGTGTGTGATCCGCGACGGTAAGGTCTACACCGATGCCGTCGAGGCGAAGAAGGACGGCACGGTCGTCGGCATTCGTGAGGTCGCGGCCAAGGACGCAGAGGCCGCGGTCGCGCTCGACACGCAGAAGAAAACCGAGGCGATCATGAAGTTCGCCAACAAGCCGACGAGGCCCATCCCCGAGAGGCCTTTGCCGAAGAAGCTGCCGCGCGACGTTCCGGCAGATGAAGGGGGTGCCTAATGTCGTTGTCAAAGCACAAGGAACAACTGCTCTGCAAGGTCGAGGTGACGGACGGCACGTACACGTTGGGATCTCCCACGGGTGCGGAGTTCATGCCGGACTGTTTAGACATCGACATCGACCCTGACTGGGACCAGCGCGCGCGCCGCGTTGCGCGGCAGACGCTCAACAAGGCGAAGAAGGTCGTCGGCGGGAAGAAGGGTCGCATCACGTTCTCGATGAACCTGAAGGGCAACACGGCCGCCGGTACGGCGCCGGTGCAAAGCCCGATCTGGCGCTCTCTCGGATTCGCGGAGACGATCTCCGCTGGCGTGTCGGTGACCTACAAGCGCAGCGCGACGGATGCGGTGGGCTTCTCGTACGCGGTATGGCTCGACGGTGTGATCTACGGCCTGAAGGGATGCCGAGCGGATGCCACGTTCAATCACGTCGCAGGCGAACCGATCGTTGCCGAGGTTACGGTCGAGGGCGTCTGGGTCACTCCGGTGGATGGATCGTCAGTCACGCCGCCGGCCGACACGATCGAGCCGGAGCCGTTCCTGGGCGCGGGCCTGACGTTCTGGGGCGAGGATCTGTGCTTCGAGACGTTCACGCTCGAGATGGGCAACGAGATCATCATCCCGAAGTGCGCCAACGATTCCGCGGCCTACAAGTACGCCCGGCGCGTCGACGCCGAACCGACCGGCTCGCTCGACCCCGAGCAGGTGCTGCTCGCGACACTCGACATCTGGGACAAGTGGTCGACGAAGGAAGAGGACACGCTTACGTACTCGATCGGTGCGACGGCCGGGAACATCCTCACGTTCTCCGGCAACGCTGCGCTCGACGGTGTTGACTCTGCCGACCGGGAGTCGATTCGCACGTGGGCCTCGGATCTGGAGTTCGTTGCCGATGCCGATGCGGCCGAGGGCGACGACTACAGTTTCGTCTGGACGTAAGATCGAGCGCCCCGCGGGTCCTGTACTCGCTCGCGGGGCGCATTCACAACGAGTACGCAGAACGGGGGAAAGAGAGATGCCGATCAAGCTTTCCGACATGATGCCGTCGAATGATCAGGCGTGGCGCGGTTACCCGACCGACGAGAAGCCTGACTTCGAGATGCTGTTGTCCTACACCGATGCGTCGAAGATGGACGACATTCGCAGGCGCTCGCGCGCCAGGAACGCGATCGACGCGGAAGACATCTCGATACGCAAGCTGAACGGCATTCTCGCGGAGGAGGTGATCCAAGACTGGCGTGGTGTTGAGGACGACCACGGGTCCGCGGTGTCGTACAGCCCGAAGCTGTGCGAACGGCTGCTCGCTGCCGACCTCGACGTCGCCAAGTGGGCGACGGAGACGGCATCGACCGTCAAGGAGTTCCTGGGGGAAGGACGAGGCGTCGGCGACAGCGCCTGAAGACCCACGGTGTCGCATGGCTGAAATCGGGCAGCAAGAGGTCGCTTCGGAAACTGACGGACGAGGATCTGGTCTCGATCGAGTTCTTTCGCTCCATCGATGATCAGGTCCTCACGATGGGGACGCAGGGGATCCCGGTGGGGCTGAACGTGACGAGCTTGGTCCTAATGCTGGCTGTCGAAGGCCACGACCCGATGTCCTGGAAGGATCTTATCGACGACGCTCGCCTGCTGTTCGATCGTGTCGTAGCCGGGCCAGCGGCCACCAAGGCGCGGCAGGCAGCCCGGAAGTCCAAGCGCGGCGGACGGGGCCGCTCCAGCGGCCGTCGCGGACGACGGAGGTAGCCCGTGCCTACCGTCGAAGGACTCGTTTATCGTCTTGTCGTCGACAAGAAAACGGGCGTCGCTCAGCTGAGGGCGTTCGACAAGGCGACCGCGACCACCGAGAAAAAGACCAAGCGTTCCGCCGACCGGATGCAGAAGTCGTACCGCGGCGTTGACGATGCTCTGCAGAAGGTCACGCGATCGGCGAATCTGCTGGTCGCGGCCGTAGGCGCGGCGGCGGTCGCTGGGTCGATCATCACGTACAAGCGTCTGACGTCTTCGGTCCTCGACGTCGGCGGCTCGTTCGAGTTCATGAAAACGCAGCTGTTCGCCGTGACGGGCAGCCTGGAGAAAGCGAACGCGCTGTTCGACACCCTGGTCGGCTTCGCGGCCGTCACGCCCTTCGAGACCGAGGAGCTGGTCCAGACCTCTATTCTGCTCGAAGGAATCGGCGTCCAGACCTTCGACATGATCCAGACGATCGGCGATACCGCTGGCGCCGTGGGGCGCAAAATCTCCGACGTGACTCGGGCGTTCATCAATCCGCAGCGCGAGGTGCTGATCAACTACGGCATCGACCTCGCCCGAGCCGGCGACGAGTGGCGGTTCAAGTGGACCGACCAGATGGGCCGCGCGCAGGAGATTGTTCAGAAGGGCTCGATTGAAGTCCAGCGCGAGACGTTGGCGATGATCTGGAACGAGAAGTACGCGGGTGGCATGGAGCAGATGTCGCAGACGTACAAGGGCCTGATGTCGACGCTTTCGGACGAGTGGACGCTGTTCCAGAAGGACATTTCCGACGCTGGGGTGCTCGAAGCATTCAAGGCGATGGTCAGCGGCGTCATCGACCTGATGGGCGAGTTGCGGGAGACGGGCGAACTGGAGCGCGTCGCGGCGAACATCTCCGTGCTGATCCTGGAGACGACTTCTGGCGTGATCTCGATCATCGACATCGGCACCGGCGCGCTGTTGACGATGATCGAGTGGGCCGCAGTGGCGAACCGCACGTGGCGGGATTTCGCCAGTGGCGTCGGGCTCATCCTGAACGAAGCCAAGATCGAGGCGATGAGCAAGAGCATCGTCGCGTTCCAGGAAGATCTGTCGGGTCTCGGCCAAGATGTCGAGCGCGCAGCCTTGGCGATTCGGGACGCATTCCCGACCGAGCAACTGCTGGGCGATGCGATTGCAGAACTCGACGAGTTCGGCGAAGTGTTGGTGCGCACGCGCAACGTGGCCGGCGAGCCGATCGTCTCGACTGTCGGGGCCGATGTCAACACGGAGGATCTGCGAGCCGCGCTGGAGATTGAGCAGTCGATCGTCGCCCGAGAGGACGAGTTGAAGTCGCTGCGTGCTGGGAACAACGTGCTGACCCAGCAGGCCATCGATGCTGCCGAGACGCAGGCCTCCGTTCATGCCCGTGTTGCTGCGATCGACGACATCCGGCTGAAGACGCTCGAGGCGATCAACGGCGTCTTGGACGATCAGATTGACAAGGGCCACGAGCTCGCCTCACAGCCTGCGACTCCCCCTGGGCCGCCTGCGGCCATCCCGCAGACCCGGCAGGACTTCATTGGCCCGCTGCGCGCTGAGCCCGTCGCGCCATTGCCCGACATACCGCCTGGTTTCGGGCTTGATCTTCAGGACCCGGAAGCGTTGCTGCGCGAGCAGGTCGATGGCGTGATCCGCCAGGTCGATCGGCTGCACGAGATCGAGGCGGACCCTGCGACCGCCCTGCTCGGCATGCTGTTCAACGTCGTCGACCCGATGACCGAGGCGAAGCTGGAGTTCGAGGCCACGGTCACGGACATGCTTGCCATCGGGCAGTCGTTCGATGAGCAATGGGGCTCGATCATGCTCCAGCAGATCGGCGCGTCGAAGATCTGGGCCGACAGCCTCGTGTCGAGTTTCCAGTCGATCGGCAGCATGGGGCAGAGCCTTGATCAGATCGTCGGCGACCACACGGCATTTGCCAAGGGCATGAAGAAGCTTCAGGCTGGCATGCTGCTGGTTACCGGCACGATCTCGCTATTCGAGGGCGGGCAAAAGCTCGCCGCGGGGCTCTTCCCTCCGAACCCACCGTTGATTGCCAGCGGCGCAGCGATGGTCGCGGAAGGGCTGAGTTCGATCGCGGCAGCGAAGCGTCTTGGCGCCCCTGGCGGCGGCGGCCGAGGCGGCGGTCGCGGTGGAGGCGGCGGCGGCGGCCGGGGCGGTGGGTCCGCGCAGCGCGCTGCGAACGCTGGTGGCACGCCCGTGCGCGCCACGACGCCGCAGGGCCTGCTGAACACTGAGCCGGGCACCGGGGAAACTCCAGTGTTTGCGCTGGGCCAGGGCGACCACATCGAGATCAGTGCGCTCGACACCGAGTCGGCCGATCGGTGGCTGCGCGAGAGCCCGGAGAACCGCGAGGCGTTCGTCGAAAACATCGCGCTTTCGGCAGAGGAATCGTGACATGGGCGTCGAATCACCCAACATCACGGATACCGTCGCGCTCGAAGAGGCCGCGCCGCTGAGCGAAGATCGCCTGTACGAATCGGGATCGATCATCTTCGAGGGCCGTTCAAGCCAAGGCTGGTACCTGGGCGACGGCTCGCCCTACCTCGGAGACATCGAACTGCGGTGGGTCGCGATCACGCAGGCCGAACTCGACACCCTGGAGACGTTCCTTGACGCCCGCAAGGGTCGCGCGGAGATCTTCTACTGGGATCACCCGACTCGTGGAACGCTCGACATCAAGTGCCGCGCCGTCGACGGGAAACTGCGCGTGGAGCACATGGGCGGGGGCTACAAGAACGCTCGCCTGCGTATCGAACAGGTGGCGTAGGTGGCTCGGTCCAACATCCTCGCCGCGTGGCAGACGAAACTGCGCTCGGAGAACATGGGCGCCGTCGTCGAAATGGTGACCTTCCGCGGCTACCAGCACGGCCTGGCCGGCGAGTTGGGCGTGGGCATCGGCTCGTTCCGGCCGCGTGGCTTCGGGACGTCGGCGAGCCCGGTGCGCTGGGCCACCGCCGCGGTCACCTGGGACGGCAACGCGATCCCGGCGCGCATCATCGAACGATCGGACATCACGCAGAAGGCTGGCGGCGAGCACGAGGTGACGCTGACGCTGTCGGCGTTGCCGGACGACGTGCCGGAGCGATCGACGTTCATCGACTCGGACGTGGTCTACAGTTGGATCGAGCCCGGCGGCACCACGGAGCTGACGCTGATGCGCGGCCTGGTCACTGCGGCCGAGGGTGACGAAAAGAAGGTCGTCATCCGCGTCGCCGGTCACATGTCCGGCAACAACCGGAAGATTCCGGCGTACACGACGACGGCCGAGTGCCCGATGATGTTCCGCGGCCTGGGCTGCGGGTACGTCAAGACCACGGACATCGTCGGCGCGCAGCCTGCGGTGCCGTCCGGGACCGACATCCTCTGCGTCTCGACGGCCGACCTGGAGGTCGGGCGCTACCTGATCTCCGATCCGAATGGCACGCCTACGCCGGTCGAGATCTCGGCGATCACGGACGCCACAAACTTCCAGGTGGGCTCGACGTCGACCTGGGCGGACGCCGATGCGGTCATGTACGCCGACTGCCGGAAGACCTTCATCGACTGCGCGCAGCGCAAGCGCGAGCACGCGTACCGCGGCTTCCGGGCGACACAGGAGCTGCGCGGCTCGACACTGGTCGAGCGGCTCGAGCGGTACGTGGGGCTCGGCGATCCGTGGACACCGAGTGGCCGGCCGATTCGCGGCTTTGAGTTCATGGACTACCTGTTCAACCTGGATGCGTACCTGGGGTCGCTATCGCCGTCCGGCGAGAACACGACGGGTCTGCAGACGATCTTCGACACGACGCCGGTGAACATCCCGTACGGCCGCGTCGTTGTGCGGGCGCGGATGATCGAGCGCCACCACGTGATCGCGGATCCGGGCAGCGGCGACGTGACGTACGCCGTCGGCTTCTACCTGCTCGGGCGTGGCGAGATCGACGGCGTTGAGGCCGTGTACACGTCGGACTACCAGTTGCGGAACTACATCGAGGGCGGTGGTCCGGACGTGCCCGAGGGCACGGAGATCTACTGGAGGCCGGGCAAGGACGGCAGCGCGACGCAGTACACGGAGGCGGACTGGCAGAGCGATCGCGCGACGATGACCACCGCGTCGGACGAGCACGGGTTCAAGCTCGACGAGGGCAAGACGGACTTCCGGACGAACACGGGCACGGCGTACAGCGGCGTCGGCTACATGATCGTGATGATGCCGCTCGGGCGTGGGATCGGCCTCGGGTCCGACGACGCTCGCGACGGCCTGGACGACCTGCCAGAGCAGCTGCTCGTCCGCTTGCGTGGCGTCAAGGTTCAGAAGTACCTGACCAACGGCGCCCCCGATGGCGCGAAGGCGTTCAGTCAGAATCCGTGGTGGTGCTTGCGCGACCTGCTGGACGACGGCCTGTACGGCCACGGGGTGCCGTCCGACATCTATCAGCCGGCGAGCTGGAAATCCTCCGCAGACTACGCCGACGCGGTGATCACGAACCAAGGGATGCGCACCGAGGTGCGGATCACGATGGCGCAACCGCTGACGGTCATTCCGGTCAACACGGTCGAGGGGTTCCTGCAGGGCCAGACGGTCGAGATCAGCTCGACGGACTACACCGTGGAAGAGATCGACGTTCTTGGTCAGGCGCTGGTGCTTGACACGGCGCTGCAACTGACGGAGGGCGACACGATCGTCGGCGAACGCGAGCGGTTCATCGTTGCGCTGGACGTCAATCGTCAGAAGAAGGTCAAGGACTGGGTGAAGCTGTTCATCTCGGCCGCGCGTGGCCACCTCCGGATGGACGGCGACCAGCTGGCTGCTTTCACTGAGCTCGGCATCTTCGGAGGCGAGGCTGGCCTGAACCAGACGGACCTCGGGTACCAGCTCGGCACGAAGCCGCGATCGTTCAAGTTCCACGGCGCGCGCGAGAGCAAGAACCGTTACAACCAGTTGGAGATCACGTACACGAAGGGGCACTCGCTCGGCTTCGAAACGGCGTTGATGCGCGTCCCCGACGCTGACGCCGGCGGCCTTGCGGCGCCGAAGCCGAAGTCGCTCGACCTGTCTGCGTGCCCGACGCCGGAGCAGGCGCTCCGCTGCGGCCTGGCGCGATACGCGAAGATCGGCGCGCTCGGCAACGGTGACGGGAACAACGATTTCAGCGACGTCGGCATCACGCTGACGACAGGGCCGAACGCGCTCGAGACGATGGTCGGCGAGCACTTTGAGGCTCAGCGGCGGATCACGCCGGAGGGCCAGAGCCAGCGGACGACGACCAAGCGCGGCCGGATTGTCGAGATGGTGCTGACCCGAGGCCCGAAGTTCTCCGTCAAGCTCAAGGCGTTGCCGGAGCGCCAGCAGTTGCGGATGGAGGCGTTCGGGCCGTCCATCGCGTGTTTCACCGACACGCCGTACGTCGCGGGGCTGAGCGGACGGCCGTACTCCGACAGCCCGCCGGAGCTGCCGAATCCTACGATCACGTTGCAGCTGCTCGCGTTCTCGGGTGGTGTGGCTCAGTTCCGGCTGGTGTTCACCGGCGGCGGCTCCCGCTTCCGGGTCCCTCGCGCGGTGGAGCTGCACGCCTCGACTACGAGTGGCTTCACGCCTGAGATCGGCGTCCCGAACAGCAGCACGCGCGTCGCGAGTTGGCGGCGCATGTCGTACGTCCTAAACTGGGTGATCCCGGACGAGCTGCTCGGGGAGACGCTGTACTTCATCGCCACCGCCCGCCAGGCC
>JAAELQ010000140.1 GCA_024226515.1 bacterium
AGCGCCGGCAGCGTCGCGGTGTCGGTCGAACGTTTCGCCGGCGCCGACCGCGCCGCCCGGGTGAGAGTCCAGGCGGTCGCCGGCACCGCCACCGCCGGCGAGGACTTCGTCGTCGCCTCGCGCGACCTCGCCTGGGATGCCGGCGAGCGCGGGCGCAAGGTCTTCGAGCTCGAGATCCTCGACGACAGCCTCGAGGAGGACGACGAGACCGTGGTCCTACGGCTGTCGAGCCCGGTCGACTCGCTGCTGGTCGAGCCGGCGGAGCTGACCCTGGTGATCCTCGACGACGACACGCCGATGGGTCTGGAGGCGACCGGCGAGGCGGAGGTGAGTGCCGGTGTCGGCGAGGAGATCGAGCTCGAGGTACGCGCGCTGCGCGACGACGGCGCGGCGGTCGAAGGCGCCGTCGTCGTCTGGAACGTCGAGGGCGACGCCGAGCTCCTGGGCGGCGAGCGCACGCCGACCGACGGCGAAGGCCTCGCTGCGCAGACGGTGCAGCTCGGCTCGCGGGCCGGCGAGGTGGTGGTCACGGCGACCATCGAGGGCCTCGACCACGGCGTCGAGTTCATGGTGACGGTGGAGAACGACCTCGCCGACGCCGTCGACCCGGCCGACGATCCCGGCGACGCGTCGGTCGCCCGGGCGCTCGACGAGTCGTGCACCGATGCCGCCGGCGACTTCGGCGAGCTGTGCGACTACCTGG
>JAAELQ010000141.1 GCA_024226515.1 bacterium
GTTCAACGGCTGGGGTGTGGTCCAGCTGACGCCGTTGTCGGTGCTGCGCGCGAAGGCGATGTCGAAGTCCGTTCCCGACGCGCCCAGCGGCTCGCTGGACTGGAAGACCACGACCCAGTTCCCCGCCCCGTCGGTCGTCAGCTGCGGGTGCATGTCGGCGCCCGTGTCGCTGCCCGCTCCGCCGTTCAGCGCCAGCGGATCGGTCCAGCCGGCCCCGTTGTCCGCACTGCGCACCAGCAGCAGATCGTGGTCCTCACCGATGGTGCCGCCCAGCGTGGAGTTCGAGTGCCAGGTCGCGACCCAGTTTCCCGAGCCGTCGGTGGTGATCTGGACGTACCAGTCGGGTCCCGCGTCCGCGTCGGCGTTGAGGTGCAAGGGCTCGGGGGGGCTGACTTCGGCTCCGAACCCGGTGTTTGCAGCGGCGTTGCCGCACACGATCAGCGTTACGGCCGCGGCGAAGAGTAGCGCGCGCATCGTGTTCGTCCCCCTACAGGAAACCGGCGTTACATCGATTATAGGCTCGTTTCGCGGATGGCCTCAGCCGTTGTCTCGCCGACGCTTGCCGAGTAAACACATCCCGATAGTCCGTTGGCCGCGGTGCCGGAGCCACGCATGCCCTAGACTGGCCCGACCCCGCCGGACGAGGCGTGGGCCCCGGAGGCATGAACATGGCGCGATTACCGGTTCCAGGCGCAGACGACGGCGCGTGGGGCACCATCCTCAACGAATACCTGACCGTGTCACACAATCCGGACGGCACCCTGAAAGCCGGGGCAGCGTCGATCTCGACGGTCGTCGCGGCCGCCGATGCGCCCGTCGCGGTCCAGCAACAGGCGGACTATGTCTGCGACGGGGTCGACGACCAGATTCAGATCAATCAGGCGATCGACGGTCTGGCCCCGCTCGGGGGGCGGGTCCAACTCACGCAGGGCACGTTCGTCTGTTCGGGAGCCGTCCGCATGCGGCGCCGGACGATGCTGTTCGGGCAGGGAAGGGCGACCACGCTAAAGGCCGTGGGCACGTGGAACGCGTTTGACGGGAGCTCGCCGGGCGCGGTGATCGAACCGATCGACGACACGATCGACAAGGCGGCTGTCGGGTACCTGGCGATCGACGGCAATCGTTATCAGGGCGCCGACGTCAAGGGCATCTACTTCAACATCACGACACGCGACTTCTTCGACGAGAGCTCGGAAGCCGCGCATTACTTCACCGACATCTACATTCTGGCGACCCGGCGCCACGGCTTCCACATCGACGGCCCCAACATGCGGGCGGCCTGCGTGTCCCGCGTTCGAGTGTTCAACGTCGGGGAAGAGGGGCAGACCGTGGCCCACGGCTTCTTCGTCGACGCCGTCGATTCGTTCTACACGCAGTGCGAGTGCGGGAGCGCGACCGGCAGTGGGTTCTACGTCAACGGGGCCAACAATCGCTTCACCAACTGCAAGGCCTGGTACTCGGATCTGTCCGGATTCCAGATCCTGATTCCTCGCAACCAGTTCTCCGCCTGCGAGTCACAGGACAACGCTCAGCACGGGTTCTACATGACGACCGGTCCCAACTCGCTGGTGGGCTGTCACGCCGACTCCAACAGCTGGAACGAGGCGGCGCCGACCTCGACCTACGACGGATTCCACCTGGCTTCCGGCTCCCGGATCCAGCTGGTCGGTTGCAGCGCGTACGACAAGAACGAGGGACCGGACGGCGGACGGGGGTATTACCAGCGTTACGGGTTCTACCTCGGCGGCTCGACCAACCACTGCCAGGTCATCGGGACCGTCAAGGACAACGTTCTCGGCGCCACGGGCGGCAGCGGCGTGCCGGGATCGAACCTGATCTTCGTGAACGGCCAATGACGGTACGGGCAACCTGGGATCGGCGCGGGTTCCTCAAGACGCTCGGCACGTCGGCGATGGCCACGCTCGTACTGTCCGAGATCCCGGTCGGCAAGGGCGCACGAGCGGGCGGCGCCGGGCAGCCGTGCGCCTACGGGGCGGGCCTGTACGGATCCGGGCTCTACACCGGATTCCTGCCGGCCGGCACACCGACGATCCTCGCCGACAAGGGCGGCGCCGATCTCCAGCTCGAGTGGAGCGGCGCACCCGCCGGGACGCTCTACGAGGTCTGGCGTGGCGACCAGCCGTTCGCGCCGGGCGATCCCGGCTCGACGCTGCTGGCCACCGTGTCCGGTACGAGCTACGTCGATCCGGGGGCGCTCGCCGCGTCCACCGATTTCTACTACTACGTGCGCGCCGTGTCGGCCTGTGAGTGACACGCGAAGAGGCTTGTTGAAGCTATCGATCGGGCTCGTCGTCGCTCCGTTTCTCGTCGTGGCGGCCGGGACTCCGACCGACTGGTGGAGGACCAACCCCGGCGGGGGCGGAGCCTTCGCGACGGCGGGAGCCGGACCAACCGGAATCACCCTGGCCGCAAGCGACCTGAGCGGAGCCTACCGCTCGCTCGATCGAGGCCGGAGCTGGGACGTGATCGGTGCGGCCGACGGTCTGACCCGTACGCACGTCGGAGGCATCGGCTTCGACCCGGTGGATGCATCGATCCTCTACCTGGGAACCGACGGCGGGATCTTCCGCAGCGCGGACTCCGGTGCGACGTGGACCCGGGTGCTGAGCTCGGGGTACATATCCGACGTCGAGATCTCGGCGACCGCACCGGGTACCGGCTACGCCGCCTACCATCCGGTCTGGAACTCCAACGACGGCCGCGTCTATCGCAGTGTGGACGACGGTTTGACCTGGAGCCGGATCAGCAACGGTACGTTGCCGTCGGGTCTGCGCATCCTGGAGCTGTTCGTCCATCCCACCGACGCCGACACCGTGTACCTGCTGGCCGGCGAGGGACGCTTCAACTGCGGACCGCCCAGCGTCTACCGCAGTCAGAACGGCGGTGCGAGCTGGGTGCAGCTGGCGCCGGCGGTCGGCCAGGTCATGGACTTCGCCGTCGACCGCGATCATCCCGGCACGCTCTACGTCACCACCTACGGCGACGTGTGGGAGCCCGGATACGACTGCGTCAGCCTCGACCCCGGCGGCGGCAACATCTACAAGAGCGTGGACGGCGGCGACACGTGGTCCGAGATCGGGCAGCGGACGGGCATCATCTGGCCGGCATCCGGCGGAACCGTCCTGCGCCTGATCGACGTGAAGAACCAGTTCGACTGGGATCCCGAGCGCGGCGTGTGGGAGTCGACCGACGGCGGAGCCAACTGGACGCGCACGGGCGACCTGCTGAACTGGGACCGAGGTTGGACCGAAGCCTACTGGTCGTACGGCGGCAGCTTCAACGGAGATTCGAAGACGCTGGGCGAGGATCTGTCCGATCCGGACGCGCTGTTCTGGGCCAACGGTCAGTGGATCTACGCCACCTTCGACGGCGGACAGACCTTCGGGAGTCTGTTCACCGACGAGATTTCGCCCGGACGCTGGCAGTCGCGCGGCGTCGACAACGTCGTCATGTTCGATCTCGAGATCAGCCCCGCCGACTCGCGCAACATCTACGTCGGCTTCTACGACCTCGGGACGTTCTGCAGCGACGACTACGGAGGAAGCTGGCGCAGTTGCAACCACCCCGATACGACGGGCAACTGGGGGATCAGCGGAGGCAACACGCTCACCGTCCTCGCCGATCCGACGCGAGCCGGCGTGGTCTGGGCCGCTCAGGCGCCTTCGGTCAACGGCACGCACACGATGTTGCGCAGCGTGGATGCCGGCCTGACGTGGTCCGATCCCGCCACCGCCTGGAGCGGCCCGTCGATGGCCGGACTGTCCGTCGACCCCGGTAGTCCGGTCAACAACCGGAAGCTGTTCGCGACCTCCGATGGTGACGTGTTCACGAGCGTCGACGACGGCCTGACGTGGTCCCCGGTCTTCGATTGCAACGGCTGCCACTTCACCGCGGTCGACCCGTTCGACTCGGACGTCGTCTACGCGGCGGGGGCGCAGGGGTTCTGGCGCTCGACGGCCGGCGGTGCGCCGAACACATGGGACCCGGTCGGCACGGCGGCGATGACCGGCAGCGAGGGCAACCAGTTCTGGACGCGCTACTGGGAGGGTGTCTCTGCGATCGAGGTCGATCCGCTCCGACCGGGCTGGATCTATGCCGCGGTGTTCGGTTCCGGAAAAGGCCTGTACCGCAGCCAGGATTCGGGCGACACCTGGACCCAGTTGCTGGTGGATGATTACCTGCGTGGCGTTGCCGTCTCGCCGGCCGACACGACCGTGATCTACAGCACCTCGTCCAGCGCGATGAGCGACGGCGGCTACAACGCGCAGTCCAGGGGCGTGCTGCGCAGCACCGACGACGGTCAGAGCTGGACGCAGCTCGACGGGCTGGACTGGCCCTTTGCCGTTCCGATCCACATCGACCCGAACCAGCCGTCGACCGTGTTCGTCGGCTCGCCGGGAGCCGGTGTGATGGTCACCGGCTCTCCGGTCTCCGGGGCGTCCGCGGCGGGCCTTGGTTGGAACAGCGTGACGGGTCTGTCGTGGGATTCGACGCCCGGTGCTGTTGAATACGATCTCGCCCGGGGTCTGCTTTCGACGATGAGGGCGCAGGGAGATGCGTCGTCGGCTGCGGGGCTGGCTTGCCGCGCGGGTTCATCGTCGATCGTGGCTTCCGGCACACCGCCCGCCGGCGACGGTTACTTCTACGTGCTGCGTCCACGCGCGGGCGTGGTCAAGGGCTCCTGGGGGAATAGCGGACGCGACGCGGTGATCGGCGCGTGCGAGTGAAACGGTCCGCCAGGCTCGTACTCGTGGTCGCGATCGCTTGCGCGTTGACCGTGGCATGCTTCCATCGGTCCCCGGTCACGCGGTTCAAGACGCCGACCGAACCGCTCAGCCCGTCCCAGCTCGTGCTGCGCGACGAGTTGATTCGCGACGTGGATGCGCTTTCCGTCGGCATCGGCCCGCGACACGCCGGCTTCTCGATCGAGGCGCTGCTGGCGACGGAACGCTGAATTCGATCGGTCGCGGCGCTGATCACCGCATTCAAGGCGCCCCGCGGAGCTTCCGCGAGGCGCCTTTCTCCGAGACCGTACCGTTCGACTATTTCTTTCCGGTCACGAACCGGGTTCGCAGGCCAACGCGCGCGGACCACTCGCTGTCGACATCGTCGAGGAACTCCGGATCGCTGGAGTACACGACACCAACGGACAGTCCGACGCCATCGCTGATGGCCTGCGTTACGCTCAGACTCGCGATGGTGCGCTCGTTCATCAACTCGTCTTCCGGATCGATGTACTGTGCAACGAGGTCCACCAACGGAGCCTGCAAGCCCGACGACAGGGGTCGAAGCCGACCGGTGAGGGCGGCCTTGAATGTCCCCTGATCCATCGACGGAACGACGATATCCGCGATCGGCGAACCTGCCGGTCCGAAGATGTAGTCGTCGTAGTCCGAGTACTCGCCAGCGACGGAGTACTGCCAGCTCGAGTCTCCGATCTTCTGCTCCCAGTTGACGCTGAAGAACACGACGTCGGGTCCGACTTCGTCCGAGCGCTCGCGCGCGCCAAGTCGGAAGAAGAACTGCTCGTTGTCGATCTTCTCCGCATCCATGACTAGTGCGCTGTCGTCGGACTCTTGGCTGGTACCCGCTCGCACTCTGCGCAGCTCTTGCTGGATCTCTTCGTACGTGACACCGGCGGGAAGTGATTCCACCGACCCCTCGCCGGTCGGCTCTCGGCCCAGTTTTCCGGTGTTCAACGCCAGCGCAACGGAGAACGTAACGTCGTCGAAGGTGTCCAACCCATCCGCGAGTGTCGATGCGAACTCGGCCTCCCCAGCGTTGGCGAGAGCCTCTGCCAGTGGCTCATAGAGCTCCGGGTTCGTGCGCATCGACGCTCGAAACTGCGGAGAGACCTTGCTAAACCACTTCGGGTTCCAGGTGATCGTCAGTGCCTCGTCCGTCTCGTCGAGACCGACGCTGTCCACGTTCGCCGTAAGTAGCGACGCGAAGTCGGTCAAAGCGCCCGCCAACCCAACTCCCTGGTCTGCGGCGTTTGTGGATTCTTTTGCGGTCTCCGTGCGCACAGCCCGGGTGATCATCTCTTCTACAGATTCCCCCTCGGCTGCCCACGGTGACGCAAATAACGTTGCGCACACGGCCCCGACAACAGCCAGCCGGACTAACTGTGTGCACGCTCGCGATCGATCAGCTGCGGTCATAGTTACTCTCCTTTTGCATCGGCGGTTTCTCCGCCCGCCATGCCTCGTTCTTGTTTGTTCGGGTTGGTGCTCCCTAGCGCGACCTCAAGACAATGTCTCGCACTTGCGACAACGCGGGAGCAGCAACGGCGATATCATCGACGAAGAACTCTCCCAGCGGTTGATCCTGGTTCTGTTGCTTGCACGACACGA
>JAAELQ010000142.1 GCA_024226515.1 bacterium
CCCGGAGAACAACGTCGTGCGGTGTCGCAGGTCGTGCAGGAGTTGGGCATTGCGGAGCCCGCCGACCTGGGGAGGCGCCCCGATCTGGGCGCTCGACTCCCGGAACCAACGATCGGAGCGCATCACGTCGTATTCGACGTTGTCAGCGTTCGGGAAGTTACTGCTCACGTCCTGAACGTTCAGCGCGCGCTCGAAGCGGCTGAAGACACGGGCGTAGTTCTGCCCGTTGAACATCCGAAGCTCCAGCTCGTCGCCGAGCGAGAACGGCGTCAGGCCGAACGAGGCTTCGAGCGGGCGGGTGCCGGAGTAGAGCCAGTAGAGCCGGCGCTCCAACGGGTTCGCGAGGAGGGTGGGGAAGTCGGGCCGATCGTAGACGCCGACGGCGGCGGTGAAATCCGTCCAGTCGGCCACGGCGTCGTAGGGGTCCGAACCGTTGTCCCCCGCCCACCAGTGCGCCTGCAACCGCGCCTGGCTGTACACGAGCCCCGCGTCGACACCGGACGGAAACTGGAGGATGCCTCGACCGGTGTTGACGAACGAGTCCAGGAGCCCGGTACGCCAGTTGTACTCGTCCGGATCGATCGAGTCGCTCCCCTCGCCGAAGAGGGCCAGGTCCGCGGGCGTACGGCCCGCCGACGTCAGCGGATCGAACCGCGTCGCGACGTTCGCGTTGAGCATCGAGCTGTTGTCCACGATCGACACCGACACGATGTGCCGGACGCCGTCGGTGACGGGCGTGGGGGCGAGGTTCCAGAAGGCGTCGGTGAACCCGTCGCCGTCGGTGTCGGAGAGAACGCGTCCGACGTTCCACCGCGCGGTGCCGGAGATGAACTCGGCGGCGGGGCGCTCGTAGTCGTCGATGTCCACGCCGTCGCCGTCGCCGTCGATGCCGCCGTCGAGGTTCCAGAGGTTGTACAGGTTCGGCGGAATCCAA
>JAAELQ010000143.1 GCA_024226515.1 bacterium
CGCCGTCTGGGCAGCGAGTGGGTGACCCACCACATCCGTTACGACGGCGAGGGCAACAAGGTGCTCGAGCTCGACGCCCTGGGGCGCGAGACGTCGCACGTCTACGACGAGCTCAACCGCCTGCTCGAGACCGTCGAGCCCGAGGGTCGCGTGACCCGCAACGCCTACGACGGCAACGGCAACTTGATCCGTTCCACCCTCCTCAACCAGCCCGAAGATCAGGTGCGCGAGCTGGTCTACGACCAGGCCAACCGCCTGATCACCAGCGTTGACGCCGAAGGCCACAGTCAGGCGATCGAATATGACGACGTCGGCAACGTCTTGCGCCAGATCGATGCCCGTGGCCACGTGGTCAGTCACGAGTACGACGAGCGCAACCGCAAGCGCAGGACCACCGTTCACCTCGATGCCGGCGACGCCGTGACCGAGATGGACTATGACGGCGTCGGCAACCTGACCGAAGAGCGCCGTGCCAACGCCAATGTGGTCACCAACGTCTACGACGATCTCAACCGCTTGACCTCGACCGCCGACAGTCTCGGCGCGGTCGCCAGTTTCGAGCACGACGCCCGCAGCCGGCGCATCGCCGAGATCGACGCCCGTGGCCACCGCACCGAGACCCTCTATGACGCCCTCGACCGCCTGGTGTGGCAGGACCTGCCCGAGGAGCGCAGGCTCGTCTTCACCTACGACGCTGCCGGCAATCGGCTGACCGAGACCGACGCCCGCGAGCTGACCACGAGCTTCGAGTACGACATCCTGAATCGCCTGGAGCGGACGGTGGGCCCGCTCGACAACGCCACGAGCGTCACTTACGACGCTGTTGGCAACCGTCTGAGCGAGACCGACCGTCGCGGCCACACCACCGACATTGAGTACGACGCCCTGAACCGCTTGGTGCTGCGCACCGATCCGGCCGCCGGAGACGGCGCCGAGCGGTACCAGATGGCCTCCACCTACGATGCCGCCGGCAATCGGCTGACCGAGATCGACCGCCGCGGCATCGATCGCGAGAACCTCGAGGAGGCCAACAGCGTAGATCTCGGTCAGCGCCGGACCACGGAAAAAAAAAGCGCACGCACGTACGGCGCCGCCGGCACTCCCCTGACCGACGCCGACGCACGCGCGCAGAC
>JAAELQ010000144.1 GCA_024226515.1 bacterium
GTAATCATTAATGAGCAGGACTTCGAACCTCTTCAACTAATCATATATGCTACCAGGCTCAAAATGGAGGGCAAGGAGGTCGTAATAGAAAGTGCTGATGGTAAACAGTGCGCTGTTTAATTTAATATGCCTCACGGGATTATTTGAGCCTTTAAACAGTATTTTTTTCTATAGTGATACTCTCCTTACAACTTACCCACGCTTTTGACCGGCATAGTAACAGGACCCGCTTTATTAAAACTTCATTGATTTATGTATACATTTTGAGTATATGTACACATCATGTATGTATCAACGGTATCAAATAGTTACAAGCTATATAATGTATGTACTAATCAATGAGGTAGAAAAATGGATGAAAAAAAATGGGACCGGTTAGAGGTACGGAACCAATTCCTGCAAAATCACGCAGTTCAAATAAAAATTATTTAAAAAATTAATAAGTTATAGCTAAAATTATTTATTTTTGTGAGGTTTAGGCATCTATGTTCCATTCATGTTATAA
>JAAELQ010000145.1 GCA_024226515.1 bacterium
CCGGCGTTGCGGATGCCGACGGTGTGCTCGAGGGCGCCGCGCAGGGCGACGGCGACGTAGAGCTCGGGGGCGATCGCCCGGCCGGTGAGGCCGACCTGGTGCCGGCGCGGCAGCCAGCCGAGGTCGGCGACCGGGCGGGTGGCGGCGAGCGCCGCACCGCCCAGGACCTCGGCCAGCTCGGCGATCCGGGCGAGGTTCTCCGGGCCGCCGAGGCCTTTGCCGACGCCGACGACGATCTCGGCGTTGTCGAGCGCCACAGCGGCGGCGGCCTCCGACTCGGAACGCGCGACCACCCGCATGCGGCTCGCCGGCAAGCGGCTGGTGTCCAGGCGGCAGATCCGCGCCTGCCGGCCCGGGGCCGGCGCCGGCGGCGTCAACATGCCGGGACGCACCGTCGCCATCTCGGGCGAGGTGCGCGAGAAGATCGGCGCCACGACGTTGCCGCCGAAGGCCGGCTTGTACTGGACCAGCCGGCCACCGAGGTCGACCTCGAGATCGATGCAGTCGCCGGTCAGGCCGAGATCGAGACGGGCGGCGAGGCGCGGCGCCAGGTCGCGGCCGATAGCGGTCGAGCCGAAGAGCACGACGCCCGGCCGGTATTTTTCGATCGCCGCCGCCAGCAGGGTGGTCACGACGTCCGTACCATAGTCTCTCAACCGAGGGTCGTCGGCGAGGTAGACGACGTCGGCGCCGTAGGCGGCGAGCGCCGCGACGTGGCGATTGAGACCGTTCCCCGGCAGCACGGCCGCGACCTCGCCGTGGTAGCGGCTGGCGAGCTCGGCGGCCTTGCCCAGCAGCTCGAAGGTCACCGGGCGCAGCTCGCCGCCCAGCGTCTCGGCGACCACCCAGACCGCCTTGCCGCCGGCCGGCGAACGATCGATCGGCGGTCTGACCGCGGCCTCGCCGGCGCGTTGCCAGGTGCCGTAGAGCCCGCGCTCGAGCAGGATCTCGACCAGGGCGTCGACCTGCTCGTCGAGCTCGCCCTCGAGCAGCCGCTGCTCGCGCTC
>JAAELQ010000146.1 GCA_024226515.1 bacterium
CTCATCGGGGAACCGTCTGCGACCTTTCGCTTTCAGATCGCGATCGCGCGCACCGCAAGCCCGCTCCAACAAATCCTGCGACCCCTGCCGATCATCGGTTTTTCAACGGCCTGCTAGGGCCTGGCGGAGGCCAGCGGACCGGGGTCCTCGCCGAAGTAGTCGAACAGGGCCCGCTGCACGGCCGTGGCCAGCCGGTCGCGGTGTCGCGCCGACGCCAGCAGCGCCGCGTCCTCGCGATTGCTGAGGTTGACCATCTCGATCAGGACCTTGTTCGGGATCGTGTTGTTGCGGATCACGGCCGGCACGTAACGCGACTTGCCCCGAATGATGCGGTTGCGCACGGGCTGGTAGGGCTGAACCGGGAGCCCGGTGTCGCCGAAGGCGTCGACGACGGAATCGGCGAACTTGCGCGATACGGCCTCCGATCGGACGCGGTCCTTCTTCGAGAAGCGCACGTGTCGGCGCTCTCGCACTTCACGGAACTGGTTGTAGAACTTCGTGTTGAAGCCGTAGGTGCGTGTGCGGTAGGCGGCCCCCGGGACGTAGACCATCACGCCGCGCAGCGACGCGTGCCGGCTGTCGGCGTGCAACGAGACGAAGACCACTCGGTCCGCGTCGGTCCCGTTCTTGACCTCCTTGCCGTAAATCGAGTTGGCCAGGTACCAGCGTAGGTTGACGCCGAGCTTGGCCTGTCCCTTCTTCGTGGCGAGGAACGGCGGGTCGGTCTGGATCGTCCCCTGGTGATTGGCGTTGAGCTTGTCGCGCGCCGACGGCGAGCAGCCGGTCTGGCGATCTTCGAGCGTCAGCAGCACGCGCGCCGCGGTCTCGCGCTCGAGCTTGTGCTTCAGACGGCAGGCCACGTCGTAGACGTAGTCGTGCTCCCAGATCCCGTTGTTGATCGTGCCCAGATCGCGACCGCCGTGTCCGGGGTCGAGGACCACGACGACTCCCGCGAGGCCGTCGCGCGTGCCGGCGACCGGCGCCCGCTCGAGCTCTCGCTCGAGCTCGACACGCGCCGCCTCCGCCTCGCGCCGGCGGGGGTGCCCCGCCGGCAGGAAGTCCGGCTCGAGCATATCGAGCGGGATCTTCACCTCGAAGCCGACCGGGATGTCGTGCAGGTCGCCGATGTCGCTGCGCCGGCGCAACTGCTCCGCGATCGTGCTCACGTCCTCGGCCTGCGTGCGGCCGGTGAAGCGGACGATCACCGACGAGTAGACCGCCTCGCCGGGCTTGAGCGGGTAGGCGGCGAACGGCCCGCGGGAATCCGCGCTGAAGCTGAGCACGCCGCCGTCGGACATCATCCGCGGCACGAGGGCGGGGTGCAGCAGCCGCGCGGGAATTCGCACGGCCTGGTCCGCGGCGAGTTCGGGCGACTTCAGCCCGTTGACCTGCATGAGCTCCTCGAAGTTCTCGCCGCGTCCGGTGAACCACTCGGCGAGCTGCCACAACCCTTCGTCGTACGTCGGCAGCGCGCCCGAGCGCGCGACGTGGATCCAATCGTCTCCGTCGCGTCGGTCGACCGGGAACAGGTTGCGCAGCACCAGCCGGCGGTAGCTGTCGGCCAGCATGGCCAGCGGGATCCCGACGCGATCCGGCGGGGCGCCGGGCCGGTCGCCGTTCAACGAGGCCAGGCGCGAGGCCTGCTCGGCGCGCCCCGTGAAGCGGCTTGCGATCGAGTCGTAGTCGTCGTCTTTGCGCGGGTGCACGACGAGTTCGATCTCGCGGCCGCGCGCGATGCGCACTGCGAGGTCGCGGCTCAGCGGCAGGATCCCGGCCGCGTCCCGGGAGCGTGGAGTGTCCTTTTCCTCGGCGCGCGGCGCGCCGGTGGAGCTCAGCGTGCAGGCGAGCAGAGTCCCGAGAGCGAGCGCGAGGACGTTGCGCCGTGCGCGATCACGCATCGGACGCTCCGGTGCCGGTCAGGCGCGATTCGATCGCGAACGCGGCGCGGAATACGGTCGCCTCGCCGAGGTGCGACCCGATCAACTGGCAGGCCATCGGCAGCCCGTCGCCGGTGAGCCCCACGGGCAACGAGAGGGCCGGCAGGCCCGCCAGACTGGCGGTCACCGTGTAGACGTCCGACAGGTACATCCCCACGGGGTCGTCGAGTTTCTCGCCCAGCCGGAACGCCGGGGTCGGAGTCGTCGGGGTCAGCAACAGGTCGACGCCCCGGTCGAACAGTTCCTCGAAGTCTCGTCGCACGAGCGTCCGAGCGCGCTGGGCCTTGCCGTAGAAGGCGTCGTAGTAACCCGAGGAGAGGGCGAACGTGCCGAGCAGGATCCTCCGCTGCACTTCCGGCCCGAAGCCCTGCGTGCGCGTGCCGCGGTACATCTGCGGCAGGTCGCCGCCCCCGCCGCCCCCGCCGCCCCCGCCGCTTCGCGCGCCGAAGCGCACGCCGTCGTAGCGCGACAGGTTGCTCGACGCCTCGGCGGTCGCGATCAGGTAGTACGTCGGCACGGCGTACCGCGTGTGCGGCAGCGATACCTCCTCGACCGCGGCCCCGGCCGCGGAAAGCGCGTCGGCCGCGGCGTCGATGCCGCCGCGGATCCCGGCGTCCAGCCCGGCCCCGACGTACTCGCGCGGGATTCCGACCCGCAGCCCGTGCGCGTCCCCGTCGAACGTCGCGGGCGTCACCGGCGCATCCGTGCTCAACGACGTCTGGTCCCCGGCGTCCTCGCCGGAGATGCCGTCGAGCAGCAACGCGGCCCCCTCGACGTCCGCGGCGAACACGCCGACCTGGTCGAGCGAGGACGCGAACGCGATCAGGCCCGAGCGCGACACGCGGCCGTAGGTCGGCTTGATCCCCACGACGCCGCAGAAGGCGGCGGGCTGGCGGACGGACCCGCCGGTGTCGCTGCCCAGCGCCAGGGGGGCCATCCCCGCGGCCACCGCGACGGCGGAGCCGCCGCTCGAGCCGCCGGGCACCCGCTCGAGGTCGTTCGGGTTCCGCGTCGGACCGTGAGCCGAGTTCTCGGTCGACGACCCCATACCGAACTCGTCGAGGTTCGTCTTTCCCAGGACGACCGCTCCGGCCCGGCGCAGCCGCGCGACGACCGTCGCGTCGCGCAGCGGGACGAACCCGGCGAGCACGCTCGAGCCGGCCCCGGTCTCGAGTCCCGCGGTGTTGATGTTGTCCTTGACCGCCACCGGGATGCCGGTCAGCGGCCCCGCGCGGCCTTCCCGGATGAGACGGTCCGCCTCCTCCGCCTCGCGCTCGGCCTCCGGGTTGAGCCGCACGAAGGCGCCGAGCTCGCCGTCGGCGCGACGAACGCGCTCGAGACACGCACGCGTGAGCTCCACGCTGCTTGCTCGACCCTCGTCGAGGCGAGCGCGGATGCCGCTCGCGCTGAGGCGTGCCGGGTCGGTCATCCCTTGATGACGCGAGGAACCCGGAAGTGGTCCTCGGCGGAATCGGGAGCGTTGCAAAGGGCTTCGGCGACGGCGAGCGAGGTGGACTCCGTGTCGTCACGCAGCCGGCGTTCGGTCCCGGCGCCTCGCGTCGGCGGCACGTCGTCGACGTCGAGCTGGTCGAGCAGCGCCACGTAGTCGAGGATCGAGCCCAGCTCGCGCCGCAGGCGCTCGAGGGCCTGCGCGTCGAGATCCAGGAGCGCGAGCTGCGCGATGTGCCTGACTTCGCGTTCGTCGATCGGCACGCACGTTCCTCCCCGAATGCCCGCGATCGATGATAGCGCAGCGGAGGCGAACGCGGGTAAGGCGCCGGGATTCAGAAGTCCGGCGTGACGAGAAATCGATAGCCCTGCGGTGGCTCGCCGGTCTCGAACGAGAGAGCGGAAGTCGTGCCGCGCGTGATCACCCACTGCTCGTTGCGGGCCGCCAGCGTCACCCGCTCGCCGTCCGGAAGCGTGCCGGACACCTGCGCCTGCAGCTCGATCAGCTCCCCGACCACGCGCAGGGGGCGCAGGCGGATCTCCGCCGCCTCGGACTCCGGCAGGCTGCCCAGCCGAAACGAGTACGACGTCGAGCGCCCGACCAGCGTGCGCAGGTCGTTGGTCTCGAGCGAGATCGTCGATTCGCCGTCGACGCGCTGGATCTCGAGGCGCAGCAGCACGGGGCGATCGGCCACCGGCATCGGAGACACGCGGGTCTCCATCGTCACGTCGAGGTCGATGGCGACGGTCAGCGGCTTGCCGGCGATGCGGAACACCTCGAACAGGGTGGTCGATCGCTCGCTGAATCCCAGCGTCCGCGCCTCCGTGACCTCGCGCCCGTCGGGAGTGCGCAGCCGGGCGTCGATGCGGATCGAGCGTTCGTGACCGGGAAGCGTCGCCTGCTCGGCGGCGCGCAGGTGCAGGGTGGACGATTCGCCCGGGTCGGGCCACAGCACGTCGAACCGCAGCTCGTCGTCCTTGCCCTCGAGCTCCAGCCGGTACGGGGGGGGCGACGCCTCCCGCGGAACCCCGGCGGTGATCGGGCTCACGATCAGGGCCAGGCGCGGGCGGCGGATGATGTCGATCTCCGGTGCGGCGCGGAAGTCCGCGGAAACAGCCAGGGCCACGACGGTCGTCAACGAGAGGACCGCCGGCCGAATCCAGGCGCGCTTCGAGGGGGATTGCATCGTTCGTTCTCCTGCCCAGGGTCCATTCTTGAACCGGACGAGAGGATTGACAAGGAAAAGCACCACGTTCCGGCCACGACTCCCGGTATAATCGAGGGGCTCGGACGTTGTCTCGGAGAGATCGTTCGAGTTCCACGATGTCAGGGGGGCCTGGAGCCGACCTTGCCCGGACGCAGGGGTCAATCGGTCTGGACGACATCGGTGCTGGTCGCGGCGCCGGGGTTGCTGCTGCTGGTCTCGGCGTCGTTCCCGCCACGGGTCTCCGCCGCAGCCGAGGGGATCGCCTGGGTCGAGGCGCTCGTCGGCCTCGCCTTCCTGGTCTCCGCCGTCGCGATGACGGTCCTGCAGCCCGGCGCTCGCGGGTCCAGGGTCTACACCCTGCTCGCGCTGGCCTGCTTCTGCCGCCTGCTGCTCGGTCGCCCAGCGGCGGAGTCCGCCGGCGACCGGATGGCATTCTGGCTCGGCGCGCTCGCGATCTCGGCCACCCCGGCCCTGCTGTTGCACCTCGGGGTCATCGTCGGGCGGGGCGTGTTGCGGCGCGAGGCGTCCTGTCGCTACGCCGGCTACGGCCTGGCTTCGATCTCGCTGGCCCTGGCCGTCGTCGCCGGCCTCACGCCCGCGCACGCGGTACGCGATCGGTTCGACTCGGTCCTGCTGGCCGGTGCGCTCGTCTTCGCCCTGACCGTGCTGGCCAAGGCGCGCGTCGTCTCGTCGTCCTCGACGCGGCGCAGCCAGTGCCGCTGGCTGTTCTGGAGCCTGGCGCTGGGCCTCGGGCCCTACGTGTTGTTGCACGTGGCGCCCCGGGCCTTCGAGTCCGCTCGGCAGCCGACCTGGGTTCACTTCGTCTCGATCCTGCCGCTGCTGCTCGTGCCCACACTGGGCACGGTGGCGCTCGGCGCCCGGTCCAGGCTGGCCGACCTCGATGTGATGGTCCTCCGCGGCGTCGCCGAGAGCAGCGCCGTCGTCTGCGCGTTCGCCATCTACGCCGCGGCGGTCTTCCTGCTGCGCCAGGGCGTCGACACCTGGCTCGATCTCTCGCGCAGCGCGACACGCTACGTCGGACTGCTGGTCATGGCCGTGACCTACCCGGCGATGCGTGCGCGCATCACCGTGGGCGTCGAGCGCATGTTCTATCGCAAGCGGTACAGCTACCGCGCGACGTTGCTGGACTGGGCTCGCGAGCTGAACGCCGAGACCGACCTGGCATCGCTGCTCGGCCGGCTGAAGGAACGCGTGCGGGAGACCCTCGACGTGGAGTCGGTCGAGGTGCTGGTCCGCGCCGGCGAGCGGGAGTTCGAGGACGTGCTCGGCAAGTCGCCGGCCACGCGGATTCGGTTCCGTCCCGACACGATGGAGCGACTGGAGCGGTTTGCGTTCATCGAGGCGGACGAGGCGGCGCGTGGAGTCCTGCCGCGGGCGCGCTACGTGTTTCCGATGAAGGTCAAGGGGCGCGTCAGCGCGCTGATCGCCCTCGACGACCGAGAGCCGCCGGGAGAACCGCTCAACCGGGAGGACCGCGCGCTGCTCGGGACGCTCGCGGCGCACGCGGGCTCGGCCATCGAGGCGGCCCGGCTGTTGAGCGAAGTGCGGCGCCGGGCCGAGCAGGTCGAACGGCTGCACGCGCAGCAAGAGCAGATCCTCGAGAGCAGCGCGGTCGGCCTGCTGCTACTCGACGACGAGGGCCGGATCCAGGCCTGGAACCGAGCGCTCGAGGACGCGTACGGGACTGATCGCGCCGCGGCCGTGGGTCGCAGCCTCGACGACGTCTTTCCGCTGCACGTCGCACGCCGGATCCGAGGCGAGAGTCGGGCGGCCGCGGTGTCGGACGAGGCGCGGATCTTCCAACTCGGCCTGGTCAACCCGAGGGGGCAGCGCCTGATCGTCAACATGGCGATCTCCCCGGCGGCGGGCCGCGACGCGGCGGGGGCCACCGTCGTCACGTTCGACGACGTCTCCCAGCGCGTCAAGCTGGAAGAGCAGATGCTGCGCCAGGAGCGCCTGGCCTCGCTGGGCATGATGGCGGCCGGAGTGGCCCACGAGATCAACACGCCGCTGACGGGGATCTCGAGTTACGCACAGATGCTGATCGAGGAGTGTTCGCCCGACGCCCCGCAGGTCGAGACGTTGCGTAAGATCGAGAACGAGACGACGCGCGCCGCCCGCATCACGCACTCACTGCTGAATCTCGCTCGCCCCGCGGGCGGAACGGCGGAGACCGTCGATTTGAACGAGACGACGCATGAAGTGTTGCAACTGTTCGAGCCCCAGCTGCGCGGTTGTCGCATCGACATGCACGTCGATCTGCAGCCCGGCCTGCCGGTGCTGCGCGGCGACCGCGGCAAGCTGCAGCAGGTCCTGTTGAACCTGCTGATCAACGCGCGCGACGCCGTCGACGGCAGCGGATCGATCTCGGTTGCGACCCGCCTGGCCGGTGCGAAGATCGTGCTGGAGGTGGCCGACGACGGTCGGGGTATCGCCGACGAGGACCTTCCGCGGGTGTTCGATCCGTTCTTCAGCACCAAACGACGGGGCCGCGGGACGGGGCTCGGCCTCTCGGTCAGCTACGGGATCGTGCAGGAGCACGAGGGCGACATCCAGGTCGAGAGCCGGCCCGGCGAGTGCACGCGTTTTCGTGTGGAACTCCCGGCGCTGATGTCGGCCAGAGCGGTGTGAGGTAAAACAAGGGCATGGAAACGGCAAGACAGGGCGCGCAGGCGGACCGGGTTCTGGTGATCGACGATGAACCCGTCGTGATCGACGTGCTGCGCGGATTGCTCGGCAAACAGGGGCTGGACGTCGAGTTCGCCTCGGATGCCGCCGGCGGGAGGTCCGTCCTGGAATCGGCCGACTGGGACGCCGTGTTGCTGGACGTGATGCTGCCCGACGCCAACGGACTCGAGGTTCTGCGTTGGATTCGCGAACGCTATCCGGATCTCGCGGTCGTGATGATCACGGCCCACGGTACCGTCGAGAGCGCCGTCGAGGCGATGAAGGCCGGAGCATTCCACTATTTGACCAAGCCGTTCAAGAACGACGAGGTGCGGCATCTCGTGGCGCGTGCCACGCAATCGACGCATCTGCGGCGCGAGAATGAGGACCTACGCCGTGCCCTCGAGGAACGCTCGAGGTTCGAGCGCATCGTCGGGAAGTCGCGCCCGATGCAGGAGGTCTACCGCTTCATCGACCAGGTGGCGCCCAGCCGCTCGACCGTCCTGATCCACGGGGAATCGGGCACGGGGAAGGAACTCGTGGCCCAGGCGATCCACCGGCGCAGCACGCGGACGGCCGAGCCGTATCTGATCGTCAACAGCGCGAGCATCCCGACGGAGCTGCTCGAGGACAACCTGTTCGGTCACCTGAAGGGCGCGTTCACCGGGGCGACCACCGACCGCATCGGATTGCTCGAGGCGGCGGACGGCGGCACGATCCTGTTCGACGAGATCAGCACCGTGGCGCCCCAGGTTCAGGCGAAGCTGTTGCGCGTGATCCAGGAGAAGGAGTTTCTCCCGCTCGGCTCGGTCGAGCCGCGCACGGTCGACGTGCGGATCCTGGCCGCGACGAACGAGGACCTCAAGGCGCTGGTCGAGGCCGGCCGGTTCCGCGAAGATCTGTACTACCGGCTCAACGTGATCAGCCTGGCACTACCGCCGCTGCGGGAGCGGACCGAGGACCTGCCGCTGCTGGCCGCCCACTTTCTCGAGCGCTTCAACGCCGAGAACGGGAAGAGCGTCGCCTCGTTCTCCACGGCGGCCCTCGAGCACATGCTCGCGTACTCCTGGCCGGGCAACGTGCGTGAGCTGGAGAACGCCGTCGAGCGGGGAGTCGTGCTGGCCCGAGGGCCGGAGATCGGGCTGGACAGCCTGCCCCGCGAGCTGCGCGACACCCCGCAGCTGCCCGAGCCGGCGGTCTTGCCCGAGGGTGTGGGCTTCTACGAGGCCGTCTCCCGCTTCGAGCGCCAGCTGATCGAGGCGGCGCTGCGCAGCTCGGGCGGGGTGCAGAAGCATGCGGCCGCCACGCTGGGGCTGAAACCGACGACGCTGAACGAGAAGATCAAGCGACTGCGCATCCCCAACTGAACTCGAGTTGGGTTGATGTGAGATGGTTTTTGGGGCAAAAGCGCGTGTTTACAAATCGTGCCGCGAACGCGAGTTGCTGCATAGTCACCGCGTGGGTTCTCGACGTTCGCTGCCGCGGGACTGGAAAAGGGTTATTAAACCAGCATGGGAATACGCCCAGATCAGTTGACGGCGTCTGGGACCGGTGGTAAATACCTTGGTCCGGACGGTTCGGCCGCTCGGCTGAGCCGTTGTCGTCAGCTTGCCACGGGGGTATCCCGTTCCGCACGAGAGACAGGGGTCGTACGGACCGGTCCGCAGGAGGTTGTCATGAAGTTGTTTAGAGCGACGCTCGCGTTCGTGATCGTCGTACTCGCCGTTTCGGTGGCGTCCGCCCAGACCGGGGGGATCACCGTGCAGGTGGTGGATTCGAACGGTCCACTGCCGGGGGCCACGGTGACCATCAGCCACGAAACTGGCTTCGTCAAGACCACGGCGATGCTGACCGATGGCCAGGGAATCGTCGAGTTCCCGGTCTTACGCCCCGGCAGGGGGTACGTGATCGAGGTCCAGTTCCCCGGCTTCGGGATCCGACGTGTTCCCGACATCCGGGTGCAGATCTCGCAGTCGACGCCCATCACGGTCCAGCTGGCCGCCGAGATCCAAGAGAATGTCAAGGTGATCGCGGAAGGTGATGTCGTCGATCTCGAGGATACGCAGTCGAGCACCAAGTTCAGCGACGAGTTCATCCAGGACCTGCCCGTTCCGGGGCGGTTCTACCAGAACGTGCTGACACTGGCGCCCGGCGTGCAAGACGCGGACGGCGACGGAAACCCGAACGTTCACGGGTCCCGCGCTCGCGACTTCAAGGCCGTGGTCAGCGGCATCAGCAACGTGGATCCGCTGACCGGCGGCTTCATGAGTCGCGTCAACCCGAACTCGATCGAGGAAATGGAAGTCATCACCGCCGGCGCCGGCGTCGAATTCAGCCGAGCCCAGGGTGGCTTTGCCCGCATCATTCAGAAGCAGGGCACGAACGAGTTCGAGGGCGTGTTCGACTTCATCATTCGTTCGAGCACGTTCGACCGCGATGGCGCGGCGGACTTCGACAAGACGAGCGATCCGGACTTCGAGACTATCCACCCGGGCTTCCAGTTCTCGGGGCCGATCGTCAAGGACAAGGTCTGGTTCGTGCTGTCGCACGAGTTGATCGACCGTGAGGATCCGATCAACGTCGTCAGCGGGTTCGAGATCCAGACGTTCGATCAGACGATCAACTCGGACACGATCACCTGGCAGGTTTCACCGCGCAACCAGCTGGCGCTGCAGTTCCAGTCCGATCCGTACGAGCTCGACAACTTCGGCGTCACCAGCCTGACACCGGCCGAGTCGGCGTCGCGGCTCGAGCGCGGCGGCGAGACTCTGTCGCTGGCCTGGACCGCTCCGTTCTCGCCCCGCGTGTACATCGAGAGCCGCGTGGCCTGGCAGGAGCTCGAGTTCGGACGCTTCCCGTCGACGAAGGGCGTGGCCAACTCGTGCCTCGGCGAGGGCACCGGCGGTTTCGACTTCCTCAACAGTGCGCAGTGCTTCAACGGCGAGACGGGTGAGACGACCGGGTCGTACCCCATCTCGAACGACTCGCGCAGCCAGCGCTTGACGGTCCGTACCGATGCGACCCTGTTCGGCGGCCGCCTGTGGGGCATGTCGCACCGCTTCAAGATGGGCTTCGTTTCCGAGAACGAGCGGTTTTTCCGCGACCTCGAGATCGGCCCTCGCGTGCAGGTGTTCATCTTCGAAGAAGCGACGGATGCCGAGGACGGCGGCGACGCCGAGCCGGAGCGGCAGGCGATCGTCGCTTCCAACCTGGCGGTATTCCCGGACGGCAACGAGTCCCGAGCGACGAGCACCAACTGGGGCTTCTACGTCGAGGATCAGGTCAAGCCGCGCAGCAACTTGACGCTGACGCTGGGCATGCGTGTCGACCGCGAGGAGATCAACGCCAACGGACGGAGCGCGTTCAATCCGTCCGAAGAGCAGGCGAACTTCGTGGCAGTCGACAGTGAGTGCGGGACTAACCAGGCCTGCAGGCAGCGTGGCTGGCAAGATACTTTTACGGCGTACGAAGGCGTCGAACAAGTCGTAGAAGATCTCTCGATCCTGCTCAACGTCTCCGAGGACCTGATTCGAGGGCGGTTGTCCAGTGCCGCCAAGGCCGGCGCGCAGGCGACGAACCGACGGCGCCAGGACAACGTCGAGATCAACAACACGAACTTCTCGCCTTCGCTGTCCGTGGCATGGGATCCCTGGAGCAACAACAAGACGAAGTTCGCCCTTACCGCACGAAGGTACTACGACAAGATCTTCCTCGAAATCCCGATGAACGAGCTCAACCCGGCTAACGTGAGCCTCGTGTTCAATGCCGAGACCACGGCAAACGGGTTCGTTCCGACGACGCCGCGCAGTAGCGTCAACCCGGCGGTCAACGTCGATGTGGTCGATCGCGACCTCAGGACGCCGTACAACGACGAGTTCACCATCTCGTTCGAGCGGGAGGTCTGGGCGGAAACCTCGCTGAAGTTGACCTACGTCAACCGCAAGTTCCGCGATCAACTCCAGGATGTCAACATCAACCGTGCACCCGGCGACCTCGGTCGTTGCCTGAAGGCGTCGTTGAGCAACGTGGCGACGATCGAACCCAGCCCCGGTTTTGGTTTCTTCTACCCGGATCCATTTAATCCTGGCGCGGAGTTGTACGACAGCGTCGACGGCGACGGCGACGGTCAGGGTCCGAGCGGTTTCGACGATTGCGCGGGTAAGATCATCGTCCCGGAGGGTCAGATCGCGGACGGCGAGGATTTCCTCTCGCGCGACAAGCGGCTGGAAGTGCCGGACGGTATTCCGGATCTGTACGTGCAAAGCCCGATGTGGGGCAACATGTACTATCTCAGCAACATCAACGAAACCGACTACGAGGCCTACGTGGTCGAGTTGATCCGCCGTCAGTACCGTAGCTGGGAGATGCAGGCGTCCTATACCTGGTCCGAGGCGATCGGCGACGGGGACGACTACCGTCAGCAAATCGGGGACGACCAGAGCCTCGTCGACAACGAGCGCGGCTACCAGTCCTACGACCAGCGTCACTCTGTCAAGGTCAGCGCCACGACGATCACGCCGTGGGGCTTCCGCATCGGCGGCGCCGCCAGTTGGCAGTCCGGTCTACCGTACTCGTTGATGTCGCGGCAGACGTCGTTCGATCAGGTGCCGCCCCAGTTCCAGAACCTGGGTTCCGGCAACCCGCCCGAATTCCGTTTTCAGTACAAAAAAGGTCAGCGGAACTCCGAGCGCAACGTCTCCTACTACAACTTCGACCTCAAGCTGACCAAGGAGATGAACCTCGGCCGTGGTCTCAACCTCCAGCTCTCGGCCGAGATCTTCAACCTCCTGAACGAGGGGACGTACAAGATCTGGGACCGCGGGGCGGAGATCGGCCGTCAGATCAACGGCAACAACATCGCGTTCCGCGAGTTCGGTCGTCGGTTCCAACTGTCGATGAAGATGGCCTTCTAGACCTCGTCTCTCGCTTCGTCTTTACGAAGGCCGTCCCGTTCGCGGGGCGGCCTTTTTCTTTGGTGGCCGTGGAGGTCGTGGACCCGCCTGCCTCGGCGGTCTGCGTATCGCGATCCCGATCGGGTTGATCGGTGTGATGGTTGCGGAAACGGTCGGGGGTGGGGTCGGGGTTGTTTCTTGGTGGGGGCGGTGCGATGTTGGGGGTGCTGGTAGGATACGGGACTTTTTTCGATGGGAATTGTCATGCGGATCTACAACACGTTGACGCGGAAGATGGAAGAGCTCGAGCCGATCGAGGCGGGGCACGTGCGGATGTACACCTGCGGGCCGACGGTCTATGACTTCGCCCACATCGGCAACTTCCGTGCGTACGTGTGGGAGGATCTGCTGCGGCGGTCGTTGAAGTTCCTCGGGTTCCGTGTGACTCAGGTGATGAACATCACGGACGTCGAGGACAAGATCATCCGGAAGATGATCGCGGAGAAACTGACGCTGGAGCAGGCGACGCAGCCGTACATCGACGCGTTCTTCCAGGACATCGAGACGTTGCACGTCGAGCGCGCGGAGGAGTATCCGAAGGCGACGGATCACATCGCGGAGATGATCGAGATCGCGAAGGCGCTGGAGGCCAACGGACTGACATACGAGAGTCAGGGCTCGCTGTACTACCGCATCGAGTCGTTTCCGCAGTACGGGAAGCTGTCGAATCTGGAGAACCGCGAGGTGAAGAGCGGGGCGCGCGTCGACAGCGACGAGTACGAGAAGGACGACGCGCGCGATTTCGTGCTGTGGAAGGCCTCCAAGGAAGGGGAGCCGACGTGGGACAGCCCGTGGGGCGCGGGCCGGCCCGGCTGGCACCTGGAGTGCTCGGCGATGAGCATGAAGTACCTGGGGCGTACGTTCGACCTGCACACCGGCGGCGTGGACAACATCTTTCCGCATCACGAGAACGAGATCGCGCAGAGCGAGGGTGCTACGGGAGAGCCGTTCGTGCGCTACTGGATGCACGCGGCGCACCTGATGGTCGAAGGCGAGAAGATGGCCAAGTCGAAGGGCAACTTCTACACGCTGCGCGACCTGCTGGGCAAGGGGCACGACCCGCGCGCGATTCGCTGGTTGTTGCTCGGAACGCACTACCGAGGCCCGCTCAATTTCACGATCGAGGGGCTGAACCAGGCGACCAGCGAAGTGCAGAGGATCGACGACCTGATCGCCCGCCTCGACCGCGAGCCGGCGGGGGACGGAGAGAACGCGGAGTTCGACGCGCGTGTCGCGCAAGAGGTGCAGGCGTTCGGCGAGGCGCTGGCGGACGACCTCGACGTCAGTAGTGCCGCCGGGGCGCTGTTTCGGCTGATTCGTGAGGCCCACGTCGCGATGGACCGGGGCGCGCTTCCGGTCTCGAGCCGCGAGGCGCTGCGGGCCGGGCTGGGGCGTTTCGACGAGGTGCTGGCGATCGTGGAGACGCAGGACGCCGCGATCGACGACGAGGTCGAGGACCTGATCCGGCAACGCAACGACGCGCGCAAGAACCGTGAGTTTGCGGAGGCTGACCGGATCCGCGACGAGCTGGCCGCGCGTGGCATCGTCCTCGAGGATACGCCACAGGGCACCGTGTGGAAGAAGGGCCGGCCGACGGGCGCCGCATAGCGCAGGGCCGCTCAGCGGCCCGTCAGCGGCTCGGGCTGCGCGGAGAGCACGCCGCGGCCCTGGCCCTCGAACGCCGCGGCCTGAGCGTCCTGCAGCGCCGCTATCGCTGCCGCCTTGGCGAGGTCGATCTGGTGGCTCGCGACGGCGACGCGATCGTGTTCGTCGAGGTCAAGGCGCGACGTGGTTCCGGCTACGGCGAGCCGGCCGAAGCCGTGACGCCCGCCAAGCAGCGCCGCCTGGCCCGCGTCGCGCTGCGCTACCTACAACAGCGGGGTTGGTTGGAGCGTCCGTGCCGTTTCGACGTCGTCGAGGTCCGTGAGAGCGTGGACGGCACGACGCAGGTGCGCCATCTGATCGATGCGTTTCGCCCGTGTTGACGAGGTCTCGGCCATGGGGTACTTTGCCGTGGAGCCCGTTCTTTCCTGGATGGGCGCGATCGATAGGTGCGGGAATAGCTCAGTTGGTAGAGCACGACCTTGCCAAGGTCGGGGTCGCCGGTTCGAGTCCGGTTTCCCGCTCCACGTCCGATCCCGAACAAGCGGAGTCAATCATGAGCCAACGAAACCCGACACAGCGTCGTCTCGTCGGCGGGCTGCTCTCGCTGATCCTGTTGGCCGCCGGCACGGAGCAGGCCGCCGGGCTCGCGCTCGCCCCCGGAGATACTGCTCCCGAGTTACGCGGTGACACGTTTCGCGGAGAGCGCCTGCTGATCGACTATTCCGCGAGCAAGCTGACCCTGGTCAACTACTGGGCCACCTGGTGCGTGCCGTGTCTCGAGGAGATGCCGGCGCTCGACCACCTGGCCCAGATCCACGGGGCGGACCGCGTGCAGGTCGTCGGCGTGCTGCACGACAGCGTCGACGACGAGACCGCGCTCGAGTTCCTCGAGCCCATGGGGCTGAGCTACCCGCTGCTCCGCCCGCGCGACTATACGGCCGATCGCTGGGGCGGCATCGCGTCCTTGCCGACGACGTTCCTGATCGACTCGGAGGGCGAGGTCCTGCGGCGCTACGTCGGCGCGACGGCCGAGCAGGTCAAGGGCCTGGCGTACGACGTGAGCGCGGCGCTGGAAGACAGGCCCCTCGGTCCGTTCGTGTACCCGACGGCGGAAGGCGCGGTGACGAACGAGGATCGCTTGCGGCTGAAGCGCGACGCGGAGGCCAAGGCGGAGGCCGATCGGGGCGGCTCCTAGCCGATCGAGAGCAGGCCCGGCGGATCCGGCCGGTGCCGTTCCGCGTGATACGACGACCGCACGAGCGGGCCGGACTCCACGTGCAGGAAACCCAGGTCCATGCCTTTCTTGCGGAAGGTGTCGAACTCGTCGGGCGTGACGAAGCGGTCGACCGGAAGATGCTCGCGCGTCGGCTGTAGGTACTGTCCCAGCGTGACGACGTCGACGCCGGACGTGCGTAGATCGCGCAGCACCTCGAGAATCTCCTCGTCGCGTTCTCCCAGGCCGAGCATCAGGCTCGACTTGACCCGCATCTCCGAGCCTGCCGCGTCGCGCGCCGCGGCTGCCGCGGCGAGCACGTCGAGCGACCAGCGGTACTGCGAGCCACGACGAGCGGTGTTGTACAGCCGCGGCACCGTCTCGACGTTGTGGGCGAACACCTCGGGCGCGGCGTGGAGGACGGTCTCGAGCGCTCCGGATTTGTTCTTGAAGTCCGGAGTCAGAACCTCGACGGCGCACTCCGGGCGGTGCGTCCGGATGGCGCGGATCACGTCGCGGAAGTGGCCCGCACCGCCGTCGGGCAGATCGTCACGGTCGACGCTCGTGATCACGGCGTGGCGCAGGCCGAGCCGCTCGACGGCCTGACCGACGTGCTGTGGCTCGTGCGGATCCACGCCCGGCGAGGGCCGGCCGCTGTTCACGCTGCAGAAGCCGCAGCGTCGAGTGCAGGTCTCGCCGAGGATCATGAACGTCGCCGTCCCGGCGTTCCAGCACTCGTAGATGTTGGGGCAGCGGGCCTCCGTGCAGACGGTGTTGAGCTCCAGCTCGGAGACCATCGAGCGCAGCTTACGGAACTGGCCCCCCGTGCGCAGCCGGATCTTCAGCCACTCGGGCCGGCGCTGTTTCTCGGGTCTGCAGGTCATGTCTCGGTCCCTTCGCCCCGTGTGCGGGTCTCGTCCGTGCGCACAGGATAACTCCGCTCCAGCAGCGGAGCCAGCGCCGGGGTGGGCTCCGGCCGGTCGTCGGGCGACAGCCCGAAGACGCTGCCGAAGTGCCGTGTGACGACCCCCGCGACGTCACGTACGCGGTCTGCCGTTCCCGTCTCGTGCGCCAGCGACGTGACTCCGCGGTCGCGGATGCCGCACGGCACGATGGCGGAGAAGCCGTCGAGATCCGTCGAGACGTTCAGCGCGAACCCGTGCGAGGTGATCCAGCCGGTCGATAGCCGGACGCCGATCGCGGCCAGCTTGCGGCCCCCGGTCCATATGCCGGTCAGTCCGGGTTCGCGCTCGCACGACGATCCGTAGTCCGCTGCAGCGCGGATCAGCACCTGTTCCAGGTCGCGCAGGTAGCGATGGGCGTCGCGCCGTTCGCGCGGCAGGGCGAGAATCGGGTAGCCGACGAGCTGACCCGGGCTGTGGTACGTCACGTCGCCGCCACGGCCGGCTTCGTGCACCTCGATCCCGCGCCGGCGCAACGCGTCCGCGTCGAGCAGGACGTTGCTCTCGTCGCTACTCCGTCCCAGTGTGATGACGGGCGGATGCTCCAGCAGCAGCAGCAGGTCCGGGACGTCGCCGCGTCTGCGCGCGGCGATCAGTCGTTCCTGCAACTCGAGTCCCTCGGCGTAGCCGATGCGCCCCAACCAGCGGGCGAGCAGGCGGCTCGCGTCCGGTGTCACAGCAGGGATTCGTCGAAGTTCTCCAGCCCGTGCTTGACCACCGCCAGGAACTGATCGGCAACCGCACCGTCGACCACCCGATGGTCGTACGACATCGAGATGTACATCATCGAGCGGATCGCGATCCCCTCGTCGATGACGACGGGCCGCTTCTGGATGCCGCCGATGCCCAGGATGCCCACCTGTGGCTGGTTGATGATCGGTAACCCGAACAGACCGCCGAACTGGCCCGGGTTGGTGATCGTGAACGTACCGCCCTGTACCTCGTCCGGGTTGAGCTGCTTGTTGCGCGCGCGGTGTGCCAGGTCCGTCACGGCCTTGCTCAGTCCGGCGATGGACAGGTCGTCCGCGTTGCGTACGACCGGAACGATCAGTCCCCAGTCGAGAGCCACGGCGATGCCGACGTTCAGGTCTTTCTTGTAGACCACCTCGTCGCCTTCGACCGAGGCGTTCAGGATCGGCCACGCGCGCAGGCCGTCGCACACCGCCTTGATGAAGAACGCCATCACCGAGATCGAGGTGCCGTGGCGCTCGAGATACGACTGCTTGTGCTTGGCGCGCAGTCGCATGCAGCGCGTCATGTCGACCTCGAACAACGACTGCACGTGAGCCGAGATCCTCTTGGACTCGGTCATGTGCTCGGCGATCTTCTTGCGCATCACCGACATCGTCTCGCGCACCTCACGGGCGCCGGGCTCGAAGCTCGGGCGTGTGGGAGCTGCCGGCGGCGGCGGTGCCGGCCGGGTCTCCTTCGCCGTTCCGGCGACGGAGGCCGCCGCCGCGGCTCCGCCGCCGGCGATGAACGCGTTGATGTCCTTCTTCGTGACGCGCCCGCCGGCTCCGGTGCCGGGAACCGTCGTCGGATCGATGCCGTGCTCGGCCGCGATGCGTCGCACCACGGGCGATACGAAGACGCCTGGCTTGGGTGCGGCGGCGACTGCCGCCGCGGGGGCAGGGGAGGCTGCCGCAGGGGGGGCGGGCGTTTCGGCCGGTGCCGGAGCGCTGTCGGCTTTCGGAGCGGGCGCGTCGACAGCCGCCGAGGCGTCCGTTTCGATGACCGCCACCACGGCGTTGACCTCGACCGTGTCGCCCTCGTTGTTGCGGACTTCCGCGAGCACGCCCGCGGACGGGGCCGGAACCTCCGCGTCGACCTTGTCGGTCGAGATCTCGAACAGCGGCTCGTCCCGCTCCACGCTGTCGCCCACGTTCTTGATCCAGCGGGTGATCGTTCCCTCGGCGATCGATTCGCCCATCTGGGGCATCGTCACGTCAACGCGCATGCTGCTCTCCGTCTTCTACTTCCGGGTCAAATGTGAATCGGCCGATCGTGCACGGCGAGCGCGGCCTCGCCCATCGCCTCCGACAACGTCGGGTGTGCGTGGATCGCCTGGAACAGGGACTCCGCGGTCGCCTCCAGGTTGAGCGCCGCCGTCGCCTCGGAGATCAGCTCCGTGGCGTGCGGACCGACAATGTGAATGCCGAGCACCTCGTCGTACTTGCTCTCGGTGACGATCTTCACGAACCCGGCGGTCTCGCCCAGGATCTTCGCCTTCGCGATCGCGGTGAAGGGGAACGAGCCGACCTTCACGTCGTGCCCGCGTTCGCGGGCTTCGCGCTCGCCGAGCCCGATGGAGGCGACCTCGGGCGTGCAGTACGTGCACGACGGGACCTTGTCGTAGTTCACCGCGTGCGGCGTCCCGCCGGCGGCATGCTCGACGGCGACGACCCCCTCGTGCGAGGCCACGTGGGCCAGCGCCTGGGTGGGAAGAATGTCGCCGATGGCGTAGACGCCCGACTCGCCGGTGCGCATCATCTCGTCGACCTCGACGAAGCCGCGTTGGTCGACACGAACGCCGGTTCCCTCGAGCCCCAGGTCGTCGGTCAGCGGTCGTCGTCCGATGGCGATCAGCAGCATCTCGGCGTCGAGCTCGACCTTCTTGCCGCCCTTCTCCGCGACCACGTGCACTCCGCTCTTGCCCGAGTCGACTTGCTTCACCGCCGTGTCGACGTGCACGGCGATGCCGCGCTTCTTGAACGCCTTGCCGAGTTCCTTGCCCAGGTCGTCGTCCTCGACGGGGACCAGGCGCGGAAGGAGCTCGACGACGGTGACGTCGCTGCCGAACGTCTTGTAGATCGACGCGAACTCGACGCCGACGGCGCCGGCGCCGAGGACGATTAGCGATTTCGGTACGTGGTCGAGGTTCAGCGCATGATCCGAGCTGATCACCCGCTCGCCGTCGAACTCGACTCCCGGAAGGCCGCGCACGGCCGACCCGGTGGCGAGAATGGTGTTCTTCGTCTCGACGACGTACGGTGCGCCGTCCGTGGGGGTGACCTCGACCCGCCCGGGTCCCGCCAGGCGACCGCGGCCCGCCAGCAGCGTGACCCCGTGCTTCTTGAACAGGTACTCGATGCCCTTCGTGTTCGAGCGCACCGTCTTCGTCTTGTACTTGTGCACCGCCGGCAGGTCGAGCTCGGCCTCCGGGATGCGGATGCCGAACCCGCCGGCGTGCCGCGCCGTGTCCAGGATCTCGGCGGAGTGCAGCAGTGCCTTGGTCGGGATGCAGCCCCAGTGCAGGCAGGTCCCGCCGAGGGCAGGGGCCATCTCGACGACCGCGGTCTTGAGCCCGAGCTGGCCGGCGCGCACGGCGGCCACGTAGCCCCCGGGCCCGCTGCCGATGACCGTCATGTCGAACGACTGCGAGGGATCTGGCAAACCGGCCTCCTGTGTGTACCGGCCGACGGGATCCGCCGGCGAATCGCGACGTGCGGCATCGCGACGAACTGTCGAGAACGACCCGGACGGGGACTCTATCCGAGGCCCCAGCGAGCGTCAAGTTGGCGTGTCTTGCGCCGTTGCAACACGATTGCCGGGGAAAAACCGCTCCGTCGGCGTTAGCCGTTGACCCAGGGGAAGGCGCGCCGTTACAGTGCGCGACGTCCCGCCTCCGGAGTCCGACATGACCCACGTATTCACTCCGGAATCCGCTCGCCGTACACTGCCGCGAGTCCGCCCCACCGCCGAGCTCATGTGTCGCCTCTACGCGCAACTGTCCGACCGCGCGCCGGCGCGTATCGCGTCGGATCAGCCGGTGGACGAGGCCTACTTCGATCTGGTCCGCGAACTGCTCGCGGCGCTCGACACCCTGCGCCGGCACGGCGTCGTCGTGCGCGACGCCGGAGCCGGGCGCCTCGGTTTTCCGGCCCGCCGGCAGGGGCGGTCCGTGCTGCTGAGCTGGCGCGTGGGAGAGCCCGCGCTGGCGTTCTGGTGCGAGATCGACGACGCCGAGTCGAGCCGTCGGCCGCTGCGCGAGGACGGCCTGTGGGAGGTGCGCTGAGGGCCGTGGAACGGTGGCCAATCGCAGGGGGCTGCGGTAGGCTAGGGCCATGGCGAGCACAGACAGCGACCTGATCCTCCACATGCGCCCCGAGTTGACCGAGAGCGAAGAAGTCAGCCGGAGCGTCTTCACGACGGCGATCTCCAGCTTCATCGGCTGGGGTCGCAAGAACTCGCTGTGGCCGATGCCGATGGGCCTCGCCTGTTGCGCCATCGAGCTGATGGCGACGGTCGGTCCGCGCTACGACATGGCTCGCTTCGGCGCCGAGGCATTGCGCTTCTCGCCGCGCCAGGCGGACCTGATGGTGGTCTCGGGAACGGTCGTCAAGAAGATGGCCCCGGCCGTCCGGCGCATCTACGACCAGATGCCGAACCCGAGATGGGTCGTCGCGATGGGCGCCTGCGCCTCGTCGGGCGGCATGTACCGCTCGTACTCCGTCGTTCAGGGTGTGGACGAGATCCTCCCCGTCGACGTGTACATCAGCGGCTGCCCGCCGCGCCCCGAGGCATTGCTCGAGGCGCTCATGGAGATCCAGCGCAAGATCATGCGCGGCGAGAAGAGCGCGTCGGAGCTGGCCGCGGAGGCCGACTCCGCCGCCTAGCTTGAACGCCGGCTCGCCATCGGACGCGGCGCTGCGGGCGATCGTCCGCGAGGAGGTCGAGCGCCGGGGGGCGATTCCTTTCGCGCGGTTCATGGAGCTCGCGCTGTACCACCCGCAGCACGGCTACTACGCGCGGGGCGCCGAGGCCCTGGGCACCGAGGGCGACTTCTTTACCGCCTCCGACGCCGGCACCTGGTTCGGGCGTTGCCTGGCGCGGCAGCTCGCCGAGATCGACGACCTGCTCGGCCGCCCCGACCCGTTCCGCTTCATCGAGTTCGCCCCGGGGCGCGGGCTGCTGGCGCGCGACGTCCTGGACGCGCTCGCCGCGGGATACGGCGACCTGGCCCAACGGCTGCAATGCGTCCTCGTCGACCGCAGCCCGGGGATGCGCAGCGAGGCCGCCGGGAGGGTCCCGGAGGCCGTCGTCGTCGACCCGGAGGATCTCGAGCCGGGTGGCGTCGGCTGCGTCGTCGCCGTCGAGCTGTTCGACGCGCTTCCGGTTCATCGCACGCGCCATGGCGCGGACGAGGTGCGCGAGGTCATGGTCGGCGCGGGGGAGGGCGGCGCTCTGGTGGAGTGCGAGAGGCCCCCGTCGGAGGCGGTGCTGGAGCTGGCCCGGCGCTACCGCGGCGCGGCGGAGGAGGGGCACGAGACGGAGGTCTGCCCCGAGATCCTGCCGGCGCTGCGCGCGATGGGCGCGGCGCTCGAGCGCGGCATCCTGTTCGTCGTCGACTACGGCGGCGCGGCGGAGGAGATCTACGGGCCCGCGAATCCGCGCGGCACGCTGCTGGCGTACTCGCGGCACGCCACGAACGAGGAGTTCCTCGAACGCATCGGCAGGCAGGACCTGACCGCCTGGGTCAACTTCAGCGCGGTCGAGGACGCGGCGCGCGAGCTGAAACTCGACGTGCTGGGGCGCACGACCCAGGATCGGTTCCTCATCGGAAACGGGATCCTCGACGCCTTCGACGCCGAGGTGGACGATGCCCTCGAGGTCTCGGGGGTCAAGCGGCGGCTACAGGCAATGCAGCTGATCCATCCCTCGGCGATGGGACGGCGGTTCCAGGTGCTGGCGCTGGCGAAGCGATTCCGTTCGCGGCCGCAACTCCGCGGCCTGCAGGACCCGTTCGCCTAGCCGATTCGTCTCTCGCTAGCGGTTCGAACCGGCGAGGTGCGCGTGCTCGGACCAGTGGGCGTGCGCCAGCTTCCAGCTCTCGGCGCGGCAGATCCAGATCTCGGTGCCCCGTCCGACGAACGACGCCTCGAGCCCCGGTGACTTGAGCATCACGTCGGACACCACCCAGCCGACGTCGCCCTCGACGACGACCTGCGGCTTCAACTCGGACCAGGCCGAGCGGCCGACGCGCGCGAACATCTGCGCCATCCCCCCGCGAACGTCGGCGGCGCCGTTGAACCGGTTCTCCACGAACGGGTGGAACACGCTCAGCGGGCCGTCCGTATCGAGCATCTCACCCAGCGCCTCGACGTCGGCTTGCTGGTAGGCTGCGATCCAGGCCTCGTGCGCCGCGCTGACGCCCGCGACACGTTCGGCCGACTCGAGCGTACAACCGTCGGACGGCGGAGCTTCTTCTTCCGCTTGAACTGCTTCTTGCGATGCGCAGCCCGCCGTGGCGACGACGAGCAAGGCCAGAACCGACACCGCGTACGCGCGTTTCTCCAGCTGCATGTCGCACCTCCTCGCTCGAGTCCATGATAAGGCCGGGGGGCCGGGACGGAGCGGACCGCCGGGGTCCGTTGGCGGCGGGGTCCCGGATCAGAGAGAGCCGGCAGCGAAGCGATCGAAACGGGCGCCATTGTTGCCGTTGGATTCCTGGACATACAACCCGACGTAAGTGCCGTTGTTGGCGTTGTTTCCGGTTCCGGGATTGGCCGTGGACGACCAGTCGGGCGCACCCCAGGCCGCAGGATTCTCCGGTGGCGGCCCGGGCCAAGCCCAGACCTCGACGACGGTGCCGCCGCTGGAGCCGGTGACCTTGACGCTGATGTAGTCGCCGGCCTGCAGCGAGAAGCTGTCCTCCGGAGACGCGTCGATCTCGCTGCAATTCACGGCCGTTCCGGCGCACGTCGACCAGACCATGGCATTGCTGTCGCTGTCGTGGGAAACGACGTAGCGATTCGCCGACGGGTTGGAGACCTCGTGTCGGAGGGCGATGCCGTTGTTCTTTCCGATCTGACCGAACTGCACGGAGGCCCACTGTTCGGGTGAGCAGGTGTCTCCGGCCGAGTAGACGGCCAGTGAACGGTCGATGTTCGCGTCGGTCTGCATCTCCCCGGCGTCGACGGTCCACTCGCCGCGGAATTCGGTCCAACCCGGCGGATCTTCGCCCGCGATGTCGAAGTCGTCGATCACGTCGCAATCGCAGACGTCACCCAGACCGTCGCCGTCGGAATCCTCCTGGCCGGGATTGAACACGTCCTGGCAGTTGTCGGTCAGATCGCAGATCCCGTCGGAATCGGCGTCGGCGCCGTCGTCGGACGGATCGACGAACCCGCCGGAGCAATCGTCGCAGCCGTCCGCGTCGGAGTCCTGGCACTCGAGCGGGAACAGCGGATTGCTGTCCTGCGCGTCGGATACGCCGTCGTTGTCGTCGTCCGGATCGCCGGCATCGCACAGCCCGTCACCGTCGAAGTCCGGGCCGTCGTTGAGCGGATCCGGTCCGAGGGCCTGTCCGTTGCCGAAGGTCAGCGAGACGTTGTCGATCAGCACTTCCGTCAGCTCGAGCTGAGAGTCCTTCTTGTTGTTGTAGCCACCGACGACCATCGCGTGGGTCTCGGCGCTCATTGCACCCAGATCGATCTGAAAGCTCTGCCACCCGGTGGTCTGCGGCCCACCGGAGGGGCCGTCCCCGACGATCTGAGCCACGTACTCGGAGATGCCCTCGCCGTAGAGCAGGCCGTCCACGACCAACAGCACCTGGCTGATCTCGTCGGGATCGTATGTCGCGGACTGGGTCAGCTTGTAGTCGAAGCTGATCACGACGTTGGTCGGCTGGGGTAGCTGGAATACACGCACCCATCCACCGGACATGCCGAGCACGGGCACGGCGTTTTGACCGCCGAGGACGACCTGAAGCGCGGCCCCGGGATGTCCCTCGGCAGGGTTGTACAAACCGAGCGCATAGTCCGGCTCGTGGGTTCCGCGGAACGTATCGTCGACGTAGATGAAGCCCTGCGTGCCGCTCTCGAAATCGGCCGTCGACGTCACGCCGCCGGCGCCCGAGCAATCGTCGCACGTGTCGCCGTCGCCGTCCTGGCACCGCGTCGGATCGAGAGGATCCGTGTCGGCCCCGTTGCCCACGCTGTCACCGTCGATGTCGGGGTCGCAGGCGTCACCGACGCCGTCGGCGTCGAGGTCCGCTTGCTGGGGGTTCGCCTTGAACGGGCAGTTGTCCGACCCGTCGGGCACGCCGTCGTCGTCGTCGTCCGGATCGCCGGCATCGCACAAGCCGTCCTCGTCGAAGTCGGGCCCATCGTCCGCGGGGTCGGTGTCGGGGAGCGTGCCGATGCCGTCGACGGGTACCGAGCAGTCGTCGCAGGTGTCGCCATCGACATCGCCACAGATCGTCGGGTCGAGCGGCGCCGGGTCGGTCGTATCCGGCACGCCGTCGTTGTCGTCGTCCGGGTCGCCCGCGTCGCACAGGCCGTCCTGGTCGAGGTCCGGGCCGTCGTTGGCCGGCGCATCGGTGCCGCTGGAACAGTCGTCGCAGAGGTCGTTGTCCTCGTCGCGGCAGGCGAAAGGATCGAGGACCACGTCGTCCTCGAGGTTGTCCACCCCGTCACCGTCGATGTCGGAATCGCCGATGTCGCACAGACCGTCACCGTCGAGGTCGTTTCCGTCGTTCGCCGGGTCGTCGCTGCCACTGGAACAGTCGTCGCACAGGTCGTCGTCGGCGTCGCGGCAGGCGTTCGGATCCAGCGGCGCCTCGTCCTCGACGTCCGGAACACCGTCGCCGTCGTCGTCCTCGTCTCCGGCGTTGCACTGTCCGTCGCCGTCGGTGTCGGGGCCGTCGTTCAACGGGAAGTTGTCCGGGAGCGGGCCGAAAGCGTCGATCCCGAACGTACAGTCGTCGCAGGTATCCCCGTCGGCATCCCCGCAGGACTTGGGGTCGAGCGGGGCGGGATCCGCGACGTCATCGACGCCGTCGTTGTCGTCGTCGCTGTCGTCGGCGTCGCACGTGTCGTCGCCATCGGTGTCGACACACGAGCAAGCGTCGCCGACGCCGTCGTCATTCGTGTCCGTCTGGTCGCCGTTGGGTTGGGTCGGGCAGTTGTCGCAGACGTCGCCGTGGAAATCGGTGTCGTAGTCGGCCTGGAACGAGTTCATCGCGAGCGGGCAGTTGTCCTCGGCGTCGAACACACCGTCGTTGTCCGTGTCTTTCGGAGATAGCGCGCAAGAGGCCCATCCGGCGCGTGCGTTCTCGTAGGCCGCCCCCTCGCCACAGACGTTGGCCGCCGTGACGAAGTAGTAGCGCACCTGCCCGGGAAGCGGCGTCTCCGGTTCGGACATCTCGGTCTGCACCAAGCCGGCCTGGAGGCACGTGAACGAGCCGGTCTGGGGCGGCGTGCCCGGGTCGCCGAGCATCCAGTAGACGTTGTACACGTGGCCCTGCTCGATGCCGATCCAGTCCAACGTGGAGCCGTTCGTCTTGTCCATGCGCAGCGTCGGCCCCATCGGGCCCGGGATGGAGGCCACGCCCAGAGTCAGCGGCGCGCAATCGGAGAGGTCGGGAATGCCGTCGCCGTCCACGTCGTCGTCGCACAGATCGCCGGTTCCGTCGCCGTCCAGGTCGGCCTGGTCGGAGTTGGCAGCGGCGGGGCAGTTGTCGTCGAGCCCACAGACGCCGTCACCGTCCATGTCGTTGGTCGGATCCTGTGGGCAGGCGTCGCAGCCGTCCGGCACGTCGTCACCGTCGCCGTCCGCGTTGTCGTCGAAGCCCGGGCAGACGTCCGCGCTGTCGCACACGCCGTCCGCGTCGGTGTCGTCGGGGTTGTCCGTGGGGCACGGGTCGCAACCGTCGGCGGCGCCGTCCGCGTCGGCGTCCGCGTTGTCGTCGAAGCCCGGGCAGTCGTCACAGCCGTCCGGCACGCCGTCGCCGTCGCCGTCGGCCAGGTCGTCCGAGCCCGGGCAGACGTCGGAGCTGTCGCAGACCGTGTCGCCGTCGCTGTCATCCGGGTTGTCCGATGGGCACGGGTCGCAGCCGTCCGGCACGCCGTCCGCGTCCGCGCTGTCGTCGAACCCGGGGCAGACGTCCGCGCTGTCGCACACGCCGTCGCTGTCCGTGTCGTCCGGGCTATCCGCCGGACACGGGTCGCAGCCGTCCGGCGCGCCGTCGCCGTCCGCGTCCACGCTGTCGTCGAAGCCGGGGCAGACGTCCGCGCTGTCGCATACGCCGTCAGCGTCCGTGTCGTCGGGGTTGTCCGTGGGGCACGGGTCGCAGGCGTCGGGCACGCCGTCCCCGTCGCCGTCCAGGCCATCGTCGCCGCCGGGGCAGATGTCGCAACCGTTCGGCACGCCGTCGCCGTCCGCATCCGCGCCGTCGTCAGAGCCCGGGCAGACGTCCGCGCTGTCGCACACGCCGTCGGCGTCCGTGTCGTCGGGGTTGTCCGTGGGGCACGGGTCGCAGGCGTCGGGCACGCCGTCCCCGTCGCCGTCCACGGCGTCGTCGCCGCCGGGGCAGATGTCGCAACCGTCCGGCACACCGTCACCGTCCGCATCCGCGCTGTCGTCGAAGCCGGGGCAGACGTCCGTGCTGTCGCACACGCCGTCGGCGTCCGTGTCGTCCGGGTTGTCCGCGGGGCACGGGTCGCAGGCGTCGGGCACGCTGTCGCCGTCGCCGTCCACGGCGTCGTCGCCGCCGGGGCAGATGTCGCAACCGTCCGGCACGCCGTCACCGTCCGCATCCGCGGCGTCGTCGAATCCGGGGCAGACGTCCGCGCTGTCGCACACGCCGTCGGCGTCCGTGTCGTCCGGGTTGTCCGTGGGACACGGGTCGCAACCGTCTGCGGCGCCGTCACCGTCCGCGTCCGTGTTGTCGTCGAACCCGGGACACTCGTCGCAGCCGTCCGGCACACCGTCGCCGTCGTCGTCCGCCGTATCGTCGAAGCCGGGGCAGACATCGGTGCTGTCGCACACGCCGTCGAGATCGCTGTCGTCCGGGCTGTCCGCCGGGCACGGGTCGCAGCCATCCGGCGCACCGTCACCGTCCGCGTCCGCCGTGTCGTCGAATCCGGGGCAGACGTCGGCGCTGTCGCACACCCCATCGAGGTCGCTGTCGTCCGGGTCGTCCGCGGGGCACGGGTCGCAACCGTCGGGGACACCGTCACCGTCCGCGTCCAGACCGTCGTCGAAGCCGAGGCACGCGTCGCAACCGTTCGGCACTCCGTCGCCGTCGCCGTCGAGCGTGTCGTCGAATCCCGGGCAGATGTCGACGCTTTCGCACACGCCGTCGCCGTCCGTGTCGTCGGGATTGTCCGCGGGGCACGGATCGCACCCGTCGGGAACGCCGTCGGCGTCGGCGTCGGCGTTGTCGTCGAATCCCGGGCAGGTGTCGACGCTCTCACACACGCCATCGCCGTCCGTGTCGTCCGGGTCGTCCGCAGGACAGGGATCGCACGCGTCTCCGACCAGGTCGCCGTCCGTGTCGACTTGCTGCGGGTTGGAGATCGCAGGGCAGTTGTCGGTCGGGCACGTGTTGGTGAAGAAGTCGGGGTCGCCGGCACCGTCGCCGTCCGAGTCCGTGCAGTCGTCGCACTCGTCGCCGAGGCCGTCACCGTCCGCGTCCTTCTGCCCCGGGTTGGGATCGCCGGGGCAGTTATCGACCGGACAGAGGTTGCCGAGGAAGCCGGGATCACCGGCACCGTCGCCGTCCGAGTCCGTGCAGTCGTCGCACACGTCACCGAGACGGTCGTCGTCGAAGTCTTCCTGTCCCGCGTTCGGCGTCGTGGGGCAGTTGTCGTCGATCGCACAGACACCGTCTCCGTCCGGGTCGTTTGCGGCATCGCCGGGACACGCATCGCAGGCGTCGCCGATCCCGTCGGAATCGCCGTCGGCCTGGGCGGGGTTGAAATCATCCGGGCAGTTGTCGCTGCTGCCGCAGATGCCGTCCGCATCGGGATCGTTCAGCGGATCGGCGACGCACGGATCGCACACGTTGCCGACGCCGTCGTCGTCGTCGTCCTTCTGGGCGGCGTTGGCCAGGTCGGGGCAGTTGTCGTCGGGACACGTGTTCACGGGGAATCCGGGATTGCCGAACCCGTCACCGTCCGTGTCCGTGCAGGTGTCGCACGCGTTGCCGAGCAGGTCGCCGTCGAGGTTGGCCTGGCTCGTGTTGGCCACCGCGGGACAGTTGTCCACGTCGCCGCAGATCGTGTCCATGTCCTCGTCGTTGTTCGGATCGAACGGGCATGTGTCGCAGGCGTCGCCCAGCGCGTCGGCATCCGCGTTCTCCTGGCCCGGATTGGAAGTCGCGGGACAGTTGTCGTCGGGGCAGGTGTTGGCCCCGAAGCCGGGGTTGCCGAGACCGTCGCCGTCCGTGTCCGTGCAGGTGTCGCACGCGTCGCCCGACCCGTCGAGATCGGCGTCTTCCTGGCCGGCATTGGCGTCGCTCGGACAGTTGTCGACGTCGCCGCAGACGCCGTCGGCGTCGAGATCGTCGTCCGGATCGTCGGGGCACGTGTCGCAGGCATCGCCGATGCCGTCCGCGTCGGCGTCGGCCTGCCCGGCGTTTGCGTCGTCGGCGCAGTTGTCGCAGGCGTCGCCGACACTGTCTCCGTCCGTGTCGATCTGGTCGGCGTTGGCGTCGTCGGGGCAGTTGTCGACCTGCGTGCACACGTCGTCCAGATCGGGGTCCGGTCCGTTGGGGCAGCCCTCCTTGACGATGCTGAACGTGTCGCGCACGACCCCGCCGTCGTTGAGGAACGTCGCGTTCAGTCGCTTGCCGTCGATGTCCAGGATCAGCGAGCCGAGCTCTTCCAGCGCAAGGAAGTGCGCCGGATACTGCGGCGTGTTCATCGCCGTCACCTGGCCGGCGCTTCCGGCGACGGTGTGGACGATCCCCGAGTGGGGGTGCGGCTCGGGATCCCATTCGGGCTTGTGATAAACGCCGTCGCCGTTCTCGCGTCCGTCGCCCCCGTCGACCTTCATGCTCTCGTCCCACGTGGTCGAATCGAAGTAGTGGCCCTCGATCAGGTACGAGCGCTCGTAGCTGTGGCTGTGGCCGGTGAGCGTCAGGTCCACGCCGTAGTCGTCGAGAATCGGCACGACGTACTCGCGCATCTGCGCCAGCCGCGGCTCGACGTCCGACTGGTGGCCGCCGTTGCTGTAGGGCGGGTGGTGCCAGAAGGCGACGATCCAGTCCTTGTCCGTCGCCGCCAGATCCGCGTCGAGCCACAGCAGCATCGCCGATCCCGGCGTGCGCGGCGTCTCGTGGGACTCGAGTACCACGAAGTGGATGTTGCCGTAGTCGAACGAATAGTAGGCCTCGGTGCCGGAGTTCTCGCCGCCGGCCTGGCTCTCGTCGGGCAGCGTGAAGATGTCGAAGTACGGCCCCCACTCGTTGGCCGCATCGGCGGTGAACGCGTCGTGGTTGCCGATGGTCGGCCAGAGCACCGACTTGCGCAACATGTCGGGGAAGATGTCGAACAACTTGTGCTGGTACTCGTCGTCGGTGCCGAAGCTGTAGGCGTTGTCGCCGAGCATCAACCACAGGTCGGTGTGCGTCGTGCCGGTGTGTGTGTAGTACGCGTCGCGCACCGCCTGCGCATTCGCGTTGCCCGTACCCGAGTCGCCGAGGACCCAGATGCGGGTCGGCTTGGCCGTGCCGGGTGTCGGAGAGGTCAGGAAGAAGTGGTCGGCATCGTCACCTGCGAGCACGGTGCTGCCGTCGCCGATCGAGTAGAAGTACCGGGTGTCCGCGCCGAGGCCGGTCAGCTCGACGACATGCTCCGTGGTCTCCGTCGCGTCGAATACGCTCGTGCCCAGGCTCCCCTGAACCGTCCCGTTAACTCACCTCGCTCGGCGTGGGGATGCTCGTGCGCCAGCGTAACGTGACCGTCGTGTCCGTTCCCTGCTGCAGATACGGACCGCGAACGAGCGACAGCGCGCGATCGGCGACCAGCAGCGGTACGAGGATCAGGTCATCGTCCTGGGCGGCGTTCCACACCCCGACGGCCAGGACGTTGTCCCCCGTGACCAGCGCGTTGAGGCCGGCGGTCGGGACCTCCACGATCTCGTAGACCGGGAAGTCGCCGTTGCTCGACTCGTGTTCGGTCGGCACCGAGTTCCAGTCCGGGGATCCGGCGGGCATCGAGGTCGAGCGGTAGATCTCGACGCCGTTCAACCATGCCACGCAGCCGTCGTCGTAGTCACAGCCGAAGTGCAGCCCCTGCACGGCTCCGGCGTCGGTCACGTTGAAGTGCGTGCGGGTGTAGACCGACTTGCTGTTGACCGACACGACCGTCCGCAGCAGATCCTCCGCCGGCAACGGGACGGACTCGTACCCCACGCCGAAGGTCCCCGTGGCCCACGTGACGTCGTCGAAGCCGGCGGTCGTCCAGGTCGTGCCCAGTCCGGGGTCGGTGGTGTTGATGCGGTACTGCGTCGAGGAGTCCATCTCGACGTAGACCGTCTCGGCCGCCGCGCCCGCCGCAACGAAGATCCCGAGCCACAGAGTCAGGAGCATCGCTCGAGCGACGCTCGACGAGCGATATTCTGCCGCGCTGCGGCCCCCGCCAGACCACCTCATGAACTACCCCCCAAAGCCCCGATCTCGCAGTACTTGGGCGTCCAGATCGCAAATTCTTCTAATTTGGCGCCCGGGGCATCTTTCATTTACGGGGAACGTCGGGGGCGAGCCACCCTTTTCGGATCTCGAGCCCCTAGTTCCCGGATGTGGGCCGCGGGTAAGGCGAATCCAACGTGGTGCGGAGCATGTTGCTGCCCCCCGCCCAATCCTGTGCGCGCCGGTGACTTGGTGCGGGTCTTTGCTGACTGCGGTGGCCCGGCCGCTCGAACGCGGAGCAAGTCGGTTACCGAGAACGACCTCGCCAACGGACCACTCGAGTCTCGATCCATTGTGGACGGGAAAACGCGATCGACTCTTCTTGACACTCCCCTCAGATCACCAGTAGTCCTGACTGTCGAGGAACTCTCGTTCCTCGTCGAGCGGTTTTGCCGTCCGGCGGTCGAGAGCGCAATGACCGGCCTCTCCCCGGACGGGAGGGAGACGGTCATGCGGCACAGACGAAGCTCGCTTCTCCACGCGGCCACGATCGGCCTGATGTTCCTGGGAACCACCGGCGGCACCGACGCCTCCCCGGCGCGGGAGATCGACTACGGTCGTCCCGGATCGGGGCGAGCGCCGACGTACGAACGGGCGAGCTACGAGTGGCCCTACGCGAGCGGCCCGTTCTACGGTCGTGTGGACCACTCCCGACGCCGGGATGCGGGCGTGCTGCACACCGCGGTCGGCTCATTCGAGCCGGGCCGCGGTCGGCTGGCCCTGCCCGCGGAACTGCGTACACCGAACCGGCTCGACCGTGTGGATTACCAGTACTTCGTGATCCAGTTCGCCCCCGACGTAGTCGACGGTGATTCTCTGACCTCGCTGCGCTCGACGATCGAGTCTCTCGGTGGTGCCGTGGTGCGGCGCGCCCCGGTCAGCGCCTGGATCGCCCGACTCACGGCTCCGGCGTTCGAGGCCTTGCGCGGAGCGCCGGGATTGATGGCGATCGAGCCCTATCACGCGGCATTCAAGATCGATCCGAGCATCGGTCGGACGCCTCTTCCCGATCCGGTGAAGGCGCTCTCGGCGCAATACACCCTCGACATCCGCTTGTTCGACGGCGAGGCCCCGGACCTCGTCGCGAAGGAGATCGCGGCGCTCGGGGCGAATGTCCTGCAGGTGAGGCGGGACACGATCCGCGCCGAGGTGCACCGTTCACGCCTGGGCGACCTCGCCGCTCTGCAGCCGGTGTTCATGATCTTCGAGCATCTCCCGGCGTATCTGGAGAGCGAGGAGACGACGACGACGATCCAGACCGGCCGCTGGAACCAGGGCGTGACGCCGTTCCACGACGCCGGGATCGACGGCGGCGGCGCGGACGCCGGCAAAACCTGCATCGCGACCGGCCAGGCGTGCGCCGACAACGACGATTGCGGCTCTGCGCCGGATGCCTGCGTCGGACAGGTGCTGATGGTTCTGGACAGCGGAATCCAGCTCGACGCCGCGGATCTTTCCGACAGCAGCGTCGCTCCGGGGAGCCCCGGACCCGAGCACCGCAAGGTGCTGTACTACGGCACCACCGAGGCCTTCGGCGGCGACGGCGACCTGCTGGGCTGTGACGGAATCCAGCAGCATACCCACGGTCACGTCGTCGCCGCGACCGCCCTGGGCAACGCGACCCGAGTCGATGCGAGCTATGGCCCGCCGTCCTCGGCGACGGACGCCTTCGGCCGGGCCTGGTCGCTCGACGGCGTGGCGCCCGGGGCCCGGCTGGTGGCCCTCGACGCGGCGCTGACCGGGGCCACCGGTTGCCCGCTGTGGGTCAGCGACGTGGGAGACCTGTTCTCCAGTCCGGGCGTGGGCTCCCTGCCGTTCGCCCACGACACTCACGGCGCCCGCACGGTCAACTTCTCGTGGGGCAGCGGCGACACCTACGACAACAACGCCATCGACGTCGACGACTTCCTCGATTCCTACCGGCAGGCGATGGTGTTCAAGTCCGCCGGCAACTCCCGTTCGAGCTACCGACCGGCCCCGATCACGGAGGCGGGGAGCGGGGAGAACGGCTCCGCTGGGGATCCGTGCGCCATCACCGCGCCGGGAACCGCGAAGGATCTCGTCGTCGTCGGCGCCAGCCGCAACGCCAGCGACCCGAACCCGGGGCCCGAGACCCGGGCGTTCTTCACCTGCGTCGGGCCGGTTCCGGGGAACCGGATCGCGCCACTGCTGATGGCTCCCGGGGACGACTCGACCGGCACACTCGGCCTTCCCGCCGAGTTCGTCTGCCAGTCCCGGGACAACGACCAGGTCGGCGCCACGCTCTGCGACGTCACGACCGAGCACGGCGGCACGAGCTACGCAGCCCCGGCAGCGGCGGGCGCGGCGATGTTGTTCCGTGACTACCTGGCCCAGGGCTTCTACCCTGACGCGACGGCGGACAACCCGGGCAACGACGGGCAGCGGATCCTCGATGTCTCCGGCGCGCTGGTCAAGGCGGCGCTCGTCGCCTCGGCGGAGTTCATGGGACTCGGCTTCGACGGCGTGGAGCAGGGCGACGGACTGGCCACTGGGTACCGCTTCAACAACGAGCAGGGCTATGGCCGGATCCAGCTCGACAACCTGCTTCCGCTGCAGGGCTGGTCGCCGAGCCCCAGCGGCCTGATCCTGTTCGACGGCGGTCAAGCCGAGGGCGCGTACGACCTCGGTCTGCCCGCCATGGTCGACACCGTGGGCGGCGGAACCTGGGAAGCGACGTTCCCGGTCTGCGGTGATGCCGAGGAACTGCGCGTCGCCCTGGCCTGGGTCGAGCCGGCCGACCCCAGCGGCGTTCTGATCAACGACCTCGATCTGCGGTTGATCGCTCCCTCGGGGACGACCTACCTCGGCAACTACTTCACCGACGACAACGACCGCAGCGGGTCACTCGACCCGGGCGAGGACTGCCCCGGATTCTCCGGCGCGACGGGCATGCTCGATCAGGGGCCGTGGAGCCTACCGGTCTGTCCCGACTCGCTCCCGGACGTGGACAATCCCATCGAGGCGATCTTTCTCTCGCCGGACCCGCTGGGGGACGGCAGCGTCAACCCGATCGAGATCGGTGAGTGGAGAATCTCGATCGAAGCCGTGGCCGGCGGCGCCGGCGGCAGGCTCGATCAGACCTACGCCGTGGTCGTCACAGGTGGCGTCTGTCCGGGCAGCACGGCGAGCCTCGACGCTCCGACCTACACGTGCAGCGACGAGGTCGAGATCGTGGTTCGCGAAACGGACGAGACGGAAGAGGACGACGCCTCTCTGCTGACGCCGGGTGAGATCTCGGAGCGCGCGCGGGTCGAGGTCGTGGCGCACGACGTGTGTGACGACGGGACCACGGTGTGTCTCTCGGACGCCCCCTGCCAGGGCATCGGCGGCGGCCAGTGCAACACCGACCTCGTGGTTGACAGCGAGAGCGCTCTGATCTTCGATCAGCATTCCGTCGAGCTGGTGTTCTCCAGCATCGTGGCCCTCGGCTCTGCAACGGCGCGTGACCCCGACAACGGCCTGCTCGACGTTCGCGACGGCGACACGATCCGCCTGGTCTACGCCGACGAGACCTTCGGCAGCCCCGACCCGGACAAGGAACGGGTCAGCCTGGCCCGTGTGGACTGTGGCGTGCGCCTCGCCGCGGGCCAGATCACGTTCCCGCAGTACGGTCGCGACACGCCCTACCTCGTCGAGGGCGGCTGCGAGCGCAACCTGCGCGGGCAGTTCGAGCTCGGCTATCCCGACCGCTACCTCGACGCCGGGGAGGCGCTGGTCTACCGCTTCGCCTTCGCCTCGCTCGAGGACCGCGAGCTGGCCAACGTCGAGGCCGCCCTGCGCTGCGTGCTCGTCGACGCCGACAGCCCCGAGGGTTGCGCGGATCCATCGGGCTGCGCCGATCCGTTCCGCGACAACAACCCGGGTTGCGACGGTCTGCTGACGATCCTCGACTCTCCGCGGCAGGTACGCCTGCTGCCCGCGGGAGCGGCGCTGTCGGTCAACTTCAGCCTGCTGATGGCCGAGGTGATCGCGGGCACGCCGGAGATCGAGATGGTGCTCGAGGTCAGCGCTCCGACGGCGGGTCTGAGCGGACGCTCCGTGGCCGTGCAGCGCCACCGGCTGGACGTCGACGAGGTGTCGCTGTTCTACTCCACGGACTACCCCGGCGGCGGCTCGCAGTTCCGCGACGTCAACAACGACGAGCGGCTCGAGAACCCGACGACCCACCTCGTCGACGACAGACTGGATTACGTGTTCGAGACCCGGACCTGGTCGGACCTGACCTCCGGCCTGGATGAGGCGGGGTTCCCGGTGCCGGTGAACACCGATCTCCGTTCGCCGTGGAACTTCGACGGCAGCGACGGTGGCTTCACCTCCGGGCTGAGCAGCCTGACCACCGAGGAATTCGTCGTCGAGACCATCGCCCAGTGGGGAGAGGACAAGAACTTCAACAACCTCCTCGACGGCCGGTGCGAGACCGACCCCGCCGTTGCCTGCTACCGCTTCCCGCTCGACAACCGCTGTCCCGTCGCGAACCGGACCTGCGAACCCCTCGAGGATCGCGATCCGGAGAACACGTTCCTCGACCAGAACTGGTCGGTCTACGGGGGCTGCGGCTGGCAGACCAGGGCCCCGTTCACCTGCACCGGAGACGACGGGCGAAGCTGCACCGCGGACGAGGACTGCTACGGCCGGTGCACCGTGACCTCGGACCCGTTCGTTTCCACCTTCACGCCGTGCGACGGCCCCTCCGACTGCCCGGACGCCGGGCAATGCTCCCCGTCAAGCGGCAACCCCCTGGCGCCGTGCGAGGGCGACCTCGACTGCATGGGGGGCTTCTGCCAGCCGGTCCCCCAGAGCTGCGCGCAGGACGCCGGAAGCTGCGACTTCGGCTCCACGCAGGCCACCGGAGGCGTCTGGCACACCGGGACCATCGGAGAGACCGACCGGCCGACCTGCCTCGGCGTCGATTCCGCGGATCCGCAATGCGAGATGTTCGAGGTGCTCACGGGTAGCTCGGGCGCGGCGCAGTGGGTCGAGCTGCTGCGCACCCCGGTGATCGAGAAGGTCAATCGCGAGCTGGACGCCTCGGGCCGGCCGAAGTACGAGGTGCAGATCCTCGACTGGGCCTGGAATCAATCGATCGATCTACCCGACGAACACGTGGCCGTCTCGTGGACCTTCGACACCGACACTGCGCGGGACGCCCCGGTCAATCTGGACGACACCTTCCTCGCCATGCTCCCCGGCCCGTACAGCCCGGTCGACGGCACGGGCGTGCCGGGCGTGACCCGCGGCTGGTCGCTGTTCGCCCCGGCGGACCCCGCGACCTACCTGAGCAAGAACGGCACCGTGGGCAACGATCGTCAGGGCAAGAACGCCTGCTACTTCGAGGAGTCCCTCTCGCCGGCCGCGCTGGCCGTGGGCCAGGCCTCGATCGGCCTCGCCGGTCCGCCCGACGACGACCTGAACAACGGCTACTGCGTGGTGCAGCCTTCCACCCCGTGCCAGGTCGACGCCGATTGTCCCTCGGGAACCTGCCTGTTCGACGACGGCAACGTGGACGAGTACGTCACGCCGAGCGGCCCGCTGCGCAACATGGACCTCTCGGCTCTCGACGGGCCCGACATGCGCTTCAACACGCTGGAGGATCTGTACGGCGACACCGGCGACACCTTCCAGGGCGCCTTCGGGATCCTCAACTTCGAGCCCGAGGACCTCTCGGAGAATGCCGAGGCGGGCTACGGTCTGGCCATCGACGACGTCGTCGTGGAGTGGCGTGAGTTCCGGCTGGGCGACGATGCGGTGTCGTGCGGCACCGTCTGTTCCGGCGACGGCCTCACACCCTGCGACGGCGACGAGGATTGCAGCGGGAACGGGTTCTGCGGCGGCGGGAGCTGCGCCCTGGTCGAACTGGAGACGAGCAACTTCTACGACGGCGCCGCCCGGCTCGAGATCACCGTGCTCGAGCAGCACCCCTCGCCCAACGATTGCGACCACGACGGTAGCCGAGAAGGGACGGGCTCGTGCTCGGTCGGCGAGAACACCTGCTCGACCAACCAGGACTGCGTTCTCGGAGAGTTCGACACGTGCACCGGCGCCGACGACTTCGACTGCGACGACGACGGCACGCCCGACGTGCTCGTGCTGGCCACCTCCGACGTCGAGCCCGCGGGTGAGTGGGTCGTACTCGACCGGAGCGGGCAGTCCGGTGGCGTGCACTACACCGGCGGCCTGGACCTCTCCGCCGCTCACGACACGCCCGGAACGCTGTTCGTGCAGGAGCGCGGCACCGACCTGCCGACGGTGACGATCGTCTACGAAGACGTCGACGACGGAACCGGGCGCCCGTGCCGGAACCACGTCGACCCGCTGTTCCACGGCCGGGTCGAGGTGGCGACCGACCTGTTCCTGCGCAGCGCCACGGTGGTGGTCAGCGGGGTGAGCCTCTCCGACAACGGCGACGACGACGGCTGGGCCGACGCCACCGAGACGGTCGAGATGTGGATCGAGCTCTCCAACAAGAGCGGGCTCGACCTGACCGGAGTCGTCGCCCACCTGATGACCGACGACTCCGACATCGACGCCGTCATCGAACCGATCGTCGACTTCGGCGACCTGCTGGCGGACGACACGCGGGCGAGCACGCAGGCGTTCAAGTTCCACGTGGCCGAGGTGGAGCGGACCGACGCGTTCGAGGATCTGTCGGCCCATTTCACCGTGGTGGTGACGGCGGATCAGATCGACACCCTTCATCGCCCGCAGACGATCGTGCTGGACCTCGACCTGAACGTCTCCGGCGGCGGATCTCCGTCGGATTTCGTGGAGGACTTCGAGGACGTGGGGTTGGGCAGCTTCATCCCGCTGCCGCTCGACCTCGGCCTCGGCGAGCCCTTCGCCGCCGACGGCTACCGTTGCCCGTACAGCGACCCGGGGAATCGCAACTCCAACGTCCAGGGCTCCACGGCCGCCGGGTTCTGTCACCCCGATCCCGACGGGGGGGGCGACGCATTCTACTTCTATCAGACGACCGATCGGGCCTTCGACGGAGGGAAATCACTGCACGCGGGCATTTGGCTCGACGCTGAACTCGGCTTCACCACGCCGATCGGAGTGTTGCAGGCGATCGTGCTCGAGAATCCGGTGGCGCTCTCCGGCGACCCGGCGGAACGCCCGACCCTGTCGTTCAAACACCAGGCGAGCCTGATGGACTGGAGAACGTTCGACATCGCGACCCACGAGTCGCTGGATCGCGCCGTCGTTCAGGTGCAGTTGGCCGCCTCGAACGGGGATCCGGTCGGGGACTGGATCACGATCGAGCCGTATCACAACCTGTACGACAGCCAGGCCACGGCGGAACTCGCGAGCTGCATGTTCGATCCGCTGGACGACGGCAACGACGAGGAGAGCTTCTTCGATCCCGATTCGCCCGGAAGGCGGCTCGGGCCGTCGTCGACCTGCTATCCGGCCTACTCCTTCTCGAACATGGGCGATACGTCCGGCGCGTTCGACCTGCTCAACGTCGGCAGCGCCAGCGACGGACCGGGCCTCCAGGGAGCCACGGGTAGCGGCACGTGGGTCGAGTCGGCGTTCAACCTCGAGCGCTTCCGCGGTCGCCTGATCCGGGTCCGCTTTCTCTACACCAGCCCCAGCGTGGCCCAGGCCGATACCTACGAGCAGGCCTACCGTCTGTCGCCCTACGCCGGCGACGACGGCTGGTTCATCGACGACGTGCGAATCTCGCCCGTGTATGGAAACCCCGCCGTCATCGATCCTGACACGGCGATCTACCTGCCCCGGCTCCCGGGCCCCGGACTGCCCTGCACCGATCCCGACAGCGAGCTGACGATAAACGAGGGCGCGCTGCCGATCGCGCCGGGAGAGGTCATCGAGCTAACGGCCGAGGTGACCGACGGGCTGTGCTACGACGGGCCGTGGAAGTACGAGCTCTACAAGGCGGGCCGGATCATCGAGGAGCTGAGCGAGAACAGGCAGTGGGAGATCGTCCCGCCCGGCCTCGCCACCCCCGACCCCTTCACCTACGAGGTCCAGGTGGTCTGCCCCGGGTCTCCGTGGTGCTTCGACACGTCGAGCGTCGATGTCAGCGTGGTCTGCCCGGTGACGAGTACGATCGACCTCGGGGTGTTCGGCGTCGAGATCCACGCCGCGACCCCGTCGACCTTCGCGTGGAGCGGGAATCTCGACCTCGCCTGGGTCCGGGGCGACCTGGGCGCCGTCGCCAGCTACGACTACTCGAGTTTCGAGACGGCTGTGGACCAGTCGTCCTTCGTCGACACCGCCGTGCCGGCGTCGTCCAGCGGTTTCTACTACCTGGTCCGACCGTCCGGGGCGTACTGCAATCTCCAGGGCAGCTGGCAGTCCAGCCCCGGTGCGGAGCCGCAGCGCGATCTCGTCCTGCCATGAGAGGGAGCTTGAAGATGAACTGTCCATCCTCTTCCTGGTTTCGTCACCTGCTCCTGGTACTTCTCGGCGCCGTGTTGCTCGCCGGTTCCGGCGAGGCAGAAGCGGCCTCCTACAAGCCTGCGGGAGACGCCTACGTGCACAGCGGTCAGGCGACCACCAACTTCGGCTCTTCCACCGAGCTGCACGTCGGCGACGATCCCGACGGAGGCTCTTGCCGCGATTCCGCCGAGTCTTGTGGCCGCGACAAAGACTGCGGAGTCTGCCTGAACAACAACCGGCCGTGTGTCGAGGACGTGGACTGTTACGACCACTACGTCGGTGTCTGTGACTACTCCGGACCGTGCGACGATTCGACCTACACGAAGAACCGCTCCTATCTGAAGTTCGAAGTCGAGACCCTCGACGACAAGCTCGTGGTGTCGGAGGCCGTGCTGCATCTCTACGCCGCGGCCCGGGGCGACGATTCCGTCCCGATCGAGGTCAAGAAGACGACCGCCAGTTGGGCTGAGTCGTCGATCACCTGGAACTCGCAGGCGAGCTACACGCTGACCACGATCGGGGACAGCAGCCGCGATCAGACGGTCGACGAGACAGGCACCGAGGACGTCCGATCGTGGTACGAAATCAAGGTCACCAAGGAAGTCCAGGACCGTACCGGCGACAGCCTCGGCTTCGTCGTGGTCCACAAGGCCGAGGACGGCGCGAACCCACCCCCGGGGCACTGGGTGAGTTTCTCCAGCTCGGAGTCCGGCTTCGACCCGTACCTCGAGATCACGCAGGTCGAGCCCGAAGATGACGAGGAGTTCTCCGCGCTGGGGCTGTGGGGTGTTGTGGCGCTGATGGCCGGCGTCCTGGTCGCAGGCGTGTCGCTTCTGCTGCGCAGGTTCTGAAGGCGATGAACACTGCAGCGAATCAGCCGCGAGGCGACCCCGTCCGGACTCGGGTGGTCGGTCGTTTCGTGCTCGCCTTCGTTGCCGCGTGCGTCGTACTGTTCGCGCTCTCCTCGACCGGAACGGCCCGCCGGGGCGTGCACGATCCGCTCTGTCGGTTCACCGCCTCGACCGCGCGCCCGCTGCTGTCGCTTGTCGGCGACGCCTCCGTCGCCGGCCGCCGGCTGGTGTTCGACGGCGACGGCGCCGTCATCGGCGAGGCCTGTAACGGCGTCGTCCCGGCGCTGATCTACCTCTCCGCCGTGCTGGCCTTCCCCAGCCGCTGGCGCGACAAGCTAAAGGGCCTGGCCCTCGGAATCCCGGCGATCTTCGTCATCAATCTCGTTCGTGTCGTCACGCTGATGATGCTCCAGGCCCACCGGCCGGAGATCCTCGATCAGGTGCACATCTATGTCTGGCAAGCGCTCGTCATCGCGCTCTCCATGGCCGTGTGGGTCTACTGGGTCGAACGGTTCACGGGGGAGCGCACTGCCGCTCGCGGGTAGCCTGGTTCTCAGGGCCGGGCTGTTCTACGCCGCGGTCTACCTGCTGTGGCTTCCGCTCCAGGGCGCGTTCGTCCGGCTGATGGCCGGCGGCGTCGAGCTCGTCTTCCGGCTGGCCGGACTGCTGTGGGTCGACGCGCTGGAGACCCGGGTCAACGTGATCTCGATCCACAGCCCACTCACCGGTCCGGACGAGGTGATGGCCACCTGGGACGCGACCAATCTCCACATCTACATCGTGGCCTCCCTGGCCCTAGTGCTCGCCGTGCCGCTGCGAGATATGGGCCGACGCGCCGGCTTGGTCGGGGGGGCGGCCGTCGTCGTGCTGCTGGTCTGCCTCGCCGTCTGTACGGCCCAGATCGCCGCCGTGGTGGGGACCCACGCTTCCTCGACGCTGGGCGTCGAGGTGTTCACCGCGGAGGCGAATGCGTTCATCGAACAGGCCAACCGGGGCCTGGTGATGTTGGGCATGATGGCCTTCCCGGCCCTGCTGTTCCTCGTCGCCTACCTCGTCGCGCGCGCGGAGGACTCCGGGGGACGGCCGACCGTCCGGCTGAAGCAGGTCGCGGTCGCTGCCACGCCCTTCGTCGTCGTCGGTGTGCTGGTCCTGACGCTGGCGCGCGCCGGTCCCACGCCGGCAGATGCCTCGCGGCCCGGCGCGGCCTGGTCCCGCGTCGTCGAGCTCAACCCGTCGTTCGCGCCGGGCCTGGTCAACGCCGGACACTACGCCGCGGAGGCCGGCGAGGCCGACGTCGCCACCGAGCTCTACCGGCGAGCGCTGCGCGTTGCGCCGAACCTGGTGCAGGCGCACTACAACCTCGGGCGGGCCCTGCAGGTGCAGGGGCTGCACGAGGAGGCGGCCGCCAGTTATCGGCGGGCGATCGAGCTGGACCCGGCTCACTCCGGCGCGCACCGCAACCTCGGCATCATCCTGCTGGCGTTGAAGCGCAACTGCGAGGCTCTGGGGCACCTGGGCGAGAGCGCCCGACTGAGTCCGGAGTACCGGCGCGAGGCACGGTTGCAAGAGGTCGTTTCACGGCTCGAGGCGGTGTGCGCTCGCTCCCGTCAATCGACGCGGACTCCGGAGTCGGGGTCCCACAGACGAAAGCCGCCCTCGAACGCGAGGGCGTTGCCGCCGCGGCGCGTATGGGGCGGTAGCTCGTCGAGCAGCTTGGCGTTCCCGCCGCCCAGGACGACGTAGTCGACCTGGAACGCCGCGTGAAAGGCCGGCACGATTTCAAAGACCTTCTCGCGCCACTTCTTCTTGCCGCGTTTCTTCAGCCCGTTCTTGCCGAGGTAGTCCTCGTAGGTTCGCCCCTTATTGTAGGGCAGGTGCGCCAGCTCCAGTGGCTGCAACGCCCCGTGCGCGATCAACGCCGAGCCGAGTCCGGTCCCCAGTCCGAGGAACAACATCTCGTCTCCCTGGTAACTCCCGATCGCCTGCATGGCGGCGTCGTTGACGATCTTCACCGGCCGGCCCAACGCTCTGCCGAAGTCGAAGCCGACCCACCCGTCGCCGAGGTTCTTCGGTTCGACGAGGATCGCGTTACCCTCGACGGGGCCGGGGTAGCCGATCGAGACCACGTCGTACGTCCAGTCGCCGCCGGCTTCCTTCACCCGCGAGACCATCTCGTCCGGGGTCAGGTCCGAACTCGACGGCAGTCGAGTGCGTTCCGTCTGCCCGGTCGCCAACAACTTGATGCTGGAACCCCCGATGTCGATCACGAGCACGCGCATGTCAAACGACCTCGACCCGGAAGTCCCGGCCTTCCCAACGCCCGCCGCCGGGCCAGAAGAATGTGAAGCGAATCGGCGCGGAGCTCGCCTCGGTGACGTCGATATCGACGAAATGCACGCCGAGAGACGTCGGGGCTGCTTCGGTTTCGCTCGCCCGGTCCCACTCGCCGCGCGTCCACTTCAGCGTGAAGGGCGCCACGGCCTGGATGCGTAGCGTGAACCCGGCGCGCAGCGTGCCGACCTGCCGGTTGAACTTCCAGACCTCGAGCTTCCTGCACGCGCGGCGCGTGCCGAGGTAACGATCGGCGACCGTCTGCACCCGGTCGAAGACGCAGCCGTCCGTGGCCGAACGCAGCAGCTTGACGTACTCGGCGTGGGCCCAGCACAACGGCATCGCGGCACCGGTCGGTTGACCGAAGAAGAGGAACTTCTCCGCGATGTCGGGGCGATCCCATACCTGTTCGGGCAACAGCCCACAGCCCGAGGCGAAGCCTTCGAGCGTCCGGATGAACGGCGCCACATCGCGGCCCGCGGCAAGCTCGTAGTGCCCGCGCTCGCCGGTCAGCAGCGGCCATCCGCGACCCACGCCCGAACCCTGGAAGGGTCGGCCCTCGTCGTCCTCACCGTAACCATCGTGATTGTAGCGCCGCCACACCGGACCCGCAGGCGTGTCCACCTTCAGCTGCGCGTCGACGACGCGCAACGAGTCCTCGATCAGCGGATCGCCGGGCGCGCGCACGCCGTAGCGCACCAGCTCGAGGAAACCGGCGTCGACGATCCTGTTCGCCGGGAACGCGTAGTGCTTACCGCGCGGGCCGTTCTTGATCACGATCGTGCCGTCGTTCGGGTTCTCGTCGGGTCGGGGATCCGCCGGGTCTACGGGGTGGATGCGGATGTAGTGCCGCGGCACGTCCGTCAGCAACGTCCCCCGATCGGTCACCGTCCACGGTTCGACATGGCATTCCAGAAAATCCGCGTAGTCCAGCAGGTAGTTCGCGGTCGCGCTCTCACCGCGCTCGCGCGCGAACGCGGCGGCGCACACCAGCGCGGCGATGTTGACCGCCAACGTCGACGGCGAGTATCCGGAGTTCTCTTCCCAGCGTTCCTGCGGCGTGGCCGGTCCATGCTTGACGAGGAAGGCTGCAGCGCTGCGCACCATCGGGTACGGATCGTAGTCGGCCAGAGCCTGTTGCTCGCGCAGCTTCCAGGCGAGCAGGATCGGAAACGCCACCTCGTCGAGCTGCACGCCCTGCCAGTACGGCTCGCCGTCGAGCCAGAAGTTCTGGTAGAAGCCGCCATCGGCACGTTGCGCCACGGCCAGGTAGATCAGCGCGCGCAACGGCGTGGCCGTGTTGCCGGAGGCCAGTAACGCCGTCGTCGTGTTGACCATGTCGCGAGGCCACACCAGGTGGTAGCCGCCGAGATCCTCGTCGCCCTTGGCGTCGCCCCACGGGATGCTGAGCGAGGCGATCATCGCGCCGGGGTAGTTCTTGTCCTCGTGCGCGAGCAGGACCGCGTGACTGCAGCGGTAGAGCTTCCCGCCGTCGCTCGAGGCGGGTTCCAGCGGCAGGGCCTTGCCGTGAGCCCTCTTCCACTGCGCCTTGAATTGCGTCTCGTGCTCTTCGAACGGGGTGCCCAAGCTGTGGAACAAGGAAGTCGCCGCGTCGTGCAGGTGATCGCCGAAGGCGAGTCCCAGCGTGAACTCGTTCGACTGCGAGATATCCAGCTCACCGATCAGCGCCACGTTGCCGTTCTCGGCGGCGTCGAACTCCCAGGTCAAGTCGCGATGCGCGTTCAGGTCGGTCCAGCCGTCGGAGCGACCGACGAAACCGCACGAGGCCTTCGCGAACGGCAGCGTTGCGCCACACGCCAGCCATGCAGCGTTGCGGTGTGCCGTGAGCACGACCCGCCCGTCGACCTCGGCCAGGTTGGCCGTGTTGCCCCCACCGCCCCCGTCGAGATGGGGAGCTATCAACACGAACAGGCGCAGCTTGGCCGCGAGCGACGCATCCGCTACCTCGAAACGAGTGCGGATCAGTAGCACCGGCTCGGCCGGGTTGGAGACGATCCTCTTGACGATCCGGTAACGCCCCGCGCGATCCTCGTTGATCAGCTTCACGCCCAGGGAGGTCTTCGAGGTGCGGCTGATCGTGTAGTCCGTATCGCGGCGCTCGTCGTGGAAGAAGGAGTCGCCGTCGGTGACCAGGAACTGCAGATCGCGGATCTGCGGTTTGTCGATGGTCGGAAAATATACCTCGGTGAGCACCCCGGCGGCGCAGGTGTACCAGACACGACTGGCGCGTGAATAGGCCGTCCCGACGGCCTGCTTGCCGCCACGTGTCCAGCGCGGCTCGATGCCGGGGTGGCCGAAGGCCTCGTGGCGGCTGCGCAGGAGCGTCATGACTCTACTCTACGTGGGCCGGGAGGGGCTTCCCCTCGGTAATCGTCACGCGTCGGTCCACCCGGACATCCTGCAAAACGTCCACGCCACCCCCGATCCAGCGAACCTCGATCCGATCGACGCGGCTGTGGTTACCCAGCCCGAAATGCAAACGGGTGCCGTAATGGCTCTGGTAGCCCCTGCCGCTGTGTACTTCGTCGATCTGCGTCAGGTCGCCGGCAACCACGCTCACGCGGGCTCCCACGCCGTCACGGTTTGTTTTCGTTCCCCGCAGTTGAATCTGAATCCAGTGATTCGTGTTGACCGAGTCGTTGCGGAGGATCGTGGGTTCGTGTCGCGAGTTGAGGATGACTGCATCGACGTCACCATCGTTGTCCAGATCATCGAAGGCGGCCCCGCGACTGCTGCGTGCCACCGCCAATCCGTCACCGCCCTGGTCCGAGACGTTGGTGAATTTCCCGCCGGTGTTGCGCAGCACGACGTTCGGCGTCGGATAGCTCTTCGAATCGTCCACGCGCTGAATATTGTCGTGCACGTGCCCGGAGGCGACGAAGATGTCGCGCTTGCCGTCGTTGTCGAAATCGATCAGGCCGGCACCCCAGGTCACGAGGGCGTAGGTGTCGGCGCCGGCTCCGGTCTTACGCGTCACGTCTTCGAACAGACCTTCGCCCGTGTTCCTGTAGAGCGTCGCCAGCTGCCGATCGTACGAGGTCATGTAGAAGTCGAGACGGCCGTCGTTGTCGAAGTCCCCGCACTCCACGCCCATGGTTCCTTGGGCGATTCCCTGTAAGTCGTACGCCATACCGGAGGACAAGCCGACCTCCTTGAACTTGCCGCTGCCGTCGTTTTGGAAGACGAAGTTCGCCGCCGCATCATTGCCGACGACGATGTCGGTGTCGCCGTCGTTGTCGTAGTCAGCGCAGATCGTGCCCATCCCGGTTCCCGGGTGCGCCGCAACGCCCGATTCGTCGCTGACGTCCACGAAGGTGCCGTCGCCACGGTTGCGGTAGAGCGTGTCCGGGGCGGGACCGTAGGTCATGGGTCCCACATACAACGGGATCCCCCGGACATGGCGGTTGACGTGTTCTTCGTAGGTGAAGGGTACATAGTTGGCCACATAGAGATCCAGGTCACCGTCAGCGTCGATATCGAGGAACGAGGCCCCCGCACCCACCTGGTTGCCGTCGGTCACGCCGGCCTTGGCGCTGGCATCCGTGAACGTTCCGTCTCCGTTGTTGCGGTACAGAACGTTCGGGCCGTAGTTGCTCAAGTACAGGTCGGGGTGGCCGTCGTTGTTGTAATCGCCGACGGTTACGCCCAGGCCGAAGCCCGTGTCGCCCGTGCCGGACCGGCGCGTCACGTCGGTGAACTCGAAGCCGCCGTCGTTGCGGTACAGCGCGTTTCGTGGCGTCGCATCGACTCGGCTTCCTCGCAACGGTGCCCCGTTGAGAAAGTAGATGTCCACGTCTCCGTCGCCGTCGAAGTCGAACAGGGCCAGGCCCGCGCTGACCGTTTCCACGATGTATCGTTTCCCGGAGCTGCCGTCGGTGTGTCGGAACGCAATGCCGGTCTGCTGCGTAACGTCGCGAAAGACGATGGGTTTCTGCGCCGGCGCAGCCACGGCCGGGAGTTGGCATGCCCCCACCAACCAGAGAACAGCCCACCACCGGCGGCACAACCAGCCCAATCCCTCGGACCGCACGGTCATCCTGTCACCCGGCCTTCCTCAGCTCGCCGTAGAGTCGCCGGCACGGGACATTGTCGGGGTCCAGCTTCAGGGCCTGTTCGAGGGCGGTCAACGCATCGGCGCGGTCCCCGATCTTCGTACAAACCTGTGCCAGCAGGAAGTAGTTCCGGGGGGTGGGTCTGAGCTGCACAGCTCTCGAGGCAGATGCCTTGGCCGTCGGGAGCTTCCAGCCGGTCGTCAGATAGAGCTGCACCAGAGCTTCATACCCCTCCGGCCGGTCGGGGGCAAGCCGTGTCACTGCCAGGTAAGCCTGTTCGGCCTCATCGCGGCGGTTCAGCCGGGTGCAGAGGTTGCCCAGATGGAAATGGTCCAACGCGTTCTTCGGCTGTGCTTGCGTGAGCTGCTCGAAGAACGTCCGCGCATCCTCGAGTCGGCCGCTGTGCTCGTACAGCGCCAGCAGCTCGTCCCGGCTCGCGGAGTCGTTCGGGTCGATGAGCGCCGCCTTCTGCCACAGCCGCTCGGCCTGTTGCAGGTTGCCGTGATGGCGATGGATATCGGCGGCGCCGACATAGGCAATCGCCGTCGTGCTGCGCTCGCGGGCCAGGCCACTGAGCTGCTTGGGGCGGCGTTTCTCCGCCTTTATCGACTCCGGATCCTCCACCCCGTATTTCCGGAAGGCCTCCTGGTACTGCCGAGCCTTCTCGGGTTGTCCCAGCCGGATGCTCGCCAGGGCAAGCCCATAGTACGCCTGTGCGTTGTCCGGATGTTTCTCGACGGCGCGCTGAAAACTGTCGCGGGCCTTCTCGTAGGCCTTCGACTGCATGTAGGCCTGGGCAAGATAGTAATGGCCGGAGCCGGACCTGCTCACGGCTTGTTCCATGACGGCAATCGCTTCCTCGATCTGCCCCAACTCCAACAGTGACCGTCCCAGCCGAATCTGGACCCCGGGCATCGTGGGATCGATCCGGAGGGCCTGCCGGCATGCCGCGGCCGTCCTCTCGAATTCGCCCTTCTCCCAGGTCGCCTTGGCCAACGTTTCGTAGATATCGGCGCGATCCGGATCGAGCTCCAGGCAGCGTTCCCAGGACTTTTCGGCCTCCTTCGTGTTGCCGTGGAGGTAGCGCATTTTGCCCATGAGAGCGTGGGCATTCGCATCCCGGGGGTACGCCTCGAGCACACGCGCCACGATCTCCTCCGCTTCCCGCGTCAGTGCTTCCACGGTCAACGGATCCGACCGCGCATTCTCATGACGCTCCTCGCGGTCCGGGGCGGGATCGGTCGCGCGCGAGACAGGGCTGACGATCGGCAGCGCGAGGATCCCCGCAGAGACGACGCCGACGAGCCGCAGAAGCCGTTTACTCTGCCGCTTCCGTGACGCCATGCGTCTGCTCATTGGCCAAGTCCCTGTCACTCCGACCCTCATGCTCTAGCAATATACAGGGGGCTCCGGGCACGTCGACAGTGTGCGTCCTTCACCGTCGCGGAGTCCCGGTAACCGTCGGTACCCACTCTCTCTTCATCTCTGCTGGGAAACGACGGACGACGGGACTAAGATGCCCGCTCATGCTGAAGAAAATCGCGCTACCGACAATCTTCGTCCTGCTGGGCTACGCGTTCTGGGCCAGCCCGGATTTCAAGGAGATCGCGGCCGGCGTGGCGATCTTCCTCTTCGGCATGCTCTCGCTGGAGCAGGGCTTTCGCGCCTTTTCGAGCGGGTTGCTCCAGCGGATCCTGCGCCGGAGCACCGACGGACTGCACAAGAGCCTGGCGTTCGGCGTGGTCACCACGACGCTGATGCAGTCGAGCTCGCTGGTCTCGGTGATCACGATCTCATTCCTGTCCGCCGGCATGATCGGCCTCAAGGCCGGCCTGGGCATCATCTTCGGAGCGAACCTCGGCACCACGACCGGCGCGTGGCTCGTCGCGGGCTTCGGCCTCAAAGTCAAGATCTCGGCCTACGCCCTGCCGATGCTGGTGTTCGGCATCCTGCTGGTCTTTCAGAAGGCCAAGGCGCTCAAGGGAATCGGCTACATCCTCACCGGTCTCGGCTTTCTGTTCCTCGGCATCCACCACATGAAGGAGGGGTTCGAGGCGTTCAAGGCGAGCTTCGATCTAGCCGCCTACGCAGTCCCCGGCTATCCCGGTCTGTTCCTGTTTCTGTTCATCGGCATCCTGGCGACCGTCGTGATGCAATCGAGCCACGCCACGCTGGTGTTGATCATCACCGCACTGGCAAGCGGCCAGATCACCTACGAAAACGCCCTGGCGCTGGCGATCGGCGCCAACGTCGGAACCACGATCACCGCGATCATCGGCGCGTTGGGCGCCAACGTCGAAGGAAGGCGCCTGGCCGGCGGACACCTCGTCTTCAACTTGACCACGGGACTCGTCGCCATCGCCGCGATCCACCCCATGGTCGCGACCGTCGACTGGTTGAGCGACCTGGTCGGTATCGCAGCCGACGACTACACGCTGAGACTGGCCGTCTTCCACACGGTCTTCAACACGATCGGCATCGTGCTGATGGCACCGCTGATCAACGTGCTCGAGCGAAATCTCGTCCGACTCATGCCGGAAAAGGAAGAGGAGACCACGCGTCCGCTCTACCTGAACGAGTCCGCTCTCGAGTTTCCCGACACGGCGCTGGAAGCCGCCCGGCTCGAGACCGAACGCCTGTACGACGAGGCGTTCGCCACGATCGCGCACGGGATCGACCTGCACCGCGGCGAGATCCTCTCCGACCGCGACTTGAACGAGGTGGTGCTGAGCCGCGAGAAGCCGATCGAGATCGACATGGCCGTGGACTACGAGAAGACCGTCAAGGTTCTCTACGGTGCGATCATCGAGTTCGTGATCAAGGCCCAGGCAGGCACGTCAGCGGACGTCGGCCGCCAGCTCCTCGACTATCGCGTCGCCTGCCGGCACATCGTCGAAGCGGTCAAGAGCGTGCAGCAGATCCGTCGGAACCTCGCCGAGTACACCGCATCGGACAACCCTCACATCAGGCAGGCGTACAACAACATCCGTGTGCTCGTCGGTGGCGCGTTGCGCGACATGGCGGCGATCCGCGACGCCGCCAGAGAAGGCGAGACCGTCTCCGTCGCCGAGCTCGACAGCTTGCGGCTGGAGGTGAAGGAGGCGGACGTGCTCACCAGCGGCACCGTGGACGAGCTGATCCGCGACGACCTGATCAGCGCCGAGATGGCGACCTCTTTGATGAACGACAGTGCATACGCCTTCTACGCCGTGACCCACCTGGTGGACATGGCCGGCTCCCTCTACGCGACGGAAGACCCCGAAGAACGCGCGGCCGAGGAGAGCGTCGCCCTTTCCGAGGACGAGGTCGACGCCCTTGCCGACCTCCGCGAGCCGCCGCCGACCGCCACGGCCCCTCGCTACCTCACCGAAGAGGCGCTCGCGTCGACGCAGACCTCCCTGACGGCTGCCCGCCTCGAAACGGAAAACCTGTACGACAAGGCGATCGCCATCCTGTCCCACGGGATCGATCTCCACCGGCGGGAGATCTTCTCGGAGCGCGACCTCGCGGAGGTTGTCGAGGCTCGAAGCGAGCCGATCGACATCGACATCGACGAGGACTACGAGCAGACGATCAAGGTCCTGTATGGAGCGATCACGCGGTTCGTCGGACGGGCCCGGACCTCAGTACCTTTCACCAAGGGCGAACGCCTCCAGGCACTGAGGCTGGCCGCGCGGGACATCGTCGAGGCGGTCAAGGCGGTCAAGCACCTGCGCAAGAACCTGTCGCACTACTCATGCTCGGACAACGCGCAGATCCGTCGCGCCTACAACGACATCCGCATCCTGCTCGGCAGCGTGATGCGCGACCTGCGGGCCGTCCGGGAGGCCGCCGTGAAAGGCGATTCGGAGCTGCCGGCGAGGCTCGAGCAGGTCAAGCTGGCGGTGAAGCAAGGCGACAGCCTGGTCAACGGCACGCTGGACATGCTCGTGCGGGAAGAACTGATCACGCCGTGGATGGCGACTTCTTTGATGAACGACGGCGCCTACGCCGAGCACGCCGCCTTTCGCCTGATCCGCATGACGGAACGTCTCATCGCCCTGGATGAAGCCGAAGCCCCTGCCCGTGAAGGAGCCCCATGAAGACCAGGAAACTCCTCGAACGCCTCGCTGAGCTGACCTCGAACAGCGAGGCCAAGAAGCAGAAAGAACGCGAGGCGATGAAGGCATTGCTCAAGGCGCTGAAGAAACGTCAGAAGAAGCTCGAGGAACAGCTCGCCACCGACTCGGGTCACAAGAAGAAACGCCTCCGCAGCAAGATCAAGGTGATCCAGGCGCAACGCAAGAAGGGCATCGAACGCTACAAACAGCTTCGGAAAAGGTGAACTTGTCGTCAGCCGCAGCCGGTGCGGATCGTCGATCCGCTCTCGTCGCCTCGCGGTGTTGACTGCTGTCGCGTGCGCCGGTACAAAAGCAGTGTCGGCAATCCACGTTAATCGACGCCGGGGGTGTCCGATGCCGAACGCCGCAAGAATGATCTGTTTGCTCTGCGTCATCGGACTCGTTGGCTGCTCGGCCGCCCTCGATCGCAAACCGCGAGTCCTCCGGGATCTCTCGCCGCGCGAGTTCGAGCGCGGAGTTCCCGCGGTCGGCGCCGCGCGCGGACTCAAGCTGGCGGGATCCGTTCCGGGCAGTGACGTCCTGCTGAGCCAGGCCGACCCGAACTTCCAGGAAGAGACGTCGATCGCCGCCGATCCGACGAACGCGAACACGATCGTCGGCGTGTGGCAGGACTTCGTGACGATCAAGTACGGCTACAGCAGCGACGGCGGCGCGAGCTTCCAGAACGGCGTCATGGAGTTTGCGTCGCGCCCCGACGAGCGCTACTTCGATCCGGCGATCGCCGCCGCGGGCAACGGCGTGTTCTACGTGGCGATGATCGGTTTCGGCGGCACGCAGTCCGGGGGACTGATCGTGGCCAAGTCGACCGACGGCGGTAAGACGTTCTCGAGCCCGTTGCGTATCAACAGCGGCGGCGACAAGCCGTATCTCACGGTGGACCCGGTCAACGGCAACGTGTACGTCGTCTGGGCCGAGTCGACGGCGCAGGGCTTCACGGTCTTCTTCTCGCGAAGCATCGACGACGGAGCGAGTTTCTCGGCCAAGGTCGCGATCTCGAACATGGAGAGCGAGGGCAACGGGGCCTACCCGATCGTCGGTCCGGGCGGGGAGATCCACGTGATCTGGGCCCTCTCGCCGACGAACGAGCTGTGGTACGACCGATCTCTCGATCAGGGGCTGACCTGGATGGTCGACGACGTGCGGATCGACGAGTACACGCTTCCGCGAAGCCCGCTGCAGGGCAACTTCCGCAACCCGCCGATTCCGGCGATCGGAGTCGATCGCAGCGGAGGGGCGTTCGATGGACGCGTCTACGCCGTGTGGGGCGACAATCGGTTCGGCGACCCCGACATCCTCGTGTCGCACAGCGACGACGGCACGACGTGGAGCGCGCCGGTGCGCGCCAACGACGACGCGATCGGCAACGACGCGGACCAGTGGTTCCCGTGGGTCGTCGTCGACGGCAACGGGCACGTGCAGGTGACCTTCCTCGATCGTCGCGAGGACTCCGCCGGCCTGCTGTACGGGATGTACCTGGCCAGCTCGACCGACGGCGGTCAGACGTTCGGCCCCAACGTCCGGTTGTCCGACGGCATCTACGGGCCGACCGACAACGAGTTCCTGGGGGACTACAGCGGTGCCGCGGTGTCGCCGGACCTGCGCATCCATCCGCTGTGGCCCGATGGGCGCAACGGAGATCTCGACGTGTTCTCGCACTCGGTCGACCTCGTCGACTACGACGAGGACCTCGTGCTCAACGACGGTGACTCCAGCGGTCAGTATGCCGACAATCGCTGCACCGGCGGTCAGGTCGCGAGCTGCGACGACAACTGCCCGGGCGCCCCGAACCCGGGCCAGGCCGATCAGGACGGCGATCGGGTGGGCGATGCGTGCGACAACTGTCCCGGGACGGTCAACACGGGGCAGCCCGATATCGACCGCGACGGCCTGGGAGATGCCTGCGACCCGTGTCCGCAGCAGGTCGGCGGCGACACGGGGGACCTCGACGGGGATGCGGTGCTCAATTGCAACGACAACTGCCCGATCGACGTCAATCCGGGTCAGGCCGATCTCGACCAGGACGGCCTGGGCGACACGTGCGATTCGTATCCCGCCGACCCCGACAACGACGGCGTGACGCCCGGAAACGACAACTGCGAGACGGCGTTCAACCCGGCCCAGCGTGATACCGACGGCGACGGCCGCGGCGACTTCTGCGACACGTGTCCCGAGCTTCCCGACCCGGGGCAGGAGGACGGCGACGGCGACGGCCGCGGCGACGCGTGCGATTGCGAGCCCGCGGACTCCGGCGACCGTTTGCCGCGCGACGTCGCCGACCTGCTGCTGCAGAGGACGCCGGGCGCCGCAGCGACGCTGAGCTGGTCGGCCTCGCCCGAGGCGGACGTCTATTCGATCAGCCGCGGCGCGTTGGCGTCGCTCGTCCCGGGCGAGTACGGCGACTGTCTGGCCGAGGCCGTGCTGGACCCGACCCACGAGGACGACGAGGATCCCGCGCCGGGGCAGGGCTGGTTCTACCTGGTCCAGACGCAGAACTTCGACTGCGGCCTGGGGGGGCTGGGTTTCGACTCCGACGAGCTGGAGCGGGTGAACTCCGACCCGAGCGCCTGCCAGGGCGGAACCAAGAAGGACGCCCCGGCCATCGGCGAGATCGCCGTCGAGGGCACCGTCACCGGGAGTTTCCTCGACACCCTGGTCTCCGACGGCCAGACCGAGAACATCCGCGAGGTACTCACCAGCCAGGCCGGCGTCGACTTCGGGGTGTTCGAGCATCGCTGGAAGTTCAGCGTCACTCCGGGCCGCCGCATCGAGTTCCACGCGGTGGCTTTCCGCTACGGTGCCGAGATGCTGCTGTGGGACTATTCGATCGACGGGGGAGCGAACTGGATCCCGTTCGACCAGCCCCCCGTTCCGCGGGGCACCTCGTCGTCCGATCTGACCGGGCTGCTGCCGGACGATCTCGCCGGCGCCGTCGAGATCCGCGCACGCGATCGTTTCCGCTTTCCGCTGACCTATCTGATCCTGGACACGACGCTGTTCGATCAGCTCTTCATCCGGACGGTCAACTGAGCCAACGTGATGCGGAGTTGCCGCCGAATCGCGCGCTGAGGGCCTAGAATAGACCTGAGCCGCCGATGGTTCCCCGCAAGAGAGAGCCGCGTGCCGATTCCACTGGTTGCGTTCGAGGAACATTACGAGGCGTTCTTTGTGTGGCATCACGCGAGGGATGCGGGGTGGCTCGCCGAGTCGAAGAACACCCTGCTCCATGTCGATGAACACGCCGACCTTCACCTGCCGGTGTCCCGCGAGCATTTGCCGGCCCGACACGATGCCGTCGCCGCCGCTCGCTATGCCTACACCTGTCTCAACATCTCCAGCTTCATCTGGCCTACGGTGTACGCCGGGTGCTTTGACAGAATGTACTGGCTGCGCCGCCGACACGAAGTCGGCGCGGGCGACCGGCGCCATGTCAAGCTGAGCTTCGATCCGCAGCGGTTGCCGCAGGCGTGGACGAAGAGCGAGCACGGGGCGCTCGAGCCGGTTCAGACGGCTCCCTCGGAAGTTGCCTGCGAAACCACACGACTCGAGCCGGACGACCGGTTTCGCCCGACCGCTCCCCTGGCGTTGGACATCGACCTCGACTACTTCGCCGTCAACGAACCGGCGGACCGCCCCGTGTCACGAGTGCGTCTGGAAGAGTCGTTTGCCCGCGAGGTCGTCGAGAATCCTTATCACTGGATGCGAGTCGAGGGCTACCCGTTTCGCGTCGAGCAAGACGAGCTCGACCACTGGGTCTTGATCCCGGTCGAGGAGGTGCCTCGGCGTCCGAGATTGCCTGCAAGCCGATCGCACGGCGTCGGCGAAGCTCTGGAGCGCTTCGGTGCCCACCTGGACAGGTCTGGTCTGATGCCGTCGTTGATCACGATCTGTCGCTCGGAATACAGCGGGTCTACGCCGATGTCGATGGCGCTCGAGATCGAACTGGGGGTGCGCAACTTGCTGACGGCGCGGTACGAAGTCGAGGAACACTCGCTCAACGACTTGCTGCCCGCGGGTTGGAAGGTGCCGGAGCGCTTGCTGAGGTCGTTTCCCTGGTAGCCGAAGCAGAATGGCGGGGGCGCGGGCCGGAACATTGACAAGGTAGCTACTGGTAGCTACATTCTCGATATGGGCGAGATCAAGACCGTCGGGATCAAGGAGCTGAAGAACAACCTCAGCGCCTATCTACGCGAAGTTCGTCTCGGTACACGAGTGTTCGTCTCGGACCGGAACCGCGTCGTGGCGGAACTGCACGAGCCCCGCGCCGGCTACGCGGTCGACGATCCGATGCATCCGAGGCTCGTGGCCTGGATCGAGTCGGGGGTCGTTTCGCCTCCCATCGTCGGGAAGACGAAGTTGCCGACCTCTCCCGTCAAGCTCGACGAGGGGACCGCGGAGAGGCTCCTCGACGAGGATCGTCGGGACCGCACGGGATGACCGTCGTCTACCTGGAGTCCTCCGCCGTGCTGCACTGGCTCCTCGGTCAAGCGCGGGCCGCGGAGGTGCGCCGTGCCGTGGATCGGGCGGAGCTCGTGCTCACCTCGACCCTCACGACGACCGAATGCGAACGGGTTCTGATTCGCGCCGAGGATCCGGGCGGCCTCAAGGGCGGGGACGCCCAACGCTTGCGGGGGATGCTCGAGCGGGCGCAGGCCGCGTGGACGCGCATGAGCGTATCCGACGACGTGCTGACACGCGCCGCGCGCCCGTTCCCCGTCGAGCCGGTGCGTACGCTGGACGCGATTCACCTGGCCACGGCTCTCGAGTTCGCCGCGGTCTACCCGGATTTGCGCGTGCTCAGCTACGACCGGCGGATTCGCGGGAACGCCGAGGCGCTGGGGATCCTGTAGAGGTTGTGGTTGGGCGCGGGTTCGATTCCCGCCGCCGCCCTCGGCGTCGCCGCGAACTCGCTTGCGCGCCCTCGCTTCGCTTCGGGCGCGGGTTCGATTCCCGCCGCCGCCCTACGGCCGTCGCCTTGACTCGATAGCGTGGTCAACAGGGCGGCAGACCGGGCATCAGGTTGTCGCCGAAGGATACGTTGCCGACCCCAGTGTTACAAAAATCCGGTGTGCCGCAGGTTGCCCCGCCGCAGGCCACACCGCCTGCGTTGTTCCAGGCCGTGTTGCGTCCGTAGCGATTGTTGCTGCCGTGGAGTCTGATCCCGAACCAGCCGTTGTCGTTCGACGCGTTTCGCTCGATCCTGTTGCCGTCGGACAGAATCACATCGATCCCTGTCCCAAAGTGACCTGTGGTCACGTTGTTCGTGACGGTGCAGTTCTTGGAATTGAACAACTTAATCCCGGTTTCACTGAAGATTCCCATGTCATTTGTGCCGCGCACTCGATTGTTGTCGATCGTATTCGTGTCGCCATTAACCAAGATCCCGACGCTCTGGTGCGTGACGGAGTTGTCGACGATCAACGAATCTGTGATGTCGTCGGTAGCAATACCGGCACCACCCGGTAAGTTGATGTCGACGAGGTTACCTCGGATCGTGAGCCCGGTCGCCGACCCGCGCTGATCGATCCCGTATTCCGCAAGGTTGCGCATCACGTTGTCCTCGATGATTCCAGCCGACGGGATGCTGCTCGAGTCCAGGAACAGCCCATTGCCCAGACCCTCGACGAAGTTGCGACGGACCTCGACGTGGGCCGCGTTGGTCACAAACATGGATGCGAAACCACCTCCTCTGAGCTTGAGGTCCTCGATCACGACACTTGAATTGCTGACCGCCGCCGTAGTCACGTTCACTTGATCCGAGCCTGACGAGGTGATGCTCCCGTTGCGAATGGTGAAGCTCAGCACGTTGGAGACCACCACCCCCATGTTGAAGCCGCTGGTGACAATAGAAAAACCGTTCAGGTCGAGGTCCATCACCTCGGTGCCGGTTCCGATCACCTGCACCACGATGCCGCTCGCGGTGATGTTTCGAGTGAGGATGAACTTGCCGCTGGCATCCGCTCCATTGAGCACGACGGGCTCGAAGATCGGGATGCGGCCCTCCTCAGCGTGGACCGGCAGGATGGGGAGGCTGAGCGCGCTCAGGATCAGGACTACCTTGGCGACGAGTCGGTGCTTCATCGTTGGACTCCTTCGAGGCGGCAGATCACGGCTATCGTGCCCCTGGGAACGTACAACGGCGGAGAGCTTCCGATCGCACGGCCGGGCTGCCACCTCGATCCCGGGAATCTACGCCATTTTGACGGGCAGAGATAGCTTTTTTGGGGAGCGAAAGCGCCGCTACCCGGGCGCGGAAGCGTAGAGCTGCGCCACGAACGCGATGTGCCCGACGGTGCCCGCGGATGTGTTCGCGATCGTGAACCCGTTCAGATCCAGCTCGACGATCTCGGACCCGTACCGATGAACTCGAGCGTCGCATCGGTGCCTGTGCCCGTGATGTCACGGGTGACGACGTACTTACCTCCGACCGTGGCGAGCAGCGTGGCAAGTGCGAGCGCCACGAGCGTCACACGCCGCAACCTCCGTGCCGTGCCCTGTCTGGCGCAGGATCTATACTGCCGCCGATGGAGACTCCGATGCGACCCGGCGCCGTCGTGGCCTGGTGGGACGGCAGCAAGCTCTCGTTCGGCGTACTCGCCGGAGAGGAGAAGCAGCGCAAGCGGCTGGTCCTGCGTGGCGGCAAGGAGGCCCGGATTCCGGCCGCGCGTGTGCTGTTCGAGGTCGACCCGCCGGGGCGCGTGCCGTCGAGCGACCTGACCGAGCGCCGCGACGCGGGCGAGCGTGTGGACGCGACGCGGAGCCGCGCGGAGACGCTGGCCGAGGAGATCGACGTCGCGCTCGTGTGGGAGATCGTGATCGACGGCCGGCCGGACGACGGCGGCGACCCGCTGACGCTCGACGACCTGGCGGAACTCGCGATCGAACGCTGCGACGGAGACGGCCGGGCCGCGACGTTCCTCGCTCTGCTGGCCGACGGGCTGCACTTCGTGCGGCGCGGCGAGCACTGGGTGCCGCGCGGTCCACAGGCGGTCGAGGAACTGCTCGCGGAGCGCGAGCGTGTCCGGCGGCGCGAGCGCGAGACGGCGGCGCTGTTCGACGGGCTGCGCGCCGCGACACGCGGCGAGCGGTTCGTCGAGGCGGGCAACGACGCCGAGCGCAGGTATCTCGAGGCGCTGATGAAGTGTGCGCTGCGTGAGGACGCCGCCTCCGATGCGCACCAGTCGTGTGCGAAGGAGGCCCTCACCGGCGCGGGCATCCGCTACGAGCGGCTGCACGAGGGCGCGTTCCGCGTCCTGCGTCGTCTCGGGCGCTTCGACTCCGACGACGTCAACTTGCAGGTCTTGCGCTTCGGTCTGCCGGCTCGTTTCCCGGAGGAGGTCGAGCGTGAGGCGCTCGCAGCGGCGAACGCCGGCTTCGAGCGCGAGGGTCGTATCGACCTGACCGGCCTCGAGGCGCTCAGTATCGACGGCCCCACGACGACCGAGATCGACGACGCGCTGTCCGTCGAGCCGCGCGCGGGAGGCGGAGCTCGCGTCGGCGTGCACATCGCAGATCCCGGCGCGTTCTTCCGGCCCGGAGACGCGCTGGACGAGGAGGCCCTCTCGCGCGGGCTGAGTTACTACATGCCCGACGTTCGCATTCCGATGCTGCCGGCCGCGATCGCCGACGACGCGGCGAGTCTCGTCGCGGGCAGCGACCGGCCGGCCCTGAGCTTCCTGGTCGACGTGGACGCGTCGGGGGAGATCGAGGGCTACGAGGTGCTGCGCTCGATCGTGCGTTGCGCGGCGCGACTCGACTACGAGCAGGTGGACGAGATGCTGGCGCAGGCGGACGGGCCGGGGCTCGAGACCCTGCAGGCGCTCGACTCGTTCGCGCGGGCGCGCCAGCGGCTGCGCGGCGAGCGCGGGGCGGTCGTCATCCTGTCCGACGAGGCCGAGGCCCACGTCGGCGAGGACGGCGAGCCGCAGCTCGAGATCCTGTCGGCGGAGTCCTGTTCGCGCCGCACGGTCACCGAGTCGATGGTGCTCGCCGGCGAGGTGGCGGCGCGGTTCTGCGAGGAGGCCGACCTGCCCGTCGTGTATCGGCGGCAGGCTGCGCCGGAGAGGGCGCTCGATTTGTCCGACGGCATCGCGCGCGACCCGGTGACCGTGCGCCGCACGCGTATGAGCCTGCGCCGCGCGACCGCGGGCCTCGAGCGTGGCCCGCACTCCTCGCTGGGGCTTGCGGCCTACACGCAGGTCACGTCGCCCATCCGTCGCTACCAGGACCTGCTGGTGCAACGCCAGATCACGGCGGCGCTGTCCGGCGAGGCGCCGCCGTACGATCGCGAGCGGATCCAGCGCGTGCTGGCCACGACCGAGGCCGCCTCCGCCGACGCGCGCAAGGCCGAACGCGCCGCCGACGATTTCTGGATGCTGCGCTATCTGGAGCGCTTCGCCGCCGAGGAGCTGTCCGCGACCGTCGTCCAGGTCGAGCCGCGTCCCGTCGTCGTCCTGGACGACGTCCTGCGCGAGCAGCCGATGTCCTCGCTGAAGCAGGTCGAGGTCGGACAGCGGATCGTGGTCCGGGTGGAGAACGTCAACCCTCGCGCGGGGCTCCTGCAACTGCGGCGTTCCGGGTAGGCACGGTCCGTTTCCCAGGCTGGACGCAACCCTCGTGCGCCGTCATCATGCTCCTCCACGTTGCTGCGGATCGAGGAGGCGAGATGAGGATCAAACCGGCCGAGCACCAGCCGCGTCTGCCGCTGGACCGACTGATCGTGAACGAGGCCCCGGATGACGAGGCGACCCCGCTGGACGTGCTGTTCGTCGGCGCCGGCCCGGCCGGGCTGGCGGGCGCGATCCGCCTGGCCCAGCGCCTGAAGCAGGACGCCGAGCAGGGCGGGAGCCTGGGCGAGATCGAGATCGGAGTGCTGGAGAAGGCCGGTTCGCTGGGCGAGCACAGCCTGTCCGGCGCGGTGGTCAACCCGGCTCCGTTCCGCACGCTGTTCCCCGAGCTCGAGGACGGCGCGTTTCCCTTCGTCTCGCCGGTCGCGGGGGAGAACGTCTACTGGCTCGGCGAGAGCAGCAAGATGCGCATCCCGACGCCGCCGGAGATGCGCAACCACGGCAACTACTCCGCCTCGATCTGCGAGATCGTGCGCTGGCTCGGCGAGCGCGCCGAGGAACTGGGCGTCAACGTCTTCACCGGATTTCCGGCCGAGGGGCTGCTGACCGAGGAGAATCGCGTCACGGGCGTGCGCACCGCCGCGACGGGTCTCGACCGTGACGGCAATCCCGGCAACGGATACATGCCGCCCAACGACCTGACCGCGCGCGTCACGGTGCTCAGCGACGGGACGCGTTCGTCGCTGGCGCAGGGCTGGCTCGAGTGGCAGGGGGTCGGCTCGCCCAACCCGCAGATCTACGCCCTGGGCGTCAAGGAGCTGTGGGAGGTCAAGAAGCCGCTGGACAGCGTGATCCACACGATGGGCTGGCCGCTCCCCGGCGACGCGTTCGGCGGTAGCTGGTGCTACCCGATGGGGCCCGACAGTATCTCGCTGGGCCTGGTGGTCGGGCTGGACTACAGGCGTCACACGCTCGACGTCCACGAGCTGACGCAGAACCTCAAGCGCCACCCGCTGTTCGCGGAGATCCTCGACGGCGGCGAGATGCTCGAGTGGGGGGCCAAGACGATCCCCGAGGGCGGCCTGCACTCGCTGCCCGAGCGCATGCACGGCGACGGGCTGCTGATCGTCGGCGACGCGGCCGGCCTGGTCAACGTTGCCGCGCTGAAGGGGATCCACTACGCGATGCAGTCGGGCATCCTCGCGGCCGACGCGATCTTCGACGCGCTCAAGAAGGACGACACGGGCGCCGAGTCGCTGGCGGCGTACGACCGCGCGCTGCGCGGTAGCTGGATCGCCGACGACCTGCGGCGCACGCGGAACATGCGCCTGGCGTTCAAATCCGGGTTCTTCGTGGGCGGCGTCAAGGCCGCTCTGATGAGCCTGACGCGCGGCGCGTTTCCGGGCGGGAGGATCGCGGCCGAGGAGGACGTTCACGAGCCGCGCGACGTGCTGCCGGGCCCCGAGTTCCGGCCCGACGGCAAGACCACGTTCAGCAAGGTCGACGCGGTGTTCCGCTCGGGCAACGCGACCCGGGACGACGTGCCGGTGCACCTCGAGGTCGGACCCGACATCCCGGCGGAGGTTGCCGAGTTCTACGAGCACCTCTGCCCGGCGGGCGTGTACGAGCGCGGCGACGGCGAGCTGGTCGTCAACGCCCCGAACTGCATCGATTGTAAGGCGACGGACGTGGTGGGGCCGCGCTGGATGCCGCGCGAGGGGGGCAGCGGCCCGGCCTACAAGCGGATGTGACGCCCCGCGGCGGCCCGGCGGTCCATCGCCGCCCGCTGTGATAAAATTCACGTTCTTTCGGGGCTCGCACGCGCGACCCTGTTCGCGTTCGGAGGCCAGCCAGATGGGGCGCTGGGTCGGTGTGGGAACTCTCGAAGACGTTCCGGCGGGAGAGGGCCGCACGGTCACCGCTGGGGACCGTCGCATCGCATTGTCCAACGAGGGCGGCCGCTTCTGGGCGGTCGACGACGCTTGCCCGCACCAGGGAGCCTCGCTCGCGACGGGCACGCTCCACGACGGACGGGTGATCTGCCCCTTGCATTCCTGGATCTTCGAGCTGAACACCGGTCGCTGTCCGCGAGACAGCCACGATCCGGTCGCCGTTTACGCGACCCGTACCAACGGGGACGTCGTCGAGGTGCAACTGCCGCCCGACGCTTCGCCCGGGGGAGAACGATGAAGGTCAAGCGAGTCCGCCCGGGTCTGATCCACCGGCTCTATTTCCCGAGCATCTTTGCCGGTCTGATGGTCACCCTGCGACACATGTTCCGCAAGAAGGACACGATGCAGTACCCCGAGCAGCAGCGCGAGTTCGGCGAGCGCTACCGCGGCGTTCCGGCGCTGGTCAAGGATCAGGACGGCCGCGAGAAGTGTGTCGCCTGCTACATGTGCCAGTGGGTTTGTCCGCCGCGGGCGATCACCATCGAGGCCGGCCAACTCAAGGCGGACAGCGACCGTAGCCAGATCGAGAAGTTCCCGGAGAAGTTCGAGATCAACATGCTGCGCTGCATCTACTGCGGCCTGTGTGAGGAGGCCTGTCCGGAAGAGGCGATCTTCATGTCGAAGACCTACGTCGTCACCGGACTGTCGCGCGAGCTGATGATCTTCGAGAAACCCAAGCTGTACGAGATCGGCGGCGTGCGGCACGACGACATCAAGAAATGGGCTCCCGAGACCAAGGGGCCGCGCGAGCGGTCCCACGTTTCCGGAGACGAGATCGCGCCCTCGACCGCCGGCGGGCACTGAGGCAAGCGTGTCACGTGTAACGATCATCGTTGTAGGACTGCTGGCGCTGGCCCTGTCGACCGCGCCGGCCTCGGCCATCACCGGTCGCGTCGTGGACGAGGGTGGAAACCCGGTCGCCGGTGCCCGTGCGTGCCACGTCATCAACGGCAAGGAGCAGGTCTGCGCCGAGGTCGACTCGGGCGGGCGCTACGATCTGATCGACACTTCCGGATCCGACACCGTTAGGGTCAGCGGTCCCGGGTATCTGCCGCGGTTGATCGCGGCGGTCGACCAACTCGTTCCCGTCGTCCTGGACCCGGCCAGCTCGTTGTGGGTCAAGCTGGCCGGCGCCGAGAGCGGTGAGCCGATCGAGAACGGCACCGTGTGGGTGATCCAGGCCTCCGGCAAACGGCTCGGTCCGTTTCCCCCCAACGCCGCCGGCGTACGCATCAAGAGCCTCGAGCCGGGCGAGATCCGCATCCGCGCGGAGGCCCCGGGGCACGAGCCCACGGTGCAATCCGTGACGCTGACCCCGCGCCGGGAGTTCGACGTCGTCGTGAAGCTGCCGGTGGTCGAGAAGGACTGACCGGGCTCCCGGCCGCTTCGGGCACGGGTTCGATTCCCGCCGCCGGCCTTCGGCCGTCGCCACGTCTCGCTAGCGTGTCCTCGCTTTGCTTCGGACACGGGTTCGATTCCCGCCGCCCTCGCCGTCTGGGGCTCCAACGACGCGCGACGCGGCCGTTCACTGTTCGCCAGCGAAGAACCTGCCTAGCAGCGGGCACCGTCACCGGACTCGAAGTCCGGTAGTGGTTTTCGCGCGACGAAACTCTACGGGTTCTTGTCCAGGTGGGTGTTCCCAGCGTGTGCGAGCGATGAGGCGAGCCCACTCGAACGCTCTAGGCTCCGCCGCCTTGAAATCTGCAAGAGCAACCTGTACATTAGTAGTGTACAGGTCGTTGAGGTAGGAGTTTCTCCGTGGCCAATCGAACCACCTACACCCGCGCTCGAGCCGAGCTCGCCGGGCTCTGTAATCACGTCGCCGAGACCCGCGAGCCCTATATCATCGAGCGCCGCAACGGTGAGAACGTCGCCCTCATCTCGGAGGCGGAGCTGAACTCGTTGCTCGAGACGGCGCATCTCCTGCGCTCGCCGAAGAACGCCCGCCGCCTGGCCGACGCCCTTGAGCGCGCCCGGGCAGGGGAGATCCCGGCAAGCTCGCTCGAAGAACTGCGCGAGCGCATGGGACTTGACGATCTCGAAGCGTAGGCCTGCCCGGCGAGAGGCCGTCTTCCAGCCCGAGTTCCTCGACGACCTCCGCTACTGGGTGCGCACCGATCGCAAGATCGCTCTGCGTATCCTCGGTCTCGTCGAGAGCGCGCTCCGCGATCCGTCCGGCGGCACCGGAAAGCCGGAACCGTTGAAATTCTACCTCGCCGGTTGCTGGTCGCGTCGCATCACCCAAGAACATCGGTTGGTCTACCTCGTCCGCGAAAAACAGATCGACTTCTTGCAGGCCCGATACCACTACTGACCCGATCCGGCGTCGGTCGCTGGTTGGCGTGGTTTTGGCAGGAAGCCGTGTGCCATCCGGAGGGGATTCGCGGTATGTTCAGGGCGTAGTATCGCTCGCCTCCCCCGGCGATCGGTGGTCAGGCAGGCGATCGTCGCGTGGGGGAGCGCCATGAATCGACGTACGCGCCGGAAAACGGTGGTTTTCGCGGGCCTCGCAACCGTCCTCATCCTCGGAACGAACAGCATCCTCCCGATCGAGTCGCCGGACTCGACGGAGTGGCTCGCGGGCGTGGTACGCGAGATCGCCCAGCAGCAGCAGGGGATCGGGAACCCGGTCTGGACGTATGAGGCGGATTCGACGTTCGCCCGGCTGGGCGTCTCCGTGGGCACGGCCGGCGACGTCAACAACGACGGCTTCGACGACGTGATCGTCGGCGGGAACAGCTACTCGAACCCCGAGACGGTCGAGGGGTTCGCCTTGCTCTTTCTCGGTTCAGCGTCGGGACTCTCCACGACTCCGGACTGGGTCGTGGAGGGTGGCGATGTGGGCGCGGGTAATCTGGGACGTTCGGTGGGCACCGCCGGTGACGTGAACAACGACGGCTTCGATGACGTGATCGTCGGGGCGTCGACGACCTCCTTTAACGGCAGTGCGATGGTGTTCCACGGATCGGCGACCGGGCTGTCGTCGGCGCCGGACTGGACGGTGGTCGGTACGGATTCGGTGGAGCGTTTCGGACAGGCGGTGGGCACCGCCGGCGACGTCAACAACGACGGCTTCGACGACGTGATCGTCGGAGCTCCCGAATTCGACGACGGGCAGAACGGCGAGGGGCGGGCGTTGATCTACTTCGGCTCGGCTACGGGGCTGCAGACGAGCGCCGCCTGGACCACCGAGGGCAACCAGAACTTCATCAGGCACGGCGCCTGTGTCGGCACCGCGGGAGACGTGAATCTCGACGGCTACGCGGACGTGATCGTCGGCGCGCCGAACTTCCGCAACGGCGAGTCGGGGGAAGGTCGAGTCGCGGTTTACTACGGCTCGCCCACGGGCCCCGTGACCACGGCAGACTGGGTCGCCGAGGGTGGGGATATCGGCGTGGCCCTGGGGACCTCCTGCGGGACCGCCGGAGACTTCAACAAGGACGGGTTCAGCGACGTGATCGCCGGCTTCCCCTACTGGGACGGCCCGTCCGACCAGGGCCGGGTGAGCGTCTATTTCGGGGGCCCGACCGGTCTCGAGGCCTCTCCCTCGTGGTCGGCCTTCGGCGGCCAGTCCGGCGGACGGATGGGGACCACGGTCGCCTCGGCCGGGGATTTCAACGGCGACCTCATCGATGACGTGATCATCGGCGCCGAGGGCTACGACACCCAGGCCAACGGCGGCGGACGCGTCTGGATCTACTACGGCGCCTCGGGCACGCCGGACACGACGGCGGACTGGGAGCTCTCGGGGACGATCCCGTTCATTCCGATCGGCTCCAGCCTGGGCGCGGCCGGGGATGTCGACAACGACGGCTTCGGCGAGGTGATCATCGGCCAGATGGAATACTCCAATCCCGAGGAGGACGAGGGCCGCGCGCTGGTCTACGACGTGCTCGCTCCGACGTGTGTGGACGAGGACGGGGACGGATTCGGTCAGCTTCCGGATGCGACCTGCCCCGGCGGCCCGGTCGTCGACTGCGACGACAGCAATCCGAACTGCGCCGTCGACTGCACCGACGTCGACGGGGACGGCTACTGCGTGACGGCGGATTGCGACGACTCCCTGGACTTCTGCCTGGGCGACTGCTCCGATGCGGATTCGGACAGCTACCCGGACTGCAAGGACAACTGCCCCGCCGATCCCAACCCGGATCAGGGTGACAGTGACGGTGACGGCTTCGGAGATGTCTGCGATCCGTGCAGCGCTGCCGACGCCGATGGCGACCAGGTCTGTGACGTCGACGACAACTGCATCACGACGCCCAACAGCGATCAGAGCGACGCAGACGGGGACGACGTCGGAGACTCGTGCGACGGCTGTCCGGGCGGCGCCACCCAGGATGTGGACGGGGACGGCGTCTGCGACGCCTTCGACAACTGCCCCACGGATCCCTCGGAGACGCGCGCGACCCGGCTGAACGCTCCCCTCACGCTCCACGGCGACGTCGCGCGCTACGGCGGAAGCGACGACGGGCAGTGGGTCGTCTACATGGCCGACCAGGACACCGCCGGAACGATCGAGCTGTACAGCGTTCCCGCGGGCGGCGGCAGCGTGATGAAGCTGAACGGCCCCCTCGTCGTCGGCGGAAACGTTGTCGACTTCGTGGTTTCCCCCGACAGCCGGTCGGTCGTCTATCGCGCGGACCAGGACAGCGACGAGCGCTTCGACTTGTACAGCGTGCCGATCACGGGTGGAACCGTGGTATCGCTGACCTCGTCCGGAGGCACCGGCGTGGAGTCGGATTTCGGCGTTTCCACCGACAGCTCGCGCGCGATCTTCCTCCGTCGCGAGCCGACCTGGTTCGACAACTTGATCTACTTCAGCGCGCCCCTGTCCGGAGGGACGCCGGACGCGATCAACCCGTTGCTCGGAAGCGGTCTCGACGCGATGCCACCGTTCGTGGTCAGCGCCGATGCGAGCCGCCTCGTGTTCAAGTCCGAGGGCGCAGGCTCGCTGCCCCGGCTCTGGAGCGCGACACTCGACGGCTCATCGATCGTCGAGCTGCTGCCCCCGTCGGGCGTTCCGATCATCGGCGCCTTCGCCGTCTCGCCCGACAGCTCGCGCGTCGTCTTCAGCGCCGACGCGGTCACGTTCGGGCTGCTCGCCAGCGCGCCGCTCGCGGGCGGCTCCACGATCGGACTCGGAGGCGGCGGTCTCGACGAGATGCTCTACGGATTCCGCATCAGCCCACAACCGGTGAGTGGTGCGCATCGTGTCGTGTTCTCGACGTCTCTTGCGGGACTGCGCAGCTCGTCCGTGTCCGGAGGCGGCGGTGCGCTGCTCGACGGATCGTTCCTCGCCGGGACGTCGTTGTCCATCACCGACAGCGGCCAGGTGGTCTACAAGCCGAGCTTCATCGACGAACTGCGCAGCGTCCCGGTCACAGGGGGGGCGCCCGCAGATCTGACGCCGCCCCTGGCGGGCGGCGAGCTGCAGCCTTTCGGCGTGACCCACGACGACGGAACCGTCGTCTATCGCGCGGACCAGGACACCGCGGATCTGCCGGAGCTGTACAGTGTGCCGATCGGCGGAGGGAACTCGATCAAGCTGAGCGGTACGCTGACCAGCGGCGGAGAGGTCGCACAGTTCGCCATCTCTCCCGGTTCCGACGTGGTGCTCTATCGCGCCGATCAGGAACTGGACGATCGGTTCGACCTGTTCGGCGTCCCGTCCGGCGGCGGGGCTGCCCTGCAGCTGAATCTCCCGCTGCCGAGCGGGGGCAACACGTTCGACGACATCGCGATCAGCGCCGATTCGATCTACGGACTCTACAGCGCGGATCAGTTCACGATCGATGTCGACGAGCTGTTCAGCGTGCGCCTCGACACCGACGGGGACGCCGACGGCGTGCTCTCGAGCTGCGACTGCGACAGTGGCGATGCCGACAGCTGGTCGATTCCCGGCGAGGCGTCGGCGTTGCTTCTCTCACACTCCGGCGGAGCGGGGGGGACGACGACGCTGACCTGGGCTCCGCCCGATTTTCTCGGAGCGGCCGCGCTGACCTACGACACCCTGCGCACCGATCGGCCCGACGGGTTCGATCCGGCGTCGGGGGCCACGGTCGATGTGATCGAGCCGGGCGGCTCGGATGAGATCTCGGTCGACGGCGACGACCCGTCCTTCGTCTTCTACTACGTCATCCGTCCGCTCAACGCGTGCGGGGCAGGCTCGACCGGCTGCGGACGCGATTCCGGAGGCGGTCTGGACAGCGATCTCGACGGCATCACCGACGACTGCGAGTAGGGACCGGCCCGGCGCGACTCCTCTGGAGGCGGCACAGAACCGGTCGCCTTAGCGGATCGTCTCGGCCTCCGGCACAGGAGCTGTGGCGCCTGTCCCGATCCCTCCGTCGAGCTCCGGGTGGTTCAAGCGAGCGAGGAGGTCGGGGCGACGGCCGAGCTTCAGGCCGAAGGTGATCGTGAGCAGCCCGCGCTCGATGACCTGCCCCGGCGCGTCGCGCAGGCCCGTGACCGGGGCGCCCGAGAGAACCTCGGCGACGAGGCACGCGGTGTCGGCCTCCGGAGACATCTCGCGCAGCGTGGATTGCTCCGCCAGCACCTCTTCCGGCTCGTCTTGCAGGAAGCGCACGACGGCCTTGGACAGCAGCGCCTGCCCCCAACCGGGCACCAGGGCCAGTGCGCTCGTGATGCACTCCAGGGCCTGATCCGGTTCTCCGACGACGTTCAGCAGCTGACCTACGCCCAGCCAGGCTTCCGGGTCGTGATCGTCGGCTTTGAGCCCGTCGTAGTAGGCGCGAAGGCCTTCGGGGGCTCGGCCGCGCAGCAGCTCCACCTCCGCGCGCCGGATCCACGGTCCGGCGTAGGACGGGTGATCCTCCGTGGCCTGATCGAGCAGCGAGAGCGCCTCGTCGAAACGCCCGCAGCGCCCCAGCGCCTCGGCACGCCGCTCGATGGCGAACACGCCGCACATGCGAGCGTCGGCGTCCGTGAATCCTGTCCGTGGCCGGCGGCCGGAAAGCTCTTCGAATCGTGCGACGGCTTCCTCGAGCAGCTCCCGATCCTCTCCCGCCGCGGCGAGCAGCGCCCGAGCCTCGGTGAATCCGATGAGGATCGCCCCCGCGTCGTCGGCGTGGAGAGTTTCGATCTCGGGTCGCTGCCGGAACGCAGCGAGCAGTTTCAGCCCATCCTGGGGCCGGAGATCCGCGGTCATGGCCGCCGCGAGGGTGGCCGTGATCGATGTGGCCAGGTGCAGCGGCGAGGACTCCTGTTCCGCCGCCTCGCGCGCACGTTCCAGCGCCGCCAGCGCATCGCGGAAACCGGTTCCGGGGAAGATGCGTTCCCCCGAGACGATGAACTGCTCTCGCGCCAGCGCGAACTCGAGCAACGCTCGCCTCGGATCGGTCTTGAGCGCCCGCCGCAGCAACCGCAGATTGCGCTGCCGCTTGTCTCCGCCCTGCCGGCGCTCGGCAGCGTAGCCGTCGTGGGTCAGGACCAGGGACGTCGGCTGCGGTTGGACCGGTCCGCCCTGCAGCTCGGCCATCGACGAGGTGACCTCCTCGTGAATCCTCCCGCGATAGCGGATCTCGGGGCGGTTGCGGAACAGCCGCACGGCGAGGAAGGGTGAGATCCCGCCTCCATCCATGACGTTGTCGATGCGCACCGTGAACGCGTCGGGGCCCTCCTTCACGGAGGCACGCAGTGTCTCCCTGAGCGCCCGGGCATCGCCCTCGGCAATCTCCTCGTCGGCGTCCATGACCAGGACCCAGGGCGTGCGCACCTGCTCCAGCGCCTCGTTGCGCGCGGCGGAGAAGTCGTCCTGCCATGGTTCGTGATAGACCCTCGCGCCCAGCCGTGCTGCGATGGAGCGGGTCCCATCGGCGGAGCCGGTGTCGAGGACGACCGTCTCGTCGACGAGCTCCCGTGCGGAGAGCAGGCAGCGCTCGAGCGTCGCCTCCTCGTTGCAGGCGATCACACACAGCGTCAGCAGGGGTTCACTCATGGTTTCACTCTCGTTTCGGTAGGATCGATGGGGATCGTGTGCAGGGCGGGATCGAACGGCTGCTGCAAGACGCTGTCCAGAGGGACCGGGGCTCCGTAGGCCAGGTCTTCGTCGATGGACCATTTCTTCTTGAACACTTCCCAGTTCGCCGCAAGGAACCCGGAGTAGTCGAGCTTCGCCGCCTGAGACGTCTGGCTGCCGGTGTGATGGATGAAAACGTCTTCGGCGACGCGGCTGCGGTATCCGGCGATGCCGGCGCGGAGGCAGAAGTCGTCGTCCTCGAATCCCCAGCGACCGAAAACGGGATCGAATCCGCCGATGGTGTCCAGCACGCGACGCTGGACGAGAAGGCAGAACAGGATCAGCCGAGCCGTGTAATGGTGCCCGCCGGGCCGCTTCCGACTCAGCGTGCGAGCGTACTCGTCGAGCCTGTCGGGATCGTAGCCCGGATCGTGTTCGAACTGGGTTCCGGAGACGTGGTTCGACATCGGACCCACGAGCCCGACGCGGGGATTGACCCAGGTGTGGGCGGCCATCGACGACAGCCAGCCCGGGGTCACCCGGGTGTCGTTGTCGAGGAACACGAGAGGGTCGCCCTGCGAGACCGCCACTGCGCGATTGCGCGCGAGCGGAGCGCCGATGTTCTCCCCCATCTCCAGCAGCTTGATGTCGTCACGCGCGCGCAGCGCTTCCAGCGTGCTCGCATCGGAGCCGTTGTCGACGACGAGGATCTCGTGCGGCTCGGGGGTGTGCTCCGCGATGCTGTCCAGGCAGCGCCGCGTGTGCTCGAACCCGTTGATGCAGGGAATGATGATCGAGGTCAACGCCTGCTCACCGGTGACGACGCAGCCACGGTCGGTGTCGCGAAAAATCGCAGGCGCGTTGCGGCCCTCCTCCGGGCGGCCGTGTCGGCGGATCCACTCCTCGACCAGACCCGTCCGGAACTGCGCATGGGAGATGCGCTGCGTCAGGGTCTCCATCTCGTCGAGGAACTGAAGCCGGGACTCGGCGTCGTCGGGGAGGTTCTGCCCGTTCAACTCGATGAGTTTCTGCAGATCGGCCTCGACCGGGGCAGCCTCCTTGAGTGTCAGACGTTCCAGCGACTGGATCGCGGGGGCCTCGAGCGACGAGATTCCCCAGACACGGCGCATCTCCGGTTCCGTGTGCTTCTCGCACATGGCCAAGACGTTTCGGCCCAGGGCGAGCGCACGTTTTGCGTAGCGCTCCGGATCCATGTCGTGGTCGTGAACGCAACGTGCTTCCGGCAGGTAGAGCACGGGAATGTCGAGCTTGCCCAGTCGGTAGCCCAGCTCGATGTCCTCGCAGAGCGCTTCCTTGAAATCCTCGTCGAAGCCTTCGACGGCGAACAGGCTCTCGAGTGGAAGACTGATGTTGCAGGTCCAGAAGTAACGCCAGTCGTACAGCCGGCCGGGCACCATCGAGTTGTAGGCGAACAGCAGGTCGGTCTCTTCGAGCAGGCGGACGAACGGGATGTCGAGGCTCTGCTCGACGAAGGGGAAGCTCCCCAGGACGGCGACCGCCGCGTTCTGACGCAGGTGGGCTTGAAGATGAACGTGGAACAGGTCGGAAGCCGGGACGGCGTCGTCGTTGAGGATCAGCGCGAGTCGCCCCCGCGCGCGCTCGATCGCCCGGTTGCGTGCCGCCCCCGGGCCGGCGTTGTCCTGGCGCATGTAGGTCAGATCGAAAGGCAGGTCGAGATCCCGCAGCGTCTGCTCGACCGGGTCTGTCGAGCCGTCGTCGCTGACCAGGACCTCGAAGCGGTCCGCGGGGACGGTCTGGACCGCCAACCCCCGGAGAAGCGCCACCAACTGAGGAATCCGGTTGTACGTGGGGACGATCGCGCTGATCAGCGGACGTTCCTGGCTTCCGGGCATGGGTTTCCCCCTGTGATCTCCCGGCCACGTTGCCGGCAGGCGGGCAGAGAATTGCAAGGAGGGTGCCAGGGTGATCGTGTCTGTTTTCGGGAGTCCGGGCCCGCAACGTGTCGGGATACCGTCCGTCGCGCACGCGATTGCGCCGGGATTCCCACGCGATGGCGGCCAAGGCCACAGAAAGAGCCGCATCCTGTCGCCGCCATGCTGCCACGAGAAACGCCGCATCTTCAGCCTCGTGCCCAAGTCGGGCGGCACCCTGTGTGTTCGGGATCCGGACTACTTCGAACGGAGTCTTGTGCAGAAGCACGCGACGCAGGTCGAACTGGTGGAGCAGGTCGGCGCAGAGCGCGAGTTGTCGTGGACGGGTGTGGCGGGCGCGGATCGGGCCTCCTGCTCGAAGGGCAGACGATCCTGCGCCGAAGGGAGGGTGTTCTTCACCGTGCGGTAGCTTACGAGCGCAGATGCTCGGCGCGCAGGCCCGCTGCCTCGAGCCGCTGCTCGCCGCAGCGCCGCCCCAACCGCATCAGACCCAGGCAAGCTCGGTAGCCTTGCTCGGGATGCGGCCGACTGCGTAGGATCTCGGCGACCAGTCGGGGGTCCACTCGGCGTGGGCGCGGTGCGAGCTGGGCATATCGGGTGAGGTAACTTGGGACCATCAGTGTTGGCCGTGATCGCAGGCTTTCGCGGGTTTGATGCTGGTTGAGTGAAAGGCGCGCTGGTATGGTGCGCGGCACAGGCGTGATGCTCGTGGTCGTTGCGAGTGCGGGCATTCTGTGTGTGGCGCGTTCCGACTCATTGATGGCAAGCAAGCGAGAAGCGCCTGAACTACTCGATTCCATCTGCGAGTGAGTCCGGTTGACTGGCTACTGCACCCGATTGATGGGGCTTGCAGATGAAGTGGGATTCTCGTACGCAACGCGTTGCGGGCTGGGCTTTTCTTCTCGGGATCAGTGTTTTCTATGCCGTTCTCAATCTGGGCGGAACCGGTTTCCTTCTTGCCCCGCTGGCGCTGCTGTTCGATCGGGGAGCGATGGCCGACGGCAGTGAACCTGCGTTGTGGCAGCTCGCTCTGGCATGGTTCACGATTTGCCTGATCTATGTGCCTGCCTACTGGGTGCTGGCATTCAGTACGAAGCGTCTCGGCTGGTCGTTGCGTGAGTGGGGGTTTGGTTTCTCGGGCCGGTCGTGGCTGGCCATTGGCCCTTCCATCTTGCTCGTCGTGTTGGCGTGGTTTCCGGCCACATCGGCGCCCTCGACCGGTAAGATCTCGACCGACATTTTCGAGTTGCGCGAGGCCTTCAGTGAGGTTGGCGTGCCGATGCTGCTTTTTCTCGGCTACGCCCGCATCGCGGAGGAGTTGATCTACCGGGGATTTGCACTCGTGTTTCTGCGTCGGTTCCTTCCGCCGGCGCGGTATCGAGCAGCCATCGCCGTCGTGATCTCCTCGGCGCTGTTCTGTCTGGTGCACGCTCATTTCTCGCCGGGCGCGATTCTGGCACTGTTCGTTGGCGGTGCGGTTCCTCTGGCCGTCGTGACGGTATGGAGCCGTTCTTTGAGTCTTGCGCTCGTCATGCACGGTGCTGTTGGCGGGGGACCCGTGGGGGCTCTCCTGGCCCTGTTGTTCTTCTTCGTGCTGGCTCTCGCCGGTCGGCCCGTTCGCCGCAACGCCGAATCGTAGAGGCCGCGAGGCACGGTTGTAGCGTTCATCCGGAATCACGTGCGATCCTCGATCGATCTGCAAATCGCAACACGAATCGGTGGCCATCATGAACGCTTGGAGCCCGCTCACCAAGTCGAAGTACATGGCCGGGCTCCAGTGCCTGAAACAGCTGTGGTGGCGTGTCCACGAACCCCGGGCGGACGAACTGACTCCTGGGCCGACCCTTCAGGCCGGCTTCGACCAGGGACATGAAGTCACGGCCAAAGCGCGCGAGTACGTACCGGGTGGCCTCCTCGTTGACGGCGCCACGCGTCGGGAGCGAGTCGAGAGAACCAGGGCTGCGATCGCCGGTGGTGAGCGAGTGATCTACGAGGCCGCCATCGAGCACGACGGCGTGCTGGTCGTCGCCGACATTCTGCAGAGATCCGGCTCACGCTGGAGTCTCGCCGAGGTCAAGTCGTCGACCCGGGTGAAACGCGCGCACCTGCCGGACGTCGCCGTCCAGTGCTGGGTCCTACGGCAGGCGGGGCTCGACGTCGAGCGAGTCGAAGTGATGCGCCTCAACCGAGAGTGCCGGTATCCGGATCTCTCCCGCCTGTTCGTTCGGGAGGATCTGACGACGAGGGTGACGGAACTCATGCCCGGCGTGGGTCGAGAGCTGGGGTCCTTCTCCGATGCGCTGGAACAGCCGCAGCCCGAGGTCGATCCGGGAGATCACTGCTCGCGGCCGTACGTGTGCCCGTTTGTCGGACGCTGCTGGTCGGAAGCGGAGCCGGATCCGTTTTCCATCGATAATCTCTATTCGCGCACGAAACGCCAAACCGAGTACTTGCGGGCCCTCGGGTGTTCATCGCTGCGAGATATTCCTGCATGCGTTTCGCTGTCCGACATACAGCACCGCCAACGCGCCTCGGCCATCGCCCGGGACATGATCGTTGTAGACGGGCTGGATGAGAGACTGTCGCGGCTGTCCTACCCGATCGCCCATCTCGACTTCGAGACGGTTCAACCGGCAATCCCGGTCTGGCCCGGTTGCCGGCCCTACGATCACATTCCCGTTCAGGTCAGCGTCCACGTCGAAGACGGCCTGGGCGGCGTGACGCACGCAGATTGGATCGCCGACGGTCCCGGTGATCCGCGCGACGAGATCGCGCAGCAGATCGTGCGCATGACCCATCCTGCCCGCACGGTCCTCGTCTACCATCAACCCTACGAAGAGTCGCGGATTCATGAGCTGCAACAGGCCGTCCCGGAGATGAGAGCCGAGCTTCAAGGTGTGCTGGACAGGATGGTGGATCTGCTGCCGATCGTCCGGGAGCATGTCTACCACCCGGAGTTCCATGGGTCGTTCAGCATCAAGCGCGTCTTGCCGGCCCTGGTGCCGGATGTCGGTTACGCGGGATTGGATGTCGCGGATGGACTGACCGCCAGTGCCGTGCTGAAGCGGATGTTGCTGGACGATGGGGTCGGCGCCGGGGAGCGACAGGCGATGCGGGAGTCACTTCGAGCGTACTGCCGGATGGACACCTACGCCATGGTGCGCCTGCTCGGGCGTTTGCGTGAACTGGTGTAGCGTGCGCGCTAGGGGCAGGCCCCCGAGAGATTCTTGAGCGTGCTGCCGCACGTGCCGCTGGCGGTCGTTCCGTTCCGCTCTCCCGAGGTCGCCGAACCCCAGGAACTCTCCGCGCCGAGACCGTCGTCGGCGATCAGCAGGAACCACAGATCACCCGTCGGCGCCGGATCCCAGACGTGCGGCTGGGCGATCCCGCACGTCGCTCCGTCGAAGCCGTGCGAGGACACGTTGCCCAGCGAACCGTAGAGCAGCTTCGTGCTCTGCGGCGAGCATTGCGGATCCCAGCGGATCAGCAGCGCCGTGCCCGCCACGTCGAGCCGGTCGGCCAGAACCGGAAGCGTGGACAGGCTGCCGTCGGGAATCGGCGGCGGCGAGCCCGCGGCCGCCGCGCAGACCGGCATGTCACAGGAAGCCGCCGACGTGGTTACCACCTCGACGTTGTCGATGTGCCAGAACCACTCGAAGTCGGCGTCGTAGTAATGCCAGCGGAGCTGCAGGTCGCCGGCGCCCGCCGCCGCGGACGTGATGTCGAGAGACACGTGCTCCGGATTCGGTGAGTCGGCGGTCCACTTGCCGACGTTGATCCACTCGCCGCCGGTCGAGGACGAGCGCACGTCCACATCCGCCGTCTCGGGCCCGAGGTGGTTGTAGTAGTGGTCGAACTCGAGCGACACGCTCAACGCGGCCGAGACGTCGATCGGCGTGGAGATCAGCTCCTCGTCCATCGCCACGCCCGAGCCCGTGCAATCGGAGTCGACGGTCATCCAGTTGCCCGCGAGGGGCGGGTTCGGGTCGGTGTTGGAGCACCCGCCCGGATCGGACGTGTTGTCGATGTACCACGTGTTGCCGTCCGCCAGACCGTCCACCATCGTCCAGCCGGCGGGCAGCCCACCCTCGAAATCCTCGAACAGCGCCGTCCCCACACCCGGGATGGTCCGGCCGATCTCCTGCGCGAAGCCGCCCGTCCAGGATCCCTGGTCGGCGTGGATCGCGACCGCGAATTCGATCGTGTCGCCGCAACCGAACCCGTCGGGAATCTGCGCGGCGAACGCGGGCGGTAGCGGATGCGCCGATCCCGACTCGGGAATGTCCGGATAGGCCGCGTCGCCCTTCAGCATCACCACGCCGGGATTCAGCGGAACGATCTCGGCCCATACGCCGCTCAGCGGGTCGGTCCCGTCGTTCTCGAGCTCGAGCGCGAAACGAATCTCCTCGCCGGCGTCCCACTGCCCGTTGCCCGCGCCGATTCCGCCCGTCGTGCAGACGTCGTCCTCCACGAGATGCTCGGTCGACCGCGCATGCGGGCCGCACGCCTGGGCCGGGTAGAGCAGGGTCAGGGTCCAGTCGTTCAGCGTGCCCTGGTCACCGCCCGCGAGGTCCTCGACGCGCAGCGTCCAGTCGCCGGCGGCGTCGATTCCGTCGACGTCCGAAAGCGGGGTGTCCGGAATGAAGGAACCGCTGAACGGGGCGCTGCCCGAGGAGATCGGGGTCGTGGCATCGTCGTCGAACACGGTGCCGGCGAAATCGTTGCCGCTGCTGCCTCGACGGTCGGACAGCGTGATGGCCGTGCCCGTCGGCGAGATCAGCGACAGGCGCAGATCGCCGTCGTAGGTATGCGTGATGTCCACGTGGACGATCGCGTCGAGCACCGTCTTGTCGTCCGTCACCGAGATCACGCTGTCGACCGTCGTGTTGTCGTCGATCGCCCGCGGCGTATCGCTGCTGTCGTAGGACGGGTTGACGTTGCGTCCCGTCTCGAACGAGTAGTACGCGCCGCCGTTGTTCGCCGAGGCCGTGTTGCCCACCGCGTCCGCCGAGGCGACCCAGAAGTAGTGCGCGCTGCATTCATCCAGACCGGTCAGGCGCACCGCGTGCGACTCGACCAACTCCGTATCGACCGACATCTCCGTGCCGGGAGGGCTCGTCCCATAGTGCACCGTGCTGTCGGCCGGCTCGCCCGTCAGCCAGCCGACCTGGGCCGACCTGCCCGTGACGTCGTACGACTGGACGCCGGTGATCACCGGTGGCGCGCAGTCCAGGTCGGCGTTGTCCGTGACGTTGACGTCGGTCCCGCCCGCGCCGTCGTCCGCGTCCGTGTACTCCACGGTGAGAACCCCGCCGTGATTCACCGAGAGAGCGCCGTCGCCGTTCAGCGGCGGGTTGGGCGTCGTGGGGAACGTTGCCGCATAACGCCCCTCGCCCGGAGCGACCTGCGTCAGCGTGACGAGCTCGGGAACGACCTCGGTCGTCGACGAGAGCTCGATGGTGATCGTCGGCGGATCCCCGGGGATGTTGTCGTCGCGGACCGTGATCGCGAGCGTGTCGTCGCAGGAGTAGGCTTCGTCCTCGAGCAGCACGAACCCGGCCGGCGCGTAGGCATTGACGTGAGTCGCCAGGGCGTCGACGATCCCGTAGCCGCGAACGTACTCGGGATCGAACCCGAGACCGCCCGGATCGTAGTCCGCGTTCGTGAACAACTCCTCGCGCATCCGCTGTACGGTCCAGTTCGGGTTGGCCTGGATCAGGCATGCCACGGCGCCGGCGACGAGCGGGGTCGACAGCGACGTGCCGTTCGCGGTCGTGAACGCGGTCGTGCTGGTCGAGCTGATCGTCGCGGTGCTCGAGCCCTGCGCGAGCAACTCGGGCTTGACCCGTCCGTCGGCCGAAGGGCCGTCGGAGCTGAACGAGGAGATGCTTCCCGAGCTTGTCACGGCCCCGCCCGTGATGACGAAGTGCGCATCGGCCGGAGCGATGATGCTCGACGTTGCGGGGTTGGTGTCGTGATACTCGTTGCCGGCCGCGGTGACGCTGTGCACGCCGGCGTCGCTTGCGGCGTTGATCGCGATCGTCGTCACGGCCGTCTCGCCGTCCAGATCGGCCTGCGTGTACCAGTCGATGTACCCGAGCGAGGAGGTCGTCATGTCGACGCCCTGCGCCTCGAGGAACTCGAGGCCCGCGACGTAGTTGTCCTCTTCCGCCTGATACTCGCCGGTCGTGTCCTCGGTCTTGGCCAGCGCGAAGGAGGCGCCGAATGCGCCGCCCACGAGCTCGCCCGGGAAATACGAGCCGAGCGTTCCGAGGATCTTCGTCCCGTGATCGTGCTGGCTCGAGGGATCTCCCGGCTGGTTGCTCGTGTCCGGATCGTCGTCGACGAAGTCGTACTCCGCAACCACATCGACTTCGTGCCCGGGCTGATTGAACGCCGCGTGGTCCCGCCGAAAGCCTGTGTCGAGAATGCCGACGATCACGCCTTCTCCGGTATAGCCGGCCTCGTGCAGCGCGATGAGGTTGATCTGGGTCAGCTGGGCCGTCGAGCGGCCGTAGTCCAGCGCGGGCGATCCCGCCGTGGGCTGCGCGGACTGCTCGGCCTGCGCCTCGACGAGCTCCGGGCGCCTCGAGCGCGCCACGGGTTGAACCTTGACCACTGCAGACAGCGCGGCGATGGCGTCGATCTGCGGGCGCGTGGCCTCGGCGCTGACCGCGTTGACCCAGCGGCTGCGGATCCGCACGCGCGCGCCCGTGTCGATCACCTGTTCTACGTAGGACTCGTGCAGCGGCAGGTCACGAACGTCGAACAGCGGGCCGCCGTCCACCGCGTGGCGGCCGCGCAGCCGTCGTCGCTCGACCGCGCGTGGAGAGTGGGACTCCGCGACCCGGGCGAGGGCCTCGTCGCGCGCCCTGCCGTCGGGCAGTCCCTTGTCGACGAAGAAGATCCAGACGCGGTACGGACCCGCCTCGGCCTCGAACAGACGGTTCATCGCGGGGGAGAGCTTGGACGGCGGCTCGGCGTTCGGCCCGGCTGCCGGGATCAGCGACGGGACGAGCAAACAGAGCAGAACGAGCGAGAGGCGAGTTCTCGACATGCCTACCTCCACCGCGGGCGAGGGCCTCGGTCGGGACCCTAATCATTCTGCGAAAACGGTGAAGCAGCAATTCGAATAGGGGATAAGCCGTGTCTCCCCAGCGCGGCGCCCCTTCCCGATCGTGAGCGTCGAGCGGGGCGCGTGCGATGTTCGGACCTTCGACGGCGCAGTCGCAGTCGGGGAGGCTTGAAATACAGTCCTGAGCTTCGTTGGCCGCTCGGCGGGCCTCGTCTGCCTCGTTCACAACGTCACGGGCAATCCGGTATGAACCGCGGCAGAATCTGGATCCGATCTTTGCTCGGTTCCGATACGAAGAGGCGGCCCAGCGGCCCGATTGCCAGGCCCTTGGCCTTCAGGGGACCGCCATCCGCCGTGTCCGAGCCATCGATCGAGAGGACCCTGCCGTCGTTCCTGATCACGAGCTTCGGACCCAGCCCTGACGCGCCACAGCTGTCCAACGCAAGCAAGTCATCGTATTCGCGAGACGCGAAGCCTCGAAACGTACGAGGGGTGCCGCCCTCGTCACCTACGAGGATCCACCCGAAGTTGCTCGAGGGGGTTTCCAACCAGGATTGGACGTCCTCCACCATCTGCTGGGAAGTCCAAGAGAACGTGCCGTACTGACCGGGAACCTGTTGTGTTGCCGTCGCGAGGGGATCGAAGGCGCCTCCGAGTGACGACCACAACGAATCATCCCAGAACCTGTGAGACCAGGTCGCATCTGGAGCCACCGCGGGGACGCCTACTCCGGCCCAGGTTGCCGAGGGGCCCTCGCCCCAGTCCTCCGTGACTCGATGGAGACTGAACTCCTGAGGGACCGGGTTTTGCTGGGGGAGGTTGTTGACGGCCAGGCTCAAGACCACATGGCTGGCCGTGAACCCGTCCGGCAACCCGCCAGCGACATCGAAAGCGATCAAGGCCCGCCGCAGCGAGTAGTTGTGATTGTTTCCGGAGCGCCCGGAGAAGATCGCCCCTCCGGAGCCGTTGCTGTAGTCCTGGTGCTCCTCGAATATCGTGTTGTCCTTGCTCGGGCTCAGACAATACGAAGCCGCCAATCGCTCGGAATCGAAGACCTGGATGCGATCACCCGCGAGCTCCACGACATAGAATTTGCCGGTCGCGTCCACCTCCACGGTTCTTGCGTTCTGGAACTGGCCGTCGCCCGGCCCGGGGATCCCGGCGTGGCAGGGCAGCGTTGTCGCATCGCACACTTCGAGCGCTTCGAGCCCCGTGTCCACACCCCAGCCCGCCGCGTATGCGAAGGCCCCGTTCGGCTCGAAGACCTGGATGCGGTTATTTCGGGTGCCGCCAACGACGATCGATCCCGACGGGGTAACGGCGACACCCGCAGGCCCAACAGAGAATTGTCCGGCACCATCACCCTCGATCCCCGGGTGGCAGGGCAGTGAGTTATCGGTACACACCTCGAATTCGGCTGCGTTCGTATCGACTCCCCAGCCGAGCATGAAACGGAAGTTGTGATCGTCATCGAACACTTGAAGCCGAGATTGTTGGGGGTCCGAGGCATAGACCCAACCTCGCTGGTCCACGTGCAAGTCATATGGCCCGACGTTCGCGAACTCTCCTGCTTCGGTTCCCGCACTCCCGAACTCGGCGAGGTACTCCCCGTCGCCGTCGAATACGAGGATCCGATTCCCACCCCGGTTCGCCACATACACATCGCCTTGGGGCGCGATCGCCACGTCCTGCGGATTCCAGATCTGGCCGGTTCCCGGTCCCGGCTGGCCCGGAAAACAGGGCAACGAGGAGATGTCACACACCTCGAGCTGCGGCGTGCCGGTATCGACACCCCAACCGAACATGAACAGGAACTGGCCTGCGGAATCGAGTACGTGGATCCGATGTTGGGAGTACTCGCCCACGTAGAGGCGGCCCGACGGACCCAATGCGATGCCGGATGGACCGTCGAACTGTCCGGGTCCTGAACCCGGTCCCCCGACGATCCTCGGCGCGGGTGCTGCGCCACATCCATTCTCGGCGCGAACGAGATAGTATCGGATTCCGTCTCCGGGAGGCATGTAGGGATCGAGTGCCACGAGGTCGGTGTCGTCCGACTCGACGCAGGCATGTGCGAAGAATGAATCCGCCCGATCGGAGCCGATGACGTCGTAGGAGACCACTGCGCCGCCAGGGTCTGCGGAGGAGTCCCACGCCAGTGTCACCTTGTCGCCGTGCATGACGAGGTTCGTCGCGGTATCGGGATGCTCCCAAACCTGATCGTCGGCATCGTTGCAATCGAAGCCGGCGCAGTCGTTGCCGCCGAGGCCCGGGTCACCGTAGCCGTCGGCGTCGCCGTCAAGACAACTGTCCAGGCAATCGAGCAGGCCATCTGAATCGACGTCCTCGTCCGGAACGCCGCATCCACAGGTTCCCGGAGCGATCTTCAGCGGATCCAGCGGACAGCCGTCGACGCAATCCGGTGTGCCGTCGGCGTCGGCGTCGGATTCCGCTTCGCCGCATCCGCAGGCTCCCGGGTCGGTCTTGTTCGGGTCCAGTGGGCATCCGTCGCCCGGATCGCAGGCGCCGTCGCCGTCCGAGTCCGGGCCGTCATTCGCCGGAACCCCGTCCGGCAGGAGTCCGAATCCATCGACTCCGATGGTGCAGTCGTCGCACGTGTCCGCGTCGGAGTCGCCGCACAGATTGGGATTCAGCGTCGCCGGGTCCGATCCATCGGCGACCCCGTCGTTGTCATCGTCAGGATCCAGACAGTTGACGTCGCCATCCATGTCCGTGTCGTTCACGTCCTCGGTCACCCCACAACCACAGACCCCGGGGGCCGTCTTTTCCGGATCCTCGGGGCAGCCGTCCGTGGCGTCGCACGTTCCGTCCCCGTCGCCATCGGGGCCGTCGTTCCACGGATTCGAGTCATCCAGTGGACCGAACCCATCGACTCCGACGCTGCAGTCGTCACAGGTGTCCAGGTCCGCGTCGCCACACTGGTTCGGATCCAGTGGATCCGAACCGTCGGCGATCTCGTTCGCGTCGGACACGCCATCGTTGTCATCGTCCGGATCGATGCAATCCGGGTCGTCATCGCTATCGGTATCCGTTTCCGGGTTGCCGCAGCCGCAATGCTCCGGTTCCGTCTTGTCGGGATCGTCGGGACAATCGTCACAGGCGTCTCCGACACCGTCTCCATCGCCATCGTCCTGATCGAGATTGGCGTCGTCGGGGCAGTTGTCCCCCGCGTCGCAAATCGTGTCGCCATCGGTGTCCGCGCCGTCCTGGCTCGGATCGAACGCTCCCGAGGAGCAATCGTCACACAGGTCGCCATCCGAGTCGACGCACACGAGCGGATCGTCGTCCGCGCTGTCGGTACACGCATACTGCGGCAGGTTGCCGTCGCACTGTCCGTCGCACACGGCAACGCCGTCCTCGTCCGCATCGATGCACGGTCGCCAGTACAGCTGACCGGCGAGATTGTTCGAGAAGTCCAGTTCCGGCCAGAGGACGAAGTACTGGTTGTTCGCCGTATTGTGGGAGATCGCCAGTTGCGAGCGACCGACCACGTCCGCCGTGGAGATCGTCGGCGAGTCCGGGAGCATCGAACCGTCACTACAGACCACGCGGATCTCGATCTCGTACGGTGTTCCGCCGCCGACCTCATCGAGCATGGCGATTCCCCAGCAGCCATCGATTCCGGCGCCTGCGATCCGCCCGTCGTATGCGTCGTCTTCCTCTGCGAGGATCGCGACCTCGCTGAGACTGGCCGCGGGGCTGTGACCCAGGACGAGGTCGCCGACGATATCGGGACCAGGAAACGAGTCCTCGGTCTGCTGCACGATGAGGCAACGCTCTGCCGTGAGGTCGCAGGAAACATCGGTCGGATGTCGCACGATCGGGGACGATGGCCTGAAGTCATACTGGAGCGCGGAGCCTAGTCGCCAACTGACCACCGACGTCTCACCCCGGGGATTGGTTCCCCAGGCGATCACGAAACGATTCGAGCCACTGAGGGCAATCGACGGGTCCACCTCGTCCTCGGGTTGCTCGGAAACGGTGTTCACTCCGTAAAGGCCGGTCGTCATACTCACGTTGGCCACACGGATGTCCCGATTGAGAGGGTTGCCGTTGTTCTGGTCTTCATAGACGACCTGACATGTGTCACCGAAGCAGGCGATGTCCGGGTCGAACTGATTGTCGAAGCTACCGTCGACCGGAAACGCATCTAGATAGGTCGCCCCGTTCTCGTCGAGGATCTCGCAGTAGATGTCGATGTCGCCGGTCCTGCTGTCTTCCCAACAAACCAGCCAGCGGTTGAACTGCGAGCACCATCCCACTGCAGGCGCTCGCGATTGCGATGTTGACGCGTCGATCAGTATTGGAGTCGCAGTTCCGACAGACCCCGAGACGAGGATTCCGAGGATATCCCAATCCGTCGGATCGTTGTCATACTCGTAGGCGACGAGATACTTGTCTGACGTAGGGTTGTAGGCGACCCCGAGCTCCCGAGCCTGGTTGTTGGTTAGCCAGTAAACCGGACCGTAGAGTGGGTCGATTTCCACCGGATACGATGCCGCGTTCAGCCAATTGCCATCGAGCAGGATGGCCAGGTGATCGCCCGACAATCGTAGCTGTCCGCGTAACTCCCGGTCGGAGGCGTCCCGAACCCGTACGCTTCCGACACTGAAAACATGGCGTTCGTCGTCGAGGAAGCGCAAGGGCTCCCCAGGTCCGGGATGGGAATTCTCTACGGTCAAAGTCGTTCGAACGATCCCGCGGATTTCCAGGTCACCGGTCAAGGTCGCTGGACGCTCCTCGAGCACGAATATCTGCTCCAAGCCTTCCGGTAGTATCTCGTATCGCTCGGCAACAGCATCCGCATGCCGGGTTTCAATCCAGTTCGCGGCGTTTCGAGTCGAGCGCTGCTCCGGAACGGACCGGTGTAAGGCCTTGCCCTCGGAGAAGATCCCGGAGAAACGGTACGAGAAACGTGGCTCGATGGATTCGTCGCTCGCTCGCGGCCACGTCATTCCCCACTGATCGTGGTCGAATCGAACGTGATAACGCCCCGGGCCGGCAATCAGAGCGCCTGTTTCTGTGGGGACCAGTTCTAGTTGGCGGAGATCCACGGGTCTCAGAATCGGTAGTGGAACTCCCACGGGATCGTTCGTGAGTGCACTCCCTTCGGGTTCCGTCTCGGCCAGTTCGGCATCGCGGGTGACGTTGCGTTCGTAGAGCCGGAACGTCCGGGTCTCTCCTCGGGTAAGAAAAACCGACAAGCCGATCAGAGCGAGAACTGGCACGAGAACAGAGTGCTTCATGGTGCATCTCCTCGGCAGGTGCGCTGTGCCAGGACTGGCGTCTCTGATCTTCAGTCGATGCGACGCGCAAGAACGCTACAGAGTCGGGGCGTTGATGCCCGCGATGTTCTCGTCCGGGGAAACGCTTGTCAAGGAGTTTCTCGTCGGGTTTGGGGATTCGAATGATCTCGAAAACAACGGAGCACGCCCCGCGAAGCGTGATCTGCCGAAGCGTCCAGCGCGCCGCGAGCTCCGCTCAGGACCGCGAGCCTTCTTGGCCTCCGACGGGAGGGCCTCCCTGCACCACTGGGGTGGGGGAGACGCGATGATCGGGGCCGGATGCAGTCACTGCTGGAAGCAGTAGAGAGGGAGCACCGCATCACAGCCGAAGTAGATGTCGGCGGTCCAGGTCGAGTCCGTGGCCGCGTGGTCCCCCACGTACCCGGCACCCGTACCCACGGCGCTCAGGGTCCAATCCATGCAGGAAGCTTGCGGAGTTCGAGCCGTGCCGTTCACTGCCACGTTGCTCCACGCCGCGTTCCAGGAAGACGTGACCGGCACACCGTTCTCGTCGACGCTGATCGGGTTCTGGAGGTCGCCGTCCGTCAGATCGAACCAGTCGTCCGCGACCAGGGCGCCGTCGGTACGCACGTACCCCGGACCCGACTTGATGAAACGCGTGTCCGGGCTGCCGGTCGAGTCGGCCAGCCACGCCTTGTACGAGCCGAGGAGGCCGGCGGCAGCGGCCAGATCGCTGCAGTGCTGATCCGCCCCGTCGAGCCCCATCATGTCCGGCGCGTACTGAACGCTGGACAGGAACACGACCCTGCCGGCCATGGGATCGTCGCCGGAGTCGTCATCGTCGAGGATGTCGCACGATCCGATCAGTGCGACCGCGGCCAAGATTATGCCGGCCGCGATCGAGCGTTGGGCCGTCAGCATGGTTGTCCTCCCGGATCCGGGCTCCAGTTGCAGTATGCATCAGCGAACGCGGCGGCTACACGACGATAGAAGACCGACTCGGTCGAGTCTGGTCCTGCACCGGATCAACCACGACAGGGCCGAGCGGGTTCTTGAACAGGCACAACGTGGTGCGCAGAATGCGGCGCCGCAAGCTTCGCACCACGTTGGCGCTGTTCGAACAACGACCTCACGGGCAGCTGGCGGACAGCTCCTTTTGCGTGCTCCCGCAGGTGGCACTGGCGACCGGGCCGTTTCGCTCCCCGGACGATGCTTCGCCCCACGAGCTCTCTGCGCCCGCATCGTTGCCGGCGACCAGCAAGAACCACAGGTCGCCGGCCGGCACCGGGTCCCACGTTGCCGGGTTGTCGATGGTGCAAACCGCATCGCTGATCGTCCAGGTCGACACCTCGCTCAACGGGCCGTAGACGATCTTCGTTCTCGCCGGTGCGCACTGGTCGTCCCAGCTCACCTGGATTTGCGTTCCGCCGGCAGCGATTCGCGACGCCCGCATCGGCGAGGTTCCGGGACTGCCGTCCGGGATCGGCGGCGGTGCGCAGCCGGGGCAGCCTAGGGCTCGGATTCTCACGTCATCGATGTTCCAGCCGGAGTACTGCCAGCCGCCGTCGGTGGACCCCTGGGTCCAGCGCAGGTAGACCGCCGGCTGCCCGTCGGCCACCTCGGAGATGTCGTATTCCACCATCGTCCAGGCCGCGTCGGTCAGCTCCGCACTGTTGTCCCACACCGTGGTCCAGCCGGTGCCGTCGTTGCTCACCCGGAGATAGGCGTGATCGTAGGTCGGCTGTTCCACGTTGAGGTAGCGCTGGAACTGCACGCTGACCTCGGCCAGCCCGGTGCAGTCGATGGCGCCGGTGGTCAGGTGGGTCTCGGGCAGGCTGTTCTCGTAGTCGCCCGAGAGGTTGTAGCCGTAGACGTTCGCCCCGGTGGCGCCGCCGATGGGGTCGGCATTGCCGTGCTCGCCGCCGCCGCCGGTGGGTGCGCCCCAGGCCCAGAGGCCCTCGGCGGTCCAGCCGGGATCGTCGTCCATGTTCCACTCGTACTGCAGCAGCGGCACGCCGACCCGGAGCTTCACCTCCCGCGAGGTGTCGCCGTCATGGGAGGAGGTGTTGACGAAGGCGACCGTGTCGGTGTGCGTGCCGTCGGGTAGCGCATCGGCGTTGGCAGCGAGCGAAACGGCGACGGTGTCCGTGGCTCCCGGGGCCAGGCTGCCGCCGGTGGTGGAGAGGGTGACCCAGCTCTGAGCCTTGCTCACCGTGTAGTCGATGGTGCTGTCCCCGGTGTTCTCCACGGTGTAGTCCATGCTCGCCGGGGTGAAGGGACCGCCGCTCTGGCCTGCGGCATCGAACGAGCCGAACGGGGTGACCCTGAAGGAAGACGACGACTGCAGGCCGGCCACCTCGGCCAGCGTCGCCGCACAGGCCTGGGTGATCTCACTGCCGATATGGGCGGTGGCGGCCACGTTGGTCCAGTCGTCGGTACTCTCGTGGTAGTGCGGGTAGCTGCTCCAGTCCCAGTCGATGGCCAGGAAGGCGGGGATGCCCGCCTGCTGGAAGGGGACATGGTCGCTGCCCCAACTGCTGTATTCCTTGCGGCTGTTCAGCGTGGTGTAGTCGGCAACGGCGTTCTCCATCGCCGCCATCAGGGACTCCCAGGGCGTCTCGCCCTCGATGATCACGCCGTAGTCGTCATCGTAGAAGCAGACCATGTCGGCGGTGATGGCCGAGACGATCGTCCGGCCGTCGGCCACCGCCTCGTCCACGAAATGCTCGCTGCCACGAAGCCCCACCTCTTCCGCATCGAAGAGCACGAACTGCACCGAGCGGTCGAACTCGAGCGCCGCGGCCATCCTGGCCACCTCCAGCACCAGGCTGGAGCCGGAGCCGTTGTCCTCCGTGCCCGGGGCGAGCGTGCCGGGCTGCTCGCTCGTCGAGTCGTAGTGCGCGCCCAGCACAACGTATTCGTTCGGTGAGGTGACGCCGGTCTTGGTGGCCACCACGTTGCGGCAGGGCGTGCCGTTATAGATGAAGTCGTCGAATTCCACCGTGTAGCCGTAGCCGGCGAGCTTCTCGAAGAGGTAGCCCCCCACCAGGTTCTTGTCGGCGCTGTTGTAGTAACGGGTCTTCACCTTGTGCGAGCCGCCGTCATGATCGAACGGCACCGCTCCGCTGATCTCCTGCAGTAGCTGCTGAAAGGCCGTCTCGTCGAAGAGCGCGACGAACGCCGCCACGTCGTCCGGATCGGCAAGCCGGCTGCGGCGTTCCACCGCCGCCGACACCCGTGCACCGTAGCGTTCCCAACCTGCCGGCGGTGGGTCGGTGGGGATCCGCTGGAGATCGAACCGCGCGGCCAGGAAGGCGGATAGATGTTCGATCGGGACCTCGCACAGGGCGAAGTCACCTCCCAGCCGGTGCACGGCACCGAACTCCTCGAGACGCTTCAGCGTCAGCCGGGCCGGCGCCGCGCCGAGCCGCCGGGCCCGGGCATCGACCAGGAACCACTCGCCGGAAGCGTATGCGGATGTGATGTGAAGAGCAGCGGCCAACGGGTCTCGCTCGGCCACCCGGTCAACCGCCAGCAAACCGCCGGGCAGCTCCCAGGTGAGCAGGGCCGGGGACGGTGCGAGGCCTAGCTGCGTCGCCACGTAGCGGTCGACTTCCGGTAGGTAATAGATCTCCGCGGCTCGGGCCGCGGCGGGAACGAGAAGCACCGTCAACAGAAGGGCAATCGACGCCAGGGTCCGGCTCTCCTTCCTGACAGTTCCGATCCACAAATGACGGACGGCAAGGCGTGCCGGCGAGAGTTTCATGCTCAGGGCTCCGCGGCGAACGTCGGCCGGAGAGTTCTTCCCCGGTTTTCCGGAGATGTACGCCGATCCATCCTCGTGGTGTACTGCAAGACGACGGCCGGTTTCAAGGGCAGAGAGAGACTCCACGACTCGCCCTCGAGCCGTCGTGTCTTCCCCAACCTGCGGGCGCCTGCTCTCCGCTCACTCCCCGTAACGCGGAAACCGCACGCGGAACGGGCGCTTGCGCGGCTGCACCAGCTCGGGCGCGTCGGGCTGCGTGAGGTCGACCGCGGAGAATCCCACCACGCCCAGCGCCGAGAAGGCCCACCCCTCGCGCAGGACGGTGTGTCCGGCCGCGGCGGAGCCCGGCAGATCGACCTCGGACAGGACGCGCGGTTTCTCGGGTCGCGAGATGTCGATGACCTGCAGCCCGCCCGAGCCGTTGGCGACGACGGCGACCGCGCCGAGCAGCGCGACGTTCAGCGCCGAGCGCAGCGGCGGCACGTGGGCCACCTCGCGGGCGCGACCGGCCCGGTCGACGCGATGGATGCGCAGTCCGCGCCGCCCGCAGGCGGCGAGCAGCAGGTCGCCCGACAGCACCACGTCACGTGCGCCCTCGGTGTCGGGCGCCGTCGACAGTCGGTCCGGGTACGCGGGGTCCTTGACGTCGAACAGCCGCACGCCGGTCTCTCCCTCGGCCGTCGCGAGGCGCGTGCCGTCGAGGTGCAGGGCGCGCATCTCGAAGCGGGTCGAGATCACGGTCACGGGCAGCGGCTCCGCCACGTCGGCGATGTCGACGATGCGCAGGCCGTGGTCGTCGTCCGCCAGCAGCGCATGGTCGGCGAACAGCTCGATGCCGCGAATGCTGCCGCCCGAGTCGAAGTGGTGCAGGGGCACCGGGGCGGCGGGGTCGGAGACGTCGACGATGTAGACTCCGTGGCTGCCCGCGGCCAGGAAGGCGCGCGTGCCGTCGACGAGCACGTCGAGCACGGGGGCGCCCAGCACCAGCTTGCTCACCTCGAGCGGCTCGGCGGGGTCGGAGACGTCGACGATCAGCAGCCCGTCGCTGCGGCCGAGCAAGGCCCGATCGCCGTCGAGGGTGATCGAATGCACGGCGAGCGGCATCGGCAGGACGGCGCTCTTCTTCGACTTCTTCTTGCCCGCCGCCGCGGGAGAGAGCAGCAGCGCGGCCAGCAGCGCCAGCGTCGGAAAGAGCCGTGGTCGCAGCGTGAATCTCATCGCACGACGAAGTTGACCAGTCGCCCCGGGACGACGATCGTCTTGACGACCTGTTTGCCGGCGAGCTGCTCGGCGACGGTCTCACGCGCCAGCCGTTCCAGCTCCGCCTTGTCCGCGGTGCGCGACGCTCGCGCGCGCCCGCGCAGCTTGCCCATCACCTGCACGACCAGCTCGAACTCGTCGTCGATCAGGTGCTTCGCGTCGGCCTGGGGCCAGGGGGCGTAGCAGACCGACGTCTCGTGTCCCAGTCGCGACCAGAGCTCCTCGCAGACGTGCGGGGCGAACGGCGACATCGCGCAGACGAGGCGTTCGGCCTGGCTGCGCGTCAGCGCCTCCGGACAGCGCACGGCCTCGTTGAGAAACGTCATCATCGCCGCGATCGCGGTGTTGAAGTTGAACTGCTCGAACGAGTCGTCGACGCGCTTGAGCGCGCGGTTGAGCTGACGCTCGAGCTCGAGCGTCGGCCCGGTCGGCTCGCCGTCGGCCTCCTGCAACAGATCGGGGCGCACGGGCGGTCCGTCCTCGTCCTTGCCGACGACGAGGCGCCACACGCGCTCGATGAAGCGCCGGCAGCCGGAGATGCCCTGCGGGTCCCACTGCCGCCCGTCGGCCAGCGGCGCCATGAACATCTCGTACAGCCGGAACGTGTCCGCTCCGAACTCCGCGATGACGTCGTCGGGGTTGATCACGTTGCGTAGCGTCTTCGACATGTTGGCCGTGATCTGCTCGACGGCGCGGCCCGTCGGTTCGTGGATGTAACCCTCGCCCTCCGGCCGCACCTCGTCCGACGGCACCTTGCGTCCCGTCTCGTCCTTGTAGGCCGGGGCGGTCAGGATGCCCTGGTTGAACAGCTTCTGGAACGGCTCGGCCTGCGACACGACGCCGAGATCGAACAGCACCTTGTGCCAGAACCTCGCGTAGAGCAGGTGCAGCACGGCGTGCGACGCGCCGCCGATGTACAGATCGACGGGACCCCAGTACTTCTCGGCCTCCTCCGAGAACGCGGCGTCCGCGTTGTGCGGGTCCATGAAGCGCAGCCAGTACCAGCACGAGCCGGCCCAGCCGGGCATCGTGTCGGTGTCGCGCCGCGCGGGCGCGCCCGTCTCGGGGTCCTTGGCGTTGACCCACTCCTCGGCGCGCGCCAGCGGAGGCGACCCGTCGGCCGAGGGCGTGAACTCCTCCATCTCCGGCAGCTCCACCGGCAACTGGTCGTCCGGGACGCGGAGCACGGTGCCGTCCTCACGGTGCAGCAGCGGGAACGGTTCGCCCCAGTAGCGCTGACGGCTGAACAGCCAGTCGCGCAGCTTGTACGTCACCTTCGGCCGGCCGCAGTCCTGCTCGCCGAGCAGGCGGATCGTCTCGGCCGTTGCCTCGGGAGTCGGCTTGCCCTCGATCGGCGCGGAGTTGACCGCCGTGCCGTGGCCGGTGAAGCAGACTCCGTCGTCGAGGCCCGGCGTGCCCTCGGGCGGTCGGACCACCTCGATGATGGACAGGTCGTACTGCTTCGCGAACTCGAAATCGCGCTCGTCGTGACCCGGCACGGCCATGATGGCGCCGGTACCGTAGCTGTACAGCACGTAGTCCGCGACGAACACCGGGATGCGCGCCGCGGGATCGTCCGCGGGCAGCAGGGGATTCAGCGCGAAGCCGCCCGTGCGCACGCCGGTCTTTTCCTTGGCCAGGTCGGTGCGCTCGAGGTCCGACTTGTTGACCGCGGCCTCGACGTAACGCTCGACCGCGTCACGCTGCTCGTCGGTCGTCAGGCGCTGCACGATCGGGTGCTCGGGCGCGACGACCATGAAGGTGGCGCCGAACAGCGTGTCCGGCCGCGTGGTGAACACGGTCAGCGACTCGCCGTCGAGTCCCTCGAGCGGGAAGTCGATCTCCGCTCCCTCCGAACGGCCGATCCACTCGCGCTGCATGCTCTTGATCGACTCGGGCCAATCTACCGTTTCGAGCTCCTCGAGCAGTCGGTCGGCGTAGGCCGTGATGCGGAACATCCACTGCTTCAGCGGACGCCGCACGCAGGGGTGGTCCTTGCGCTCGCAGCGCCCGTTGATCACCTCTTCGTTGGCGAGCACCGTCTTGCACTCGGGGCACCACCAGACCGGACGGTCCGCGCTGTAGACCAGGCCGCGATCGTACAGCTGCGCGAAGATCCACTGCGTCCAGCGGTAGTAGGCGGGGTCGCTGGTGTTGATCTCGCGGTCCCAGTCGTACGAGAGTCCGATCAGCCGCAACTGGCGGCGGAAGTTCTCCGTGTTCTCTCGCGTCGTCTCTCGCGGGTGCTGGCCGCGGTCGATCGCATACTGTTCCGCAGGCAGGCCGAACGCATCCCAACCCATCGGGTGCAGCACGTTGAAGCCGTCCATGCGCTTGCGGCGTGCGACGATGTCGCTGCCGATGTAGCCCACCGGGTGGCCGACGTGCAGGCCGGATCCGGAGGGGTAGGGGAACATGTCCAGCACGTAGTACTTGGGCTTGCCGGCGTCGAACTCCGCGTCGCCGGGGTTGGCGACGGCGAACGTGCGGCGCTTGAGCCAGCTCTGCTGCCAGCGTGTCTCGATCGTCGTCGGGTCGTAGGCCTGGCTCACTCCGTCCTCCTCCACGTGACAGGAAGGTTAGGAAGCGCCGCCCGCCGCGTCAACCGCGGCTCCTCGCCCCGGACGAACCCGGCAGGTTCGGCGCACGCTACAGCCGGCGACTCTGCGGGTAGGGCAAGACGTCCAGGATCTCGCCTTCGGCGTGCCGCCGTTGCAGGTCGCACCAGAACTCGGCCGTGAACAGGTCGGCGTGGTGCTCGTCGAACACCCGGCGCAGGTCGGGCGTCAGCCCGAGAAAGCGCGGGAACTCCTCCGGGAAGACGTCGTTCTCGGCGACCGAGTACCAGGGCTCGGCCGCCATCTCGTCCTCGGGGTTGCGCGCCGGCGGCAGCTTGCGGAAACGACAGTCCTCGAGGTGGCACAGCTCGTCGTAGTCGTAGAACACGACGCGCCCGTGGCGCGTGACGCCGAAGTTCTTCAGCAGGAAGTCGCCGGGGAAGATGTTGGCCGCCGCCAGCTCCTTGATCGCAGCGCCGTAGTCGATCAGCGCCCGGTGCCGTGCCGCCGTCTCGGCCTGCCGTAGGTAGACGTTGAGCGGAGTGATGCGGCGCTCGGTGTACAGGTGTGAGACGACGACGCGGTCGCCCTCCAGTCGGACGGTGTCCGCGGTCTCGTTCAGCAGGATGTCGAGCAGCTCGTCCGAGAACCGTTCGCGGTCGAACTCGAGCTGCTTGAATTCCTGGGCGTCGATCAGACGCCCGACGCGGTCGTGGCGGAACACCAGCCGGTAGCGGTCGATCACGCGCTGTCGCGTGATCGTCTTGGGATAGGCGAACCGGTCGCGGATCACCTTGAACACGATGTCCAGCCCCGTCAGCACGAAGACCAGCATCACCATGCCCTGATCGCCCTCGGCGAGCTCGAAGCGGTCGTTCGAGCCCCGCAGATGCTCTTGCAGGCTGCGGTACAGCTCGGTCTTGCCACGCTTGTGAAACCCGAGCGAGGTATTGAGCTCCGCAATCGGCTTCTTCGGCAGGACCTGCATCAGGAACGCGATCACGTCGCGCGGCCGCTGCGTGGCTACGTTGAAGTACGAGCGGGTGAAGCTGAAGACGATGCTGGCCTCGTCCTCGTCGGTCAGCACGGCGTCGAGCGCGATGCCGTCGTCTCCGTGGAGCAACGGCAGCACGAGCGGGAACTCCCGCTCGCCCGCGACGAGCCGGCCCACGAGGTAGGCTCCCTTGTTGCGGTAGAACACGGTGTCGATCAGCTCGGCAAGCTCGATCTTCGCCGTGCCCGTCTGGTCGCGCAGCCGCGCAGCTCCTCGTCGAACGTCGTCGTCGAGGCTGCGGAACGGGGCGGCAAACCCCTGGTCGCGCAGAATCTCCGCCAGCATCGACTCGACTCCGTCGGCGGGTTCGTATCGCCGCGCGACGCGCTCCGGACGCGATGGCTCCAGGTGGGTGGCTTCGGTCGCGACGAATTCGGTGTCGGGTTGCACGCCGACGGTGGTGAGCAGCCGCCGCACCACGGAGTTGAAGAACGTGCGGGCGAGCTCGATGTGGGTCGTGCCGTGAATCCGCTCGCTGTACGCCCGTTTCAGCGCCGGCCAGAGCTCGTCGTTCGCCTCGCGAGCCCCGATCGTGTCGGCGATCTCTCGCTCGAGCGAGGCGATGCGGGTCGGATACAGCTCGAGCCTCTCGCGGGCGTCGGCCTGCGCCCCGACCCAGTCGCGATTCTCGAAGCGCATGCGCGCGCGAAGCGTCACACGGCGGAAGGCGTCGCCGTGGGCGCGAAACGAGGCGAGGATCGAGTCGACCACGCGCCCCACGAGCGCGTCGAGGTCCCGCGTGCCGGGGCTCAAGGGGTGTCGTCCCCGATGCGATAGGCATCGGCGTGCGGGTGCAGCGGGCGGTTGAGCCACAGCGGGCGGCGCAGGCCGCCGGGCCCCGGGGCCGGCCGTGTGCGTTCGAGCCACGCACGGTACACACGCTCGGACTCCCGCGTATCGACGAACACGTCGCCGAATCGATCGTCGGCCTGTGCCGGCGCGACGCGCACCCGCTGATGCCAGCAGTGCATGCCGCTGATCGGATCGGGCTGGACGGGGAACGTCAGGTTCTGATTCACCCCCGCCTCCTGCCACCAGACGCGCGTCGTGTCGGGGTCGCTGCTGGCATACGGCTGCACCGGGGACTGCTGCCGGAAGCGGAACGTCCCGTCGCCCCGCTCGAGCGCGACGCGCACCGACGCCTGGTGATCGACTCCGGCCTCGTCGTGCAGGCGCCAGCGGCCGACGTGGTGCGAGCAGGCGACCACGCCCGGGCGGATCCCCTCGGTGATCCAGACGCGGGGAATGAAGTGGCCGATCTCCGTCGTGACGCGGGCGAGCTCGCCCGCCGCCAGCCCGATCCGCTCGGCGTCCTCCGGGTGGACCCAGAGCGGGTTCGTGTGCGAGATCTCCTGCAACCACTTCGCGTTCGACGAGCGCGTGTGGATCAGCGTCGGCAGCCGGAAGGTCGGCAGCAGGACCAGCTGGTCCTCGTCGAGCTCGCGCCAGTGAACGTGCGAACGAATGTAGGCCGGGCACGCCTGATCGGCGTGACCCCAGTCGACGAGGGTCGACGAGAAGATCTCCAGTCGGCCGCTGGGCGTGCGGAAGCCGACCCGGCCCGCGACGCCGGCGCCCTCGGTCGTGGCCAGCGCGGGTCCCTCGCGCTCGAACCGCTGTTGCCCGGCGTACGGCACGTCGAACGCGCCGTAGCGTCGCATGTACTCGAGCGGCGTCAGTCCCTCGCGCTCAGCGGCGGCGGGCAGCCCGGGCACGGCGTTGTCGAAGATGTCGGCGTAGTACTCGTCCAGCGAGACCGGCTCACCGGGCCGCTCGGCCGACTCGTAGTACTTGCGAATGCCGCGTGACCCGTCGGGATCGATGCGGTGGGTCAGCGCGATCCAGAACTCCGCCTCCTCCCACACCTCGCCGGGGTTGGCGTCCAGCGTCGTCGCGGAGGGAGAGCCCTCGCGCCGCATGTGCTCGCGCAGTACCGGTTGCCGGAAACCGATCCACGTGCCGGCGTGCGTTTCCTGACTCATCAGGTCGTGCCGCTCGGGGCCGAGGCCCATCGGCAGGACGTAGTCCGCCCACTGCGCGGTCTCGGACCAGATCGGCGTCAACGCGACGTGGCAGCCGACGGCTTTCTCGTCCTCCAGCATACCGATCCACGAGCAGCCGTCCGGATTGGTCCACACCGGGTTGTAGACGCGCGAGAAGTAGACGTCGATCTTCTTCCCCTGATCGCGCAACAGGTGCGGTAGCAGGAAGCTCATCTCGTAGTGCGCCAGCGGGAACTCGCGCGGCCAGATCAGCTCGTTCCAGCGCGGCAGCGGCGGCGGCGAGAGCGTCGGGCGGGGCACGAACTTGTCCCAGCTGTTTGGGTTCACGCCTCCGGGGACGCCGATGCTCCCGGTCAGCGCGTGCAGCAGGAACAGGCTGCGCGCGATCTGCCATCCGCCGAGGTTGCCCGACGCGGCGTTGCGCCACAGGTGGCTCGAGAAACGCGACCCGGCCGCGGCGATCTCGTCGGCCAACGTGTCCACGAGGCCCGGGGCGATGCGGCACTCCTCGGCGACGTACTCCGGAGTGAAGCGCGCGTAGGTCGTGGTCAGCTGCTCGAGGAACCGATCGAACGTCCCCGGACCGTCCGGGTCGAGCGCGGCCAGGTAGCTCTCCCAGTTGACCCAGCGCTCGAGGAACGCGTGGTCGATGCGTTCGGATTCAAGCAAGCGGTGCGCGACGCCGAGCAACAGCGCGGCCTCGCTGCCGGGCCAGGTCGCGATCCAGTGGTCGGCGTGCGTCGCGGTGTTGCTCAGCCGGCTATCGACGACGGCGACGCGCGCGCCGCCCTGCTTGGCCTCGATGATGCGCTGGGCGTGCGGGTTGAAGTAGTGGCCCGTCTCGAGGTGCGCGGAAAGCAGCAGCGTGAAGCGCGTTTCCGAGAAGTCCGGAGACGGGCGATCCGCTCCCATCCAGAACGCGTATCCCGTGCGCGCCGAGGCGCTGCAGACGTTGGTGTGGCTGTTGTGTCCGTCGACGCCCCACGCGCCGAGCATGCGCGTGACGAAGTGATCGTCGCCCGGGCGCCCCACGTGGTACATCACCTCGTCGTGCCGACCGTCGTCCAGCGCGCGGCGGATACGGCCGCCGATGTCGTCCAGCGCCGACTCCCAGCTGACGGGCTCGAACTTGCCCGAGCCGCGCGGGCCGCTGCGCTTGAGCGGCTGCAGGATGCGTTCCGGAGAGCGGACCTGGTTCAGCGTCGCAGGTCCTTTTGCGCAGGTCCGACCGCGGCTTCCGGGGTGCACCGGGTTGCCCTCGAACTTGCGAATCTCGCCCGTCGACTTGTCGACGAAGGCGAGCAGCCCGCACGCGGACTCGCAGTTGAAGCAGATCGTGGGGACGCAGCGGTAGCGGCGTTCGACGCGCTCGGGCCACGCCGTCCCGTCGAACTCGACCCAGTCCTCCCACTGCTCGGGCGGTGGGCCTTCGTTCAGTTCCCAGGGTGTGTTTCGCGGACGGCGCGACATGTATACCTCAGCTGATCGCGGTTGCCTGACCGGCGCGCACGAGATCGTCCTGCTCCAGCACCAGGCCGACGAGCGCCAGCACGGCGGCGAGAATCCAGACGGCAGGAAACGGCACCAGGAACAGTACGAGCGGAAGCAGCGTTCCGACGAGCAACGTGGTGCGATGGCGGCCGGCGAGCGGCCCGTGGGTCAGCACGCGCATGCTGCGCGCGTACTCGCGTTCGCGCCCGCGCGGCGCGAGGCGGCCGGCGACGCGACCCAGGGCGAGGGACGCCAGCAGCATCGACGCGGCCATCGAGCGGAAGACGTCCGGCGATCCGCCGAGATCGCTCAGCGAGGCCGCGAGCAGCCAGAACGACGCGCCGGCGAGGATCGCGTGGATCACCAGCAGCGGCGCCATCCCGCGCCCCATCCACAGCACGCGCCCCCTGGACTGGGCGAACAGCCAGGCCGTGTAGGCGGCGGTCAGCACGCCCAGCGCGGCCGTGCCGTAGACGAGCGCGATCCGCGTCGCGGCGGCCGGTCGAAGCTCCAGCAGCGCCAGCGCGAGGCAGCCCGTCAGCAGGGCGCCGTAGCCCATCAGAATCAACGTCCCTCGCGTCAGCCACGAGCTCCAGTTCGGGTAACGCAAGATGTACCAGAAGCGCTCGGGTCGCTTCAGGTCGGCGACGAGCAGCACGGAGGTCAGCGCGAGCATGAGCAGCGCGGTCAGCGAGGCCAGCGCCAGGCTCTTCGGGCTCCCGTCGCCCGTCGTGAACAGCGGCAGGCCCGCGACGAACGCGCCCGCGGCGAGCGACTTGGTGCCGAGGTAGGCCGACACGCGCGTGCCCCATGCGGGCGGGTGCGTCACGTCGTAGACGGTTCGCGGCGCCGCCCGATCCTCGAGTCGCTCGAACATCTGCGTGTCGAGCTGCAGCCCGGCTTGCTGCTGGGCCCAGATGAAGCCGCTGCCGGCATTGGTCGTCAGCGGCGCGATGCCGGCGTCGTCGACGTCGCGGTACCAGACATTGGGCGACGTGCCGGCCTCCTGCTTGCGCGCCGCGAGCCCGCCCTCGCGCTTCATCTGAGAGACACGGCTCTCGGGATCGTCGAAGTCGCCGGGGATGATCGCCTCGGTCGGGCAGACGACGGCGCACGCCGGCGCGAGGCCGCGCTCGAAGCGGTGCGCACAGAAGTGACACTTCTCCGCGGTGCCGGTGGCGTCGTGGATGTACAGCGCGTCGTAGGGGCAGGCCTGCAGGCAGCTCTTGCAGCCGATGCAGCGCTCGGAGTCGATGTCGACGATGCCGTCGTCACGTTTGTGCAGCGCTCCGACGGGGCAGATCGTGACGCACGGTGCGTCGCTGCACTGGTTGCAGCGCAACACGGCGAACGACCGGCGAGTCTCGGGGAACTGCCCGCGCTCGGTGTACTTGACCCACGTGCGAAAACTGCCCAGGGGGACATCGTTCTCGGACTTGCACGCGACGGTGCAGGCGTGGCACCCGATGCATCGGGAGTGGTCGATCACGAAGCCTTGCTGCACGCGCGGGATCGTACCAGATCGGCTCCGAGGCCGACAGCTCCTGTTACAATGCGGGGTCCTGGAGGTCAGCCGTGCTTCGAAGGGTCGCCCTCGGGGCGCTCGCGGTCGCCTCGCCGTTGCTCGTCGTCGCCTGCGGGATCGGCGGAACGTCGAGTTGGTTGTTCGTGATCCCGTCGCTGCTGGTGCCGGTTGCCCTGATCGCGCTCGCCGCGTCCACGCTGCGTGATTCGCGGCGCGTGCTGCTGCCGTTGCTGGCGCTCGGCGCCCTGCTCGTCGGCTCCGGCGCCGGAATCCTCTGGCTACCCGCCCCCGCCTCGACCTGGCTGATGGCGTTCGGGCTCGGCCTGCTGCCGTTGCTCGTCGTGGGACTGGGCTTTGCCGTCACGTTCGACGCCGGGGGCGACCGCGAATGAGCCCGAGCGGAGGCAGCTCGGCGTGGTGGGTCGCGCTGGCCTACCTGCTGCTCGTCTTCGCCATCGGCTGGTGGTCCGCGCGGCGGACGAGGACTCCGCGGGACTTTTTCATCGCCGGACAGGGGATCGGCCTGTTCGTGACCGGACTGGCCACGATGTCCGCCGCCTTCAGCGGCTTCGTGTTCCTCGGGGGGCCGGGCCTGACCTATCGCATCGGCGTGGGATCGCTGTTCATCGTGCTTCCGGCGGGGTACACGGCGGGGATGCTGTGCTGGGTGCTGGCGGGCAAGCTGCGGGCACTGGCCGGGGTGCACGAGGTGTTCACGATTCCCGACGTCGTCGCGCTGCGGTACCCCGGGCGCGCGCCGCGCGGGCTGGCGGCGATCGGCGTTCTGCTGGGCAGCGTCGCCTACCTCGGGTTGCAGATCCGCGCGCTCGGACTTCTGCTGCAGATGATGCTGGGGCTCGACAGCGCGTTGTGGGCAATGTTGCTCGGCCTGCTGGTGCTGACGTTGTACTCCGCGGTCGGGGGGATGATCGCTGGAGTGTACACGGACGTCGCGCAGGGATTCCTGATGGTCGTCGGTGCTGTGGTCGTGTTCCTGATCGCGTTGCGCTCGACCGGCGGGTGGGGTGAGATGACCTCGGCCATCGCCGCTTCCGAGACGTTCGGCCCGTCGTTCCTCGATCCGCTGGGACGCATCGGAGCGCTGCAGGCCTTCGGCTACTTCTTCGTCTTCGGCGTCGGTGTCCTCGGACAGCCGCAGATGTTGCACAAGTTCTTCATGATCGCCGACGCGAGGAAGCTGCGCTGGCTGCCGCTCGTGCTGGGCGGCAGCCAGGCGCTGTGCCTGCTGATCTGGATCGGGATCGGCCTCGCCGTTCCCGCCCTCGTCGCGTCCGGAGCGCTGGCCGCGCCGGCGCGTCCGGACGAGGCGGCGCCGCTGTTCCTCAGCACCCAAGCGCCGGAGCTCGTCACCGGCCTCGTCTTCGCGGCAATCGTCTCCGCGATCATGTCCACCGCGGACTCGTTTCTCAACATCGGTTCGGCCGCGCTGGTGCGCGACCTGCCGCGCGCGCTTGGCCGACGCGTGCACGACGAGCTGCTGTGGGGCCGGCTGGCTGTGTTCGTCATCTCGGCGCTCGCCGCTCTGTTCGCCTGGTTCTACGGCGACCTGATCGCGATGCTCGGCACGTTCGCCTTCGGCGTGTTCGGCGCGGCGCTCGCCCCCGCGCTGGCCGTCGGATCGAGCTGGGCGCGCCCGACCGCCACGGCGGCCACGGCGTCGATCGCGACGGGTCTCGTCGCCACGGTCGCCCTCGAGTTGCTCGCGCGCTGGGGCAAGAGCCCGCTGGCCGAGGGAGCCGTGCCGGCGGCCGCCGCGCTGGGCTGCTCGCTGACCGTGTTCCTGGCGGTGAGCTGGTGGACGGGAGCGTCGGGCCGCTGCGGGGCCGCGCCCGGCGTGGCGCGGCAGCTCGGCATTGACGATCCGTCCTGATCGAACCGGAAGTCGTCCACCACGATGGTATTCTGCGGCCGATGGGGTACAGAACGCTGAACCCGGCGACCGGAGAGCGGATCGAGAGCTTCCCGCCTGCCGGTGAGGTCGAGCTCGAGGCGGCGCTCGATGCGACCGACGAGGCGTTTCGCGCATGGCGCCGGGTGCCGGTCGAGGACCGCTGCGAGCGGCTGGCTCGCACGGCCGGGGCGCTCGAGGAGGGCGCGGACGAGCTGGCGCGCATGATGGCGCTGGAGATGGGCAAGCCGTTGCCTCAGGGCAGGGCCGAGGTCTTCAAGTGTGCCGCGGGATGCCGCTTTTACGCCGAGCAGGCACCGGCGTGGCTCGCGGACTCGCCGCGTCCGTCCGACGGGGCGGCGGCGTTCGTCCGGCACGAGCCGCTGGGACCGCTGCTGGCGATCATGCCCTGGAACTTCCCATTCTGGCAGTTCTATCGTTTCGCCGCTCCGGCACTGGCCGCCGGCAACACGGTGTTGCTCAAGCCGGCGCCCGGCACGCCGCGCTGCGGTCTCGCGATCGAGCGGATCATGCGGCGGACGCTCGGCGCCGCCGACGCGGTGCGCACCCTGTTCTTGACCGACGGGCAGGCCGCGGATGTGATCCGCGATCCGCGCGTGCGGGGTGTGACGCTGACCGGAAGCACGGACGCGGGGCGTGCCGTGGGGCGCGTGGCGGGAGAGGCGCTGAAGCCGATCGTCCTCGAGCTGGGCGGCAGCGACCCGTTCGTGGTCCTCGACGACGCCGACCTGGACCTCGCGGTGCGGGTCGCCGTCGCGGCCCGCTGTCAGAACTCGGGGCAGAGCTGCATCGCCGCCAAGCGCTTTCTGATCCAGCGACCCGTGTTCGATGAGTTCGTGCAGCGGTTCGTCGAGGCCATGCGTGCGCAGACGTGGGGCGACCCTTGCGGCGAATTCGATCTCGGGCCGCTGGCGCGGGAGGATCTGCGCGACCGGCTCGCGTGTCAGGTGGACGACAGCGTGCGCGCCGGAGCGCGCGTCCTGTGTGGGGGGGAGGTGCCGGCGACCCCGGGCTTCTACTACCCGCCGACCGTGCTGGTCGACGTGCCGCACGATTGCCCCGCCGCGCGCGAGGAACTGTTCGGCCCCGTGGCCGTCGTGTCGAGCTTCGACACCGACCGGGAAGCGATCGACCTCGCCAACGATACGGAGTACGGTCTCGCTGCCGGCCTGTGGACGGGCGATGCGAAACGCGCCGCCGCACTACTCGGCAAGATCGAGGCCGGCGCCGTGTTCGTCAACGGGCTGGTCAAGTCCGCGCCAACGCTGCCGTTCGGCGGGGTCAAGGCGTCGGGCCACGGGCGCGAGCTGTCGCGCGAGGGGCTGATGGAGTTCGTCAACTTGAAGACCGTGTGGATCGGGTGATCTCGTGAGAGTCGTATTCCTGCTGTTGTCGATCGTCGTTTTCCTTAGCGGTTGCGGGAGCGTCCCCCCCGAGGAGGTCGCCCGCATCGAGGACGGCCGCGAGGCCGAGTCACGTGCGCTCGTGCGCACGCTCGATTCCGGCGACCCCGGGGAGCGCGCGCGCGCCGCACTCGCCATGGGACGCATCCAGTCGCCGTACTACGCCGCGTCGCTGGCGCGCGCGTCCGCCGCCGAGCCGCGCGAGGTGCGGCTGGCATCGTTGTTCGCGCTGGGGCAGCTCGGCCTGCGCGAGGGGGCGGTCGTCCCGTCGGCGGCGCCGGAGGCCTGCCTCGCGGCGTTCGAGGACCCCGACCCCGAGATCGTGGCGACGGCGGTCGAGGCCTTCGGCAAGCTTGCGCCGTCGGGAGCCGAGGAGCGAATCGTGCCGCTGCTCGAGCACGAGAGCGCCACCGTGCGCGCCGAGGCGTGCCGCGCCCTGTTCCGGCTGCGCTTCGTTCCGCTGTGGCGCAAGGAGGCGGAGGCTCCTCCGGAGCTGTCGGACGAGACCGTCGCCGCGCTGTCCGAGCGTCTCGAGGACGTGGCCGCGGAGGTGCGGGAGGCCGCGGTGTACGTGTTCTCACGCTACGGCGACCAGCGCATCGCGATCGAGTTGCTCGATCGATTGACGGACGATGCCGAGTGGGTGCGGCTGTTCGCGATTCGCGGCCTGGGGCAGGCGGGCTACGTGCGCGCTGCTCCGCGGATCGCGGCGGCCCTGGCCGACGAGAGCTCCCGCGTACGTGTCGAGGCGGTCTCGGCGCTGGACCGTCTGGATCGTCCCGATCTGTTGCCCGCGACTCGCGACGCGGATCCCTCGTTTCACGTACGTGCCGCGCTGGCCGACGCGCTCGGCGGCGCGGCGGGCGCAGGCGACGAGGCACGGCTGGAGGCGCTCGCCGCCGACCCGTCGAGCAGCGTGCGCGCCGCGGCGATCGAGGCCTTGGCGCGACGCCGCAAGGCGGCGTATCGCGACGAGCTGGCGCGGCTGCTGAGAGACGACTCGTGGACGGTGCGCGCGGCCGCCGCGCGCGCGACGGCCAGCCTCGACGAGCACGACGCCGAGCTGTTCGATCTCGCCTTCGCCGACGCCGACACACGTGTGCGTACCGCCGCGCTCGGGGCGCTCGAGGCCCGCGACGGGGTCGACAGCGCGATTCAGGTCGCGATCGCCTCCGACGACCTCGCGGTTCGCGGCAGCGCGGTCGCGCTGGCGGCGCAGCTCGACGCCGCCGCCAGGCTTCCGTTGTTCGAGCGAGCGTACGACGACTCGCCCGGGGAGAGCTGGATCGAGATCCGCGAGAGCATCGTCGATGCGCTGGAGGACGAGACGGAGGCGGAGGCTCTGCTGCGTCGCATCGCCGAGGACGACACCGCGCCGTCCGTGCGCTCGCGCGCGGCGCTCGTGTTGCGCAAGCGGGGGCTCGACGTGCCGCAACCCGGGCCGCGCAAGGTGGAACGGTCGCGCTTCCTGCGAGAGCCTCTCGACGGCTCTTCGCTCGTCGTGCTCGAGACGAGCAAGGGGACGATCGAGATCCGGGTCTTCGCGGACCGCGCCCCGGTCCACGCCGCCAGCTTCGTCGACCTGGTGCGCAGCGGGTTCTACGACGGGCTGATCTGGCACCGCGTCGTCCCGAACTTCGTCATCCAGGGCGGAGATCCCCGAGGGGACGGCTGGGGCAGCCACGGCGAGACTCTGCGCGACGAGATCAACCGCGCGCGCTACGGGCGCGGCGCGGTCGGGATGCCCAAGGCGGGCAAGGACACGGGAGGGTGTCAGATCTTCATCACGCACGTGCCGACCCCGCACCTGGACGGGAATTACACCATTTTCGGGCAGGTCACGGCTGGGCTGGACGTCGTCGACGAGATCGAGGTCGGAGATCGCATCGTGTCGGCCCACGTGCGGGAATAGACCGGGGCGGCGCAGCGGTTCACGACGGGGGATAATGGAGCCGGTCCGAAACGTCAACCGAGGAGATGCCATGCACCGCGAAACTCGCAGACTCGTCCTACCGATCCTCCTGTCCGTGATGTTGCCGCTGATGGCGCTCGCGTCGGGCGGCAGCTCGCGCACCGTCCCGGGCGGATCGGCAACCGAGGCGCCGCAGCAGAGCCCGGAAGCACAGGCGATCGAGCACTACAACACCGGCATCATGATGCGCGATCGAGCCTGGAAACTCGAGACGAAGGCGGAGAAGGCCGCCACCGACGCCGAGCGCGCGAAGCTGGAAGGCAAGGTCGGGAAGCAGTACGCGCGGGCGCTACGCGAGTTCGAGTCCGCGGTATCGCTGAACCCCGAGTTCCACCAGGCCTACAGCAGTCTGGGTTACGCGGCCCGCAAGACAGGCGACTACGACAAGTCGGTGCAGGCCTACGACCGAGCGCTGGGACTCGCGCCGGACTACGCGGAGGCGATCGAGTACCGCGCCGAGGCGCACCTGGCGCTCGGCCGCCTGGACGACGTCAAGTCCGCCTACATGAAGCTGTTCGAGATCGACCGCAAGCGCGCCGACGAGCTGATGGCCGCGATGAAGACCTGGGTCGGACAACGCGGTTCCGATCCGGGAGACGTCAGCGAAGCGGCGCTGCGTGAGTTCGGCGGCTGGGTCGAGCAGCGCGAGCAGATCGCGCGGCAGACCGCGTCGCTGTCCGGGCAGAGTCGGGAAGGCTGGTAGCGGACCGGACCGCGGTGCTGCGACCCGTGGAGTGGCGCATCGCGTCCATGGCGGCGGTCGTCCTGTTCGCCGTGTCCTGCGTGCAACGCGCCGGATCCGACGCCGGTTTCGCCGCAGCGCAGCCGCGAGAGGATGCCTGGCGCTGGGACTTGCCCGCGGGCTTTCCCGAACCCGTCGTGCCCGCGGACAACCCGATGAGCGTCGCGAAGGTCGAGCTCGGCCGGCGACTGTTCTACGACCCGCGTCTGTCGTCCACCGGCGAGGTGTCGTGCGCGACCTGCCACCGGCAGGAGCTCGCTTTCACCGATGGGCGCGCGCGCGCCGAGGGGGCGACGGGCGAGCTTCACTCGCGCAGCGCGATGAGCCTGGCCAACGTGGCCTACGGCGCCAGTCTGACCTGGGCCGACCCCGGGCTGTCGACGTTGGAGGAGCAGGCGCTGGTGCCGCTGCTCAACGAGCACCCGGTCGAGATGGGCGTGGCGGGCAACGAGGAGCGGATCCTGGCCGCGCTGCGTGAGGACGCCGAGTACGCGGCGTCGTTCCGCGATGTGTTTCCCGGCGACGCTGCGATCGACCTGCGCAACGTCGTGCGGGCGATCGCGGCGTTCGAGCGGACGATGCTCTCCGGAGACTCGCCGTACGACCGGCTGGTCTTCGGCGGAGAGATGGACGCCCTGTCGCGGAGCGCGTGGAGCGGGATGGAACTGTTTTTCTCCGAGCGCCTGGCCTGTTCGGAGTGCCACTCGGGTTTCACGCTCTCCGGTCCCGTGCGCTTCGTGGGCGCGGAGTCCGTCGAACCGACGTTCCACAACACCGGGCTGTACGACCTCGACGGCTACGGCGCCTATCCGGCGGAGGATCCCGGCCTGGTGCTGCGGACCGGCGAGGCACGGCACATGGGCGCGTTCCGCGCGCCGACGTTGCGCAACATCGCCCTGACGGGGCCGTACATGCACGACGGCAGCGTCGGGACGCTCGACGAGGCGTTGCAGCACTACGCCGCCGGCGGGCGGACGATCCCCGCCGGGCCGGTTGCGGGCGACGGGAGCCGCAACCCGCTGAAGAGTCCGAAGATCCGCGGCTTCGAGCTCGACGCGGACGAGCGCGCCGCACTGCTCGAGTTCCTGGAGGCCCTGACCGACCCGGGCCTCGTGACCGACCCGGCGCTGTCGGATCCGAGGGCGACGCTGCCGTCCGGGCCTGGCCGATCCACGCGGGCTGCGTCAGAATAGGCACCATGATGAAAGCAGCAACGTCTCGCCGCGTCTCCGTGGTTCTGGGTCTCGCGTTTCTAGTGTCGGCGCTCGCCGCCGGGGCCGCGGAGATCCCGCTCGACACCGAGGACCAGAAAACGCTCTACGCGGTGGGCCTCGTGATGGCCCATCGATTCACGACGCTCGACCTGAGCGACGCCGAGCTGGCTGCCCTGATCGACGGCCTGGCCGACGGGGTCCGCGGCGAGCCGTCGCGAGTCGCGGCGTCCGAGTACCAGTCGAAGATCCAGGGTTTCCTGCGTCAGCGGCTGTCCGGACTCGCCGAGCGCGAGGCGCAGGCGGGCAAGGAGTTTCGCGACAAGGTCTCCGCCGAGCCGGGGGCCGTGACGACCGACTCGGGCCTGATCTACTTCGAACTCGCAGCGGGTGACGGTCCCAGCCCCGTCGCCACGGACAGCGTGCTGATTCACTATCACGGCAAGCTGCGCGACGGCACGGTCTTCGACAGCTCGCGGCGCTCCGACGAGCCCGCGACGTTCGTGCTGGCCAAGGTCGTGTCGTGCTTCTCCGAAGGACTGGTGCGGATGAAGGTCGGCGGCAAGAGTCGCTTCGTCTGCCCACCGGAGCTGGCCTATCGCGATGTGGGGTCGCCGCCGAAGATCCGTCCGGGTGCCACGATCGAGTTCGAGGTCGAGCTCCTCGAGATTCTGCCGGAGGGCACGGCAGGCACGGGGCACGGTCCCGGCGACGGGCACGACCACGATCACTGATCGAGTGACACTAGGACGTCGCCGGTACCTTGGCTCCGGGGACGAGCTGGCCGGAACGCGCGCGCTCGATCAGCTCCTCTGCGGCGTTCTTGTCCACCGGCTTCGCGAACAGGTAGCCCTGCCCGTAGTGGCACTTCAGCTCGCGTAGGCGCTCGAGCTGTTCCACCGTCTCCACGCCCTCGGCGACGACCTTGATGTTCAGTGCCCGCGCGAGCAGCAGGATCGTCTGCACGATCTCGGAGTTGACGTCGCCGTTGTCCATGTGGCTGACGAAGCTGCGGTCGATCTTCAGCATGTCGATCGGCAGGCGGTGCAGGTAGCTCAGCGACGAGTAGCCGGTGCCGAAGTCGTCGATCTTGACCTGGATCCCGAGCGTCCGCAGCTCGCGCAGTGAGGCGGCGGCGGCCTGGACGTTCTCCATCAGCACGCTCTCGGTCAACTCGAGCTTGAGCGACTGCGGGGCCAGGCCCGTCTCGCCGAGCAGCTCCTTGACGAACGAGATGAGGTCCGAGCGCGCGAACTGCTTGCTCGACAGGTTCGCGCTGATGATCAGCGGCGGGTGTGCCGGGTAGCGGTGCTGCCAGTCGAAGGTTTGCTCGCACGCTTCGCGCAGGACCCAGCGGTCGAGCGCGATGATCAGGCCCGTCTCTTCCGCGAGACCGATGAACTCCGGTGGCGCGATGAAGCCGCGCTGCGGGTGGACCCAGCGCACGAGCGCCTCGAAACCGATCAGCGTGCCGTGCTCGAGCTCGATGATCGGTTGGTAGAACACGCGAAGCTCGTCGCGCTCCAGCGCGCGGCGCAGGTCGGTCTCCAGGCTGAGACGGTGGGTCATGCGTTGCAGCATGTCCTTGTCGAACACCTCGTACCGCGCCTTGCCGGTCGTCTTGGCGCGGTACATTGCGATCTCCGCATCGCGCAGTACGTCCTCGGCGCGTTCGTACCCGGTCTCGCTGAGTACGATGCCCGTACTCATCGTGATGAAGAACTCCTGACCCTCGATCTCGAACGGCGCGGCCAGCTCGCGATCTACGCGATTGACCACGCGGATCGCGTCGGTGATGTCCTTGATCTCTTCGAGCAGAATGACGAACTCGTCGCCGCCGAGGCGGCCGACCGAGTCCGTGTTGCGCATCGTGTCCTGCAGGCGCTTACCGACCTCTTCCAGCAGGCGATCGCCGGCCAGTCGCCCCAGGCTGTCGTTGACCAGCTTGAATCGATCGACGTCGATGTGCAGCACCGCGAACAGATGGTCCTCGCGCCGTTGTGTGTACTTCAGCACGTGGTCCAGGCGGTCCATGAACAGCGTGCGGTTCGGGAGGCCCGTCAACTGATCGTGGAGCGCGCGGTGCTCGAGACGCTCGGCGTTCTCCTTGGACGCCGTGATGTCGGTCTGTGAGCCGCCGACGCGGTACGCCTTACCCGTCGTGTCGCACAGCGCCAGGGCGCGCGTCAGGACCCAGCGGTAGTCGCCGTCGTTGTGCAGCATGCGGTGTTCGGTCGCGACCTCGGCGCTGCGGCCGTGGATGAGGTTATCGATCTGCCGTTCGACGTGGTCGCGCTCCTCGGGGTGGATCAGTTCCATCCACGATTCGTGGTCGGGCACCTCGTGATCGCGGTAGCCGAGCATCGCCTTTAGCCGGCTGGACAGCTCGACAACGCCGCTGCGCAGGTCCCAGTCCCACAGGCCGTCGCGCGAGCCCTCGACGACGAGCGCGTGTCGCTCGCGGATCTCCCGCAGCTCTCGGCGCGAGGCCTCGAGCTCACCGACCGGGCGAACGACCACGAGGATGCCCAGCGACCGTCCCTCGTGCTCGTGCAACTGCGACGGACAGAGCGATACCGGGATCTCGCGGCCACCGCGCGTGATCAGCGCGGCGTCGATCAACCGCAGAGCGCCGTTGAGAACGCCCTCGAAGTTCTCGCGAATCAGCGCCGGATCGGAGAACAGCTCGGCCAGCGGGCGTCCGCGGAGTTGATCGACCTCGAATCCGCCGAGATCGACGGTGGCCCAGTTGCAGGTCTGGACGACGAGATCCGCGTCGACGACGAGGACCGGATCGGGCAGGGCGTTGAGAACGTATCGCATCTGGTCGCCGCGCAGCACCGATCCACCTCGTACCGTCCGAGACGCGAGTCGAATGACGAAATCGAAATCGTGCGCCTGCCCCGGTCCTTGCAAATATGGCCGCCGAGTCATCCCCACGCAACCGCGAGGCTCGTTGCGGCCGGGACCCTCCGGACGGAGCATAATGAGCGCATGGGAGAGCGAGACCGCATCGAGGCCCTCGGCGAGACGGCAGGGGAGGCGATCGAGCGCATGGTGCGCGAGCTCATGGCGCGCAAGCCGGGTGGTCACCTGCTGGAGTCGAGCCTGCGCGACCTCGAGCTGCGGGTTCCGCTGCTGCTGCGCGACTCCCAGGACGGGAAGCGTGAGTTCGCGCGACGCATTGCCGAGACGGTCGATCGTCTGCTCGACGACGCCGTGCAACAGGTCGCGGCGTTCCGCCCCGGGCGCACGTACTGCCATCGTTGCGCGAGCGCCGTCTGCGAGCATTCGCAGCCGGCGTCGGGGCGCGAGGTGTTCTGTGGCTACGCGCCGACCGGAACCCCGCGCTGGATCGATTTCGCGCAGTACTGTCTGGACCGACGGCATCCCGAGGTCGACCGACTGTACGCAACCCCTCCCGCGTTGCTCACGCTGGTCCAGACTCGCACGGAGCTGGGCGGCGAGATGCTCAACGCGTTCCGTGACGGCACGTACGAGCTGATGGGCCAGGTCACGGCCGGGTTCTTCGCGGTCCAGACCCGGGCGGAGGAGGGGCGGGGAGTCGTGGCGCTCACCGCACAGGCCGCCGCCGCCGGCTCCCGCCGCGGGCGCCTGCGGCTCGGGTTGAATCTCCTCGGCCGCGCCCCCGGTGGCGAGCCGCTGGACGCGTTGTGGGATCGCGAGGTCGATCTCCCGTGGCGCCGCGCGGTGCGCTGGGCCCAGCACGCGCTGGAGAGTCTGCCGCCCAAGCTCGCGCGCCGCGACCGGCGCGGCGGATTCCCGCCGGCGCTCGAGGCGCGTATCGACGGCATCCTGCGCGGCCTGGGCCGCCGGCTCGAGCAAGGACGCCGAGCTCGTTCGCGACGCACGAACCACGCCGAGGGCCGCCACGCGTCGGGGCAACGTCCGACGAGAAAAGCCGTCGACGACGCCCGCGGGGCGACGCTGGACACCTGCATGGTCGACGATCGCAGCGGCGCGCTCGTCGTGCTCGGCGATCGGGGCCGCACGCACTTCTTCACCACCGACGGGCGACTGGTGTCGAGCGTGCGCTACAGCAAGGATTCGATCGCGCGCAAGGTCAAGGCCGAGCTGTGGCGGCCCGCGTCGAGCGGCGACCTCGAGCAGCTACTGGCGAACCTACCGGAGTCGTAGGCCGTATAACCGGTGCGAAGGGAGGGGATCATGAGCTACCGAACTCTGGGGTTGGCAGCGCTGGTCGGCTATGTCGTTTGCTTCGGGACGATCCACGCCGCCGAGAGCCTGTGTTGCACTCACGAGACCTATATCTGTTTCTCGGCGCCCACGCCCGTGGCGTGCGGGATCAACGCCGCCGGCGTCGATTCGTGCGACGAGTGCTTCGCGCCGCAGGCGGCCGGCTCGGTCGAGCCGTTGACGCTGGACAAGGTCACGGGACCCGGCATCCGGTTGAGCTGGGGTGCGTCGTGCATATCGAGCGACTCGGACTACGCGGTCTACGAGGGGCTCCTCGGCAGTTTCAACAGTCACGTCCCGGTCGGCGACGCGTTCTGCAGCACGCAGGGGATGCGGCAGGTGACGATCACCCCCGCCGACGGAAGTCGCTACTACCTCGTCGTGCCGTTCGGCGCGATGCGCGAGGGATCGTACGGGACCGACGGGGACGGCGCTCCGCGCCCTCCGAGCGCGCAGGCCTGCCTGCCGCAGCTCGTCGGGGACTGTCCGTAGCCACGGCCTGTTATTCGGCGTCGCCCGACAGCTTCGACCTGGCCTTCCGGCGCCGCGCCAGTCGATCGTCTAGCTCGCGCTCGAAGCCCCGCGTCGTCGGCTCGTAGAACCGGCGCCCGCGCAACCGCTCGGGCAGGCACTCGAGGTCGGTCACGGCGTCGGCGTGGTCGTGCGCGTAGCGATAACCCTTGCCGTAGCCCTCGGCCTTCATCGCGCCGGTGGGCGCGTTGCGCAGGGCGAGCGGTACGGGGTCCGTGGCGCCCTGCTCGATGGCGCCTCGGGCGGCGGACCAGGCCTTCGTGAGCGCGTTCGACTTGGGCGCCGTCGCGCAGTAGATCGCGGCCTGGGTGAGGGCCAGCGCGCCCTCGGGCAGGCCGAGGAAGTGCAGCGCGTCCCGCGCGCTCGTCGTCACCGCCAGGGCCTGAGGATCGGCCAGGCCGACGTCCTCGCTGGCGAAGCGTACGATGCGGCGCGCAACGTACATCGGATCCTCGCCGGACTCGATCATCCGCGCCAGCCAGTAGACCGTGGCGTCCGGGTCCGAGTCGCGCATCGATTTTTGCAGGGCGCTGATCAGGTTGAAGTGCTCTTCGCCCGCCTTGTCGTAGCGCAGCGCCGGGGCCTGCAGCGCGTCCTTCAGCATCTCGTCGTCGACCGTGCGGGCGCCCGCGGGCGATTCCGCCAGTCGGGAGGCCAGCGTCTCGACGACGTTGAGCACGAAGCGCGCGTCGCCCGCTCCCTGCCGCGCCAGCTCGGCGACGAGCCGCTCGGGGCAGTCGATGCTCAGCTCTCCGACGCCGTTCTCGGCGTCCCCGAGCGTGCGGCGGATCAGCTCGGCCAGATCGTCGTCACCCAGCCGCTCGAGCCGGTACACGCGGGAGCGTGACAGCAGCGCGGAGTTGATCTCGAACGACGGGTTCTCGGTCGTCGCCCCGATCAACACGATCGTGCCACGCTCGACGTGGGGCAGGAACGCGTCCTGCTGCGCCTTGTTGAAGCGGTGGATCTCGTCGACGAACAGCACGGTTCGTCGTCCCTGCGCGCGGTGCAGGCGCTCGGCGTCCTGCATCACGGCGCGCACTTCCTTGATCCCCGACATCACGGCCGAGAAGGGGAGGAAGGGCGCCCGCGTGTTCGAGGCGATGATGCGGGCCAGCGTCGTCTTGCCGCAGCCCGGTGGGCCCCAGAGCACGATCGAACCGAAGTCGTCGCGTTCCACGGCGCGGCGCAGCGAGGCGCCGTCACCGAGCAGGTGCCGCTGCCCGAGAAACGCCTCGAGCGTCCGGGGCCGCATGCGCTCGGCTAGCGGCGCCGAGGCTCCCGAGGGGGAAGCAGTGTCGTCGTCAAAGAGTCCCACGCCGACCCGGCCGGGCTCAGAATCCGCTGGCCGGGGCCTCGTCGTCTTCCGTCAACTCGTCGATCGCGAACAGGGACACGACGACGATGCCGCCGGTGATGATCCAGCCGAGGAGGTTCGATCCGCCGGCCGCGGCGCCGGACGTGCCTCCGCTGCCCTGGTAGTTCGGGGCGTTCGAGGACAGCTGCAGCGCGACCGGCCGGTTCGAGCCCTTCGCGATCTGCATGTTGTTCGAGGCCAGGAAGGCGCCCTCGGAGGTGTCGATCAGCAGCGTGTAGCCGCCGGCCGGCGCGGCGTCGATGCGGAAGTTACCGCTGTTGCCCGTGGGCTGGGATTCGAACGTGCGCCCCGTCTTCTGGTCGAGGAGGGTCACCACGGCACCGGTCCGCGGGGTCACCCCGTCGGACTGGACCACGCGTCCGCTGAACACGGCACCGGTGGACGCCTGGACCGGCATGACAGACAACGAGACGATCGAGACCGTCAGCAGGCAGGCCAGGGCGTGCCGGATTCGACTGGACGACATCGGGGACTCCTCCTTAGAAGGTCGGGCACCACACCGGTACCGAGGCCGGTCATTTTCGGGCCGTATGGCGGTTCTGTCAAGGCGAAGCGGGGACTACGGCTGCGACGCGCTGGCCGGTGGGCCGTTGGAACTGCTGCTGCTGCCGCCGGCGACCGACAGCAGAACGACGGCAGCGCCGCCGGCCACGATCGCGACGCCCTTCGGGCTGCGCCAGAAAGCGCGTCCCGTCAGTTTTTCCTGCACCACCGCGAGGCCCGAGGGGTCGGCGGAGGAGCCGGGGAACGATCGGCGCTGCGGATCGTCCGCATCGGCCTGGTCGCTGAACGTCGAAAGCGTCATGTTCGCGGACGCTTTGCCGCTGGGGGGCAGGTTGATCACCTGGTTTGCCACGAAGATGCCGTCCGGGGTCTCGATCGCCAGGTCGTAGTAACCGAAAGGCAGCTCGTTCAGCGCATACTCGCCCTTGCCGGAGGTCGGTTCGGACGTGTAGGTCGTCTCGGTCGAGAGGTGATACGCGATGACGCGCACGCCGGCGGCAGGGCTCTTCCCGTCCGCGCCCAGGATCCGGCCGCTCAGGCGGGAGAAGGTCTGCTCCTCCGCGGGTTGGGCGACGACGACCGTCGAGAGGCAAGCGAGCAGGGCGAGGGATAAGCCCAGGCCTCGAATCCGGCGAGATTTCATCGATTGACCTGCAGGGATAACCAGAATTAAAATTCCACAGTCCAATTTAGGACTTCGACGCCACTGTGCGCAACCCGGGGGGAGAACGAGGGATGCGTTGGAGCATCAAAACGCCCGAGTAGAGCCGAATCCAGACGATCCCGCGACCCGGCGCCGCCGGCGTTCCTCGGGCAGACGGCGCCGCCGTCGACGAAAAAGCGGCGGCCGCCGGAGCCTGCGTGGGATCTACTTCGGCCTCGCCGCCCTGTGGGGTTTCCTGATCGGGAGCGGGGCGATCGTCGCGGCCCTGGTTCTTGCCGGGCAGCAGGTCCGCTCCAGCCCGACGCTTGCCGGCGTGCTCGCCGGGGGATCGCTGCTCGCCGTGGGTGGGGGCGGCATCGCCGCCCGGGCCTACCGCGAGGCCTCGGGCCGCTAGTCGGCGACGCCCTAGTCGAGGCGGAGCAGGCCGTATTTGAGGATGCAGCGCAGTGCGGACACACCGTCGCGCCAGTTGATCTTCTTGCCTTCCTCGTAGGTGCGGCCCCAGTAGCTGATGCCGACCTCGAAGATGCGCGGGTTCAATCGCGAGATCTTCGCCGTCACCTCGGGCTCGAACCCGAAGCGGCACTCACGCAGCTTCAGGCCCTTCAACAGATCGGCGCGGAAGAGCTTGTAGCAAGTCTCCATGTCGGTCAGGTTGAGGTTCGTGCAGGCGTTGGAGAGCAACGTGAGGAACCGGTTGCCGATCGAATGCCAGAAGAACAGGACGCGATGGGCGTCGGCTCCGATGAAGCGCGAGCCGTAGACGACGTCGGCCTTGCCGGCGAGCACCGGAGCCAGCAACTTGTTGTATTCGCCGGGGTCGTACTCCAGATCGGCGTCCTGGATGACGATGTAATCGCCCGACGCCTCGGCGAAGCCGCGATGCAGCGCTGCGCCCTTCCCGCGGTTCTCCGGCTGCAGGAAGACCCGCACGCGTGGGTCCCGTCCCAGATCGGCGAGGATCTCCCGCGTGCGATCCGTCGACCCGTCGTCGACGATCACCAGCTCGCGCTCGACTCCCTCGGGGAGGGACACCGTGAGAACGGCGTCGACCAGGCTGGCGACCGTCGCCTCCTCGTTGTACGCCGGAATCACGATGGACAGCAGCGGCAAGGGATCTCCTGTGGAAACCGCAAAACACCCGCGGGACGGCGAGGTTATTGGATGGCCCGCATCAGGTCAAGAACGCCAGGACCAGCACAGTCCGGTCCAGTTGACCGTTGCCAGGACCGCCACGGCCAGAGCGAAACCCGCCGCAGCCCCCTCGAGTCCGTAGCGCGCCGTCAGCCAGGGCCCGGCCGAGAGCGTCGTGACCGTGGCCAGCAGGTGGCCGACGAAAGCGATCTGCGGCTGCTGCCGGCTCATCACGAGGATGCTTGCGGGGTAGAGCGCTGCCCGCAGCAGCGGAATCATGGCGAACACGGGCAGGATCGACGCCGCGGCGCGCGCGTCCTCGGTGAAGATCCGCAGCATCACCCACTCGCCGAACAGCAGCACCGCCGCCGCGTAGGCCAGCCCGATCGCCCCGTAGATCGCCACGAGACGCAGGGCGAGACGGCGCTCGCCGCGAAGATCGAGGTTCGGCAGATCCCTCGCCGCCTCGGGGAGGAACAGCAACCCGAGCCCGACGGCGATCTGCTCGTAGGGCAGCACCAGCGTGTCGGCCGCCTTCAGGTGCCCCGCGGCGGTCTCCGACAGCATCGCGCCGGCGATCAGGTAGTACGCTCGGTGCCCCCCGAGGACGAACGGCACCGAGAGCAGGATCCAACGTCCGAACACCCAGTGCCGGGCGAGGAGCGGACGGATCTCGTGCGGGGAGCGCAGAAAGGAGCCGCGCCATTGCACGGCGCAGACCGCGAACGACGCGGCCGCGAGGACGAGGTAAACGCGAGGGATCGATCCCTGGCCGGTCACGGCGAGAGCTCCCAGTCCGACTGCGACCAGGGTCACGAACGCCGAGGATTGAATCGCGGCATCTCGGGGCGAGCGCTCGATGTAGAACCTGCGGCGCAAGATGTTCTGCATCGTGCTGAAGTTGGAGTACAGCAGCGCGCATAGAACCGCCGGGAGCAGCTCGGCGGTGCGCTCGTGCCACTGTGCGACGACAATCGCCGCGACGGCGAGCAGCAAGGTCAGCGGGACGATGCTCGCCAGTTGAACGCGGAAGACGAATGCGTAGTATCCGGGGCGTTCGTCGTCCGCTGTCTGGGGGCCGAAGACCGACATCGCCTGCAATAGAAAGCCGTTCTGCACGCCATGGACGGCCAGCACGAGCAGGTACGTCATGGCGTACGTTCCGAGCGCGGCCAGGCCCAGCGAGTGGCCGATCCAGATACTGACGAGAAACCCGACCAGGGCGGACATCCCCTGATCGAACACGCTGGCCAGCGGGCGAAGGAGCTTCTGTGGACCCGAGTTCATGAAGCAACCAGGCTAGCAGGCGCGCCCGGGGAGGTTTGCGAATCCCCAGGGTTCCCGGTAGGTTGCGCAGGGGTGCGGCGACGCCCACTGCTCCGCACCCCGGAGTATCCGGCGCTTTCGTGAGCAACGACAGTCAAATCCGAACTCTGCTGGCGTTCTACCTGCTGATGGGGTTGGCGCTCGTCCTGCCGCTCTTTCTGTCGCATCGCGTCGCAGGTGCCACGATCTCCCTGCCGCTGTTCCTCTCGTGGGGCGTCGTGGCCGTCTCTGCCACGCAGCTTGCTTACTTCACCTTTCTCGGCGAACGACGGTGGATGAGCCTGACGTTCTGGGTCTTCACCTATGTCTGGATGGGACTCGCCGGATTCCAGCAGATCGCACACGGCCATTTTCCACTTCCGGATTCGTTCTACGACGATCGCCTGCTCAACCGAACCAACAGCGTCTTGTTGCTCGGCCTCGGGGCCCACATCGTCGGCTTCCACTGGCGTCGCGGTTCGCCGGCCCCACGCTGGGTGCGATCGCTGGAGCAGCGAGTGCTCGACTCGCGTCGAGCGTTCGTCGTGGGCATCTGCGCCGCAGGAGTTGCAGTGGCGTTGATCATCCTCCTCGGCGGTGCTGGGCAGATGCTCACCTCGCGTCGCGAGTTCTTCTCCCTCGTGGCGGATTTTGCCGGCACCGAGACTCAGGCAAGGCTGCGCGTGATCTTCGTCTCGTTGATCGTGGCGCCCTTCGTCTCGGCATATCTGCTCTGGGTCCTGTGGATGCGTAAGCGTGACACGCTGGGGGTTCACGCGAGGCTCCTCCTCGTGGCGCTACTCGCCGGTCTGGTGCTGATCAACGTGATCGTGAACAACCCGGGCAATCGCGCTCGTTACTGGTTCGGCACGATCGTATTGAGTCTGATCTTCGTCACTCTTCGCTGGAGCAAGCGTCTGTCCTTCCCGGCATGGTCCACGGCGTTGATCGTCGCCCTGCTGTTCGTGTTCCCTTACGCGGACATGTTCCGACTGAATCTCAATGCCGACGCGTGGAACTACCGCGGGATGCAGGCGATCGTGGACGAGGGTGACTACGACGCATTTCAGCAGACGACCAACGCGTTGATCTACGTCGACGACAACGGCGTGCGTTGGGGGCGCCAGGCCGCAGGGACGTTCTTCTTCTTCGTCCCGCGTTCGGTGTGGGCCGGGAAGCCGCCGGCGTCGGGGGAGATGGTGGCCCAGCACATGGGCTACGCGCACCAGAATCTGTCGATGCCGATCTGGGGCGAGGCCTATCTCGATGGTGGGCTGCCTCTCGTGCTGCTCGTCTGTCTGGCGTACGGTCGGTTGACACGGCTCGTGGAGGACTCGTGCGTGTCCTTGCCCGGAACCTCGCTGTCGTTGACCTCGATCGCGCTCCCGGTCTATGCGGCCTACCAGCTGTTTCTGCTGCGCGGTAGCCTGATGGTCGGGTTCGCTTACCTCGTTCCCGTCCTGCTCTTGTTCTGGGTCCACACGAGTCTCCCCCTTCAAGCCGATCGGCAGCGGGCGGAACTGGTCGCGACGGACAATCCGGCCACTCCATGAGCGGGGCTTCGCCGGACAGCCTGATCGTCGTCTCGCATCGTCGCTCCGGAACGCATCTGGCGCTCGACATGCTGCGGGGCAACCTGGCGCGCGCGGCCGAGGAGCCTTACCGGAATCTCGATCGGTGCCTTCCCGATCATGCCGAGCGGCGCGACGTTGCCTGGGTCACGCGTCCGGGACGTGGCCTGGTCGTGTTCAAGTCGCACAGCCCGGGAGAACTGAGCGCCTTCTTCTCCGGCGCCGGCGGCGAGGCCGGGCGGGTGAACGATCTGGTTCAGCGCTCGCCGGTGGTCTACGTCTACCGCGACGGACGCGACGTGATGGTGTCGCAGTACGAGTACGAGAAACGCTTCGATCTCACCGTGCGGGCGATGACGTTCTCCGAGTACCTGCGTAGCGAACACCGGCTGGATCCCGGCAACGTCGCCGGAGCGCAGAATCGACCGGCCTACTGGGCGCAACACGTCGTTTCGTGGCTCGATCGGCCGAACTGTATCCCGACGGCCTTCGAGGATTGGCGGACAAGACCCGAGGAGGTCGTCGACCGAGTTGCGAGCCTGAGCGGAGTCCGACGCCGAGAGGAGTTCTTCGACGCGCGAGTCGTCCGCGCCCGGGGCTCCTTGCGGCGGATGATCCAGCGCGTTCGGATGAGATGGTCGAGCCGTCACACGTCGGTCGAGTTCCGGCGTGGGCGTTCCGGTGCCTGGCGCAGCGAGTTCGACGGCGATGCGCTGGAGCTGTTCGAGGCCCATGCGGGCCGGGTGATGGATCGCCTGGGCTACGCGAAGGACCGCACGCGACAACTCGGGTGATCCGGAGCGCGGCGGTCAACCGCCGTGCAGCCGGTCGACCTCTTGCAGGGCCTCGCGATCGTCCGGAGCGAGCGCCAGCAGCGAGTGCCAGTGACGCAGGGCGACTCCGGAGTGTCCCGTGCTCGCCTCCATGCGTGCAAGCCGTCGCAGGGCGTCGATCCGGGCCCCCGCGGACGAATCGGGCAACTCGTACAGCAGGCGATTCCATTCACGGCGTGCGCCGTCGATGTCTCCGAGCTGCTCCAGCGTCTCTCCGGCGAGCGCTCGAGCGAGGGCCGGGACGTCCTGGGTGTCGAGTGCCCGCCGAAGATCGCGCTGTGCCCCCGCGCGATCACCGCGCGCGGCTCGAAGCCGGGCGCGCAAGGTGAACGATGTCGCGCTGAACGTGGCTTCCCGATCGTCCTGCGGCGGAAACAACGCCGCGAGATCGTCCCAGTTCCGGGTGCGCACGGCTGCCGCCGCAAGACGGTCGAGCGCCGGGACGTGATCGGGCCAGCGATCGTGAAGCTGCTGCAGGCAGGCCAGTCCTTCGTTCGTACGCGCGTCGACGCGAAGCTGAAGACACCAGGCCATCCACGCCGAGGCGTTGTCGGGAATTGCGTCGTGCAACTCCGCATCGTAGAGCAGAGGCTCCAGCTGCGACAGCAGGCGAGCCGCCGCGTCGGGATCGTAGCCGAACATCCGCCGCGTGATGGCCTGCGCGTGGTCGACGTCCCGGCAGCGCGCCAGTACGATCGCCGATCGACGCACGACGGGAACCGTCACGGGTGAGAGCTTCGCGGCAATCCGAGCGTGGAACGCCGCGGCGGAAGACTCTTCGATGTCGGCGGCGACCGCGAGGATCAGGGCCGCATAGTCGACTCGTGCCCGTGCGTTCAAGGGTCTTTGCTCGACGATCGTGCGCAGACTACGCAGGGCATCGCGCACGGCCGGCGATCGACCTTCCGTCTCCAGCGATCGGTCGACGGCGTCCCGTGCCCTCGTGCGCGTTTCGTTGCCGCTGCGAGCGGCGTCGGCACCGGCGAGTGTCGCCAGAGCTGCCGCGAAGAACAGCGCGCCGGCAAGCGTGACGCTGACGACGCGTTGCGCCGACCGGTCGTCGATCTGTTGGGCCGGCTTCATCGCTTCGCGGTCACTCTCGGCTCCCGCCACGCGCAGCCGAACAGCCCTCCGGCGAGCACGACTGCCGTCGCGGCATTTGCCGGAATGTGGAAGCCGAAATCAATCAGGGCGTGAAGCAGCATCGCGCTCAAACCCGCGGCGAAGCCGATCGCCACCGTGCCGCGGGCTCCGCGGAAACCGTCGACGACCGCGGCCAGGACGGAACCGAGAGTCAGCAGGCCGAAGGCCAGGCCGATCACGCCGGCCTCGGCCAACGCCTGAATCCAGTCGTTGTGCGCGTGGGCGTAGAACAGGCGGACCTCCGAGCTGCGGAACAGGGGATAAACCGCCGCAAACGTCCCCCAACCGCTTCCCGCCACGGGGAACGCACGGAACAGGAGCAGCGTGTTGGCCCAGACTCGCGCCCGCCCTCCGGCGGCACTCAGCCCGGAGGCCGAGTCGGCGTAGCGCTCGAGCAGGTGTGCGCCGCCCACGTGAAGCAGAGGGACGAGTGCGACGCCGACGATGAGCAGCGCGACCACGGCGCGCAGCGGCAACTCGCGCCGCCGGCCACAGGCGAGCAGCGTCAGAGTCAGCGCGATGAGCCCCAGGGCGATCCCCGCGCGCGACATGGACAGGAACAACCCCGCGAGGCCGAGCACCAGCGCGAGGCCGAGCAGCAGAACGCGGCTCCCTTCGCCACCGACGAGTTCGATCCAGCGCCGGCGTAGGTCGCCGCCGGTCGCGTGCCGCAAGATGCGGTCCGCGATCACCGCCGCGCCACAGCACAACGCCATCGAGAGGTAGCCGGCAAAGTGGTTGCGGTTGACGAACGTCCCCGTCGCGGAGTCGAGGTACGCGCGCTCGACGCCCGCGAGCAACGTCGTCTGCCCGGATGTGTAGACCAGGATGCCGTAGAGCGCCTGCAGTCCCCCCGAGAGCAACAGCGCCGTACCGATGCCGGTCAGCCCGCGTGTCCCGCCGACGGTCGTGGCCACGAGAAGCAGGACGGCCAGCGCGCACCCTGTACGCACGGCGGATGCCGTCGCCCGAGAGTCGACGGACAGCGTCGTCGGGCGTCCGAGCGTTCGCGGATTCTGGCCGAGCAACCTCGTCTCGGCCGCGAGAATCCGATCGTCGGGCCGTGTCTGTTCCTGGATGGTCATGGCGTTCGGCGAGATCAGGCCGACGCCGCGGTCGCCGATGGGAGCGATCTGGACCATACCGAGTGCGATCAGGCCGACGAGCCCGATCAGGCAAACGCGGGGTGGTAGTGCGACCGGGTAGCGTAGCGCACGCAGGAACCACACCGCACCCAGCGCGAGGCTCCCGAGCTCGAAGGCCAGACGTCCGCGAGGTCCGACGGAGCCGAACGGCAACGGCGCAAGGACGAGCAGGACGATCAGGCCGATCTCGAGCGCTCTCGCGAGCGTGTCGGCCTCCTCTGCGTGTGACGGGAACCGCTCGCGATCAGGCGCTTGCGCCACCGGTCCGGCCCAGCTTCTCCGTCGACTCTGAATCCAGTTCGTCATTAGAGCGACCGTAGTAGCGGTGTCGCATGTAGGCGTCCGGTCCACCCGCATCGACTCCGTTGAGGATGGTACCGAGGTGCTGCATGCGCGCCTGCCTCAGCTTGTCGGCGGCCGCCTTGATCGATTGTCGCGGAGTCTTTCCGGCGCGAACGACGAGCACGCCGATGTCGACCTTGCTCGCCAGCACGACCGGGTCCGAGACCGAGAGCGCGGGCGGTGAGTCGAGCACGACGTGGTCGTACCCCAGCTCGAGCAGGTCGCGCACCATCGCGTCGAAGCGCGGAGAGTTGAGCAGCTCGGACGGGTTGGGCGGCACCGGCCCGCTGGGCAGAACATCGAGGCCGGGCACCTGCGTCCGCACCACGAGACGCCCCGGATCCCGCTCGAGTCCGGCGAGCACGGTGCTGACGCCACGCGAGTTGTCGATGTCGAACGGTGCGTGCAGGCGCGGGCGCCTCAGGTCGGTGTCGATCGTGACGACCCGCCGTCCGAGTTGCGACAGCACGACCGCGAGGTTGATCGCGGTCGCCGTCTTGCCCTCCTCGGGCATCGCGCTGGTGATCATGATGCGCCGCGGCGCGCCGTCCGGCGTGAACAGCAGGATCGAGGTTCGCAGCTCGCGATAGGCCTCGCCGGCCGGAGTTCGCCCGTCGGTGTGCGCGATCAGGTCGATGCTCGACGTGAGCGCGAGCGTCTCGCGGCGTCGCACGCGCGAAATGCCGCCGGACGCGCTGCCGTGCTCGGGGATTACTGCCAGATTCGGCAGGTCGACGACGCGACTCAGGTGCTCCGCGCTGCCGATCGAGTTGTCCAGGTAGTCCAGCGCGACGGCCAGGCCGATGCCTGCCATCAGGCCCAGCGTCAGCGCGATGAAGACGTTCCACCTGGTGCGCGGACGGAAGTGGCCGGCGGGCGCTCGAGCCTCGTCGACGACGCGGATGTTCGTGGAGCTGTCCACGTCGCGTAGCCGCGTCGAGAGCGACATCTCGTTGTGTCGCTGGATCAGGGCGGTCAGCGTCTCGCGCTTCTTGTCGACCTCGGACTGCAGGCTCGCGTACTCGACCGCGTCGCGCTTCAGCTTCTGCGCGGCCGTCTCCTGCTGGTTCAGCAGGTGCTCGAGATTGTCCACCTCGTCGCGAGCGCGGAGAAACTCGGCGTGGGCCGCCGCCACCACCTCGTGCGCCGTGCGCTCGGTTTCCATGCGCAGTCTCTCGCGGGCTTGCTCCAGTTTGGACTCGAGGGTCTGCAGCCCGGGCCAGTTCTCGCCGAACGTGCGCGACGTCTCCGATTGCTCCGCTTCGTACGCGGCGTACTCGCGGCGCAGCCCCGCGATCAGCTCCGACCGTGCGACCTCGGGCAACGCCTCGGCCGGAGACTCCAGCGCGGCCTTGTACGCCGCGTCGGCCCGGGCCAGCGTGGCCTGTGCGGCGGTGCGACGGGAGGCGAAGTCCTGCAGCGCCTGCAGCGTGAGGTTGTTCGTGTCGTCGATCGAGATGATGCGCCGCGACTCGCCGTAGTCCTGCAGCCGCTCCTCGTGGCGCGCGATCTCACGCTTGAGCTCGCCGATCTGATCCAGCAGGAACTCCTCGGCGTGATCGGTCGTCACGTAGAGCGAGTCCATGCTGTGCGCGACGTAGGCGCCGGCGATTCCGTTGGCCACCCGCGCCGCCAGTTCGGGATCGGTCGACGTCCAGGAGATGCGCACCAGGTGCGAGTTGCGCACCGGTTCGACCTCGAGCTTGCCCAGCAGCCAACCGGCCAGGACGTCCTCGGGGTCCTGCTCGACCGGTGCTGTTCGGCTCGGGATCAGTGAGCGGATTCGTTGCAGCAGTCCGGGCTTGGAGGAGCCCGGCGCGAGGTCCGGGTGGCTGGCGAGTTGCAGGTGTTCCACCGCGCGGCGCGCGACCGAGCGACTGGAGATGATCTTGTACTGCGTCTGATAGAAGTCGGAGTACGCAGCCCAGTTCGAGTCGGTCATGCCGAGATCGCGGAAGGTGAGGATCTCGGGGTTGTGACGTTCGATCTGCAGCGTCGTGGACGAGCGGTACTGGGGTGTCGACAGGAAAGACCCGACGAGGGCGACCAGCCCGAACAACGCCACGGTGAGATAGACGGCCCAGCGTCGACGGACGAGGACGTTCCAGTACTCGCGCAGCTCTTCGTTGGGCGCGGGGATCGGGAGCATCAGAAGAAACCCTCGGGGACGAGGACGATGTCGTCGGCCTTGAGGATCGGGTCCTCAGTCTTGCCGCGTTTGACGTGGCGCAGGTTCACCTCGAGCGTGAGCCGCGATCCGTCGTCGTTGGTGCGCATGATCTGTATCCGTTTCTGCGCAGCGCGATCGGTCGTTCCTCCCGCCAGCGTGATCGCCTTGAGCACCGTCACCGGTTCGCTGCGCGGGACCTCGTACAGGTCGGGGTTCTTCACCGCGCCGGTGACGAAGATGCGGACCTTCTCGATCGCCGGGACGTAGATGATGTCCGACGGGGCGACTACCAGGTTCAGCGCGGGGTCGGCGGCGTAGACCAGTCGCTCGAGGTCGACCTCGAGCCGTTCGCTGTTCTCGTTCTCGTCGCGGCGGAAGATCACGATCTTGTCGCCCATGCCGGCGTCGAGGCCGCCGGCCGCCGAGATCATCTCGAGCAGCGTCTTGCGTCCGAGCATCGCGTACGTTCCCGGCTTCTTGACCGCGCCGCTGACGGCCACCTTCTTCGATTCGAACTCCTTGATGAACACCGTGACCTGGGGGTCGCGCACGTAGCCCTGCTCGAGCAGGCGAGCGATCAGCCCCTCGAGCTCCGACTTGGTCAAACCGGCGACGACGAGGCGGCCGAGCAGCGGCATGGTGATCGCGCCGTCGTCGGCGACGCGGACCGTCTGGTCCAGTTCGTCGACGTCGAACACCTTGATCTCCAGCAGATCCTGCCGGCCGATGTGGTAGTCGTCGCCGCCGGAGTCGAGAAACGACGGCGGTGGAGGCGGAATCGGCCGGCTCACGGGCCGGGCCTCGAGGCGCAGCGTTTTCGGTTCCGTCGGCGTGTCCTCCGCCTGTGCGCCGACGGGCCAGGCGGCGAACGACAGCAGCAGAAGCAGAAGGAGCGGCCGAAGACAACGGTTCTTCATCGGGATCCCATCGGAGTGCTTGAAAATCCCGCTCAGTATAGCGAACGGGGCTCTGTGGCGGCCATGATTCATAGGTCGTCCCTGATCAGAATCCGACCACCGCCCCCATGCCGATGCTCGTTTGCGAGCGATCCAGGCCGGGGATGGTCGATTCGCGGTTGTAGTGGCGCAACCCGAATCGGTATTCGAGTTTGCGGCCGAGGGAGTTCTCCATCATCCGGAGGCGGACTCCGGCGCTGTAGCGTCTGAGGTCGTCTTCCCTTCGGGTGGTGGATCCGGGGAAGGTGAGCGTCCCGTCACGGATGCCCGCCTCGATCCCGATGACGCGGTTGAAGTAGTGCACGCCGAGGAGGGCGACCTCCGAGTTCAGGTAGTAGGTCGTGTCCTCGTAGACCGAGAAGCCCGGGCGCCGCTCGTAGTCCAGGCGGAAGCGTGTGCGCGAGCTGAGGCGATAGGCCAGCGACCCTTCGCCGATCCAGCCGCGGAAGTCGACGCGTGCGGGATCGCGCGCATCGATGTCGCTGACCCCGATCAGGAACGTGCCGGTCAGCGGTCCGCCCTGACGGAACTCGACGCCCACGCGCCAGCGTAGCTCGTCGGTGTCCTGGACGATGGGTTCGCCCGTGCCGTCGTCGAACGGCTGGTCGAAATCGATGTCCGCGTCGCGCAGCTCCAGCACCGCATGGGTGCGGCCCTTCAACGCGTAGTTCACGGAGAGGGTGGTCGCGCGCTCGAGGCGATCCAGCAGGTCGGAGATCGTCTGCCCCCCGCTGGAAAAGTCGGGGTCGGAGTGCTCCTGGTTCTGCCGCGTGCGCATGATCTCGATCTCGGTGCGCCACGCGGGGCGGTACACCGCGCCAAGGTCGAGCCCTCGCGTCTTGCGCGTGGGACGGATGTCCTCGAGATCGATGGGGCGCAGGTCGGCGCGTTCGAGGCGGTAGCCCGCGAACACGCCGGATCGCTTGAACGGGACCGTGATCCGGCCGTTTCCCCTATGATCCAGGTAATTCTGATCCTCGTTCTCGACGTACAGGTGGTAGTCGAAGCGCTCGGTAAAGGTGAAGAACGCCCGGCTACCGAACAGCAGTAGGCCGTCGAGCCTGGGAGACAGCGTGGCCGTGGTGTCCGAGACCTTCCGCTCGTCCGTTCCGAGCAGGATGTTGTCGTCGTAGCCCAGTTGGCTCAGCTCGAAGCCGGGCCGCACGCGGAGCGGACCCCAGCGGAGGTAGCGCGACAGGTCGGGCGGCTCGAGACGGGTCGTCGCCGACGTGTCGGCCACCGCCAGCGTCAGCAGCACGGCGACGAGGAGGAGGGGCCTTTTCATGAGAGGACACGAGTTTAGCAGCCGGTCGGACGCGGTTGACCGGCGCGCCGGCTTCGGGCGGGGGGAGAACTCCGCAAAGCGCAAGGCCTTAGATTGTAATTCATATAATTAGCTCAACTCAGTTCACACTTGTAATTCACCCCATCTGAGACTCATAATTGTCATCTTCAGAGCTCCTGGGGAGGGTGGGGTTTTGGAACCAAAGGGAAATCCGCGACTGAGCGGAATGCCGTCGGGCCCGGGACGGTCACGGCCGGCCGGAAAAATCGACGCCAACGCCGCTGCTCGGCCGGACAGGCTGGCGGGGCGGGCCCTCGTCGGCCCCGACGACGCGCGCCGAGCGCACCGGATGGAGCTGCTGGGGCAACTCGCCGGGGGTATCGCCCACGACTTCAACAATTTCCTCACCGCGATCGACGGCCATCTCGAGATGGCTCTGGACCAGACGGGCCTCGATCCCGACCTGCAGCGCAACCTCCAGATCGCCCGCCAGTGCAGCTCGCGAGCCGAGGCCCTGACGCGGCGGCTCCTCGACTTCAGCCGCGACCGATTATCGCCACCGGAGCCGGCGTCGCTCAACGAGATCGTCCGCGATGCGGCACAGTTCCTCGGCGGGTTTCTCAGCCGCGACATCGATCTGCGGGTCGATCTACGCGCCGCACCGGACCAGGTGCTGGTGGAGAAGAACCAGATCGAGCAGGCCCTGATGAACCTCGCGATCAACGCGCAGGCGGCGATGCCCGAGGGCGGAACGATCGTCATTCGCACGCGAAACCAGATCGTCGACGAGAGTTTTCAGCGCAGCTGTCCGTGGGCGCGCCCCGGCTTCTACGTCGCTCTGGACGTCGAAGACGCCGGCGTGGGCATTTCACCCGAGATGCAGGCACGCATCTTCGAACCGTACTTCACGGCACGAGCCGATCGCAGTGGAACCGGGCTGGGATTGCCGATCGTCTACGGCATCGTCAAGCAGCACCGGGGCTTCATCGGCGTCGACAGCGATCCGGGCAACGGATCCCGCTTCTGGATCCTGCTTCCGATGGGCCGTCCGCCCGTGGCGGCCGGGCGCGCCGTGTCCGACGGTTCCGCCGCCCCGCGCGACGAGACCGAGGGGCAGGGTACGGTATTGCTCGTCGAGGACGAGGATGTCCTGCGCGAGCTGGTGTTCACGGTGCTGTCCGAGCGCGGCTGGGTCGTGCTGCCCGCCAGTTCGGCCGAGGAGGCCGAGGCGATCTTCACCGCGCGGTCGGGGAACGTCGATCTATTGCTGACCGACCTGATGCTCTCGGGCTCGAGCGGCCGCCGCCTGGCGCAGGAGCTGAGGACGCGGAAGCCCGAGCTGAAGATCGTCTACACCAGTGGCTACGATTCCGACAGCTTCCCGCTCGATCTCTCTCCCGAGGGTGGGGCGGTCTTCCTCGAGAAGCCGTACAGCCTCCGTGGGCTGTCGGAGCTGGTGCACCGACTGGTGGCGGGTTAGCGCTCTAGCGCGACAGGCCGCGCGGAGCCCCGACCGAGGTGCGCACGCGCTCCATCGCCCGCGCAGCCACGGGGTCGTCCGGGGCCAGTTCGTGCGCCGTGCGGTAGGCCTTGTGCGCGCTCCCGGCCCGGCCCCTGGCCTCTTCGGCTTCCCCGATCAGCAGATAGAGTGAGGCGCGTGCGGCGCGAGATGCCCGCTGACGCCCGAGAACCGCCAGCACGCGTCTCGCCTCCTCGATTGCCTGCTCGTGGCGTTGCGCCCGGAGGTGGGTGCGCGCCAGGTGTCGGCCGTAGCGCGCCACTTCGGGTTGGAGCTCCCGCGCCGCCCTGGCGTCGATCAGCGCGGCCTCGACTTCACCGAGCTCGAAGCGCGCGGAAGACTGCTGCAGCAAGCGTTCGGCCTCGAGCTCGGGATCGTCGTATGCACCACGGTCGGTCAGGCGCCCGATCAGCTCGGCATGAGCGCGACGCCGAAGGAACGACCGCGAGTAGGCTCCGAGCAGGTGCGAAGTCGCCCGATCCAGCAACGGCTCCACCTCGTTCGCGTATTCGACCTCCAGCCCCTCGTCGAAGAACGCCCACTGCAGGGCGACCAGTGTGTCGGGCGTTCGCGGCAAACGATCGAGCATCTCCCGCGCGGGGATCAGGTGCTGTCGCAGGACCTCGACCACCTCGCGGGACCGCCCGGGGTCGAGCTCGAGGGTCCGCACGAAGTACGCCATTGCGCGCTCCCAGCGTCCCATCTTGACCAGCAGCTCTCCGATGTCCTTCTGCAGTCCGGGTACCGCAGGGGCGAGTGTCGCGGCACGCTCGATCATCTCGAGGTGCGTCGACGCCGCCACGTCGTCGAGCGGGGGATCGAGTTCCCAGCGCACCGCGGCGAGCTTGTACAGCGTCTCGGCGCGGCCCGGCTGCGCAACCAGGCTGCGCTGCAGCAGTCGCTCGGCCCGCTCGAGTCGGTCGCGATATGCATCGAGGCGAACGGCCGGCGGCAACGCGGAGTCCCCGAGGGCGTCGAGACCCGACTGCAGCAGCTCGTCCACTTCGCGTTCCATGCGCAGCGGCGTCGGGCCGAGGACGGTCGCCGCGGTCCCTAGACGATCGGTCGCCGCCGACGGGGAGCGCTCGGACAGGTAGAACACGGTCGCCAGGGTCGCGTAGGCCGGGACGGCGACGGCGGCGAGAACCAGCCCGACTCGCATCGCTTCGTCCGTTCAGTGCGCGCCGCGGGTCAACAAGACGGCGGGCAGCGTTCGCAGCAGGATGATGATGTCGAGTTTGATCGACCAGTTGTCGATATAGGCAAGGTCCAGCTTCATCCACTCGTCGAATCCGACCTTGTTCCTGCCGTTGATTTGCCACAGACAGGTCAGACCGGGCTTCATCGACAGGCGGCGGCGTTGCCAGCGCTCGTACTGCCGTACTTCCTGTGGGACGGGCGGGCGCGGACCGACCAGACTCATGTCACCGCGCAGCACGTTCCACAGCTGCGGAAGTTCGTCGATGCTGAACTTGCGCAGAAGGCGCCCGACCGGAGTCACGCGCGGGTCGCGGCGAATCTTGAACACCGGTCCGGACATCTCGTTCATCTCTTGCAACTCGGCTTGCCGCCGTTCCGCGTCGCGGTACATCGAGCGGAACTTGTAGAGCTGGAACGTCCGTCCGTTCAGCCCCACGCGCTGCTGTCGGAACAGCACCGGGCCCGGGGAGGTGATGCGGATCAACAGCGCGCAGGCGATCATCACCGGCGATGCCACCAGCAATCCGAACGCCGAGCCTCCGATGTCGACGATACGCTTGAACAGCAGGGCGATCGCGTCCTGCGGCGTGGTCGACAAAGTCAGCATCGGAATGCCGTCCCAGTTCGTGGGGTACGTCTTGGCCATCAGCGTGCCCATGAAGTCCAGGCTGAGATGGACGGTGACGCCGACCTCCTCGCACCACGCGATCTGGGGCCTGCAATCCGGAAGCGCGGCGAAAGGCACGGCGAAGATGACGTCGTCGACGACTTCTTCCTCGACGATGACCTTGAGCTCGGAGAGGCCGCCGACGACGGACGCGCCGGTGACGATCTCGGCGCCCACGCGCTCCTCGACGAGATGGCCGATCAGGTGGTACGCCGGTTGTTCGTGGCTGCTCAGTCGCCGGGCGATGGCCACGCCCTCTAGCCCCGCGCCCACGATCAGCACGCGGCGATTCTGCTCGGCGTCACGCTCGGAGCCGGCCGGAAATGCTCGAACGAGCATGCGGACTCCCGTGACGAAGACCAGCGACAGGGCGATGTAAGCGAAGAAGATCGTTCTGGAGTACGTGTCGGCCTGGAACAGGAACACCGCGGTGCCGACGATCAACCCCATGTAGGCCACCGGACGGATCGTGGCCCACAGCAGGCGTCGTTTCGACTTCGGGCGCGTGCGACGGTAGAGCCCCGCGCTGCTGGCGAGCACCCAGAAGATGGGCACCGAGAGCAACAGGCTCCAGATATGAGCCGCGAGAGGCGGTTCGCCTTCCGAGGCGAACGGGATCTCGAAGACGAGACGGACGACGAACGCGCAGGTGAACGCGAGCACGAGCGCCAGGGCGTCCAGCAAAGCCAGGGAGTAGCCGGCCTGTTTTTCCTGCTGAGTCAGCATGCTCGCCTCGCGGCAAGGCTAAAGCGCCGGTGATGGAATTGCAAGATGGCCGGCCGGCGATTTGTGGGGCAACGCGTTGGTTGCACGGGGAACGGCTCAGAGCGATTTCTTCCCGGCCAGCATCTGCTCCTCGATCCAAGCATAGGTCCTGGCCATGCCGTCGCGCAGCGAAATCGACGGAGCCCAGCCGAGGAGGTCGCTGATCCTCGCGTTGTCGCTGCTGCGACCTCGCACCCCTTTGGGGGCGTCGAGGTTGTGGCGCCGCTCGAGCGTCCGCCCCTGGATCCGCTCGACGATCTCGACGAGCTCGTTGATCGAGACCATCTCGTCGCTGCCCAGGTTGATCGGATCCCGCACCTCGCTCTCCATGATGCGGTGGATCCCCTCCAGGCAGTCGTCGATGTACATGAACGAACGCGTCTGCTTGCCGTCGCCCCACACCTCGATCGAGTCGGAGTCGGCCATCTTGGAGTGAATCACCTTGCGGCAGATTGCGGCCGGAGCCTTCTCGCGACCGCCGTCGAATGTCCCGTGCGGCCCGTACACGTTGTGAAAGCGCGCAACACGCGTCTCGATGCCGAAGTCCTCACGAAAGTGACGGCACATGCGCTCGCTGAACAACTTCTCCCAACCGTAGCCGTCCTCGGGATCCGCCGGATAGGCGTCCTCCTCGCGCAGTCCGGGGTTGTCCGTCTCCTTCTGCTTGTAGCCGGCGTAGACGCAGGCCGAAGACGCGTAGAAAAAGCGCTGCGCTCCGACCTCCTTGGCGGCCATCAGCAGGTGCGTGTTGATCAGGACGCTGAGCATGCAGAGCGCTTTGTTGTTCTCGATGAACCCCATACCGCCCATGTCGGCCGCGAGGTTGTAGACCACGTCGCAACCGTTGACCGACTCCGTGCAGTTGCCGAGGGACTGGAGGTCGAGCACGCGATTGTCGACCTGCGGAGAACGCTGGTACCACTCGCCGAACGGCTTGATGTCGACCGCGCGCAGGCGCGTGTAGCCGCGGCGCAGCAGGTCGGCCACCAGGTGCCCACCGATGAATCCGCCCGCTCCGGCGATGAGGATCGTCTGGTCGATCGATGGAATGTCGCGTGCGTTCGAGTTCATAAGACACCCTGGGCAATTCCGGATTGCCGTTTGCTGAGCCGACGGAGCACCAGCGGCAGGCGCAGCGCCTGCAGGTACCGGCCGGCGAATCTCCTTGGATCGTGAAGGATACGAAAAAACCAGCCGAGAAACAGCCGGTCGGCCCAGCGAGGGATTCCGGCCTGTCCTCCGGTGAAGAACGCCATCGCCGCGCCGGTGCACAGAATCGGGATCCCGCTCCCGGAGCCCAAGCGTTCGCGTAGACGGAATCCCAGCTTCTCCTGCTTGCCGCCCCCGATGCACAGCACCACCCACCGGGCGCCGTGGGCCTCGATCGCCTCGATCAACGCGTCGTCGTCGAAGTCCGCGTCGTGTCGGTAGAACGGGGCCTCGTAGTATCCCTGGTGCGCCGCGTCGAAGCCGTTGGTCTCCAACCACGACGTCATACGCTTGCGCTCGTCCACGTCGGGGACGACCCAGAGGATTCGCCGCGAACGAGCGGGAACGGCGGCCGATTCGTCGCGCGCGAGAAAACGCTCCATCACCTGCAGGCCCGAGATGCGCGACACCCGGCGGCGTCTTGCCAGCACCATCAGCAGGGCGAAGTAAGCGCTGTCGGCGACCGTGTAGTCGGCCTCGCGCAGAGCCCGGATGTACAGCGCGTCGTGTTCGAAGGAGCAGAGCGCGGGCGCGGCCGGGACCATCAGCACCCCACCGCTGCGATCGAGCCGTCGCAGCAGTTCGTCGCATGAGGCGTTCCAGAAGCGGATCCCCGCGAACTCGATCGTCTCTCGCGCCGTGTCGTTCATCGGTTCCCGCCACCTCTCGCGTATCGAGGGCCCACGCGAACCCTACCTTCCTCGTTTGGCGAGTGCAAACCAGGCTCCGCAGCGCGCGTCACGCGCCGATCCTGTCGAGCAGCGCCGCCAGTTGCCCCTGGCCCTCCGCGTGCAGCGCGGCAAACCGATCGGCGGCGGCCGACGAGGCGCGCTCGAGCGCCGAGCGGTCGCGGGCCCAGGCGTCGAGCACCGGCAGCGCTTCACCGACGAAGTCCGACGCGCTGTCGAAGCAGCGTCCTCCGGTGTCGCCGACGATGTCGGCGATGCAACCGCGTGAATAGGAGACGACCGGGATTCCGACGGACAGCGCCTCGAGCAGCACCAGCGGCTGGGCCTCGTTGAAGTAGCGCGTCGGGAAGACGAAGACGTCGATGTCGCGGTAAAAGCGCTGTTTGTCCGCGGCGTAGACGGGGCCACGGTAGTCGAGGCGTTCGCCGAACTCCTCGCGGGCGTCTTCGATCCGGGCGCGGTCCGCGCCGCTGTCCGCCGGGCCCGCCAGCACGAGCCGCGCATCCGGGTGGCGCTGCGCGAGCTCGCGGAACGTGTCCAGGACGATGTCGAGACCCTTGTCCGAGCACAGGTTGCTCAGGTGGCCCACGCGCAGGCCGGCGTTCGTCGTGCGCGGCTCGGCGGCGCCCGCGTCGTAGAACGCCGCATTGGACAGGACGTGGCTCCGGGTCTCTGCTCCGTAGAGCTCGGAGAACCGGCGTGCCATGCACGGACAGAGGAACACGTGCTGCAGGGTGGGGCCGGCGGCGCGTGTCATCACGCGCATTCTCGCGTCGTTGTCGTTGATGTAAGCGAACGAATGATGGTGCAGGAACACCGTGCGGCCGAGCAGGCGGGCGAGCCCGGTGAGCAGCGTCGTGTACAGCAGCCCCCAGCGGGCGTCGCAAGGTAGGTAGACCGAGCCGCCGCCGGCACGCGACATGATCCGTGCTGCGCGCAGGACGCGTCGGCACTTCCGTGCGTGGTAGCGCATGCCGCGAACCAGCGATCCAGGCGACGTGTCGGCGACGAGCGTGTCGAAGCGTCGGGTCAACCGATCGGCCACCTCGGCGGTGACGGCCGACATCCCGTGCACCGGCGGCGGCATCGGGCCGATGACGAGGACGCGCCGACCGTTCCCGGTTCCGGGCTCAGGCATGCGCCACCCCATGCGTCCGCATCATCTCTCGCAACTCGTCGAAGCCTTCGAGCATCCGGTCGATGTGTAAGTGTTCCTCGGCGTAACCGGCGATCGTCGCGGCGTACGATTCGCGCGGACGAGGATGGCGTCGCAGAAACTCGATCACCGCACGCGCCAGCGTCCGGTCGTCGAACTGCCGTACGCGCAAGCCGGTGACACCGTCGACCACGTTGGCGATCTCGGGATGGTGCCGTGGGCCGTGCGGCAGGCGGTCGTAGGCGATCACCGGAACGCCGTGCAGGAGGGCATGATTGACCGAGAGTCCGACCGCGCCGGAGAAGACGGCGACGTCGGACGAGCGGAAGTGCTCGGCGACCTGCGCTTCGTCGTAGACGGCGCCGGGGAGGAACACCGAGCGCCCGAGCCGTTCGCCGGCGAGACGGCGGGCGTCGTCCAGATCCGGTCCGTCGCCCAGGATCGTCAGCGTGGCCTCGGGGAATGCCGCGTGGATCCTCTCGAACGCCCGGATCATGTCGGGGAACCGCTTGTCCGCCGTGAATCTACCGGTCGAGATCAGGGCCGGCCCGCCGCTGCGCCGGCGCGACGCGCCGGGTTCCTCCGCTGTATCCGGCCGCGGGATCGTGTTCGGCGCGACGACGATGCGCGAGCGATCGACGAACGACTCCAGGAACTCACGGCCCTCCGCGCTGTAGACGACGTGCCCGTCGGCGAGGCGCGAGGCGACGATGCGCGGCACCTGCCCGAGGATCGCGGGGAACTCGATGCCGCGCTCCATGTTGTAGCCGTGGCCCCAGAAGTAGACCGCGGGGCCGCCGCCCAGCTTGCGGCGCGCCAGCAGGTCATACGTCGAACTCATGCGCAACGAGAACTCGCAGACGACGGCGGCTGGGCGCAGGGCGCGCAGAATCTCCGTCACGGGCACCGAGCAGCGATACGCGTCGGTGGGATCGGGAAAGCGCAGGTCGAACCGACGCAGGTAGTCTCGATCGGAGTCGACCAGGCTCAACTGGGTCGGTGGGAAATCGCGCGAGGTTGCGACGTGCCAGCCGTAGCGCTGCCACAGTCGCTCGAACAACGTGTCGCGGTAGTGTGGGACGCAGCGCTGAAGAATCACGACCGACATGCGAGTGCCTCAGCGAGTAGCGAGCACCGGCGCTCGCGTCTCTGAGCCGGATGCCCGAGAGCAACAGACTCCCATGACGACTGCCAGCATCACCGCGATCGCCGGGATGCGCAACGAAAAGTCGACGAGGCTGTGGAACGCGACGGCCGCGAGAGCGGCCGTCACGCAGCGCTGGACCCAGGTCGACGAGGTGGGCCGGCGCGCGCCGCGCAGGAGCAGTCCGGCCGCGAGAGTGGCCACGAGCAACAGCGTGACGATCCCCCCCTCGACGGCGCTCTGTAGCCAGTCGTTGTGTGCGTGGTCGAAGTGCCTGTCGATCGACGGAGGCCGGACGGCGGGAAACACATCCTCGAACGTGCCGAAGCCCGTGCCCAGCACGGGACGCTCCGCGATCCAGCGCACCGAGGCCTGCCAGACCGTGATCCGGCCCGCATTCGACGAAAACTCGTTCGGTAGCGCCTCCATGCGCGCACCCGGCGCACGCAGGTTCTGCTGCATCAGGAACAGCGACGGGACGAGCAGCACCGCGAGCACGATCAGGAACAGTCGTCGACCGACTCCGCCGCGCGCGGCGAACACCGCAATGGCGACGACGGCCGCCAGCATCCCTCCGCGAGAGTAGGACAGCACGAGCCCGGCCCAGATCGTCGCCGTGGCAAGCCCGCCGAGGATGCGCTGGAGACCGCCGGACTCGAACGCTCCGAGGACCCGGGCACGCCAGCTTCGCTCGGTGTGTCGCTGTGCATGGTCGGGAAAGAGCAGGCCGAGCGCGAAAGGCAGGGTCATCGCCAGGTAGCCCGCGAAGTGATTGCGATTGACGAACGTGCCCGTCGCCTCCTCGAGGTAGTACTTCTTGGCGTAGAAGAAGATGTGCTGATGACCGCTGAGGTACTCGACCGCACCGTATAGCGCCTGGAATGCACCGGAGAGCGCCAGCGCGGCCGCCAGCATGCGGACGTCGGCCTCGTCGCGAAACACCAGCGCGCTCGCCCAGCCGATCGACACCAGCGCGGCGAGCCGCAGGATCGCGTCCATCGTGCTGGCCGGGCTGAGGCTGCCGAGCCACGGCAGGGGCAGCAGTTGAATCAGGCCGACGCCGATCAGCGCCGCGGCGAGCCGCAGCGAACGCCGACCCGTCGCCGTCAGCGAACCGCTGTCGGAGGCATACAACCGCAGCAGTCCGACGGCGATCAGTGCGGCCGTCAGTTGAATCGCGAGCAGCGGCCGGCTCTGCACGCTTCCGAAGGGCAGGGGAGTCAGCAGGAGCAGTCCGAGCAATCCCAGGCGTAGGACGCGCGCCGTCGCGGTCGAGGCCCCGATGTGTTCAGGAGTATGCGGGACCGGTTCCAGCGCGCGCAGCAGGGTCGGTGGGCCGCCCTCTAGTCCGGCGCGCGACAAATCGTCGTCTCGATCGGGTGGAAGATCCCGGGCGCGAAGCCGGAGAAGCGTCGGATCCGATCGGGCGTGAAGTGCACCTCGAGCTCGTCGACGATGCGCTGGTTGTTCATCGTGTCGGTATTGTCGATCAGCATCAGCCCGCCCGGTTTGAGGTACTTCAGCGCGTACTCGAAGCACTGGAAGCGGTAGCTGCCGTCGATCGAGATGATGTCGAAGGCCTCGCATCCGGTGTCGTCGATGCTGGTCACGTAGGACTCCTCGTCCTCGCGGTGCGTCAGTTGCACGTGCGGGAAACTCGCGACCCGTTCCGAGATCTTCTCGTACCAGTCACGATTGCTCTCGACCGCGTGGACGCGAGTCGCCCGATGTGCATACCAGATCGTCGACATCCCGCTGGAGTACTCGAAGACGGTGGCGCCGCGCGCGAGCGGGCGCAAGTGACGATAGGCCGGGAGGGCGATCCAGGGTATCGGCAGCAATCGCCCCGTCGTGTGGCGCAGGACCGTCGACGCCAGCGCGAACGTCATGTCGAGCGGGCTGAGACACAGGTGGCCGTTCGCCGTGTGGAAGCGGCTGCGGCGATCCGCATCGGCCCTGACCAGTTTGGCGAGCGCGTTCATCGACACCGTCAACCGACGAACCTCCCGGGTGTCAGCGGTCGCCTGCACTGCGGCGCAGGCGTTTGCGGGACCCCGTCGTGGGTGAGTGCTTTTCCTGCCGTCCGGCTGCGCCGGAATCGAGTTGGGAACGATAGAGACCGTAGTAGTAGTAGTGTCCGGACTCTGTAGAGACCGCGTTCAACACCGCTCCGGCGACCCGCGTTCGGGCGACGCGCAGCCGCCGCGCCCCGCCTGCCAGGGCCTCGCGGCGCGTTCGTCCGCCGCGAACGACGATGATCGTGGCGTCGGCGTGCGTGGATACGAGCACAGTGTCCGTCACGTGCAGCAGCGGCGGGGAATCGATCAAAACGTGATCGAAACGCCCGTCGTCCTGCATCCCAACCAGTAGTTGCTTGAGCCGGCTCGAGTCGAGGAGCTCGGAGGGGTTCGGCGGAATCGGTCCGCTGGGGATCGCGCTGAGGTTCGGGATGTCCGTCTCGACGATCACCTCCGAGTCCGCGGCGTTGCCGCTGAGCAGGCTCGACAGGCCGAGGGCGTTGTCGAGGCCCAACGCCTTGTGCAGCCGCGGCCGCCGCAGGTCGGCGTCGATGATCAGGACGCGCCGTCCGAGCTGCGTCAGCACGATCGCGAGGTTCATCGCCGTCGTCGACTTCCCGTCCGAAGGCTCGCACGACGTGACCACGATGCTGCGTGGGGGATGATCCGGCGAAGCGAGCAGCAACGCGGTGCGGATGCTGCGACACGCCTCGGCGTAGTGCGACCTCGGATCGAGCAGGCTGGCGAGATCGACGTGCGCGGAGACCGGACGACTCTTGTCCACCGCCGCCAGCGGCGGGACGAGCGGCAGGTGGCCGAGCACCGGCAGCTTGGCGATGCGTGCGATGTCCTTCTCGCTCTTGATCGTATTGTCCAGATGGTCGAGCATGAACGCCAGTCCGACGCCGAGCGTCGTGCCCAGCAACAGCCCGAAGGCGAGGTTCAGCTTACGGTTCGGTCGTACCGGAACCTGCGGGGTCTCGGCGCGATCCACGACGCGGATGTTGCCGGCCCGCGTGTCCTTCAGGGCGTCCGAGGTCTCCGTCTGGCTCTGGCGCGCGATCAGGTCGGCCAGCACGTCACGCTTGGTGTCGATCGCCGCCTTGAGGCTGGCGACCTGGATCGCATCGCGATTGACCCGTTGCACCTCGCCCTTCTGGCTGTCGACCTGTTGTTCGAGAGTCTGCACCTCGGCCGTGGCGTGCAGCAGATCCGCCTCGGCCACGGCGCGTACCTGATTCGCGATGCGTGTGCTCTCCATGGCGAGCCGTCGACGCGCCTGCAACAACTCCTGGCTCAACTGTGCCAACTCCGGCCAGTCGTCGCGGAAGCGCTCCGACATCAGCGCGTGGCGCCGCTCGAGGTCGGCGTATTGCTGACGCAGGCCGTTGATCAGCGATGACTCGAGAACCTCGGACAACGACTCCGGCGCCGCGTCGTGCAGTGCGCGGAACCTCGCGTCGGCGACGGCCAACCGTCCCCTGGCCTGGATGTAGCGCTGGTGCAGCGCCGCCAGGCCCTGCTCGCTGATGTCCTGCGCGCCGTCGCTGAGCGCGAGAATACGACGCGACTCGCTGTCCTTCTGCAACTGCTGCTCGAACTCTTCGATCTCCTTCTGAACTCGGCCGACCTCGTTGGCCAGGAACTCCGTCGCGACCGCGGTCGTTCCCGACCGAGACTCGTAGGTGAACTGGACGTAGGCGTCCGCGATGGCGTTGGCCATGTCACGAGCCAGCACGGGGTCGTGATCCTCGAACGACACCTGTACGAGGTGGCTGTTGCGTACCGGCTCGACGAAGAGCCCGGCCTGGGCGAACCCGATCGCGGGCGCCAGCGGATCCTGGTTCTCGTCGCTCTGGACCGAGCTCGAGAACCAGCCGCGGACCGTCGACGCGAGCTGCGACAGGGGGGCGGGCTGGCGGCTCGCGAACTCCGGCTGACTCATCAACTCGAGCCGCTCGGCGGCGAGCCGCAGGACCGTCCGGCTTTGCAGGATCCTGTACTGGGTCTGGTAAAAGTCCTTGTAGGCGGCGTGGGAGGGGTCGACGCCGACCACGTCCTTGAACGTGAGGATGTCCGGGCCGCTGCGATCGATCTGGATCGTCGTGCTCGCCCGATAGGTCGAGGTGGTGAAGGCCGTGACGACCAGGGCGACCACGACCGAGACGACGATCATCGAGACCGCGACCGATCGCCGCCTCAGGAGCAGCTTCCACGCCTCGCGCAGGGTGGTGTCCTCGCCGTATTCGGCTTCGTCTCGGGTCCGGGCTTCCATGCCGTTCTCACTGCGCACGCGGCGGGCTCCGGCGGGGGGCATCAGGCCCTCGAGGACTCGCGCCGATTCCTACCAAGAATGTCGAGGCCGAACATAGTTAATGGTTGCAAGGACTTCAAGCGTTTCCGGCCGGTCTCTCGCGGTGGGCGAATCGGGGCCGCCGTGATAGCGTGGCGCTTCAGCCACGCAGCACCCGAAAAGGGGGCTGACTTAAAGTGTTTTAATTTGGCGTCGTTTTCTACTTCATGGCGCCGCAACTCACTGAGCCAGTTGATCTTTTCGCTCCGGTGAGGTCTTGATTCCTTATTACGTTATCGGTATAAATGCACCATCTGTGTTGCATAATATCGCGACACAGCCGACGCGTCGGAAAAGCGTGACCGATCCCGTGTCCCCAGGTTCGATCGGGGCCCGGGCGGGAGCGTGGAGGAAAATCACATCGTGATGCCTGCATGGCGTCGTATGCGAGAGCCTCGCATGCTGCGACCGCGCGATCCACGGAACAGGATCGACACTAGACAGCTTGGACGCATCGGTGTGCCGCTCGCGGTGCTGCTGACCGGTGTGCTCGCGGCGTTGGGCGTCTTTTTCGCCGTACGCCTCGCCGGAGGACCGGACCCGCAGCCGGCCGTTTCGTCGTCCGCGGGTGTTGCCGTTTCGGCCAACGTGCTCGATTTCGGAACATTGAGCCCGGACAGCACGGCGGTGCGCCAACTCGTCGTGCGCAACGACGGCGACGAGACGATCCAGGCTTCGCTCAGCGCCGACGACCCGGCCTATCGCGTCGAGCCCGCGCAGTTGACGTTGGCACCGGGGGAGATTGCCAACGTGAGGGTCGTCGCCGAGCCGAAGACCGCCGGCGACCTGACCCGCGACCTGCGCATCCGCTTCGGCGACGACGCGGGACAACAGGTGGTCGTGGCGTTGCAGGCGCAGTCCCAGGTCCAGCTGGCCTCGGCCGATCGCGGCACGCGGGCGTCGCAGGGCGAGACCGTCGAACGCGATGCTCCGGTGCGCAATCGTGGCCGCGCGCCGTCGAGTGCCGCGTCCGGGGCGACGGACGAGACCCAGCCGCGCGCATCGCGCGCCGACGACAAGATCAACCCGCCGCGGCAGCGGGGCGTCCTGTCCACACGGCGAACGCAGCCGAGCGAGCCCACGGCCGGCACGACGCCTGCGCACGAACCCAAGAAGGAGTTCGAGTCCGACCTCGCGAGTCGGCCGCGGCGCATCGTGTCGACGCCGGTCCCCGCGTTCAACGACCCCGGACCGCCTCCGCCTTCGTCGGACGCGGACATCAGCGACGGCGAACGCGCGTCTGCGCGGCGCCTGTCGTCGGGCATCCGCGACGCGGCCGACCTGAGCGAAGCGCCGAGCGACCTGCAGCCCGAAGAGCGCGATCTGTTCGAGGACGATCTCGCCGAGGGCGACGGCGGCGAGGAGGATACGGGCGACGACTCTCCGGAGCCGGAGGATCCCTTCACGCGTCCGACGCTTACGATTTCGGGGGTCAGTCGCATCGCGCTGCTCGGCTCGCAGAACACCTTCTCGCCCCAGGCCCTGGGCGTGGTCGGCGCGGATCTCGGCGGCGCGCTGTCGCTGACGAACAAGATCCAGTTCCCGATCGTTTCGCTGGCGCTGGGAGAGTCGATGTTGTTCGACCAGACCGGAGGCATCTCCGGTACGTTCGATCCGGCGACGGGACAGGTGAATCTGCAGCTTCCGCTGGCCGCGATCGACTCCGACGGTTTCGCCGCCCCGATGCTGGTCAACCTGACGACCGGCCTGAGCCACGGCCGCAACGAGGCCGGCATCGTGGTCGAGCTCGCGGGAACGGCCCGCGCGCCGGGCTCGGGGCTGCTCAAGCTGGTGGCGTTGCACAAGATCCCGCGCGGCTATCGCAACGCGGCGCAGAGTCAACTGCTGGGCATCGAGATCCTGGCGCGTCTTGATTTCGGAACGGAGGTCGCGCCGTCCTCGCCGCTGGGCGATTGGGGCCGCGACCGGCGAGGCTCCTGATGAAGAAGGGACTGATCGTTTTTATTCTGTTGCTCGTGGCCGGAGGCGTGGCCTTCACCACGGTCGGCGGCGGTACGTTGATGGGCTGGCTGGGCCTGCGCGACTCCGAGGACGTGCTGCGTTCGCGCGTCGAGAAGTACTGGGAGGCGCGCCTGGTCGGGGACGTATCGGCCATGACGGCGCTGATCCTCCCCGAGCACGGGGGGATGATCAGCCCCGGCCTGATGTTGACCGAGAACTACGAGATTCACGAAATCGAAATCGACGGCGAAACGGCCAACGCGCACATCGCGGTGACGGCGCGCATCAATCACGCGCTGATGGCCGAGCGGACACGTGAGGTCCTCCTGCAGGATCGCTGGGTGCTGTCCGACGGCACCTGGTATCGAGACGCAAAACCACAGAGCCTGGGCCAGATGATCAAGTCCTCGAACCAGCAGGGCGCTGTGGAAGCAGAGTGAGAACAAAATCGAAATCGGGGCCAGTGGAGCCCGCAGCACGAGAGTTCGAAAGGAGGTGACGGCGGAGGGAGAAGACGGAGTTACGAACGACGTCTTTCTTGGAGGTACGGGGCGCCTAGTGGCGGATAGAGAAGCCCCTCACAGAGAAACCGGGCCCGGAGAGGCCCGAGAAAAGGGAAGAAAACGTATGCGACTGAACAAGAAACTCGTGGCGGGGCTCGCTACGCTGCTGCTCTTGGGATGTGGCCTGGCCGCCGCGGCAGACCTCAATGAGGTCGGCGCGCTGCTGGTCTTTCCCGCGGTAACGACGTTCAACGCCAACAACCCTGCCGGGTTGACCGAAACGTTCATGACGATCACGAACACCGGCGCGAACGACGTGGTGGCCCACGGCTCGTTCATCGACGGTTCGATGGACCCGAACAACAACAACTTCCAGTCCTGTCAGGAGTGCAACTTCAGCATTCCGCTGACGGGTGCCGACACCGAGGTGCTGGTGCTGACGCAGACGCCGACCGGCGTCTCCATCGAGAGCCTCGACAACACGATCTCGCGTAACTGCAACTGGAACCAGGGCATGATCGTGATTTCGCTCGAGGACCCGGCCGGTCAGGTCTCGACCGCCAATCTGCTCTTCGGCGAGCAGATCGTCGCCAACTACACCAACGGCTGGGCCTTCTCGATCCCGGCCATTCCGTTCCAGGGCATCGCGGGCGTCGGCGGCGGCGACCGCGTCTTCGGCCTGAACGACGTCGAGTACAAGGGCTTCCCGCGCCGTCTGGCCGCGGACTTCCTCGCCCCGCGTGACGACACCCTCCCGCCGATCTTCGTGGCGGAGGTCGTGCTGTTCACGCTCGGCTTCGAGACCAACAACGCGGTGCAGAACCAGGTGGACTGCCGCCTGAACGGCTTCGACGCGGCAGAAAACCCCTTCACCAGTGGACGCCGGTTCACCTGTTGGGACTTCTTCGACCTGTGCGATCAGGACTCGGAGTTCTGCTACCCGAACCTCGGCGTAGGCGTGCCGACCCCGAACAACCCGGCGAACTTCGATTCGCACGGCTGGGTCAGCTTCGACTGCGAGGTCGGCGCGGCCAAGGGCGGCGTCCATGGAGCCATCGTCCAGGTGGCCGCGGCGAACACGCCGCTGCGTCCGCCGGGAGGCGGGGTTCTGGCTGGTGGCTGGGCGGCCTGGGGCCGTCTGCTGTACCAGAGCGCGACCACGGGTGACCCGGTGACCTTCATCGCCAACCCCGCGCCGCCGCCTCCGGGAGGCTTCAACTAGTTCGAGCTTGTGATCCCGGGCGGCCTCGGTCGCCCGGGTCTGCAGGATCGAAGGGTGAGAGGGTGCTGCCGCCTCGGCGCTCTCTCACCCTTTTTTTTGCCCACCGTTTCGTAATGGCGTTCAGTTGTTTCGTCCGCGTATCGTCTTTATGTAGTGTTTGTGTCGCGATCTCGACACGCGATTTCGCGGACGTCGCCGACACCCCGGATGCGCACGACAAGTCGTAATACACCGACTCCCCCGACAGCATCTCAACTCGAAAACTTCCTCAAAAAAATCCCACGCGTGTCGACGTGCGCCCTTCATTAGAGTTCGCGTGACACCCGCATTGCGTCCGGGTTTTCCAGGTTGCTTCAAGTTCGTTCGTTCGTACTCATTTGGCGAGCCCGAAACGACTGACCCTTGGAGACCGAGAACTTTGAGCCCGAACCCCTCGAACGGTACGCAGAGGTCCAAGTACATCGTGCCTCTGTTGCTGTCTGTCGTCGGCCTGTCGATCGCGATCGGCCTGGCGTTCTATCTGAACACCCCGGGAGCTGACGCTGCCGCCGAGACCGCCGAGGTCCCGGCGAAAGTGAAGTTGTCGAGCGAGCAGCTCGACTTCGGCGTCGTTCCGCTGCACAGCGACATCGTGCGCCAGCTCGTCCTGCGTAACGACAGCGACGAGCCGGTGAACGCGATGCTCTCCACCGACGCCTCCCACTACAGCGTGACGCCCTCGCGCATCGAGCTCGCCCCGGGCGAGTTCGCTGCCGTCTCGGTCACGGCCCGTACCGACGAGCCGGCCGATCTCGAGGACTCGCTGAACATTCGCGTAGGTGACGACTCCGTGCTGACCGTCGCGTTGAAGGGCAAAGCGCACGCGCGCTTCGCATCCAACGACGGCGCCGCTCGCCCCGCCACCGAGGCGGCAAGCGAGACGCGGATGACCGCGATGCGCACGACGACCAACGAGCGTGTCAACACGACCACGTCCGCGAGCACGCCGACGCGGGCCCCGAAGTGGAAGCACCGGCCGGTCGAGACGCGCGTCAAGGCGAGCTCGAACGGTGCCTCCTCCAACCGAAAGATCAACGGCAAGCGACCGATCACGCGTCGCGCGCAGTCCGACACGCAGAACAGCGAGCCGGCGGCCGATCCGAATCAGCTCGACTGGGACAACATTCCGCGTCGCGTGGTCGGCACGCCGATCCCGACGTTCAACGACACTCCGACGAGCGTGCCCTCGGACGAGATCACCGCCTCCGACCAGGACCGCGCGGTGCCTCTGCCGAGCCAGGTCGACCGCGACGGCACGAACACGCTGCCCGAGGATCTGGATCCGAACCGCGACGCCCCGGGTGACGATCTCGAGGACGTCGACCGCGACGACCCGTTCGACAACGACGAGCCGACCCTGGGACCGAGCCTGGTGATCTCCGGCGTGAGCAAGATCGTCGCGCTGGGATCGGCCACGAGCTTCTACCCGCAGCAGATCGCCGTCGAGCACTTCGCCGGACCGCTGACGCTGCAACAGCCGATTCAGTTCCCCGTGTTGCCGCTGGCGCTCGGCGAGTCGATGCTGTTCGCGCAGACCGGCGGTATCGCCGGAGCGTACGACCCCGCGACGGGCACGGTGACGCTCGAGGTGCCGCTGGCCGCCGTCGACTCCGACGGTGACGCCGCACCGATGGCCATGACGCTGACGACCGGAACGGTTTTCGAGCGCAACGAGGCCGGTGTGGTCATCTCCGTCAGCGGTACGCCGCGCTCCGCCGGGAACGGCCTGCTCAAGCTGGTGGGAGTCAAGAAGATCCCGCGCGGCTTCGGCAACGGCGGCCAGGACAAGCTGGTCACCATCGAGATCCTGGCGACTCTCCAGTTCGGAAACAGCAATACGACCGCGTCCCTCCCCGCCGACGCGTCGACTACGAGAGGACTGTAATCAATGAAGAAGAAGATGCTAATCGGTGCTGCCTTGACTGCGACGATTGCCGGTGGGCTGGCTTTCAACGCGATGGGTGGAGCTCGCTGGGTCGACTCCACGGGAGTTCGCGGCACGGAGCGCCTGGTGCGCAGCCAGATCGCGACCTACTGGGACGCTCGCGTCGCCGCCAACGTCGACGTGATGTCCAAGTTCCGTCATCCCGAGCAGTCCGCGACGATGGACCCGGGAATGCTGCAGACCGAGAAGTACGAGATCCGGGAGATCGTGGTCGACGGCGACGAGGCTGTCGCCCAGGTGGTCGCCACGACGCGACTCAAGCACCCGATGTTCGCGGAACGTCTGCGAAAGATCGAAATGGCCGATCTGTGGGTCCGGCACGAAGGCGCCTGGGTGCGCAAGCCGGCTCCGGTCACGCTGGGCCAGGCCGTAAAAGCCGTCGAGGCTCGTCAAGCCGAGGCGTTGGCCGCTGCGCAAGCCGAACAGGCTGTCGCAACTGAATAAGTGTTCTACGGCGCTCCGGGCTTCCTGCGAATTGTCCCAGGGCGCGATCAACTAACTAACTCTGGGTGGACAACCAGCCACCCACAAGAAAGGGGAAGAACCAATGCGATTCGCTAAGAAGAGTCTTGTGGCACTCACCATGGTGCTGTTGATGGGAGCCGGCGCGGCGTCGGCCTCCGACCTGAACGAGGTGGCCGCCCTCCTCGTGTACCCCAACGTTGCGGCTCTGCCGGTCCAGGCGATCGGTGCCGAGTTCGAGACGTTCATCACCATCACCAACACGGGTGCGAGCGATGTCATCGCCCACGCTTCGTACATTGATGGTATCTCCTGCTTCGAGTGCAACTTCAGTGTGCCTCTGACGGGTGCCGACACCGAGACGCTGGTCGTGACGACCGACGTCGCGCGTACCGGCATCACGATCCAGAGCCTCGACGGCACCGTGGATCGTAGCTGCGACCAGCCTTTCGGCATGATGGTTGTCAGCCTCGAGGACGCCACGACCGGTGAGACGCTGACCGACAACATCCTGTTCGGTGAGCAGGTGTTCGTCAACTACACGCAGGGTTTCGCGTTCTCGATCCCGGCCATCCCGTTCCAGGGTATTGCCGGTAACGGCGACCGCAACTACGGCTTCAACGATGTTGAGTACAAGGGCTTCCCGCGTCGTCTCGCCGCGGACTTCCTCGCTCCGCACGATCCGAACGGTGCCGCCATCGGCCTGTTCCTCGCCGAGTTGACCCTGTTCACGCTCGACTTCCAGACGCAGCAGCAGCCGTTCGTCGACTGCCGCATCAACGGTTTCGACGCTGCCGAGAACAACTTCTCGAACTCCGTCCTGATGGACTGCTGGGACGTGGTTGACCTGTGCCTGGCCGACGCCGAGTTCTGCTACCCGAACCTGGGTGTCGGAGCTGCGACGCCGAACAACCCGGCCAACTTCGACACGCACGGCTGGCTCGCCCTCGACTGCGAAGTCAACGGCAAGGACGGCGGCGTGCACGGCGCGATCGTCCAGGTCGCCGATCCGAATGTCGACATCGACAAGGACCAGAACCCGAACGAGATCCTCGGCGGATGGGTTGCTTGGGGTCGTCTGCTCTACCAGAGCGCGACTGCCGGCGACGCCACGACGCTGCGGGCCAACCCGGGTGCCCCGGGACCGGGTGGCTGGGACTAATAGCCACTTAGTGCTCGCTCCGGTTCGCGGGAAACCGCGGACCGGAGCGGGACGGGTGGGGGAGGGCTGCCGCCTCAGCCCTTCCCTGCCCACCTTCGATCGAGACAGCTAGGCGGATCACCTGGGGGGGTGACGAACTTACACCGGACGACACCTGCATGAACACCGGCACCACCCACAAGCGAGTCGCCACCGACGCGACCCTCCGGCTCCCCGCCGGACCCGGTGCAAGCTTCACCTCCTCCCGCGCCGCCCGGCGCACCGCTTCCCGAAAACATTCCGGCACGGCCAAGCTCTCGCGCCTCGGACTCCACGTCCTGACGTTGCTCGCGATCCTGATCGGCCTGCCCGCCTCCGCCTCGGATCTCAACGAGGTCGCCTCGCTGCTGGTCTACCCGGTGATCGCCGCTTTCGACGGACAGGGCGCCGTCGGCACGACCGAGACGTTCGTGACCATAACGAACACCGCCCCCTGGGACCTCGTGGCCCACGCCTCGTTCATCAACGGCGACGAGACCGACGCGGACTACTGCTTCGAGTGCAACTTCGACATCCCGCTGACCGGCGGCGACACCGAGACGCTGGTCATCACGCAGACGCCGACCGGGACCAACATCGGCAGCCTCGACGCCACGCTGTCGCGCAGCTGCGCGTTCCAGCTCGGCATGCTCGTCGTCAGTCTCGAGGACCCGGACACGGGTGAGACGGTGACGGACAACGTGCTGTTCGGCGAGGAGATCGTCGTCAACTACACGCAGGGCTACGCATTCTCGATCCCGGCGATCCCGTTCCAGGGCATCGGCGGCAACGGCGACCGCGAGTTCGCCTTCAACGACGTCGAGTACCGCGGCTTTCCGCGTCGCGTGGCGGCGGACTTCCTGGCACCGAATCACCCGCAGAGCGGCCTGCCGATGTTCACGGCGGAGCTGGTCACGTTCACGCTGGGATTCGAGACGCAGCATCCGCCGCTGACCGATTGCCGGGTCAACGGCTTCGACGCCGCCGAGAACAACTTCTCAAACTCGTTCCAGTTCGGATGCTGGACGATCCGCGATCTGTGCGACATGGACCCCGAGTTCTGCTGGCCCAATCTGGGCCTGACCCCGGGCATCAGCGACACGCACGGTTGGCTTGCCGTCGACTGTGACGTCGACGGTGCCGACGGCGGTGTCCACGGCTCGATCATCCAGATTGCGGACCCCGGCGCCGACATCGACAAGGACGGAAACCCGTTCGAGGCCACGGCCGGCTCGATGGCCTGGGCCCGGACGCTGTACCAGAGCGGCACGGCCGGGGACGCCACGACGCTCTTTACCAACCCCCCACCGCCTCCCTCCGGAGGCTGGTAAACGACCGGAGACAGCCGTCAGTCCGGAAAACTGGATTTTTCCCGCAAGTCCTTACGATTTTTACAATTGCGGCCAGGAGCCCCGATCCGTAGTCCTGAACTATGGACGGTCCGGGCAATGTACCCGGGCCGAGGAGAGAGGGTCCGGATCTCCCGGACGCACAGCGAGAGGAAATACATGTTGCTCACTCCCCCCGGAGCAAACACTCGTACCATTCTGTCTCATCGTCTGACCCACATCGCCGTTCTGCTCGTCGTTGCCCCGGCCCTGTTGCTGGGCAGCGCGTCGTGCACGAACGCCCAGGGACAGGTGCACGACGACGACTCCGCCTGGAGAATCGATCGCGTCGAGACAGCCGCGCAGGTTCAGGCCGGCACCGCACAGACACTCGACGTTGACGGTACGGGGTCGGTAACGATCCTCGGGGCGGCGCGTTCGTTCGGTGCGCAGGTCGTCGATCTCCGCGCGGGGACGTTGCCCGGCATCTGGACCACCGATAACGACATCCAGTTCCCGCGCGTGCAGTTCGACCTGTTCGACTACGCGGACCTCACGCAGATCACGGATGCGGTCGGAACCTACAATGCCGGCACGGGTGAGATGCAGGTCACGTTCGACGTGTCCGTCATCGACTCCGACGGCGACGGCGTGGTCGTCGAGGCCGTCCTCTCCACCGAGCGCACGCAGGGCACGAATTCCGACGGGGGACCGCTGTGCCCGGTGACACAGAACCCTAGCGAGCACCCGGCCTGTCAGGGCCAGCGGCGCGACGCGGTCACCGGCGAGCTGCAGCTGACCTGGATCGGTAAGATCCCCGCGGCCTCCGGGACGCTCGTCGACGCGGAACCCATCCTCACCGTGATCAACGCGGTCCTGCTTCCGCAGGACACGGACTTCGACGGTCTCGAGGACTTCCTCGACAACTGTCCGAACGAAGCCAACCCGGGGCAGGAAGACGGCGACTTCGACGGCGTGGGCGATGCCTGCGACGGCGGCGGTGGCGAGTCGGACGGCGTGTGGTTCATCCTCTCGGACCCGATCGCCGACCTTCATAGTTATGTGCAGCTGCACGGCGGCAGCACGGACATCGACGATCAGAATCACCCCGTCACGCCGGCCTCTCCTCCGGCCGACTGGCAGACGTCCGAGAACCTCATCTTCCCGTTGATCCAGCTGAGCCTGTTCGACTGGGTCCAGATCACGCAGAGCGGAAGCGCCACCGGAACCCATAACCCGGTCGGTGGAGCGATGACGCTGGACGTCCCCGTGTCGCTGACCGACAGCGACGGCGGCGTGACGCCGCTGACGCTGCAATTCACCACCGGCCAGACCAGTGGATCCGACGACGGGCTGCCGGTCTGCTCGATCCCGGTCGCCCCCGGCGACCCGACGGTGTGTCAGGGTTCGCCGCGCGACGGCGAGGGCTTCTTCCGTCTGGTGTCGATCACCGAGATTCCGATCGCGTCGGACAGCATCGTCAAGGGCCGCGCCCTGCGCATGGAGCTCTACGGAGTGATCACGCCGGCCGACGCCGACGTGGACGGCATCGAGGACTTCGCCGACAACTGCCCGCTCGTCTCCAACGCGTCCCAGGCCGATGGGGACGGGGACAACGTGGGCGACCTGTGCGATCTCTGCCCGGTTACCGCGGATCCGGCCCAGGAAGATACGGACGACGACGGCGCGGGCGACGCCTGCGACACCGACGACGACAACGACGGCGTGCCGGACGGCGCCGACAACTGCCCGCTGACCGCCAACCCGGGTCAGGCCGACTTCGACCTGGACGGCCAGGGCGACGCCTGCGACACCGACCAGGACAGCGACGGCGTCGAGAACGATTCCGACAACTGCCCGAACACGGCGAACCCGCTGCAGACCGACACCGACGCCGACGGCGCGGGCGACGTCTGCGATCCGTGTCCCGCCGACCCGAACAACGACGCCGATGCCGACACCGTCTGCGGCGACGTGGACAACTGCCCGCTGAACGCCAACCTCGGCCAGGCCGATACCGACGCCGACGGCGCGGGCGACCAATGCGACGTCTGCCCGGCGGATGCCGACGACGACCTCGACGCGGACGGCGTCTGCGGCGACGTGGACAACTGCCCCTCGATCGTCAACGCCGACCAGATCGACACCGACGCGGACGGGCGGGGCGATACGTGCGACGTGTGCGTCGCCGATCCGGACGACGACCTCGACGCGGACGGCGTCTGCGGCAACGTGGACAACTGCCCGCTGATTCCGAACCCGGGGCAGGAAGACTGGTGCGACGAGCTGCTCGTCAGCTTCGGCCCTGCGAGCGCCGCGGTGCCCGAGGGCTTCGCCGGAGACCACGGACTGCTCTACGATCATTCTCGAGGCTACGGCTGGGATCCCGGCCCCGTCGTTCCGACGCGAGATCGCGACACGGGTGAGCCCCAGGAGCTGGACACGCTCGCCTTCACCACGATCGAACGCACCTGGTACGCCGAAGTTCCCAACGGGGACTACGACGTGCGCGTGCTGTCGGGCGACCCGCGCTTCACCTTCGGCCCGCACACCGTGATGGTCGGCGAGATCGCGCTGATCGAGGGCGTGACGACCGATCCGGCGGAATACGCGGACGAGACGCAGCGCGTCGCGGTTCGTGACGGCCGGCTCGCGATCGACGTCGGCAAGGACGGCGACCTCGCCGCGATCAACATGCTGCACGCCCTGGAGTCGCTCGAGCGCCCCGCCGGGCTGCTGTCGATCAGCTTCCAGCCGGCCGGCTCGGCCGTTCCGCTGGGCTGGCAGATCGACTCCGGCGCCGTCTACGACGCGGAACGTGGCTTCGGCTGGAGCGTCGCGATGCAGGCGCGGGAGAGAGGAAAGAACTTCCCGCAGGTCCTCGATGCCTTCGTGTTTACCTCCGCCGAGCGTGTGTTCGAGCTGGACCTGCCGGAAGGGTTCTACGATGTCTGGCTGTCGGCCGGTGACGCGAAGTACGCCCTCGGCCCGCACCGCGTGGTCGTCGAGGGTACGACGGCGGTCGGCGACGAACCGACCGCCGCGGGTGCCTTCCTCGAACGGACCGTCGGCGCGCACGTGACCGACGGCAAGCTGACCGTGCGGCTCGGCGGCACGGGCGGGTTGTCCACGCTGAACTACCTGTCGGTCGCTCTGGCGGCGGACGATGCGGACGAGGACGGCGTGAACAACGCGGGCGACAACTGCCCGTTCGCCGCCAACGTCGATCAGACGGACCTCGATGCCGATGGACGTGGTGATGCCTGCGACACGGACCTCGACGGTGACGGGCATGCCAACGGTGAGGACAACTGCCTGTCCACGCCGAACGCCTCCCAGCTCGACACCGACGCGGACGGCGACGGCGACGCCTGCGACGCGGACCTCGACGGCGACTCGACGGACAACGGGGCGGACAACTGTCCCGCCGTGGCCAACGTCGATCAGCAGGACGGCGACGCCGACGGCGTCGGCGATGCCTGCGACAACTGCGCCGCAACCGACAACGCCGATCAGGACGACGGGGATGCCGACGGACTGGGCGACGCCTGCGACGCATGCCCCGCCGATTCCGGAAACGACGCCGACGCCGACGGGCTGTGTGGCGACGTGGACAATTGCCCGCTGGCGTTCAACCCGGACCAGGCCGAGATCTGTGACGTATTGCGCGTGAGCTTCGGCCCGGCCAGCGCCGGCACGCCGCTGGGCTTCACGCTCGACGACGGCGAGTTCTTCGACCCGGCCCGTACGCTCGGCTGGGACTGGCCCCTGTCGACTCGTGACCGGGATACGGGTGTCGCGTTGGAGCTCGATACGTTCGCCTTCACGACGGCCCAGCGCACGTGGACGGCCGAGCTCCCGAACGGCGACTACGACCTGCGTGTCGTCACCGGCGACGCCGCTTTCGGCCTCGGCCCGCATCGCGTGGACCTCGCGGGCGAGCGCGTGATCGACGACGTGTCGACCGACCCCGGCCAGTTCGCCGAGAACACGGTGCCGCTCGAGGTGCGCAACGGTCGCCTCGAGCTGCAGGTCGGCGGATCGGACGGCCACACGATGCTGAACCTGATCGAGGCCGTCGAGGCCGCTGACGGAACCGCCGTGCGGTCGATCAACTTCCAGCCGGGCGCCTCGTCGGTGCCCGCCGGCTTCGATGTCGACTCGGGCCTGCCGTTCGATGCCGAACGCGGCCACGGCTGGGACGCGTCCCATTCACAGCGTGAGCGAGGATTCGACGTCGTCCAGACGCTGGACACGCTCGTCTTCGTGAGCGACGCCTCGACCTGGGAGCTCGAGGTCGAGCCCGGGTACTACGACGTCTGGCTCGCCATGGGCGATCCGAAGTTCGCCCTGGGGCCGCACCGCGCGGTCGTCGAGGGCGTTACCGTGGTCGACGACGAGCCGACTGCTGCCGGAGTGCACATCGAGCGCAAGACGACGGTGCACGTGACCGATGGCCGGCTGACGCTGGTCGCGGGCGGAAACGGAAGCGTCAGCGCCCTGAACTACGTCGCCCTGGCTCCGGCCACGGACGACGTCGACGGTGACGGAACCCCGAACGCCTTCGACAACTGCCCGCTGACGGCAAACCCCGATCAGCTCGACACCGATACCGACGGCGCGGGCGACGCCTGCGACGCCGACGGTGACGGCGACGGCATCGACGACAACGACGACAACTGCCCCCTGGCCGCCAACGCCGACCAGGCCGACGGCGATGCCGACGGCCGCGGCGACGCGTGTGACGCGTGTCCCTCGGACCCCGCAGACGATGCGGACGCGGACGGCGTCTGTGCCGACGCGGACAACTGTCCGGTGACGTCGAACTCGGATCAGGCCGACGGTGATGCCGACGGCGCGGGCGACGCGTGTGATGCGTGCCCGGCGGACGCCGACGACGACGCCGACTCCGACGGCGTGTGTGGCGACGTCGACAACTGCCCGGCGACGTCGAACGCGGACCAGGCCGACGGGGACACCGACGGCTACGGCGATGTATGCGACGCGTGCCCCGCCGATCCGGGGATCGACGCGGACGCGGACGGAATCTGCGAGTCGGTCGACAACTGTCCGGCCGTCGCGAACGCGGATCAGGCCGACTTCGACCTCGACGGTACGGGTGACGTGTGCGATGCCTGCACGGACGGCGACGCCGACGGTGCGGGGGACGCGGGCTTTCCCGCGAACACCTGTGCCGTCGACAACTGTCCGGTCATCTCCAACGCGGACCAGGTCGACGGTGACGCCGACGGCGCTGGTGATGCGTGCGACGCCTGCCCGAACGACGCCGACGACGACCTCGACGCCGACGGTGTCTGCGGCGACGTGGACAACTGCCCGGCCGGTGCCAACCCCGAGCAGGACGACACGGACGCCGACGGCGCGGGCGACGCCTGCGACGTCTGCCCGCTCGATGCGGACGACGACGTGGACGGCGACGATACCTGCGGTGACGTCGACAACTGCCCCGAGCAGTACAATCCGTTGCAGTTCGACACCGACGGCGACGGACGCGGCAACTCCTGCGACAATTGTCTGCTGGACGCGAACCTCGGCCAGGACGACATGGACAAGGACGGGATCGGCGATGCCTGCGACAACTGCCCGTCCGAGTACAACGACAGCCAGTCGGACTTCGACTCCGACGGGACCGGTGACGCCTGTGACAACTGCTTCGCCACTCCGAACCCCGATCAGGCCGACCAGGACGGCGATGTCGTGGGCGACGCCTGCGATCTCGACGTCGACGGCGACGGAACCGACAACGTAGTCGACAATTGCCCCGAGATCCCGAACGCCGATCAGCAGAACACCGACTCGGCGGGCCCCGGGGACGCGTGCAACGACGCGGCGGACGCGGACGGCGACGAGTGGGAGGACGCGGGGGACAACTGCCCGGCGACCTCCAACGTCGCGCAGGTCGACGGTGACGCCGACGGCCTGGGCGACGTCTGCGACGCCTGCCCGGCGGATCACGATAACGACATCGACGCCGACGGCGTGTGCGGTGACACGGACAACTGCCCGACGACGCCCAACGCGGATCAGCTCGATACCGACACGGACGGTGCCGGCGACGCCTGCGACGACGACGACGACGGCGACGGCGTGCTCGACGGGGACGATGCGGCCCCGCTGGATCGCAACGCCTGCCGCGACGCAGATGTGGACGGCTGTGACGATTGCTCCTCGGGTTCCGACGATCCGGCATCTGACGGTGCCGACTTCGACGGCGACGGCCTGTGCGATGCGGGGGATAGCTGCACCGACGGCGACGCCGACGGTTACGGTGACCCCGGCTTCGATGCAAACACCTGTGCCCCGGACAACTGCCCGGCGAGCTCGAACCCCGAGCAGACCGACACCGACGCGGACGGCAGCGGTGACATCTGCGACGACGACGACGACGGCGACGGCGTGCTCGACGGGGACGATGCGGCTCCGCTGGACAACTTCGTCTGCCGCGACGACGACGCGGACGGCTGCGACGATTGCTCGAGCGGAGCGGTCGACGCCGCGACGGACGGCGCCGACGCCGACTCCGACGGCATGTGCGATGCCGGTGACACCTGCACCGACATCGACGGCGACGGATACGGCGACCCCGGATTCGACGCGACCACGTGCGATCTCGACAACTGCCCCGTGGAGGCGAACGCCGAGCAGACCGACACCGATGCGGACGGCACGGGTGACGTGTGCGATGCCGACGACGACAACGACGGCGTCGAGGATGCATCCGACTCCGCACCGCTGAACTCCTCGGTCTGCCGCGACCTCGACTTCGACGGCTGCGACGACTGTGCCTCGGGGGCGGACGACCCGGCGAACGACGGCGACGATGCCGACGCCGACGGTATGTGCGACTCGGGCGACGTGTGCACCGATCTCGACGGGGACGGATACGGCGACCCGGGCTTTGCGGCGAACACGTGCGATCTGGACAACTGCCCGGCGCTGGCCAATGCGGACCAGGCGGACGCGGACGCCGACGGGCTGGGTGACGTGTGCGACACGTGCGCGAACGACCCGGCCAACGATGCGGATGCCGACGGCGTCTGCGGCGATCAGGACAACTGCCCGGTGAACGCGAACGAGATCCAGATCGATACCGACGGAGACGGCCCCGGGGATGCCTGCGATGCGTGCCCGGCCGACGCCGACAACGATATCGACGCGGACGGTGTGTGCGGCGACGTCGACAACTGCGTCGAGCTGACGAACGCGGACCAGTCGGACGTGGATCTCGACGGCGTGGGCGATGTCTGCGACGCATGCCCTGCGGACAACCCGGACGACAGCGACGGTGACGGCGTCTGTGATTCGACGGACGCATGTCCCGGCTTCGACGATGCCGTGGACACGGACGGTGACGGCGTAGCCGACGGCTGCGACGCCTGTCCGGCGGACAATCCGGACGACAGCGACGGCGACGGCGTCTGCGACTCCGCGGACGCCTGCCCGGGCTCGGATGACAACGTCGACACGGACGGGGACGGCGTGGCCGATGGCTGCGACGCCTGCCCGGCGGACAACCCTGACGACAGCGACGGCGACGGCGTCTGCGACTCCGTAGACGCGTGCCCCGGCTTCGACGACAACGTCGACACGGACGGTGACGGCGTGGCCGACGGCTGCGACGCCTGTCCGGCGGACAATCCGGACGACAGCGACGCCGACGGTGTCTGCGACTCGACGGACGCGTGCCCCGGCTTCGACGATGCCGCGGACGCGGACGGCGACGGCGTGGCCGACGGCTGCGACGTCTGTCCGGCGGACAACCCGGACGACAGCGACGGCGACGGCGTCTGCGACTCCGTGGACGCCTGCCCGGGTTCGGACGACACCGTCGACGCGGACGGTGACGGCGTGGCGGACGGCTGCGACGTCTGCCCGGCGGACAACCCTGACGACAGCGACGCTGACGGCGTGTGCGACTCGACGGACGCGTGCCCCGGCTTCGACGATGGCGCGGACGCGGACGGCGACGGCGTGGCGGACGGCTGCGACGTCTGCCCGGCGGTCTCCGACGACCAGTCCGACACGGACGGCGACGGCATCGGCGATGCCTGCGACAACTGCGCAGCGACGGCCAACCCGGGCCAGGAAGACCTGGACGGCGATTCGGTCGGCGACGTGTGCGACAACTGCAGCGATGTGCACAACGGAACTCAGATCGACAGCGACGGGGACGGAGTGGGCAACGCCTGCGACAACTGCCGCTTCGAATACAACACCGAGCAGTCGGATGTGGACGGCGACCACGTCGGCGACGCGTGCGACAACTGCGTGCTCGACATGAACTCCCCGCAGGACGACTTCGACAACGACGGCGTCGGTGACGCCTGCGACTTCTGCGGTCTCGATCCCGACAACGACAGCGACGGCGACGGCGTCTGCGGCAATGTCGACAATTGCCCGGAGACTCCGAACACCGTCCAGACCGACGCGGACGGAGACGGTGCGGGCGACGCCTGCGACATCTGCCCGCTGGACGACCCGAACGACTCGGATGCCGACGGCGTCTGCGATACCGACGACGCGTGCCCGGGCGCGGACGACTCGATCGACACGGACGGCGATCTCGTGCCCGATGCGTGCGATGCATGCCCCGGCTTCGACGACAACGTGGACGCGGACGGCGACGGCGTGGCGGACGGCTGCGACGCCTGCCCGGCGGACAATCCTGACGACAGCGACGGCGACGGCGTGTGCGATTCCGCGGACGCCTGCCCGGGTTCGGACGACAACGTCGACACGGACGGTGACGGCGTGGCCGACGGCTGCGACGCCTGCCCGGCGGACAACCCTGACGACAGCGATGCCGACGGCGTGTGCGACTCCGTAGACGCGTGCCCCGGCTTCGACGACAACGTGGACGCGGACGGTGACGGCGTGGC
>JAAELQ010000147.1 GCA_024226515.1 bacterium
ACCCCCCGTCCGCACTCCACGACGGCCGCAGACGGCCATCGTTCCGTTTGGTGTTGGTCTTCCGGATCGAGGTGCGGTCGATGCGACTTGCTCGTCTCGGCGAAGGATTCCCGATCCTGGTGAGCTGGAACCTGTTGAAGCGGTGAATAGCTTCACCCGACCGTAGATCGCCGTCCGAGGGACAAGCACCAAACGGAGCGATGGCCGTCTGCGGCCGTCGTGGAGTGCGGACGGGGGGTCCGGGGGCAGGCCCCCGGTCAATTCAGGATGCAACCGACGCCACGGGAGGCGCTCAATCCCGCCACCGGGCCCGCTCCTCGTCGTCCAACTCGGTCTCCGGTTTCAGAACCGGGAACTTCAGGTGGCACCCCGCCGTGCCGCACAGGCGCGTGACGAGGACGCTCTTCGGGTCGCTACCCATCGAGCGCACGGTCACCGAGGTGACCACGCTGCTCGTGGTTCCGCTGCACGATGGGCACGCGTCGGGCATCAGGCCCGGATCCAGCGCAGCAGCTCCACCAGCTTCGGCGGCTGGCCGGTGCGCAGGATGCCGACGCGGAAGATCTTGCCGCTGAGCCACAGCACCAGCAACGTCGTCGCCAGCAGCAGGATCAGCGTGCCGACGACGTCGAACATCGGCGGGTCGGCTGCGGCGCGGTTCATCATCACGAACGGCGTGTAGAGCGGTATCCACGAGAGGACCGTGGCCAGCGTCCCGTTCGGGTTCTTGGGGATGAACATCATCGTGAACAGCGGCACGATCATGATCAACATCACCGGGCCCATCAGGTTCTGCGCCTCCTTCAGCGTGGTGCACAGACTGCCGATGGCGAGGAAGATCCCGGAGTACATCAGGTAACCGAGCAAGAAGTAGATCGCGAACTTCGGCAGCAGTCCGGAGGTCTGCAGGACCCCGAGGGCCTGCGTCGCCCAGTCGGCCTGCGGCCCCGCCTTGTAGGCCAGCACCGCGACGCCGGAGCCGATCCAGGCCGTCAGCATCGTCAGGCCGATGGCCGCGATGCCGGCCAGCTTGCCCAGCATCAGCTCGCGCGCGGTGACCGACGACAGCAGCACCTCGATGATGCGGTTCGATTTCTCCTCGATCGTGTTGTTCAGCAGCATCTGCGAGATCGTGAAGATGCCGATCCACAACAGGTAGACGAAGCCGACGGGCGCCCACTGCCGAATCTGGTCGGCCAGGCTGACCTCCTCGCGTCCGACCTCCTTCTTCGGGTTCAGGCTGACGAGGGGGGCGCGCGTGCGCTGCACGATCGAGACGGCCTCGGCGTCTACGCCGACGCGCAGGTATTCGCGCCGCCGCACCTCTTCGTTGACGACCGCCAGGACCTCGTCTTCCAGCGAGTCGTCCGCGAGGTTGATCGCCCAGTACTGGATCGCCTGGCGATCCGCGCCGGGCACTCGCGGCGGTGCCCCGGGCCGAATCAGGCGCTCCTCGATGTCGCTCGGGATCAGAATCGCCGCGAACAGGCTACCGACCCCTTCGCCGGCGTCGCGTTTGCCGCGCAGGTAGGGCTTGAGCTGCTCGGCCAGCGTGTCGAGGTCGGCGGTGACGTCGACGTCCTGCGGAGCGTCGATGCGCGTGAAGCGCCGGCGTGGGTCCTCGAACTCCGGCGCGTCCTCTCTCAGCGCGGGCCCGACGCGGCGCAGCGCGGCCTCGATCCCGCCCTGCTCGACGAACATGTCGAGCGCACCGGGATTGGAGGCCGAGAACTCGTCGATCATCTCGTCCACGTTGACCGCGGGGATGTCCTCGAGGTCGACCTGCTCGGCACCCTCGGCGCCGCGCTCGGCGTTGGCGCGGACGTACTTGCTCAGCTCCTTCAGGATGTCGCGCTGGTGTAACCGATCGAGCCCCGCGTCGATCACGGCCTCGAACTCGCCCGACTGGTCGACCAGGACGAAGTGCCGCGTCGGCGTGGACTCGTCCAGCTTGGTCTGTATCGTGATGCTCAGGCCGAAGATCACCGGCAGGAGGAAGATGCCGATCCAGAAGCCCTTGGTCTTGGCGTTCTCGGCGTACTCTCGCATCGCAACGAGCAGTGCGGCTCTCATCGGTAGCTGGCCTCCATGGCATCCGGGCCGACCATGCGCACGAAGACGTCGTGCAGGCTCGGATCGGAGTGGTCGAAGCGTCGTAGGCGGATCCCGTTCTCGAAGCAGTGGTGCAGGATCGCCTGCGGATCGGCGTTCTCGCGAATCTCGAGCTCCCAGTGCGCGTTGCCGTTCGCGGCCGCCGCGTCGTCGTCGACGCGCATGCCGTCGGAGTCGATCGCGTACGCCTCGATCACGTCGGGCAACGCGAGCAACGGCTGGATCGCCGCGTCGGTCTCGATTCGCACGCGGCGCGGAAGCGTGCGCTTGGCCTCGTCCAGCGTTCCGTCGAACATCTTCCGTCCGCGGGCGATCAACAGCAGTCGGTCGCAGATCCGCTCTGCGTGTTGCATGACGTGCGTGGAGAACAGGACCGTGCGTCCCTTCACGGCCATGTCGCGAATCACGTCCTCCATGACCTGCTGGTTGACCGGATCGAGGCCCGAGAACGGTTCGTCGAGGATCACCAGGTCGGGGTCGTGGGCGATCGAGGCCAGCACTTGGACCTTCTGCCCCATGCCCTTGGACAGCGCCTCGGTCTTCTGGTCGGCGAAGTCCTTCAGGCCGAACTGCTCTAGCAACTCGTAGGCCCGGCGCTTGGCCTTGCGTCGGTCGAGCCCCTTGAGCGTCGCGAAGTAGGCGATGATCGACCAGGCCTTCATTTTCTTGTACAGGCCCTTCTCTTCCGGCAGGTAGCCGATACGGTCGCGTACCTGCAGGGCCGACGGTTTGTCGAAGACCCGGATCGTGCCGCTGGTCGGCTTGATGATCTCGAGGATCATGCGAATCGTCGTCGTCTTCCCGGCGCCGTTCGGCCCGAGGAAGCCGTAGATCGACCCTTCCGGAATCGAGAGGCTGACGCGGTCGACGGCGGTGAAGTCGCCGTACAACTTGGTCACGTCGCTCAGTTCGAGAACGCTCTGGCTCATGCTTCGGGTCTCCGTCGGCCACGGTCGGCCGGTCGTTCCGGACGGCCCCCTAGGATAGCAAGCGGGGCGGGGCGGTGACGCTGCGGGGCGTTCTCGCCGCCGCTGTGTGTCGGCCGATGACGAAAACGCAATCGCTCGTTGTCGGCGCCTGAGCGCGCGAACGCGGCGTTACAGGCAAATCGTGCCGTCGGCGGGAGGCTCCGCGGCTGGCATCCGCGTTGCTCTTGCCCGGTGTGATGAAATCCGTCTCCCGATCTCCACGCACGGCCGCCGCCCCGGGCAAGCGCAGTGCGGGATTCACGCTGCTCGAGCTGTTGGTCGTCGTCGCGGTCATCGCGGTCGTCTCCCTGATCGCGACCGGCACCCTGCTCAACGCGCTGAACCGGGCCAAGCAGAAGGTCACGATGTCCGATCTTCACGCGATCGCCACCGCGATCGAGATGTACAGCCTGGACAACTCGAACTACCCCACCGCCTCCGACGTGAGTACGCTGTCCGGAACGCTCGAGACGAGCTACATCCGCCAGATGCCCCCGCGCGACGGCTGGGGACGCGACTTCGTCGTCAGCGCGACCACGGGCGAGTACACCGTCGGATCGGGCGGCAAGGACGGCGGCGGACTGACGTATACGGGGGGGCCGACCCAGAGTTTCGACGACGCGATCATCCTGGTCAACGGCACGTTCGTCCAGTGGCCCGAGGGAATCCAGCAGTAGGCCGTTCGGCGGTATAATCCGGCGCGCCGCGGGCCGATCTCGTCCGCGGACAAGGATGCCGTGTTGACCGATCGCGCCCCACGCCTCGTCTCGTGCGTCGCAGCGTTGCTCGCGCTCGGCGCCGCCCATGCGTCCGACGTCGCGGCCCTGCACTCCACGACGCTCGACAACGGCCTGCGCGTATCGGTCCTCGTCGACGAACGCAGCGCGGTCGTCGCGACGCAGCTGTGGTACCACGTCGGCTCTGCGCACGAGGGCCCGGGCACGCGCGGATTGGCCCATCTGTTCGAACATCTGATGTTCGGCGACACGTCGGACTACGCCGGGCGCGAGCTCGAGGAGCTGCACCACCGACACGGCGGCTCGAACAACGCGTACACGACACCCGACGAGACGGTCTACGTGTCCGTGTTGCCGCCGGGGCCGCATCTGCAGCTGATTCGCCGCGAGGCGCAGCGGATGCGCGGGCTGATACAAGACGACGAAAACCTCGACAACGAGAAGCGCATCGTGACCGAAGAGCTACGCATGCGAACCGAGAACGACCCGCTGATGCGCGCGCTGGTCGCGGCGCAGAGCTCGCTGCTCGGCGAGCACCCCTACGCTTACGACGCCGCGGGAAGCAAGGAGGACGTCGCCGCAGCCACGCTCGACGGGTGCCGGACCTTTTACGACAGGTACTACCGGCCGTCGAACGCCCACCTGGTCGTGGTCGGCCCGGTCGACCCCGAAGAGACGCTGCGCGTCGCGCGGGAGGCGTTCGGCGACATCGCCGACGGCGGAGAAACGGCGCGCGAGGTTCCGGCCCTGCTCGACTGGAGCTTTCCTCCCGAGACCGTGGTGCGCGAGGACCTGCCGCCGGTCGAGACGGCGCTGGCCGGGTTTGTCCTGCCTCCGCCGTCGCACGCGGACCACTGGGCCCTGACCGTGATGCAACAGCTGCTGCACGGCGGCGAGGTCGACGTGTTCGAGCGCGAGATCGTCGGCCGGCGGGGCAAGGCGGTCGTTGCGGGCACGCAGACGTTGCAGTTCCGCAGCGGGGGCGCCGTTGCGTTCTTCTCCGCCAGCCTGCCGTACCGGCGGAAGAAGACGGCGTTCAGGCACATCGGGCGCGTGCTCGACGAGCTGGCGCGTCTCGAGTGGCTGACGGACGAGCGGCTGGCTGCCGCGAAGAAGAGCCTGTTGTTGCGCGAATACGACGCGGCGTACTTCGTCGAGCGGCGAGCGGACGCCATCGGTCGCGCCGAGTGGTGGCAGGGCAGTGCGGAGCTGGCCCTCGATCGCGTCGCGCGGCTGCAGGAGGTCTCGCGTGACGACGTGGAACGCGTGTTTGCCCGCTATCTCCGCGAGTCCGAGCCGATCCGTCTGTATCTGAGGCCGCAGCGGGTCCCGTGGTACATCCACGCGTTCGGCTGGCTCTACCCGCTGGTGAGCCGTTGAACGCGCGGCTCGCGCCGCTATCGCTTGCTCTGGCGACGCTTCTGGCGGGGCCCGCCCCGGCGGCGGCGCCCGAGGTGTGGACGGCCGATCCGGGAACGACCGTGGTGCTCGTGCGCGACGATCGCGCGCCACTGGTCGAGGTGCGGGTCGAGTTCCCCGCCGGCAGCTGGTCGCCCTGGTTCCGTGATGCGCCCGCCGGCGAGGCGTTCGAGATCCAGCTTCACGTCGAGGACGATTCCCTGCGCGCGCGCGCAGACGGGATTCCCGTTGCGGCGGATCTGCGGGTGCTGGGACGCTACTGCCGCCTGTGGCTGCGCTTCGACCGGGCCGATATCGAGGTCGTCTCGGACTGGGTGCGGGATCTGCTGTCGAGCAGCGCGTTCGATCGTGCGGTGCTCAGCCGCCGCAAGCGCGAGCGCTCGATCCAGTGGCGCGCCGACGAGAAGCTGCCCTTCTTCCGCCTGTGGCAGGGCGCGCACCGCGCGTTGTACGCCGAGGACGATCCGCGCAGGCTGGCCTGGGAGGCGCCGCCGCGGATGGAGACGCGGCGCGATCGGCTGGCGGCGGCCCGCGACCTGCTGGTGCGGGTTCCGGGGCGGCGGGTCGGCTTCGCGGGCCACGTCACGCGCGACGAGGCCGACGCCGTCGTGCGGCGCATGCTGCCCGAGTCCGTTCCCGAGGTGCCTCCGGGAATCGAGCCGGAGCTGGGCCCCGCGATTCCGGTCGCGGCGCGCGCAGACGAGATCCGCGTCGGACTCCGCGGGCTGACCCAGGTGTACTTCGCGATCGTCGCGGAGTCGACGACGAGCGGTGCGCCGGACTACGCGGCGTTCCGTGTCGCGGATCACGTGCTCGGCGGCCACTTCTATTCGCGCATGTCGGTGGCGTTGCGCCATGCGACGGGGGACAGCTACGGGGCATGGAGTCGCAGCCGTGGCGACGCCGCCCCGGGCGTCTACATGATCGGCAGCTTCACGCGGACCGACAACATCGAGCCGACGCTGGTCCGGCTGTGGGAGGCGTTGCGGGCGTTTCACGCCGAGGGCATCACCGAGGACGAACGGCACGCGGCGCTCGGCTTTTTGTCCGGCGCGCGCGCGCGCGTCGCCCAGTCGCCGGGGCAACGTCTCGCGCGGGCGATGGGCGAGCTGCGGCAGGGGTTCGAGGTCGGCCACCACGACCGTGTCGTCGAACGCGCCGCGGCGTTGTCGCTGGCGGAGATCAACGCATTCATCGACGCGTTCTACGACCCCGGACGGTTCACCCTCGTCCGTGTCGGTCCGCGCGGCAAGCAGCGTGGTCAGAAACAGGGCGGGGGATCGCGAGGGGCGCCTGCGCCGTCCGGCGCGAGCCGTTCGCCGCAGACGTTGCGCGAGCGGACGAGGTAGAACGTCACGCCGGCCGGAGCCGCCGGGTCGACGGTCGACGTTTCCGCGCCGTCGGCGACCAGGCACGCCACCGCCGTGAGGAACTCCGCATCCGCGGCGCGCAGGACGTCGAACGAGAGGGCCGCCGCACCCGGATCGGCGCCGGTCCACTCGAGCGTGGTCGCCGCGGAGCCCGACAGGCGTAGGTTCGCGACCGCCCCCGGCAAGGCCCAGGCGGTTCCGTCGAGCGGCGCGCAGTCGCAGGCATCGCCGCGCCCGTCCGAGTCGGCGTCGAGCTGGTCCGGGTTGACGGTGTCCGCGCAGTTGTCGGCCCCGTCTTCCGCGCCGTCCAGGTCGGCGTCCGCGACCCCCTGGAGCAGCGTGACGAGCCGGTCGGCGGCGACCGCGTCGTAGACGTTCGTGCTGCCGTCGGTCCAGAACACCTCGAGCCGATCCACGACGGCAGCCGCTCCGAGGCCGAAGTGCAGCTCCGCCGGGGTGCCGGAGAGATAGCTCTCGCCCGCGAGCAGGTCGCGGCGCAGGGTGGTCGCCCCCAGCGTCGCCTCGACGCGCGCCCCTACCCCCTGGCGGTTGCCTCCCGCAGCCTGCTCGAGTCGCACACCGAGCCAGTGGGTGTCGCCCGTGTCGGTCACGTTCTCCAGCAGGCGGGCCGGTTGATCGACGTGCGTCACCAGCAGATCCTCGTCGCCGTCCCGGTCGTAGTCGAACGCGATGAGGGCTCGCGCGTCGCCCGGTTCGGCTAGGCCGGCAGGGTGGTCGCGGGTGAAGAAGCCCGAGCCGTCGTTGAGCAGCAGCACGAGCGGCGTGGCGTAGATCGCCGAGCCGCTGCCCTCGACCAGCTCGACGTACTCGTCGAAGCCGGTGGCCGCGACCAGGTCCAGGTCGCCGTCGTTGTCGACGTCGGTGAGCTCGACGCCCCAGCCCCAGTAGGTGTCGTGCACGCCGCGCGCCACGGCCTCGTCGGAGAACGAGAGGGTCCCCGAGTCGGCGAGCGCGCTGACGTGCATCGCGTTGTGCTGCGTCGTGACGAACAGGCCGCTGGGGTTGGTGATGTTGGTCAGGAACAGGTCGACGTCGCCGTCGCCGTCGATGTCTCCGGTGGCGAGCCCCATGTCGTTGCCGCTGTGCAGCGCGCCGACGTCGGCGCTGCGGTTGACGAACGCTCCGCCGGCGTTGGCGTAGAACTCGTCCGACGTGTGGTCGATCGCCACCCAGAGGTCCGGAAAGCCGTTGTCGTCGAAGTCGTGGAACGCGGCGGAGAAGCTGTCGCGGGCCAGCAGGCCGAGCCCGGTCGCGACGGAGACGTCCTCGAACTGCAGTCCGCCCAGGTTGCGATACAGCCGGTTGGTCCCGGGAAACCCCGGCGTCCCCGAGCCGATCTCGTCGGCCCAGTTGGTGACGTAGACGTCCAGCAGGCCGTCGTCGTCGTAGTCCGCCAGGGCCAGGCCGCAGCGCGTGTAGCCCAGCGGCGCGAAGCCCGAGCCCGGTGTGACGTCGACGAACACGCCGCCGTCGTTGCGCAGGATCTTCGACGGCTCGTACAGCCCCGATCCGTCGTCGTCGTTGAGCAGGACCAGATCCGGGTCGCCGTCGTTGTCCAGGTCGCTGAGGCTCGCGGAGCGGGACAGGCCGGTGTCTCCGACCGCCCCCGAGGCCGCGGTGACGTCGGTGAAACCCGGCGCTCCGAGGTCCAGATCGTTGCGCAGCAGGACGTTCGCGTGGCCTAGCTGGCCCAACAGATAGACGTCGAGGTCGCCGTCGCCGTCGACGTCCCCGACCGCGGCGCCGTTGCCGACGTTGCGCTGCAGCAGCTGCCGGCCGGGCGTCAGGTGCGGAAACGCAGGGCCGTAGGAGCCGTGGAACACCAGGTTGCGCTCGACGGAGCGATCCACGAAGTCGGGGTCCGTGGGCCACGCGGGAGCCGCGAAGAAGACCAGGACGGTGATGGCCGCGATGGCTCGCATGACAGGCCCCGGCGGAGTTACGGACGGGTGAGCCGCAAGCGCCACGTCCGCCGACTTGCCGCGGCGGGCGCTTCGACGTAGCCGGGACATGTTAGCATCGCATGATTCATGCGAGGGTTCGAAACGAGAGTGGGCCGGATGTTGCGGCGACTGTTACCTCTGCTGTGTCTGATCGCGGCCCTACCGGCGATGGCCCAGTCCGGCGCGCTGGAGATCCGCGTGCTCGACGGCCAGAACGCGGAGGCGCTTCCGGGCGCGACGGTCGTCGTGCGCAACGAACGCGGCCTCAGCGCCGAGACGGCGCTGGTCACCGACGACGATGGGGTCGTCCGCTTCCCGGTGCTGCGCTCCGGCCAGGGGTACGTCGTCGAGGTGACGTTTCCGGGGTACGGCGGGCAGATCCACCGCGAGGTGCGTGTGCGCATCGACGAGACCGAGCGGCTGGCCATCCAGCTGTCGCCCGAGATCCAGGAGCGCGTCCGGGTCGTTTCCACCGCGGACGTCGTGGACATCGAGAAGACCGGGACCGCCACTCGCTTCAGCGACGACTTCATCGAGAATCTGCCCGTTCCCGGACGGTTCTACCAGAACCTGCTCACGCTGGCCCCCGGCGTGAAGGACTCCGACGGGGACGGCAACCCCAACGTGCACGGCGCCCGCGCGCGCGACTTCAAGTCGACGGTCAGCGGCGTCAGCAACGTGGACCCGCTGACGGGGCAGTGGCTGAGCTACGTCAACGCGGAGTCGATCGAGGAGATCGAGGTGATCACCGCCGGCGCCGGCGTCGAGTTCGGTCGCGCGCAGGGCGGGTTCGCCCGGGTGATCCAGAAGCAGGGCAGCAACGAGTTCGAGGGCGTGTTCGGGTTTCTCTACCGTTCGTCGCTTCTGGACCGCAACGGCGCCTCGGACACGCCCGTCGACGAGATCCCGGACTTCGATTGGATTCAGCCGTCGATCCAGGTTTCCGGCGCGATCGTCAAGGACCGGGTGTGGTACCGCCTGTCGCATGAATACATCAAGCGCGAAGATCCCGTCAACGTGCTGACCGGGGTCGAGATCACGACGCGTGAGCAGAGTCTCAACGCCGATCAGATCACGTGGCAGACGTCTCCGCGCAACAAGCTGACGTTCCAGTGGCAGAACGACCCGTTGACGATCGAGAATCTCGACCTGAGCTCGTCGGTGCGGCCGGAGTCGAGCCGCACGCTCGAACGCGGTGGACCGACCTACTCGTTGACGTGGCTGGCGACATCGTCGGCCAGGTTGATCGTCGACACCCTCGTGGCCTATCAGGACTCGAAGGTCGACATCGTGCCGTCGCAGCCCGGTATCGATCAGCGCTGCATGATCTACACGCGGTACGAGAACATCAACTCCGCGCGCTGTCTGAACACCGACACGAACCAGACCAGCGGCTCGTACTTCGAGACGTCGAAGGACAAGCGCCAGCGGCTGACGTTCAACACGCAGGCCACGTGGTACGCGGGACGCACGTTCGGAGCCAGTCACCGCCTCAAGTTCGGTTTCGGGGTCGAGAACGAACGCTATTTCCGCGATCTCGAGCGCGGCATCGATATGCAGTTCTTCACCGAGCCGTCGTTGTTCCCGCAGCCTCCGGTGTTCGGCGTCGGCACGACCGAGGTTCACGTGCCGCGCGAGTCGGCGGCAAGCGCCGCGGGGAACTACTGGACGCTGTACGTCGAGGATCAGATCAAACCGCTCGACGGGCTGGCGATCACCGTCGGCGTCCGGATGGACCGGTCGGAGGTCAGTTCGCGGGGCAACCTCCCGTTCGACCCGAAGGCGCAGTCGGACGCCTACCTCGAGCGATTCCTCAACGAGTGCACCGGGGGAGGCAATCTGGGCAACTGCGTGCGAGGTATCGCGGCAGACGTGTTCGTCAAGTACGAGAACATGAACGATTTCCGCACGCAGCTCGCCGAGGCCCTGGGCGTTCCTGCGAGCCAGGTCACGCTGAGCGCGGCCAGCGTGGCCAGTGCGGCCTGGCCCACGGCACGCGAGGCGGACGACGTCCTGCTCGACCAGACGACGTTCTCGCCGCGGCTCTCCGTCGCCTGGGATCCGTGGTCCGACGGAAAGACGAAGTTCGCGGCCTCGGTCGGACGCTACTACGACAAGGTGTTCCTGGCCGTGCCGCTCGTCGAGCTGGAGCCGGTGTTCACCAGCTTCACGCAGGTCGGGATACCCGAGCGCGGGACGTTCTCGCCGTTGATCTTCAGCGGGAGACTCGACTCGATCAACGCCGCGGTCAACACGCGACAGATCTCCCGCGACCTGAAGAACCCGTACCAGGACGAGCTGACGATCAGCGCCGAGCGTGCGCTGTGGGCCGAGACGTCGATCAAGCTGACCTACGTCCAGCGCAAGTTCCGCGACCAGCTGCAGGACATCGACATCAATCACGGGACGGGAGGGGTCGTGTTCAACCCCGGCTGGGGGCAGATCCTGCTCGTCGGCAACTTCAACGAGAGCGACTACGAGGGGTACGTCCTCGAGCTGAATCGCCGGCAGTACCGCGGGTGGGAGCTGCAGGGGTCGTACACCTGGTCCGAGGCGATCGGCGACGCCGAGGACTTCGAGCAGTTACTGGGCAATAACCGCGACGTGCAAGACGACGAGCGCGGCTTCCTGGCCTTCGACCAGCGCCACGTGGTGCGCGTCAACGCGATGACGATCACGCCCTGGGGCTTCCGCCTGGGCGGGACGCTGCGCTGGGAGTCGGGCCTGCCGTACTCGCTGCTGCACGAGGCGTTCTTCCAGTTCAACTTGCCGCCGCAGTACTTCGGCATGGGCGTCACCGGAGAGCAGCAGGGGTTCTTCTACCCGACCGAACAGCGCAACGACCAGCGAAACAGCTCTTTCTGGACGTTCAACGTCCGGCTGGCGAAGGAGTTCGCGCTGCGCGGCGGGCAGAACCTGCAGATCACGGGCGAGATCTTCAACCTGCTGAACGACGACACACTGCGTCAGCTCGATCGCATCGACGGCGTCGCCAACGGCACGCGACGCTTCGGCCGCCAGTATCAGATCGGCCTGCGGCTGGCGTTCTGACCGCTCGACGCGGTCAGAAGGTGTAGCGCACGCCGATCTGCAGCGAGATCCCGTCGAGGTCCAGCGACCCGCCCTGAACGTAATACAGGCCAGGATCCAGGTCGCCGTTTCCGGTCAGGTCCAGCAGTCCGCCGTCGACGATGCGCAGCGGCCCGTAAGGCGCGATCGCGGTCGGCGACGAGATGTTGGCCGTCGTCTGGGGCACGGGATTGCCCAGCGAGTTCCCGTTGTCGAACGAGAGAGTGACCGGATGGTTGACGAACGTGTAGCGTAGGTCGGTCACGAGCGCCCAGCGCTGCGCCACCTGGAATTCGACGCCGCCGATCAGCTGCCACTCGAACGAGTCCTTGGCATCGACCTCGGCGGCGTCGATCGCGACGCGCGGCTGCTGCAATCCGTTGATGCTGACCGGTCCGTGGCTCTCCGGAGACAGCAGCGCGAGAAAGCCCTCGGAACGATCCATCGCCGCCGACAGCGCGTCGAGCTCGGGACTGGGTTCGTAGCCGACGATCGAATAGCCGGCGCCCGCCCCGAGGTAGGGCTTCAGCTTCGCCTGCGGCCGGAAGCGATACACCGCTGAAACCTGGATCGGGACGCGGGTCATCTCACCTGCGGGTAGGCGGAAGGTCTCGAAACTCGGGATCCCGATGATGCTGGAGCCGGCCAACACGAACATCGCCTGGATCTCGATCTGCTCGAGCTCGGTCTCGGTGTAGCCGACGCTGGCCTCGAGCAGCCAGTTCCGGCCGAGGCCGTACTGCGCGGCCAGCGTGACGGTGCTGGCGCTCTCCAGCTCGAGCTCGGATGCGATTGCGGCATCGTCGCGCGGCTCGACGTAGCGGTCCACGACGGCGCCGGCGTCGTTGACCAGCGTGAGGATGTTGGCCGACGAGCTGCGCACCTCGTCGCGGAAGTCGTAGCCGCCGCCGATGAGCGAGATGCGGAAACGCTTCTCGACCTCGTCCGGCCACGCCGCGGCGCACGCGACGACCGCGAACGCGAGCGCCAGGGTCAGGGCTCGGCGGAGACGTCTCCTGCGGGGCAACGGCATTCGCGTGTTATACGCGCGGAGAGCGGCCGCGGTCAACCCGCAAGATCGAGAGAGGATGTAGAATGAGCGTCCGATCGGCGGGCCCACGATGTTCGATTACTCGGAACTTCCTCGGACGATGTTCTTGCGGATGCTGGAGTGCAACCTCCAGCGCCTGGGAACCCGTAGCAAGACGCACCTGCATTTCCTGCGGGCGGTGCGACAGCACCTGGACGCGGACGCCGCCTGGCTGCACCGTGTCGACCGCGAGGGGCGGCTGGCCGACAAGCGCTTCGTCTCCGGCGACGCCGCGCTCTGCCCGGCCGACCTGACGCGCCAGTTCGCCGAGCGGCGCAATCCGCGCCTCGGGCCCGGAATGTTGCTGTCCCCGCTACGCGTTCACGAGCGGATCTTCGCCGTCGTCGGCGTCGCGCGCTCGGGACGCAAGTTCGAGCGCGGCACGGGGCGGGACCTCAATCGACTGACGCGTCTGCTGGCCGCCGACCTGGCCCGGCGCGAGGAGATCCGGCTGAATCACGTCCTCGATCGCATCCGCGAGAAGGTCGTCGCCGAGCTGCGACCACGAGATCTCGCGTACCAGATCCTGGACGGGCTGTATCAGCTCGTGGGCTACGGGCACTCGGGCGCGCTGCTGACGCACGACTCGCAGGCCGGTGTGTTCCGCGTCGAGGCGGAGAAGATCGTCTGGGCCAAGGCCAAGAGCGCGTTCATCGGCCACGAGATAGCGACCGGGGCCGAGATGCTCGATCTACTGCAGCGGCCGTCGAACGGCGTGCTGCGCATCGACCCCGAGGGCCGACCGCGCGTCGACCGCCGGCTGCGGCCGCTGTTCGACTACTACCGCGGCCGCGGGATCCCCGAGGGCGGCAGCATCCTGCTCGCGCCGCTGTTTTACGGCCGCGAGCTGCTGGGACTGCTCAAGATCTCGGCGGCGGGCTCGGCTCGCTTCGGCGACTACGACGTCGAGGTCGTGCGACGCTTCCTGCCGGCGGCGATCGTGGCGCTGCGCAACGTAAGGGACCGGCAATCGCTCGAGGATCGCGCGATGGAGGCCGAGGTGCGGGCCGGACTGGTCACCGTGGCCCGAGCGGTGGCCCACGACGTGAACAACGCGATCGGGGCGATCCTGCCTCTCGCCGAGCAGATGCGGGAGGAGGCGCGCGAGGGACGGGTCGACGGCGCCGAGCTGGAGCAGGACCTGGACGTGATCATCGACAACGCGTCGCTGTGCAAGAGGATTTTCTCCAACATGTTGCGCCACGGGATGGAGCGCGGCGGCGACGGGCCCGTGGACCTGAACCACATCGTGCGCGACATGTTGCCGTTGCTGGAGGCGCAGTGCGCGCCGGCGCGCGTGTGCGTCGAGACCGAGCTCGAGAGCGAGCTGCCGACCGTGCGCGCCTCCAACAAGCACCTGGAACGGATCGTGTGGAACCTCGTGACCAACGCGAAGGAGGCACTGCGGGGAGGGGACGGGGTGATCCGCATCGTCACCGAGCGGGACGGCTCGCACGTCGTCCTGGCGGTGATCGACGACGGTCCGGGGATCCCCGAGGATCTGCTGGACAAGGTCCAGGAGCCGTTCTTCAGCACGCGGCGCAGCGGCACCGGGCTGGGTCTGGCGCTGTGTCGCTCGCTGGCCTGGCAGTACGGCGGGCGTCTCTCGATCCGTAACCTGTCCGGAGGCGGAGCCCGTGTCGCCGTTCGGCTACCGATCGTCGAGCCCGGCACGACGGAGCGCGAATGACCCCGAGCCGCGCACGAGTCCTCGTGGTGGACGACGACCCCGGCGTGCTCCGCACGGTCGGGCGCATCCTGCAGCCGGTGTACGACGTGGTCTCCGCGTCGACCGCGGCGGAGGCGATGGAGTCCGCCGCCGCCGGTGACGTCGCCGTGGCGCTGGTCGACATCCAGCTCGACGCCGAGGACGACGGGTACGCGGTGTGTCGCGAGCTGCGGCGCCTCAGTCCCGAGACCGACGTCATCCTGATGACCGGGTCGGTGTCGCAGTCGGACGAGAAGCTCTTCCGATCGCTGGAGCAGGACGCGTTCTACTTCCTGTTCAAGCCGTTCGAGCGACGCGTGCTGCGCGCCCTGCTCGAACGCTGCCTGCGTTTGCAGCGCGAGCGACGGGCAAAAAGAGGGGCTGGCCGCCGAGCTGTCCGAGGACCTCGACAAGGCGCGGAGCTTCCAGGCCAGCCTGCTTCCCTCACGCCCGCTGGCGCACGAGAGCTGGAGCTTCGACGGTTGCTTCCGGCCGTGCGAGGCGCTCGGAGGCGATTTCTACATGTACGTGCGTGAACGGGATCGCAGTGCCACCTTCGCCGTGGCCGACGTGGTCGGCCACGGGGTCAGCGCCGCGATGTATGCCGGGATGCTGCGTTCGACGCTGGACGCGGCCCGCAGGCGTGACCCGGATCCCCGACGCCTGATCGGCGAGCTGCTCGACGGAATCGACTTCTTCGATCCGCCGCGCGGAGCGACGCTGTTCTATGCGCATCTGCTGTGCGACGGCCGCGTGCGTTACTTCAGCGCCGGGCACCTGCCCGTGCTGTGGCTGACGCGGCAGGGCCGGGTGCGGCGGCTCGAGGCGACGGGATTGCCGCTGTCGACGTTCTTTCGCGATCGACCGTACGAGATCGGCGAGATCCGGCTCGACGCGGGCGACCGATTGCTGGCCTTCACCGACGGGATCCCCGAGGCGATGGACCCCGCGGAGAACGAGTTCGGCCTGGACGGAGTCGAGAAGAGCTTCGCGGCCGGCGCGAAGCTGGCCCCGGGGGCGGTGCTGGCGAGCCTGCTCGAGGAGGTCGAGCGCCATGCGGGCGGACGGCCGAGCGGCGACGATTCCACGCTGCTGATCGTCGAACGCGGTCGCGCCGGATGATGACTCGGACAGGCTAGAGGCTGGAGACGATCTTCAGGCCGCCGAGCCAGGTGCCGATGACGCTGCCGAGACTCGACAGGATGAAGACGAGCAGCACCCGCAGCAGCAGGTTGCTCCACCAGCGCGACGGGGTCAGCGCATCCTCGGAGATCGTCTGGAAGTCGCGGACGCGCGGAGGCTTGACGTAGGCCTGCACGAACGCGGTGACGTAGCCCGCGCCGATCACCGGCGTCAAGCTGGTCAACGGAGCGCAGAGAAACGCGGCCAACACGGTCAGCGGGTGACCCAGGGCCAGGATCGCGCCGATTCCGCTGGGCACGGCGTTGGCCACGACCCAGAACAGCGCGTTTTCTCCCGCCGCCTGACCGCCCTTGGTGTAGGCGATGAAGCCCAGCGAGCCGAGGATCAGCGCCGGGATGCCCCAGCCGACCCACTTCCACACGGGGGTCGTCTTCGGGATGCGGGTGATCTCCTGCATGTCGATCGTCTCGTGGCCTTCTCGCAGCAGGCGAACCATGCCCTCGACGTGGCCCGCGCCGACCACGGCGACGATGCGCGAGCCGTCGGCCTCGGCAATCTTGCGCGCCAGGTAGGCGTCGCGCTCGTCGATCAGGACGCGCTTCAGCGTCGGCATGGCGTGCGCGAGCTCCTCCATCATCTCCGACAGGACGTCCTTGCTGCGCAGCTCGCGCAGGTCGTCCTCGGAGATCTCGGTGTCGCCGAAGGCGCCGGCCAGTAGCGCGGACAGGAGCTTCCATTTCTGGAACAGCGACATCGAGCGCCACGCGCGCATCAGCGTGATGCGAATGCTGCGGTCGCACAGGTCGTACGGTACTCCGGATGCCTCGGCCGACCGCACGGCCTCGAGCAGCTCGGTCCCCGGCATGACGCCGAGCTGCCCGCCGAGTTTCTTCTGATAGGAGGAGAGCAGCAGGTTCACGAGCAGCGTGGAGAGCTGTTTGTTGCGAATGACCTGACGCAGGTCCAGGTTTTCCCAACGCGTCTTCTGCGACAGCGCATCGTAGCGCTGGGCGTCGAGCTCGATGCAGACGCGATCCGGTTTCTCCTCGCGGATCACGTCGCGCACGAGGTCGGCCGACTCCTGGGAGACGTGGGCGGTTCCGACGAGAATGATCGTGCGGTCGTCGAGCCGGACGCGGTGGACGTCTTGCTGCGCGACCGCCGATTCCTGACGTGGTTCGTCCGACATCGGGGACTCAGACTAGCCCGGATCGACCCGGCCCGCACCCGGCGCCGGTCGAGACGCCGGATCCCAGCCGAGAATCACACCGAACGACAGGTGCGTCCACGGGGCGTCGTCCGGTCCGGCGGTGCCGAGCGAGCGGTCGACGCGAATCTCCCAGGCGGCCCGCGCTCGGCGCCCCTGGAGCCGGCGCCGGCCGAATCCGAGCGACACCTCGGGCCGCGAGAAGTCCCGCGATCCGCTGGGGTCCACGGTCGCGTTGCCCAGCCCGAAGCGCGCGAAGTACTGCGAACGCCTCCAGTGCGGGCGCAGGTAGAGCGTGGCACCCGCGCGTAGCGTGGTCATGCGGGCTCCTGCACGATCCTGCTCGATCGACGGTTCCGCCGTCCCGAGCTGTAGAAAGGCCGCCCAGTGATCGCGCAGCAGCCAGGTCGCCGCTGCCGAAGCGGCGGGCTCCAGGCGCTCGCCGAAGCGCTCCCGCGAGCTGAGATCGGCATCGACGGCCAGCAGCGCGGCACGAAGCTCCAGCTCCAGCGACGGCGCGTCTCGACCGCCACCGGAGACGCAGGGGACGGACCCGAGCAGTGCGAGAAGTAGGAAGAGAGGCTTCATCGTCGACCTTCCGCCGGGGGGGGCCCGGGAGGGCAGGCATCATAGACCAAGCGGGTTGGGCGGGATCGCGCAAATTGAGCCACCTGACGCACGGTCGACCGTGCGGTCCACCCGGATCGCTGGCCGCTACGGGCCGCGCGTATGGCACGCATCTTGCCGTTTTTCTTGGTGGGAGGGTGGAGTATGGACCCGGCCTATTTGCAGCGTTTCCTGTCCGATTCGGCACGAACGCAGACGCGCAACGAGATCCGCGAACTGCTCAAGCTCATATCGCGAGCCGACATCATCAGCCTCGCGGGCGGACTGCCGTCGCCCGACGCGTTCCCCATCGACGAACTGAAACGAATCATCCCCGACACGCTGGAGCGCTACGGCACCAGCGCGCTGCAGTACGGCGCGACGGAGGGCGATGTCGGGCTGCGCCAGGAGCTGTTGAAGCTGATGGCCGCACAGGAAGGAGGGCGGTTCCGGGAGATCGGAATCGACAACATCCTCATCACCTCGGCCAGCCAGCAGGCGCTCGATCTGTGCAGCCGCGTGTTCATCTCGACGCACGACGCGGTGGTCTGCGGGTTGCCGAGCTACCTCGGCGCACTCGGCGCCTTCACGGCGTGCGGGGCGAAGCTCAGCGGCGTGCTGCTCGACGACTCGGGCATGCGTACCGACCTGCTCGAGCAACGCCTGGTCGATCTCCGCCGCCGCGGCGTACGTCCGAAGATGCTGTATGTGGTGCCGGACTTCCAGAACCCGGCGGGCGTCTCGTTGAGCCTCGAGCGGCGCCGCGAGCTGCTGCAGATCGCTCACGAGTTCGACCTGCTCGTCATCGAGGACAGTCCGTACCGCGACCTGCGCTACGTGGGCCGCAATCCGCCCTCGCTGTTCGACCTCGATCGCGACGGACGTGTGATCTCGATGTTCACGTTCAGCAAGATCCTGTTCCCGGGACTGCGGCTGGGCTGGGTCGTCGCGGACGAGGAAGTGATCTCGCGGCTCGCCGTGGCCAAGCAGCCGGTTGACCTGTGCACGAGCGGACTGAGCCAGGTCGTGGCGCGCGAGTACCTCAAGACGGGCGGCCTGGGCTCGCAGATCGCCAGGATCCGCAAGCTGTACTCGGTCAAGCGGGAGGTCATGTTGCGGGCGCTGGACGACGCAATGAAGCCCGAGTGGGGAGTGCGCTGGACTCGCCCCGAGGGTGGGCTGTTTCTGTGGATGGTGCTGCCCTCGTGGATGAAATCGCGCGAGCTGTTCGCCCGCGCCCTCGAGGCGAAGATCGCGTTCGTCAACGGAGACTCGTTCCACTGCGACGGGACGGGGGACAACACGTTGCGCCTCAACTTCAGCTTCCCCGAGCCGGACGAGCTGCGCACGGCCGCGGCCCGACTGGCCGGGGTCATCGGCGACATGGTCGCCGAACACGGTGAGTCGCGCGCGGCCGAAGCGCCTTCGTCCGAGCCGTCGCCCGCCGTGCTGGTCAGCGGCGACCACTCGCTCGAACAACTGGGTTGGAACCTCGCGCTGCACGAGGTTCAGGAATAGGAGAGGGGAATGCTCGATTCACGGTTGGATTCGGATCTGTCCGAGGCCTATGGGCTTGAGTTGCGCGGCAAGCTGGATGAGGCGGTCGAACGCTTCGAGGAGATCGTCGAGGCGAGCGACGGCGACACGGATCGTCCCGAGCTGGCGCTGCTGTACAAGCACATGGGAAACCTCCACTTCCGCCTCGGACACCTGCGCCGGGCCCGCGAGCGGCTGGCCCGCGCCTGCGATTTCGATCCGCAGTGCGCCGGCGCGTGGCATGATCTGGGGGTCGTGGATTACCACATGGCGGACTTCGACCGCGCGATCGAGGCCTTCCGTCACGCGCTGAAACTCGACGTGGGACAGTTGCCGAGCTACTTCTGGTTGGGCAACGCCCTGTATCATCGGGGCGATCACGAAGAGGCGGTCGCCGCGTTCGAGACGCTGCTGGGACAGAGTCCGAACTTCACCATCGCGCGCTTTCATCTCGGAGTGATCCACGCGCGGCAGGGCCGTGGTGATCGCGCGGAGGAGGCGTTCCGAGACGTGCTGCTGAAAAATCCCAAGGATGCCGCGGCCCGGTTCTATGTCGGAACCTGAGGCCGCGCCGGCGAGGAGGGTGGCGGTGTCCGAGATCGAAGTCGATGCCGCCCTCATGCGGCGCTACGACCGGCCCGGGCCGCGCTACACGTCGTATCCCACGGCCGTCGAGTTCGATGACGCGTACGATGCCGCGGAGTATCGCTCGCGTCTGCGCGCCGCCGACGAGCTCGGCGACGAGCCGCTGTCGCTGTACGTGCACCTGCCGTTCTGTCGCGAGCGCTGCGCCTATTGCGGCTGCAACGTCGTCATCGCGCGCCGGCACGAGATCGTCTCGCGCTATCTCGGCTATCTCCAGCGTGAGATCGACCTGCTGGCCGACGCGCTGCCTCAGCGCCGCCGCGTCTCGCAGCTGCACTGGGGCGGGGGGACGCCGACCTACCTGACGGCCGCGGAGCTCGAGGAGTTGTACGCGCGCATCGCGGGGCGATTCGACGTCGCGCGCGATGCGGAGGTCGCCATCGAGCTCGACCCACGCGTCACCGGGCTCGAGCAACTGGAGGCGCTCCGCGGGGCCGGGTTCAACCGCGTGTCTCTCGGCGTGCAGGACTTCACCGAGGACGTCCAGGCGGCGATCGAGCGACACCAGACGGGGCGTCAGACGCGCGAGCTGATGCAGAGCTGCCGCGACCTCGGTTTCGAGTCCGTCAACGTCGATCTGGTCTACGGCCTGCCGCGCCAGACGACCGTTACGTTCACCGAGAGCATGCGGCAGGTGCTCGATCTACGTCCCGATCGCGTGGCGGTCTACTCCTACGCCCACGTTCCGCGCGTCGTGGCGCACCAGCGCCGGATCGACGAGGCGGAACTGCCGGACCCCGAGGTCAAGCTGCAGTTGTTCCTCATCGCGCGGCGGATGATGCTCGAGGCGGGCTACGCGGCGATCGGCATGGATCACTTCGCGTTGCCCGAGGACGAGCTCGTCACGGCGCAGCGCGAGGGGACGCTGTCACGCAACTTCATGGGCTACACCGTGAGATCGGGAACCGATGCGCTGGGGCTCGGCGTGTCGGCGATCGGCGACGTCCGCGGCAGCTTCGCGCAGAACGAGAAGAAGCTCTCGCGCTACTACGCCGCGCTGGACGAGGGTCACTTCCCGATCGCGCGCGGCCGGATCCTCGATCGCGACGATCTCATCCGCCGCGAGGTGATCCGCGAGCTGATGTGCAACTTCCGCCTCGATCGGCAGGTGCTGGAGCGCGCGACGGGGATCGAGTTCGGCGAGTACTTCCGCCGCGAGCTGGACGAGCTGGCCGCGCCCGGTGGACCGGTGGACGACGGACTGATCGAGGTCCGAGCGGATCGGCTGGAGGTCGTGGGGCTCGGTCGGCTGTTCGTGCGCAACCTGTGTATGACGTTCGACCGCCACCTGCGCGAGCGCGGGTCGAGCTCGACGTCCTTCTCCCGGACGGTCTAGTCGGCTCAGGCGTTGGCCGCCGACGCGCGGCGCATCTCGCGACCGAGTCGGTAGCGGAAGTACTTGCGCATGGCGCGCAGCTTGAGCTCGCCGAAGCGGAAGCGCTGCGGGTCGTGCTGCAGCCAGCGACCCTCCTCCGGGAGCATCACCAGCGAGACGTGCACGTTGGGCGCCGCACCGATGGGCAGGCTGCGCTCCATGCAGGCCTCGTACAGCCGGCGGAAGACCGGCACCACGTCCTCGGTCTTCGGCGGTGAAACGTCCTTGTAGTCGGTCCCCTCCAGCGGGCGGAAGACGCACACCGTGGGGACTGCGCCGACGGAGGTGATCCAGTCGATGGCCTTGATCGAGTCCTCGGGGGGTTCGAGGCCGGCGATGATCTCGCCGTTGACCACCCAGGGCTCGAACGAGCGGCCGGTCGGTCCGACCTCCTTCGCGCAGTACTCGACCGCAGCGAGGTAGCGATCGAGCCCGTACTCCCGGTGCTTGCCGGGGCACACCTTCTGGAAGCACTCGGGGTTGAACAGCTCGAAGCAGAACGAGACACGGTTGACACCCATGCGTCGCAGGTCGTGGTAACGCTTCAGGTCGCGGTGCGGCGGCGTCTGCACGCCGATCAGCAGGTTCGTCGCCTCCTTCACGCGGCGAATGTACGGCTCGAGAATGTCGAGGTACGTGTCGCCGTCGTAGTGGCCCGTGTTGAAGTCGACGTAGGTGATGCCGGATTCGCGCTGCGCCGCGAGCACGACCTCGACGACCTCGTCGACGGACTTGTCGTCGGCGTCGTCGGCACCCAGGTTCAAGCCGACCGAGCAGAATCGACACTGCTCCTTCGGTTGCTCCAGCCAGTACTCGCACACCTTGGACGGGTAGACGCCGAGGTAGGTGCCCTGCAGCGAGCCGATGCGCGTCATCAGCTTGCCGCTCGAGGTCTTGTCGTCGTACCACGGGGGACGGGGGGACAGCCGGATCGGGCTGACCCAGCCGAGCTCCGCGTGGCGGATCCAGAGCTCCTCGTCATGCTCCATGAGGGTGTACGGGGAATCCTCGACGAAGAACTCGCGCACCGGGATGTTGGTCCACAGGCCGCCCGGCAAGATCGCCTCGAGGCCCGAGCCCAGGCCGGCGCGCGTGCGCAGGATCTTGCGACCGGAACGCTCGTCGAGTAGAGACTCGTCGAGCCGTATGCCGCGGCAGTACAGGTCCAGTTTCAGCAGGGCGGGGTTCTTGCGGACGTCGGTCTCCAAGGCACTTCCTCCGGGCGTGGTGCGGAACCAGGTTCTCGATTGACTGTACGCCACGATGGTTCGCGGCGCGCCGACCGTGGGGACGCAAAGTGGACCCGTTCGGTCCACATGAACATACCGTTCATCGGCCTGGAAATACCAGGACGAATCGTGACCCGTGGCCCGGCTCGGACTCGATCTCCACCCTTCCGCCGTGCAGCCGCATCAGGTGCTTGACGATGGCCAGCCCCAGGCCCGTTCCGCGGACGGCGGGGGAGCGCTCCCGGCTGACCTGGTAGAAGCGGTGGAAGACTCGCTCCCGGTCCGCCTCGCCGATCCCGATGCCGTCGTCCTCGACGCCGATCTCGACCCACTCGCCGTCGAACCGGCCGAAGAGCGCCACGCGCCCGCCCTCGCGGCCGAACTTGATCGCGTTGTCGAGCAGGTTGGCCAGCATCTGGTGCAGACGGCGTCGATCCGCGCGGACGCGGAACCCTGCGGGCAGCTCGAGACACAGTTCGATCGACCGGGCCCGCGCCAGCGGCTGCAGCTGATCGAAGCACTCGCGGCCCAGGCTGTGCACGTCCACCGCGTCGACGTTCAGCGAGATCGATCCGGTCTCGATCGACGAGAGGTCGGTCAGGTCCTCGACCAGATCGCCCATGCGATCCGCGTGCTTGAGGATGATCTCCAGAAAGCGGCGCGAGGTCGCGGGGTCGTCGATGTCGCCCTCGAGCAGATTCTCGACGAACGCCTTGATCGAGGTCAGCGGAGTGCGCAGCTCGTGCGACACGTTGGCCACGAAGTCACGCCGCATGCTCTCCAACGTCTCCAGGCGGGTGACGTCGAGCAGCAGTACGAGAACCGAATCGACGGCGTCGTCGTCCGAACGGCGCAGTGGGGTCCCGCGGATCTCGAACGCACGATCGACCTCCGCAAACCGAAGCGGCTGCTCTCCGCGAGCCTCGTGGCCCGCCGCGAAGACCTGCTCCACGTGGCTCAGGATCGTCGGGTGTCGAACGACCTCCTCCAGCATCTGTCCACGCGGGTCGCCGTCGATGCCCAGCGTCTCACGCAGCGCATCGTTGGCCAGCCGGACCCTCCGGTCGCGGCCGACGAGCAGCACGGCTTCGCGCATGCCGGAGAAGACGGAGGTCAGCAGAGCGTCCTCGGCCTCGAGCGCGCTGAGCTCCTCGATCAGGTCCCTGCGCAGGGTGTCCACCGCGTCGCGCAAACGGTCGACCTCGCGGACGTGGGCGTACGGCAGCTCGGCACGGCGATCCTCGGACACGATGCGTCGCACGGAGTTGCTCAGCGCCTCGATCGGACGCGAGAAGCGTAGAACGAGGACGTAGCTCAGGGCGACGAGCAGCACCATCGTGGCCAGGGTCGCCAGGACGATCGATGGCGTCGAGCTGTCCTGAAGGCGCCGTAGTTCCGCCTCCGGAAGCGCGACACGGACGTAACGCACCGGCCCCCCGGCAGGCACGGCGTGGGCGGCGTAGAAGTACGTCGCGCTCGTCGTGTCCGAGCGGCGGTAGCTGTCGCCGCGGCCGCTCGCTCGAGCCCCGGCGATCTCCGGGCGCTCGAGGTGATTCTCCATGAGCGCCACGTCGTCCCGCTCCCGTGCCGAGTCCCCCAGCACGATGCCCCGCTCGTCGATCAGCGTCGTACGCAGCTCGAGTTCTCGCGCGGCCTGGACGGCGAGCGCCTGCGGATCGAGCCCCTCACCCGCGCTCTCGACCCACTGCGACAGCAGCGCCGCCTCGATGCGGACGCGCTCGGCGACCCGCTCGCGCACGGTGACGCGCAGCACGCCGACGGAGGCGACCGCGACGAGCAGCACGCCCAGCAGGGCGGCGACGCACAGGTACGCCAGGAAACGATGCCTGAGTCTCAATCGTCGCTCATCCGATAGCCGACACCGATCACGGTCTCGATCCGTGCGGCGACCGCGGGGCCGAGCTTCTTCCGCAGTTGCCGCACGTGCACGTCGACCGTGCGCGTGGTTCCGGGGTGGTCGTAGCCCCACACCTGCTCGAGCAGGGCCTCGCGGGTCAGGACGCGCCCGCGCCGGTTCAGCAGCTCCGCGAGCAAATCGAATTCCATACGGGTCAGCGTCACCTCCGCCCCGTTGCAGTGCACGCGACGGCTGCCCGGATCGAGCTCGAGGCCGCCCAGCCTCAACGTCGCCGAAGCGTCGTCGGCAGTCGGCGCGCGGCGCAGCACCGCGCGAACCCGAGCCACGACCTCCTTCACCGAGAACGGCTTCGTGATGTAGTCGTCCGCTCCCAGCTCGAGACCCTGCAGTTTGTCCCGCTCGTCGACGCGCGCGGTCAGCATGATCACCGGTACCGACTCGGTCTCGGGAGCGTCGCGCAGCCGGCGGCAGACCTCCATACCGTCCACGCCGGGCAGGTTCAGGTCGAGCAGGATCAGGTGGGGACGGTCCCGGCGGGCTTGCTCGATGCCTCGCTCGCCGTCACCGCTGACGCTCACACGGAATTCGCCCTGGCGCTCGATGTAGTGCTTCAGCGACAGCGCGATGTCCGCGTCGTCCTCGATGATCAGTACGTCGATCACGGCCGTTGTCGCCTCAACCGTCACCTGCCGGTCCGGCTGTAGCCGGCACCCTTTGCTCGTTCTCGACGATTAGCTTAGCCGAACGCCGGCCCGGCGGCAGGTTCGGGAGGGGCGAGTTGCGTGTCTCGCGACGGCGGATCCGTGCAACACTGACCGGATGTCGTGGGAGCGAGACAGATCGGCCGTCGGCCGTGTGGCCGCCGTGATGGCACTGGTCGGAGTCCTGGGCTGTGTCGGCGGGCCCGCGGCGGAGGACGTCGGCGAGTCTCCCGCGCACGAGTTCCAGGCCCCGGGCGCCGGTCCCTTCCCGGCGGAGCTGGAGCGACGGCTCGCGGCGGCCCTGGAGGCTCGCGGCAAGGGCTACGTGCCGCGCACCCACCACCTGGAGGCCGACGGCTCGCCCAGGTACACCAACCGCCTGATCCTCGAGTCCAGTCCCTATCTGTTGCAGCACGCCCACAACCCGGTCAACTGGTACCCGTGGGGCGACGAGGCGTTCGAGGCGGCGCGTCGCCTGGGCCGGCCCGTCCTGCTCAGCATCGGCTACTCGACCTGCCACTGGTGTCACGTGATGGAGGAGGAGTCGTTCGAGGATCTCGAGATCGCCGAGTTCATGAACGCCAACTACATCGCGATCAAGGTCGATCGCGAGGAGCGCCCCGACGTCGACTCGATCTACATGAGCGCGGTGCAGATGTTGACCGGGCGCGGCGGTTGGCCGATGACGACCTGGTTGACGCCCGACCGCACGCCGTTCTTCGGGGGAACCTACTTCCCGGCACGCGACGGGGACCGCGGAACGCGCCGCGGGTTCCTGACCCTGCTGGGCCAGCTCCGACGGTTCTACGACGAGCAGCCCGAGAAGGCGGCCGAGCGCGCCGACGAGATCGCGGCGCGCATAGCGACGGCGATGACGCCCGCGGCCGGGGAGAAGATGCCCGACGCGACCGCTCTCGACGCGGCGTTCGCGTCGTACGCGGGCTCGTACGACGCCGAGCACGGCGGGTTGCGGCGCGCGCCGAAGTTCCCCAGCTCACTGTCGATCCGGCTGCTGTTGCGACACCATCGGAGAACGGGCGACGCGCAGGCCCTGGAGATGGCCACGCACTCGTTGACCAAGATGGCTCGTGGCGGGATGTACGACCAGGTCGGCGGTGGTTTTCATCGCTACTCGGTCGATGCGCAGTGGCTCGTGCCGCACTTCGAGAAGATGTTGTACGACAACGGCTTGTTGACCGTCGCCTATCTCGAGGCGTTCCAGGCGACCGGCAACGACGAGCTCGCGCGCGTCGCGCGCGAGGTCCTGCGCTACGTGTCGCGCGAGATGACCGCTCCCGGAGGGGCGTTCTACTCGGCGACCGACGCCGACAGTCCGACTCCGGGCGGTGAGCGGGAGGAGGGCTGGTTCTTCACCTGGACGCCGGCCGAGCTGACCGCGGTGCTGGGCGAGGAGGACGCGCGGTGGATCTCGGCCTACTACGGGGTGACGCCGGGGGGGAACTTCGAGGGCCGGAATATCCTTCACGTAACGGAGTCCGTCGAGGAGCAGGCGGCGCGCCTGGAGGTCGAGCGTGCGCCGCTGGTTGCGCGGCTGGAGCGGATCCGCGCCCGGCTGTACGAAGAGCGCCTGCACCGACCGCCGCCGTTGCGCGACGACAAGATCCTGGTTTCCTGGAACGGCCTGATGATCTCGGCGTTCGCCCGCGGGGGGTTCACGCTGGCCGAGCCGGAGTTCACGCGGCGCGCGGCGGACGCTGCGGACTTCGTGCTACGCGAGATGCGCGACGATGAGGGTGGTCTGCGGCGCAGTTATATGGACGGGCGGTCGCGGCACAACGCCTACCTCGACGACTACGCGTTCCTGATCGCGGGGTTGCTCGATCTGTACGAGGCGACCTTCGAGGCGCGCTGGTTGCGCGAGGCGGTCGAGCTGCAGGAGATCCTCGACGGGCAGTACCTCGATGCCGATGCCGGCGGCTACTTCATGACCAGCGACGACCACGAGACTCTGCTCGCGCGCGAGAAGCCGTCGCGTGACGGAGCCGAGCCGTCGGGCAACTCGATCGCGCTGATGAACCTGGCGCGCTTGCACGAGCTGACGACGTCCGACCGTTATCGCGTGCGCGCCGACGACTTGCTGCGCAGCCTCGCTCCGACGATCGCACGCAGCGCGCGCAGCGTCTCCGAAGCTCTGCTGGCGCTCGACTTTCGCAGCGGCGCGCCCAAGGAAGTCGTGATCGTGACGAAGGGAGACAAGCGCAACGCCGAACCGTTCCTTCGCGTGCTGCGCGAGAACTTCGTCCCGGGCAAGGTCGTGATCGTCGCCCGCCAGGGAAAGGACCTGAACGAGCAGCTGAGCCTGGTTCCGTTGCTGCAGGGTAAGATCCCGCGCAAGGCGAAGGCCACCGCGTACGTCTGCGAGCGCGGAGTGTGCAAGCTGCCGACGAGCGATGCCGCGGTTTTTCGCACGCAGTTGAAGCCCGACGAAGGGGAGTAAGCGCCGCTCCTGTGCGCCGACCTCGTTGTCGGCGCGACGCGAGAGCGTGAGACGCGGTTCGCTGCATGTGCTCCGAACCCCGAAAAAAACAGCACTTTATGGCCCGGGCGATTGAATTCATCGAGGAAACTCGCTAAACTCGGGTTGCGTCAAACTTCAGGCGCAAACAAAACGTCTCTCTAAGGGAGGTAGCCAGAAACATGGCCAAGGCTGTTGCCAAGAAGAAGCCGATGACCAAAAGCGAGTTGCTCAACGCAATCTCGTCCGACACCGAACTGACGCGTCGCGACGTCTCCGCCGTGCTCGAGTCTCTCTCGACGCACATCTCGAAGAGCCTCGGTCGTCGTGGTGCCGGGAGCTTCACGCTTCCGGGTCTGCTCAAGATCGAGAAGAAGAAGGTCCCCGCCCGCAGGGCGCGGAAGAATGTCCCGAACCCGTTCAAGCCGGGTGAGATGATGGACATTCCGGCGAAGCCGGCGACCACGAAGATCAAGCTGCGCGCGCTGAAGAACCTGAAGGAAATGGTTATCTGATCGCGCTGCGAATCGGAAGATTCGAAACCCGGTCGGGCCGCTCTGTTGAAGGGCGGCCGTCCGGGTTTTTTCTTGTCGAGCGAGATCCGGCCGTCAGCTGATCGGCATCAGCTTCCAGGCGCCACCCTCGTTCTTCACCTCGACGTTGGCGGTGCGCCCGGTGCCGTCCGCGTACTTCACCTCGAAGCGGATCTGGGCGGTCGAGCCGTCCTCCGAGACCGTCTCCTCGACGATCGTCACAGCGTCGACGGATCCGTCGCGGGTCTCGAACTCGGCCCAGTCGGCGAACGACATGTCGCCGGAGAAGATGTCCTCGACGCCGGCGTCGTTGGCGTAGAGCGCCTTGGCCTCGTCGTAGCGCCCGCCGTTCATGTGGTCGTAGAACGCCTCCACGGCGCCGCCGGGGCCGCCGGCCGAACCGGAGCCGGAGCAACCGGCCAGGATCACGGTGGCGAGAAGGAACAGAAGCGGCAGCGCGGTCTTCATCTTCATGGGGAGACTCCTCGCAATGGGGGGCGGGGTCGTTCAGGAATCGTCGGAGTCGAGCAGTCCGCGCTCCGACATCCAGTTCTGGTTCAGTTTCGAGAGGTATCGCTCTCCGGAATCGGGGAACAGCGTGACGACGATGGCGTCGTCCGGCAGGTCCTTCGCGACCTCGAACGCGCCGGCGGCGGCTGCTCCTGACGACGACCCACAGAAGATCGCCTCTTTCCGCGCGAGATCGAGCGTCACGCGATAGGCCTGCTTGTCCTCGATCGTCACGACGTCGTCGATATAGTCCCACCAGACGGTCTCGGGCATGAAATCCTCGCCGATGCCGTCGATCAGGTACTGATGAATCGTGTCGGCCGGGGGCAGGTGCCCGTGCTCGCGGAAGAACTCGTAGATGCTGCCGCGGGCGTCGATGCCCACGACACGGACATCCGGGTTCTGTTCCTTCAGGTAGCGCGCAACACCGCTGATCGTTCCGCCGGTGCCGATGCCGGCCACCCAGTGGGTGATCTTGCCCTCGGTCTGGCGCCAGATCTCGGGGCCGGTGCTGTCGTAGTGCGCCTGCGGGTTGGCCTGGTTGTAGTACTGGTAGGGCAGATAGGCGTCCCGCTCGTCGCGGATTCGCTCGGCCACCTTGTAGTACGACGTCGGATCGTCGGCTTCCACACTGGTCGGGCAGGTGATGACCTCGACCCCGAACGCCTCGAGCAGGGCGATCTTCTCGGTCGGGATCTTGTCGGGGGCCGTGCAGACCAGCCTGTAGCCGCGAAGCGCCGCCGCCATCGCCAGGCCGACTCCGGTGTTGCCCGAGGTCGGCTCGACGATCCATCCGCCCGGTTTCAGTCGCCCCTCCCGTTCGCCGGCGTCGATCAGCGCAGGGCCGATCCGGTCCTTGACGCTGGCGCCAGGGTTGAAGAACTCGAGCTTCGCCGCAACCAGCGCTCCGTCAGGTTGCAGGCGCCGCAGCTTGACGAGCGGAGTATCGCCCATCGTATCCATGATGTTGTCGAAGATCTGCATTCACCATTCTCGAGGCGGGTGGTGTCAGTTGTCATACGTCAGAGATCGAGTCTCTTGCTGCCACCAGCCTTCGTTCTGAGGGATGTAGAGATTGCACTGCTTCATCTCGCCGCCGTACACGTGCAGCGTGACCGAACTGGTGTCGCTCCGCGGGTTGGCGATCACGTGGTACTCGAACGGAGGAATCAACGAGCCGGCCTCCCCGACGCCCACGCGGACCTGCGAGGTCCGGTGAAAGCGCCAGCGCTCGTCCTCGTTCCCCAGAACGTCGAACTGGCTGATCTCGAGCTCGCCCTTGACGACGCATTCGACGCACCACATGCCCGAATGATCGTGCAGCGCCGTGCGCTGTCCCGGGCCCCAGGTCATCACGACGACGCTGTAGCCGCGTTTCTCGTCGCGGTGCAGCAGACGCCGCGCGTAGCTGTCGGGGCAGCAGCGGGTGAGCGGAGCCGGAAGACGGAGTTCCGAGTTCCCGATCAACGACTCCAACTGTTGCTTGATGCGATCGGTGATCGCATCGACGCGATCGAGGGCGACCGCGTCGTTGAGGCTCTCGATCAGACGATCGACTCCCCGCGCCGGTTCATGGTTCATTTCTCACCTCACGACTTCTCCGAGAACGGTGCCTCAATTTACCGAAAAACGACCGTCGGATGCCAGTCCCGGGGCCAGAAAGCGCTCGATTCCCGGGGGGAGGGACGTGGGATATACTCCAGCGCTTCGCGAGCGGTGGAGCGTGGATGGCCGAGGCGATCGTCAGAGTGCTGGGGTCGGGCAACGCCTTCTGCGAGGGCGGGCGGGGCTTCGCCGGCCTGTGGATCCTCACGGAGAGCGACGGTGCCTTCCTGGTGGACGTCGGGCCGTCCGCGATGATGGGCCTCGCCGGGGTCGCCGAGGACCTCGTGCGTTCGACCGACCGGTTGTTCTTGACCCACCTTCACGGCGACCACGTGGCCGGCTGGCCGTTCTGGCTGCTGCACGCCCACTTCCGGCACCGGCGCCGACAGCCGTTCGACGTCTTCGGTCCGCCGGGAACGCAGCGGGTTCTCGAGGGGCTCGTCGACCTGTGCTACCCGGAACTGCTCGGCGAGCCACGGTTCGAGATCCGTTACCACGAGTGGCCGCTGGAGCAGCGTGACGCCGTGGCGACGGGCCGCGGCCTGTCGGTCGACGCGATTCCCATGCAACACCACGCCACGTCGCTCGGGTTGCGCTTCCGATTCGACGGCCGGCGCGTGGCCGTCAGCGGGGACACGAGCTGGTGCGCCGGCCTCGAGCGGCTGGCCGACGATTGCGACGCGTTGATCCTCGAATGCAGCCAGCTGCACCCCGTGCCGGAGGTCTCCCACGTCTCGCTCGAGGAACTGCGCGCTGGCGTGGATCGGCTGCGCGCGAAGCGGATCGTCCTGGTCCACCTGGGGGACGGGGTGTCCGAACGGCTCGCGGCGGATCCGCTGCCGCGCGTGACGGTGGCGCACGACGGAATGGAGCTCTCCGTCTGACGGGCAGGGAGACGTGGGGAAAGTTGAAACTCCGGACGCGGTTCGTGCGTTCTAGTGAACGTGGGGCGTACGGAGAACGCGATGAGGCTTCCCCCTGGTCGTACCCGGGACGAACTGGACGCACTCAGGCTGGTCGCCCTGGGCCGGATCCAGCGTTGCCGTGATTGCCTGCGCTACCGCTCCCTGGTCCACCTCGTCGCCGGACGAGCGTCGGCCGCGGGTCGGCTTCCCGCCGTCCCGAGGCAGTGTCACGAGCAGATTTGCGCGCCGCTGACGCGCCGGCACGAGCGCCGCTCAGCTTAGAACGCTGCTCAGCGGCAGAGCTCGCGGCCGGGTCCGACGGCAGTCCGGTCGTTGCGTCGCGGGGGCCTGAGGTGCGTTCACTCGGCCGTCGGCTCTTGCCGCCGGCTCCAGCGCGACCGAGGGCGCGTCGCCGCCGCGTGAGTAGACCAGCGGACGCTCGGACTCACGGAAGCGGACATCGGACAGGTCGGCCTTGATCGAGACGCTGACCTTGCCGATCTGGTCGAACAGGTTGACGCCGCGCGCCAGTCGGACGATCTCGCCCTCGACGACGACCAGCCGCTTCTTCTCGCGAGGCGCGAGCGTCTCCGCGAACGACTCTTGCCGGAACTCGGCGGCCAGGCCGGGGGCGATCGTCCCGCTGTGCAGGGTCAACGTCAGGTCGGAGTTGTTCGTCACGTCCACCGAGAAACGGAACCGGTCTCCCGGCGCCAGGTTCGCGGCTCCAGGACGGCTGTGATTGCGCAGGACCGAGAAGGTGAAGGCGATCTGCTTGCACAGCTCGCCCTGAATCAGGCTGTAGATGCGTGGCGTGTAGGACATGGTCGGCTGTCCTCCCATTCGGGGGTAAAACGGGTTGCACCACGATTCAGCTCGTGGCGCCGCTCACGCTCAAGGTACGCACCCCCGATGCGGGTGCAAGTGGGGATTCCGTGACTCGTGCGCCTACAAATCGACCAATCGAGAATCGGCCTGCCGGCATCGGGCGGGATGCCGTTTTCGTAACGTCGTGGCGTCGTTCGGTGCGCCGTCGGAGCCGGAACCTCGTCAGTCGGCCAGCGCTCGCTCGAACTCCTCGCGGCGAGTGAACTTGACGCGCGGCCGCCCCGCCGCTTTCCCGCCGTCGAGCTCGAGCGCGTCGAGTCGCTGCCAGGCGGCGTAATCGATGAAGGCCACCGAACGCTCGCGCAGCAGGTTCACGATCGCGTCGCCGCCGGAGGCCACGGGCTGCAGCAGCGTTCCGGACGAGGCGTCCTCGAGCATGGCGCTCACGGTCTCCTTGGCGTCGGGCTTGTTCGTGCCGATGACGCCGGAGGGACCGCGCTTGATCCAGCCGCTGACGTACAGGCCGCGCAGCGCAGCGCCGCCGTCGTCGAGGATGCGGCCCGTCTCGTTGGGGATCGTGCCCCAGTCGTCGTTGAACGGGACGCCGGGCAGCGGCACTCCACGATAGCCGACCGAGCGGAACACGAGCCCCGCGTCCAGCGTCTCGAACTCGCCCGTGCCGCGCGATTTCAGCTTGCCGCGGTCTCCCTCGAGCAACTCGTTGCGTTCGATGCGGACGCCGCGGACCGCGCCCGATTCGTCGCCGAGGATCTCGACCGGAGAGGCGAGAAAACGCAGGGTCAGGCGCTTCGGCTTCCCGCCGCCGGCCCCGCCCGCGAGCCCGTTGAGCAGCTCCAGCTTGCGGTCCAGCTTCTTGTCGGCGGCCTCCTCGACGACCCTCGCGCTCAGCGGGTCGAGTCGCATCTCGTCGGGAAGCGTCAGCGCGTCGGCCCCCTCGAGCTCTCCCAGCTCCTTGACCTCGGGGTTGGTGAACGCGGCCTGGGCCGGTCCCCGACGGCCGAGCATCACCACCTCGCGGATCCTGCAGCCGGCGATGGCGTCCAGCGCGTAGTCCGCGATGTCGGTGCGCAGCAACTCCTCGCGTGTGCGGCACAGGATGCGCGCCACGTCGACCGCCACGTTGCCGACGCCCACGACGACGGCGCGCTCGGTGTCGAGATCGAACTTCAGGCCCGAATAGTCGGGATGTCCGTTGTACCAGGCGACGAACTCGGTCGCCGGGTGACTGCCCGCCAGGTCTTCGCCGGGGATGCCCAACCGCCGGTCGGTCTGTGCGCCGGTGCAGAGGACGATCTGGTGGTAGTACTCCTTCAGGTCGTCCAGCGTGACGTCCGTGCCGAAGTCGACGTTGCCGAAGAATCGCATGCGCGGGTCGAGCGCCAGCTTGTGATAGACGGCGATCACCGACTTGATCTTCAGATGATCCGGCGCGACGCCGTGCCGCACCAGCCCGAACGGCGTGTGCAGCCGGTCGTAGAGGTCCACCTCGACCGGGCGGTCCTGTCGCAGCAGGTGTTGCACCGTGTAGAACCCGGCGGGGCCCGCCCCGACGACTGCGATGCGTAGCGCTTCCACGGTCTGGTTCACTGCGTCCTCCGATGCGGAGTCGTGCCGGCGCGCGGCGGTTCAGGCGGGGATTATAGCGATCGTCGCGCGACGCGGCTTGCCGACGGGTTCCTAATTACAGGGAGTCGCGATCGCTCGCGGAGCGCCGGAGGACGCGTGGCCGGCGGTTCCCTCGCCCACCGAGTTGCGGCCCGTCACGAAGTAGGCCCACGTCGTGCCGGGGGCAGGCGAGCCGGTGTCGGTTGCCGAGTTGGAGGGCAGGTCCGAGGCGAGACAGGCGCCGCCGGCGCCGCCGAGGTCGGACGCGTCGCCGCGATACAAGTTGTAGGTCGTCGCCGCGGCGGTGGATTCCCAGGTCAGCGACGTGGCGTCGGCGAAGCGCAGCGGGGCGGGCGATCCGGGCGGCGAGATCTCGCCCGGAGGGGCCAGCGCCGTCACCTCGACGGTCCACGTCGCCGTGTCGACGTTCGCGCCGTACTTGAGCGGCTTGACGAAATTGGTGTCGGCGATCACCTCGCAGCGTACGACGTGCGTCCCCGGGGCGTCGAAAACGTGCGCGAACTCGGGCGTTCCGCCGGCCAGGATCTGCGGCTCGCCGTCCCCGGGAGCCTCGACCGACCAGGTGAGCTCGTGCGTCACGCCCTCTCCGGTCCCCAGGCGGGTGGAGACCGAGAACTGCGTCTCGACGCCCGTTCCGACCTCGACCGGCCCCGCCGGATGGACCGAACGCAGCGGCGCGGTCGGCGCCGTGCGCTCGTGGCCGTAGAACGTCAGCGCCCACTTCTGATTGCAGACCGGGCAGAACTGCTGGTTCAGTTGCCGCATCTCGCAGTTGGGCTCGGGCCGGAACAGGCACGAGTCGTAATACTGGGCCCCCTCGACGGGTGCCCCGAGATCCTCGATCCACTCGGGCCACGCGCCGACCGTTCCGTTCGAGGAGGCGTTGATCTCGTTGGCGAACGCCGCGCAGGTCGGGTTGCCGCCGTACTCGTCGGCCAGTCCGGCCAGCGTGTGCCCCAACTCGTGGACGGCGATCTCCCGCGCCTGGCCGTTTCCAGCGCTGTACACCGCTCGCGCCCCGCCGCACCCGCCGTAGCGCGTCGTGTTGACCATCACCAGCGTGACGTCCTTGACCGGGGCGCGCAGCTCGGCGGCGACGATGTTGGACGTCCCCGTCGAGTCGCACGAGGAGCCGTAGTACAGGCAGCGGTTGGCCAGATGGCCGCAGGGGTTGCCGTCCGCGCTCTGGAACCGCGTCCCCATGGCGCTGTCGACTACCATTCCGCAATCGCACTGATCGGTGCCGCTCTCCTCGGAGTACGCGTACACCAGAACGTAGTTGATCAGCGGATCGTGCTCACCGTAGGGGGTCTTCCCACGGAAGTAGGTCACGAGGTCCGACGCGTGGGTCTCCATCGTGGCCTTCTCCGCGTAGGTGTATCCGTCGGGCACGATGACGACGTTGATGCGCTCGTCGGCCTCGGGCTCCGATCCGAAGACCAGGTAGTCCTCGGTGTCGCCGTGATCCTCGGGCCAGCTCACCGTGGACGCCGTGGGGGAGACGACGGCCTCGGCGGGCTCCGAGCGGGCGAAGGCAAGCTGCTCGTAGCCCGTCGGGCGCCCGGCCGGGTCGAAACGGGCGCGGTCGAGGGGCCGCGCGCCGAGCAGCCGTCGCCGGGTGCTGCCGCGGCTGCGCTCGTAGTAGCCGACCTCGATCCGGTCGAATCCCTCGATCTCGGGTAGCTCCAGCGTAAAGCTCTCGCGATGAGGGGCGATCGTGTCGCCCACGACGTGGGGCTGGGCGTCCGGTCCGTGATGCAGGCAGATCGGGCGCGCCTCGAACCGTCGCACGAAGCTCGCGCCGCGCGGCCCGAGCAGCTCGACCTCGAGTTGCACGGCCACACCCCCGTCCAGCGCTCGTGGAGGGGCGTGGCGCGCCGCGTCGACGAAGGGGCGGGGCTTGACGGTGTATCCGACCAGACGCGCCTCGTCGCGGTCCACCTCGACGCCGACCACGAGCGTCCGTTCGGAGAGCACTCTGTGCTCGGGACCTTCCGCCCCCAGCGGCCGGTGGACACGCAGCGGAGCGAGGCCGTCGCCCCGCGCGATCGTCGCCGCGAGCAGAAGCACCAGGGCCGCGCTCGCGCCGGCCGTGAGACGTCGTTCTTGCACTGCCATACCCATCTACGACCCGAGAAGGTCCCTCGCATCTCCCTGTACGGGCCACGGGGCCATGCCGTCAAGAGGGAATAGCCCGAAAACACCTTTTCCTGGGAGTTTCTTTACGGAATTGGGCGTTGCAGGAGCGCAAATCGATCCATAGATTCACCACAGATCGAGCACGCAAACGAGGAATCGTGCCATGAACAAGCACTCCGACAAGTCGTACGAGAAACCCAGCGTCCGCACCGTGGACGCGGAATCGATTCTCGAAGCCATCGGGCCCGCCAGCGCTCTCGCATCCGGTGCGGGAGTCCTCAGCGGCGACGATGCACACGGCGGATCTCCCCTCGGAACGCTCGAGCTGCAGAAGTCCGGCAACTGACAGCCGGTCACGCGCAACTCGAGCACCGATGAGGTCGGTGAGGCTTGAACTCTGTGGACACGATCCCGGCGCACCGAGAGAGAGGACATGAATGGCATCACGCCCCACGAAGAACTCCATCCTGTCAGCCTATTTCTCCGAGATCCGCAACTACCCACTCCTCACAAAAGAAGAAGAACAGAACCTCGCCCGTGATATCCAGAAGGGGAATCGCGCAGCGCTGAACGAGCTCGTGGAGTCCAACCTGAGCTTCGTGGCGAAGGTGGCGGCCGAGTACCGCTCGCTGGGCATGCCCTTCGAGGACCTGCTCAACGAGGGCAACGTCGGCCTGATCGAGGCGGCCCAGCGGTTCGACGCCAGCAAGGACACCAAGTTCATCAGCTACGCCATCTGGTGGATTCGCAAGTCGATCCTCAAGGCGTTGTCCGAACAGTCCAACGTGGTTCGACTCCCTTACTCGCAGATGAAGAAGGTGAAGGAGATCCGCGCCGCCGAGAAGCACCTGCGCCGCGTTCTGGGCCGCAAGCCCGACCGCGAGGAAATCTCCGAATACCTCGAGAAGAGCCTGAGCAAGATCGACCGCGTGCTGCAGCACGGCGTGCTCGAGGTCAGTCTGGACGAACCGGTCGGAGAGGACCAGGACACGCACCTGGCGGATTGCCTGGTCGACCGCTCGCACATCTCGATGGAAGAGGTGCTACTGGACCAGGAGATGACCGGAGGGATCTCCGAGATCTTCGAGCACCTGTCCGAGCAACAGCAGACGGTCATCCAGTACCGCTTCGGCCTCAACGGCCAGCAGCCGCTGACGCTGCAGGACACGGGCCGCGAGATGGGCCTGAGCCGCGAGCGCGTGCGGCAGATCGAATGCCAGGCCAAGGAACGCATGCGCAAGCTGTTCGACAAGCGCCGCCGGATCAACGCCGGCGCGAAGCGCCCGTTCAGGTCGATGCGCTCCGACAAGGGCGAGGCCGTCTCGAACTGAGACCCCCGACCGAGTCTCCTCCCATGGACTCACCCCGACCCGCGCGTCTATCATCGACGCCGGGAGGGGTGATCGATGTCGTCCAAACTCACGTTCGTCCTCTTTGTCCTGCTGGCGCTCGCCGGCTGTTCGGCCCCCGAGCCTGAACCCGAGCCCGTCGCCGTTCCCGAACCCGAGCCGCCCCCGCGGATCGAGTACGCGCTGGCGATCCATGGCGGCGCGGGAGTGATCGACCCGTCGATGCCCGAGTCGACCCGCACCGCGTACGAGGAGAGCCTCGAACGCGCGCTGCACCTCGGACGCTCGATCCTGGACCGTGGCGGCCCGAGCCTCGATGCGGTCGAGCGCGTGATCCGGCTGCTGGAGGACGACCCGCTGTTCAACGCGGGCAAGGGGGCGGTGTTCAACCACCTCGGTGAGAACGAGCTCGACGCCTCGATCATGAACGGCGCGAACCTGGCCTGCGGCGCCGTGGCCGGTGTGCGTACCGTGAAGAACCCGATCTCGGCCGCGCGCGGCGTCATGGAGCAAACCCGACACGTCCTGCTCGGGGGCCCCGGCGCGGACGAGTTCGCCCGCGAGATCGGACTCGAGGCCGTTGCGCCGGAGTACTTCTACACCGTGCGGCGCTGGGAACAGCTGCAGAAGCTGCGCGACCGTCCGCCGGGGGACGAGCGCGGGACGGTGGGCGTCGTGGCGCTCGATCGTGAGGGCAATCTCGCCGCCGGAACCTCGACCGGCGGGCTGACCGGCAAGCGCTACGGCCGGATCGGTGACTCGCCGATCGTGGGCGCGGGGACCTACGCCGACAACCGCACCTGCGCCGTTTCGGGGACGGGCACCGGGGAGGAGTTCATCCGGCACGGGGTGGCGCGCAGCGTGGCCGCGATGATGGAACTCGGAGGGCTCACGCTGGCGGAGGCGGCGCGCCGGGTGGTCCACGAAACGCTGTCGCCCGGCGACGGCGGGATCGTCGCCGTGGGGGCGGACGGCAGCATCGCGATGGAGTTCAATTCCCGCGGTATGTACCGTGGTGCGGCCGATTCCCAGGGGCGCTTCGAGGTCAAGATCTGGGACTGACGAGAACCCCCGCGATCTGCTCTAATGTGCGTTTCAGCCCATTCACACAAGGAGAGCAGGTCGCCCATGAAGACACTGCGTAACTACGTCCACGGGACGGTACACGAAGCCGACTCCGGGTTCGTGCCCCTGGTCGATCCGTGCTCGGAGGAGACGATCGCCCAGGTCTCGAGCGCGGGTGTGGACTTCCGCAAGGCGCTCGAGCACGCGCGGACGGCCGGGCACGCGGCGCTGAACGAGATGACGATCGGGCAGCGTGCAGAGCTTCTCGGCGCGATGGCGAAGGCGCTGCACGAGCATCGCGACGAGTTGATCGCGCTCTCGCTGCGCAACACCGGCGCGACGCGCAAGGACGCCAAGTTCGACATCGACGGCGGCACGTTCACGCTGTCGCACTACAAGAGCCTCGGCGAATCGATGGGCGCGCGGCGCTTCTTCGTCGACGGCGAGGGCGTGCAGCTGGGCCGCTCGGCGAGGTTCTCGGGCGAGCACTTGCTGCTGCCGCTGTCCGGCGTCGCCGTCCACATCAACGCGTTCAACTTCCCCGTGTGGGGCTTCGCCGAGAAAGCCGCGTGCGCGATCCTCGCCGGGATGCCCGTGATCACCAAGCCCGCGACGAGCACGGCATGGGTCGCCGAGCGCTGCATGGAGATCATCCACGAGGCGGGCGCGCTGCCCCCCGGAGTGTTCTCCATGATCTGCGGCTCGACGGGCGACCTGCTGGACCAGCTCGGCTCGCAGGACGTGCTCGCGTTCACCGGATCGGCGTCGACGGCGCTCAAGCTGCGCTCGAAGGCCAACATGCTGGAGTCGAACACACGGGTCAATCTCGAGGCGGACAGCCTGAACGCCGCCGTGCTGGCCGCGGACGTCGAGCCCGGCAGCGAGACCTGGGGCGTGTTCGTGAACGACGTTGCGCGCGAGATCTCGCAGAAGACGGGACAGAAGTGCACCGCGGTGCGCCGCATCATCGTGCCCGGCGAGAGGCTGGCCGAAGTTCAGGACGCCCTGGTCGAGCGACTCGAGGCGATCGTCACCGGCAACCCGGAGGACGCCTCGGTGTCCATGGGGCCGCTCGCGACGCGCCAGCAGCTCGACGACGCCATCGAGGGCGTGAAGCTCCTGCGTCAGGATGCGGACGTCGTCCTGGGCACCGGCGAGAGGATCGACGGCGTGGGCAACCCCGCCGGCAAGGGCTGGTTCTTCGGTCCGACGCTGTTGCGTATGCGCGACGGGGCCGAGGGCAAGGCGGTGCAGTCGCACGAGGTGTTCGGGCCGGTCTCGACGCTGATTCCCTACGACGGCAGCGCCGAGGGGGCGGCTTGCATGGGAGCGGGCGGCGGCGGCAGCCTCGTCACCTCGCTCTATACCGACGACGGCGAGTTCCTGACGCGCTTTCTCGTCTCGGGAGGGTCGTACCAGGGACGGTTGTACGTCGGGTCGGAGAAGGTCGCGCCGATGCTTCCGGGGTCGGGCGTGGCCATGCCCCAGGTGCTGCACGGCGGCCCGGGCCGGGCCGGAGGCGGCGAGGAACTCGGCGGAGAGCGCGGCCTGAGCCTGTATCTCCAGCGTGTGGCGGTGACCGGCGATCGCGCGCTGATCCAGCGTGCCGCCGGCTTGAAGGACTGAGGAGAGCTCGATGAATATCACTCGCATTACCCAGTACCAGAGGTTGTCGTGGATTCTGCTGGCCTGTCTGATCCCGGCCGCGGCCATGACTGACGCCGGCGCCGCCGGCGTGTTCCCCTACGAGACGCACACCGAGACGCTCGACAACGGGCTCGGCGTGATTCTGATTCCGATGAGCTCGGACGGCCTGGTCGCCTACTGGTCGGTCGTGCGGACCGGCTCGCGCGACGAGTTCGAAGTCGGATACAGCGGTTTCGCCCACTTCTTCGAACACATGATGTTTCGCGGGACCGAGAACTACCCGGCCGATGCTTACAACGAGTGGATCACGAAGATGGGCGCCGACGCCAACGCTTACACTACCGACGACCTGACCGCGTACCACCTGGGCATCGCGGCCGAGGATCTGGAGCAGGTGATGGAGCTCGAGAGCGATCGCTTCCGCAACCTGGCGTACCCCGAGGAGAGCTTCAAGACCGAGGCCGGCGCAGTGTACGGCGAGTACCGCAAGAACCGGATGAACCCGTTCTTCCGCATCTTCGAGGCGGGGCAAGAGGCCGCGTTCAAGAAACACACGTACGGTCACACGACGATGGGCTACGAGCGCGACATCAAGCGCATGCCGGAGATGTACGAATATTCGAAGGGCTTCTTCTCGCGCTATTACCGGCCGGACAACGTCGTGCTGGTGATCGTGGGCGACATCGACCCTGCGCCCACGCTGGAGCTGATCAAGAAGCACTACGGCGACTGGGAGCCGGGGTACGTGGCGCCGCAGATCACCGAGGAGCCGGAACAGACCAGCGAGCGCCGCATCGACGTCACCTACGAGGGCCGAACGTTGCCGATCGTGGCTCTGGCCTACAAGTCGGACCGCTACTCGCCGGGGGATCGGACCTACGTCGCCGGGGCGCTGCTCACCGAGCTGGCGTTCGGCGAGACGAGCGATCTGCACAAGAAGCTGGTGCTCGACGAGCAGGTCGTCGAGTTCGTCAGCGCCTCGATGGACCGCAGCCGCGATCCCGGCCTGTTCTCGATCTTCGCCCGGGTCAAGGACCCGGAGAAGATCGACTACGTCATTGGAGAGATCGAGAAGACGGCGAACGCCTATCGCGACAACCCGCCCGACGCGCAGCGGCTCGCGGACGCCAAGTCGCGTTCGAAGTACGGCTTCCTGATGGGGCTGGATACGCCGGATCGCGTTGCGGGGCAGATGGCGCGCATCGTCGCGATCACCGGCGGCGTCGCCGCGGTCGACGAGTACTACGGCACGCTGGACGCGGTCACGGCGGAAGACGTCCAGGCCGCGGCGCAGCGCTACCTGGAGAACAAGCGGCGCACCGTTGCCGTGCTGAAGGGAGGTTCGTGATGCGGGGCGGCGGATGGCTGCTGGCGTTGGCCGTCGTCGGACTGGTCGGCTGCGCCCAGACGAAGGACGACATGGTGCAATTGCGTGTTCCCGAGGATCCGACGGTGACCTTCAAGCTCTGGTTCCACGTCGGTTCCCAGGACGATCCGGACGGGAAGGCCGGTCTCGCGTACCTGACCGCCGAGATGCTCTCGGAGGGGTCGACGCAGGCCAACTCGTACGAGCAGATCCTGGAGAAGCTCTACCCGCTGGCCGCGTGGTACGGACTCGCCGTCGATCGCGAGATGACCGTCCTCACGGGGCGCGCTCACGTCGACACGCTCGACCGCTACGTGCCGTTGCTCGAGGACGCCTACCTGCGCCCGGCGTTCGACGCGGAGGACTTCGACCGCATCAAGAGCGACACGCTAAACTACCTGCGCAACAGCCTGCGTTTCCAGGCGGACGAAGAGCTCGGCAAGGCGGCGCTGTATTCGTTCGTCTTCGAGGGCACCGGGTACGCGCATCCTCCCGAGGGGCTCGTGGCCGACGTCGAGTCGATCACGGTCGACGACGTCAAGGCGTTCTACGAGAAACACTACACGCGGGACAACGTGACGCCGGCGTTGGGCGGCGGCTTCGACGCGGCGCAGCTCGACGCGTTCGGCGCCAGTCTCGAGAGCCTGCCCGCCGGCGACCCGGCGGCGACGAAGACGGTCGCGGATGCCTCGGTTCCCGCGAGCATCGACGCCAACGAGGTGCTGCTCGTCAGCAAGCCGGATGCAGACGCATCGATCAGCTTCGGCTTCCCGATCGACGTGCATCGCGGCGAGCGCGAGTTCTACGCGCTGTGGCTGGCCAACTCGTGGCTGGGCGAACACCGCAACTCGTCGAGCCACCTGTACCAGGTGATCCGCGAGGCCCGCGGAATGAACTACGGCGACTACTCGTACATCGAGGCGTTCACCAACGGTGGGCGACGCTCGATGCCGCCGACGCACGTCGGTCGCCGGCAACAGATCTTCGAGGTCTGGATCCGCACGCTGCCCAACGAGCAGGCGCACTTCGCGCTGCGCGCCGCCGTGCGCGAGATCGATCGCCTGGTCGAGAACGGCATGACGGAAGAGCAGTTCGAGCTGACGCGTTCGTTCCTCAAGAAGTACGTGCTGCACTTCGCCGACACGACGACCGCGCGCCTCGGTTATGCGATCGACGATCGGTTCTATGGCGTCGACGGGGCGGGACACCTCGCGCGATTCCGCGAGACGCTCGACGAGCTGACGCTGGACGAGGTCAACACCGCGATTCGCAAGCACCTGCGTGCGGAGCGGATGAAGATCGCGATCGTCACCGGGGCCGCCGACGACCTGGCGCAGGCCCTCGCGTCGGAGAAGGCCAGCCCGATGACGTACGGTTCGGACAAACCGGCCGATGTGCTGGCGGAGGACGGGGAGATCTCGACCTACGCGCTGGGCGTCGAGCGGGACAATGTCCGCATCCTGGCCGTGGATCAGGCGTTCGAGAACTGAGCCGAGCGTCCGTAGAGCGCCGCGCGCAGCCAGAGAGAGAAGGCCACCGAGGCCAGGCCCGCGGCCGCGAGCAGACCGAAGATCAGACCGTAGAGCGCCGGCTGGCCCGCGCGCTCTGCGGCGACGATCCCGAGCCAGGCCAGCGGGGCGGTGAGCACCAGGTAGCGCAGGACGGCCATGACGAGGCCGGGGCGTCCGCGGTTCATCGCCTCGAACACCGGGCGTGACAGCAGGAAGGGTGCTCCCGCGACGCACGACAGCGGCACCGTGCGCAGGGCAAACGTCGTGTACTGCTGTGTCAGCGTGCTCTCGCTGAGTCGGGCGGCCAGCCACGGCGCGCCGAACCACATGATCGGCCCCGTGACGCAGATCCCGTAAGCCAACGTGGCGAGCCCCGTCTCGCGCAGGCCGCGGCGCACGCCCGCGAGGTCCCCCTGACCCATGCGACGGGCCGCGTAGGGCAGCAGTGCGACGCTGAACGAGATGACCGGCTGATACGAGAACAACACGATCCGGTAGTAGATCGAGTACGCTGCGAGCGTCTCGGTCGGGTGTTTCATCGCCGCCAGGAAGCCGTTGACCACGGCGGTCTCGAGCGCCATCAGCGCGAACGTCAACGACGAGGGAACGGCTAGGGCCAGGATCGTCCGGTACGGCGCGGGATCCGGCTCCTCGCCCGGAGTCTCGCCCGTGTCGCGCCGCCTGCGCTCGTGGATGTTGGCACGGTGGATGGCGTAGATCAGCCCGCCGATGCGGCTCAGCACGGTCGAGAACGCGATTCCGAACAGGCCCCAGTGGAACACGAACAGGAACAGCGAGTTCAACGAGACGTTGATCACGTTGGACCAGATGCCGGCCCACATGGTGGAGCGCGTGTCCTGGTGCGCCTTGACCAGCGAGTCGGGCAAGATCGACCAGAAGGCGGTGACCGCCGAACCGCAGATCAGGACCGTGCCGTAGATCCGGAAGCCGGAGGCCACGTCGCTCTCGAGGCCGACCTTGTGCGCGCCGAACCAGATCGCGACCCCGACCAGCGTGAACAGCGGGAGGACGGCGGCGACGATGCGCCGTGTGGCGCTCAGGTACTGTTCCACCTGGACGCCCTGGCGCGCGCCCATGGCCCGCGACAGGCCCGACGTCAGTCCGGTGGACATCCCGACCCAGATCGCGATCATCAGGAACTCGAACGGAACGGTCAGCCCGATGGCGGCGACGGCAGCGTCGCCGATCAGCGCGGCGAAGATCGTGTCCACGAACGTCACGACCGCCCGCATCCAGAACGAGACGACGAGCGGCGCGGCCATGCGCAGCACGCTCGGGGAACGGATCTCGCGGCTGGGTGAGTTGGGCGTCATGCAGTTCCCGGGCCGCCGGGGATTCTACGCGACGACGCCCAGCGCGCCAGGCCAGACCTCGACGGTCGAGGGGCGCTCACCCACGTCGGCCACCGGCTCGCCGTCCGCGAAGAACGTCGCGGCACCCCGGACGTGCAGCGAGACGCGTCGCACGCGGTGTACCTCGACCGCGGCGTGCGTCGTGTGGGTGCCGCGGTAGACGCGCGGTAGCAGCTTCAGCAGGTTCAGCTTGGAGAACGCCTTGACCAGCACCAGGTCGAGGTACCCGTCGTCCAGGCGCGCCTCCGGCGCCACCCGCATCCCGCCGCCGAACACGGGCGAGTTGGCCACCGCCGCCAGCATCACGCGGCCCTCGAAGCGACCGCCGTCGAACTCGGCGGTCAGCAGGGGAGGCTCGTACGAGGGCAGCACGCGCAGGAGAGCGTAGGGGTAGATCCACGGGCCTCGGCGCCGCAGGTTGCGGCGCGAGAGGTAGCGGTTGACCGCGCCGTCGATTCCGATGCCCGCCACGCCGGCGAACGGCTTCCCGTCGATCCGGGCGAGGTCGATCCGCCTCTGCGTGCCCTCGAGCGCGACCTTCAGAGCCCGGACGGGGTCGAGCGGGAGCCCCAGGGCACGTGCGAGGTCGTTCCCCGTCCCGCAGGGGATCAACCCCATCGAGGCCCGCGTTCCCGCCAGGCCCCGCAGGGCTCGGTGCAGCGTACCGTCTCCCCCTGCGACGAGGACGCGCGGGTGGCCCTGCCGGGCCGCCTCGGCCGCTGCCGCCGTCATCTGATCGGGGCCCGCGATCCAGCGCGGCTCGAGCAAGGCCCGCCCCTCGACGGCTCGCGCCAGGTCGGTGGCGAGGCCACGGCCGGCGGACTCGTTCAGCAGCAGGGGAAGCCGGCGGCCGTCGCTCAAAGGCTTCTCAGCACTTGCATCGGGGGCGCCTCGACGGGGGCGTCCGCAACGTCGAGGATGAGGAACGGCGGCCTGGATACCGGCACGCGCTGTCCGCCGCCGTCGAGCTGAACCCGATAGCGTCCAGGCTCGAGTTCGTCGACACGCCATGAGCCGTCGGCGCCGGGGCGAACGCGCGTCGCCTCGCGCAGCAGGTTGTTCGGCCCGAGCAGCACGACCCATTGCACATCGGAGACTGCCGCGCCCTCGATCCTCCCGCGCACGGCCGGCGCATCGGCGTCGGCGGAGTCGTCTTTCGCCGGCTCTTCCCGTCGGGGCGGAGGTTGTCGTGTCTCGGAAACGACCTCGACCGGCGGAGCGATCTCGACTTCGGGTGTGATCTCGACTTCGGGTGCGGCGGGCGGCTCGGCCGCCGTCGGAGTCGCGGGCGGTCGCGCCGCCGCGCTGTCGACCTCGGGCGTGGGGGCGGGAGTGAGGGGCCGCGCTTCGACCACGGTGGCGGAGTTCGCCGTGCCGTCTCCTCCCGCGAAGCGCAGGGGATCGAAGTGCAGCGTCTCGACGGTGCCGTCCAGCATCTGCACCAGGACGGAGGTCCCGTCCGGCCCGGCGGCCAGCGCGACGACCGGCGAGTTCGCGAACAGCCGTCCGCGGAGCGGGAGTCCCTCGCGCTCCGAGCGATCGCCGAGATCGGCCAGCGCGACGCCGTCGGCCTGGCCGATCAGCACACGACTGTCGCCGAGCCATGCGACCGAGAGGTTCTCGCCGATGATGCGGAACAGTGGCCCGCTTCGCAGCTCCGGAAGGCGAAACGAGCGCAACTCGTCGCGCGCCACGATCAACAGCATGCCCTCGGAGGCCCACAGGTCCATGTCGCGCGCGCTGTACGAGACGCGGAGCAGTCGGCGGTTGCGCAGCGGGTCGAGATCGACGCGGTGCAGGTAGGTCTCGCCGGGCCGCTTCTTTTTCGCCACGCGATGCACGAGCAGGAAGACCGCTGCGCCGTCGGGCGTGAACAGGGCGTCGCGCGCCGCGCCGGCAAAGTCGATCGTGAGCGGCTCGTCCGTGTCGACCGAATGCAGCGACAGCGACGAGCGCTGCTCGTTCTCGGGGTCGAACGTGACGACCGCCGCGCGCCTGCCGTCGGGACCGATCGTCAGGGCGCTGACGTTGTCGAGCTGCCCCAGCTTCTGCAGCACCGCGGGAGCCTCGCCTCCCGCGAGTCGGATGCTCGGCTCCTCGGCTCCGGACGCGAACGCGACGGCCCAGAGCAGCGACAACGCGAGCGCGGCAAGCCTGTCGGGCCGGGAGAATACGACGCTCATGCGGCCTCCTTGCGCAACGCAGTCAGTCTATCAGCGCTCGCGCGCGGAGGTGTACCATTCGGAGACGCGAGGAATCCATGCACGAATCACGACAAGCCGCCCTGCGCTGCACCGGCCTGATCAAGCGCTATGAGGACGTCATCGCCGTAGCGGGACTGGATCTCGAGGTGCGCCGAGGGGAGTGCTTCGGGTTGCTCGGGCCGAACGGAGCGGGCAAGACCACGACGGTCGAGATCCTCGAGGGGTTGCTCGACCCGGACGAGGGCGTGGTACAGGTCCTCGGACGCAGCTGGGGGCGGGGCTCGCGCGACCTGCGCCAGCGCCTCGGGATCCAGTTGCAGGAGGCGCAGTTCACGGAGAAGCTGAGCGTCGCCGAGACGATCCGCCTGTTTCGCAGCTTCTACGATCGCGGACACGACCCCGAGTCGGTCCTGCGTCGTGTCAGCCTCGAGCCGAAGGCCGATACCTGGGTCGGCAAGCTCTCCGGGGGCCAGAAGCAGCGCCTGTCGCTGGCCTGTGCGCTGGTCTCGCAGCCCGAGATCCTGTTCCTCGACGAGCCGACGACCGGACTCGACCCACAATCGCGCCGCCAGTGCTGGGAGGTGATCGAGAGGTTCAAGACGGGGGGCGGCACGGTCCTGCTGACGACGCACTACATGGAAGAGGCTGAGAAGCTGTGCGATCGAGTCGGTGTGATCGACCACGGCCGGATGATCGCGCAGGGTTCGCCGCGCGAACTGATCGCCTCGCTCGGCGCGGAGCACGTCGTCGAGTTCGAGGCCGCCGGGGCGGGCGATCCGATGCGGTTCGCCGAACTCGACGGTGTGTGCGCGGTGAGCGCCGAGGACGGTGTGATCCGCCTGACGGTGACCGAAGTGCACCGCGCGGTCCCCGCGCTGCTGCGGACTCTCGGCGACAAGGGCTCGCTCGAGCGGTTGACGACGCATCATGCGACGCTGGAGGACGTGTTCATGCACCTCACCGGACGCCACCTGCGGGACGAGTGATCATGCGCAACCACCCGTGGACCCAGATGACGCTGTGCAAGATCCGCGAGCTCCTGCGCGAGCCCGAGATGGTGTTCTGGGTCTTCGTCTTCCCGGTACTGCTGACGCTGGCGCTGGGCATCGCGTTCCGTTCGCAGGGCGCGGAGGTCCTCGGCGTCGGCGTCCAGGGGGACGGGGCGCACTGCGACGCGGCGTTCGCGGCGCTCGACGAGCACGAGGGGTTTCGCGCGACGCGCCTCGACAGGGCGCAGGCGCAGGGCGAGCTGCGCGCCGGGCGCGTCGCGCTGGTCGTCGTCTGCGGAGAACAGCCGTCCTACTGGTACGATCCGACGCGGCCCGACAGTCGCCAGGCGCGGCTGGCGGTCGACGACGCGCTGCAGCGCGCGGCGGGGCGCGTCGACGCGATCGCCGTGACCGACCGGCGAATGACCGGGAAGGGCTCGCGCTACATCGACTTCCTGGTGCCGGGCCTGCTCGGGATGAACCTGATGGGAACCGGGATGTGGGGCATCGGATTCTACGTCGTCAACGCGCGGTCGAAGCGACTGCTGAAGCGATTCGTCGCGACCCCGATGCGCAAGTCCGACTTCCTGCTGGCGCAGATCTCGGGTCGCCTGGTCTTTCTGGTGCTCGAGGTCGGCGCCCTGCTCGGCTTCGCCAAGCTGGTGTTCGACATCCCGCTGCGTGGGTCGTTCCTCGCCCTGGCTTTCGTCAATCTGCTCGGTGCGATCTCGTTTGCCGGTCTCGGTCTGCTCGTGGCGAGCCGTGCGCGCACGATCGAGGGTGTCTCGGGGCTGATGAACGTCGTGATGATGCCGATGTGGATCCTGTCCGGGATCTTCTTCTCGACCGCCCGCTTCCCCGACGCGCTGCAGCCGGCGATCCAGGTGCTACCGTTGACGGCCGTGAACGATGCGCTGCGCGCCGTGATGATCGACGGCGCGACGCTGCTCGGCGTCACCGGCGAGCTGGCGATCATCGGTGCGTGGGCGGTGGTGACGTTTGCCGCCGCCCTGTACTGGTTCCGCTGGAAGTGAGTGGACCGCTACTCGCGTGAGATCTCGACATCGATCGCGGCGGACAGACCTCTGACCTCGGGCTCGCCGTCCAGAATCGCGAGCGCCTTCCCTGCGCGGTAGATCCAGACGCCGGGTTCGAGGACCTGGAATTCCAGCTCGTAGCGCAGGTGTGGGACATCCTCGGTCGCTCGAACGTCGATCGTGATTGCACGCGGCACCAGGGCGTCCCCGTCCAGCGCGACGTAGTCGTCGTAACGCAGGGTGGCGAGGGTCGAGCCGTCCTCCTGGTACAGAGTCTCCGACAGCGGCACCGCCCGGCGCGAGTCGACCACGACGCGCGATCGATGGACCGCGTCGGTGCGCGTGATCCAGTAGCCTCCCGCGAAGGACCCCATGCCCGCGGCGAGAACGGCGTGGCCCGGCATGCCGTACTCGAGCTCGATCGTTCCGGCCTTCTCGTCTGCCGCCGTTTGCCGAGGAGACAGGGCCTGAGGATAGAACGCGAGCATGTCCAGCGGCAGGGCGAGGACCGTGCCGCGGTCGACGTAGACGCTGTCGTAGCGCAGGATCTCCATCGCGGCCGCGTCGTAGACGACCGGGATCTCGTGTCGTTTCCCGGTCATCACGTTCTCCATGACGAACGTGTACGCGACCTGGCCGACCGGCGCAGGTTCGGCCCGCCCGAGCCAGCGACGGTTCACGCGCTGGATGCGCTGAATCGTCGCGCCCAGACCGGCCGCGTCGCCGCCCTTGGCGTAAGCCGTGACGATGGTGGATGCCGACTCCGAGTTGCCGGCCTTCTCGGCGAGTTGGTAGATCTCGCCCCACTGCGGCGTCGGCTCGGTAGTGATGCGCTCGGCGAGCAGCTCCGCCCGCCGCGCGAACAACGCGCGATCGGCGTCGGTCAGCGGCTCTCCGTCGCCATACGTGAACTGGGTCGCGCGGGCCACGAGGTCGCGCATATCCGTCGTCAGTGAGTAGGCGCTCGCCCGGCGCATGATCGGTTCCTGCGCATCGACGAAGGTCAGGGCGAGCTCCCGCGCGCGCGGGTCGTCGACGTGCCCGAGACCGAACGCCGCGGACTCGCGTTGGCGCGGCTGACCGTTGCGGACGAGATCGGCGAAGATGTCGTATGCGCGGTCGGGCATGTGTTGCACGACGCCGAGGATGATCTGGCGCCGCAACTGTGCGATCGCGCGCGCCTCCTCGGGGTCCGCGCTGTCCTGGTTCAGGACCGCCAGCGCGCGCTTCAACGCGTCGTCGTTGCCGCTGTCGAGCAGCGCCGGGAGCGCCATCTCTTTCTCGCGAGCGTCCCCATACTCCAGCATCAAGGCGTACTTCTCCAGCTGGGGCGGAAGCCCGCCGTCGCCCTTGGTCGCGGTCTTCTTGCCCTGCGCCACGGCCCCGGAGGCCGCGAAGAGCAGCAGCAGAGCTGAGAGGAGGATGTAGCGTCTCACGCGAAGTCTCATACGTACCAACTTTCGGAATATCAAGCGAGATTTGCAGCGAGCCAGCGCTGCGCCTCGCGATTCGAGAGGTTCTTGCGATGTGCGTAGTCTTTCAGCTGATCCGAACCGATCTTCCCCACCGCGAAATAGCGCGCCGTGGGGTGGGCCAGGTACAGCCCGCTGACCGACGCGGCCGGCAGCATCGCATAACTCTCCGTCAGGCGGATGCCGGTCGCGCGCTCGACGTCGAGCAACTCCCACAGCGTGCGTTTCTCCGAATGGTCGGGGCAGGCGGGGTAGCCCGGCGCGGGTCGAATTCCGCGATAGCGCTCGCGGAACAGGTCTTCCTTCGCCAGCGGCTCGGGCTCGCCGTGGCCCCACTCGCGGCGTACGCGCTCGTGCAGCAGCTCCGCGAACGCCTCCGCGAGTCGATCGGCGAGCGCCTTGGCCATGATGGCGTGATAGTCGTCATGCTCGGCTTCGAACGCCGCGACGAACGGATCCAGGCCGTCACCCGAGGTCACCGCGAACGCGCCGATATGGTCGCGCAGGCCCGAAGACTGTGGGGCGACGAAGTCGGCCAACGCGAGGCATGGTTTGTCCTGTGGCCGGACCTGTTGCCGCAACGTGTGGAAGCGTGTCCGTTCCCGGTCCCGCGCGTCGTCGGAGTACAGCACGATATCGTCGTTCACCGAGCTCGCGGGGAAGACGCCGTACACCGCCCGTGGAACGAGGATCGTCTCGTCGACCATACGCTCGAGCAGGCGCCGGCCGTTGTCCAGTAGCTCGCGCGCCGCGGAGCCGAAGCGCGCGTCGTCGAGGATCCGCGGGTAGACTCCACGCAACTCCCAGGCGTGGAAGAAGGGTGTCCAGTCGATGTAGTCCACGAGCTCGGCGGCGCCGACGTCGTCCACCGTGCGCGTGCCGACGAACCCCGGCTGCGCCACGTCGTCGGCGTCCCACTCGATGGACAGCCGGCGTCGCTGCGCCTCCGCGTGGGGGACGAGCTGCGTCTTCTCGCGCGACTCGTGCGCCTCGCGAACGGCGGCCTGCGCCTCGGTCTGCTCGCGCAGGTAGGCGTCGCGGTCGTAGGGGCGAAGCAGGCGGCCGACGACGTCGACCGCCCGGGAGGCGTCCAGCACGTGGAGCGTGGGGCCGGCGAGCTGCGGCGCGATCTTGATCGCGGTGTGTTTCGCGCTGGTCGTCGCGCCGCCGATCAGCAGCGGTTGCTCCAGCTCGCGCCGTTGCATTTCCGTCGCGACGTGCACCATCTCGTCGAGCGACGGCGTGATCAGGCCGCTGAGGCCGATCAGGTCGGCGCGCTCCTCCACGGCTCGATCGAGGATGCGCTCGGCGGGGACCATCACGCCGAGATCCACGACGTCGTAGCCGTTGCAGGCCAGGACGACGCCGACGATGTTCTTGCCGATGTCGTGGACGTCGCCCTTGACCGTGGCGAGCAGGATCCGGGCGCGGGCTTTGCCGGCGGCCTGTCGCTGCTCCTCCATCAGCGGCTCGAGTACCGCCACGGCTTTCTTCATCACGCGGGCGCTCTTGACGACCTGCGGCAGGAACATCTTCCCCGCGCCGAACAGGTCGCCCACGACGTTCATGCCGTCCATCAGCGGCCCCTCGATGATCGATAGCGGGGACGGGTAGCGCTCGAGCGCCTCGCCCGTGTCGAGCGCGATGAAGTCGTCGATGCCGTTGACCAGCGCGTGGCGCAGGCGTTGCTCCAGCGGCTCGTCGCGCCAGGCGTCGTCGCGCGCGCGCCGCGTGGCGTGTCCTCTGACGTTCTCCGCGGCGGCCACCAGTCGCTCCGTGGCGTCGGGGCGGCGCTGGAACAGGACGTCCTCGACGAGCGAGAGCAGGTCCGCCGGAATCTCGTCGTAGACGCCGAGCTGGCCCGCGTTGACGATGCCCATGGCCATGCCGGCCTGGATCGCGTGGTACAGGAACGCGGCATGCATCGCTTCGCGCACCGCGTCGTTGCCGCGGAACGAGAACGAGATGTTGCTTACGCCACCGCTGACCTTGGCGCGCGGAAAGCGGCGCTTCAGCTCGCGCGTGGCCTCGATGAAGGCCAGGGCGTAACTGTCGTGCTCTTCGATGCCGGTCGCCACCGTGAGGATGTTGGGGTCGAAGATGATGTCGGCCGGATCGAATCCGACTTCCTCCGTCAGGATGCGATAGGCGCGCGACAGGATCTCGACCTTGCGCTCGTAGGTCACGGCCTGTCCCTGTTCGTCGAATGCCATGACCACGACCGCCGCGCCGTAGCGCAGGACCGTTCGCGCCTGTTCACGGAATGTCCGCTCGCCCTCCTTGAGGCTGATCGAGTTGACGACGCCCTTGCCCTGAAGACAACGCAGGCCGGCCTCGATGACGGAGAACTTCGAGCTGTCGATCATGATCGGCAGGCGTGCAATGTCCGGCTCGGAGCCGATCAACGACAGGAAGCGCGTCATCGCCTCCTCCGCGTCGAGCAGACCCTCGTCCATGTTGACGTCGAGGATGTTCGCGCCGCCCTCGACCTGTTGACGCGCGACGTCGAGTGCGGCCTCGTAGTCACCGTTGAGGACGAGCCGCGCGAAGCGACGCGAGCCGGTGACGTTGGTGCGTTCGCCGATCATCGAAAAGTTCGAGTCGGGGTGCATGACGAACGGCTCGAGGCCGCTGAGGCTGGTGAACGTGCGTGGCTCGGGCGGGCGACGCGGGCTGCGGCCGACCATCGTCTCGGCGACAGCGTGGACGTGCGCGGCAGTCGTGCCACAGCAGCCGCCGACGAGGTTGAGCCAGCCCTCCTCGGCGAACTCGGCGACGATCGAGGCCATCTCGTCCGGCGTCTGGTCGTAGGCGCCCATCTCGTTGGGTAGGCCCGCATTCGGATAGCAGCTGACGAACCGCGGACAGACCCGCGACAGCTCCTCGATGTGAGGCCGCATCTCCTCGGCTCCCAGCGCGCAGTTGATGCCCGCTGCGAGCAGGTCCGCGTGCGAGATCGAGAGCCAGGCCGCCTCTACGGTCTGGCCCGACAGCGTGCGGCCGCTGGCGTCGGTGATCGTGATCGAGGCGAGGATCGGGAGCCGCACACCGGTGTCGTCGAAGCAGCGCTGGATGGCGTAGAGCGCGGCGCGGATGTTGAGCGTGTCGAAGCTGGTCTCGGGCATCAGCACGTGCGCGCCGCCGGCGACGAGGCCGCACGCCTGCTCGTAGTAGGCCGCCTCCAGCTCGGCGAAGCTCGTGTTGCGCAGGCCGGGCCGTTCGACGTCGGGTGAGATCGACGCCGTGCGATTCGTCGGACCCAGGGAGCCGGCGACGAAGCGCGGCCGGTCGGGCGTGCGATCGCTCACCGCACGCGCGGCGCGGCACGCGATCTCGGCCGCTGCCCGGTTCATCTCGAACACGTGCTGCTCGACACCGTAGTCGGCCATGGAGATTGAGGTCGCGTTGAACGTGTTCGTTTCGATGATGTCCGCGCCGGCCTCGAGGTAGGCCAGGTGGATCTCCTCGACGACGTCGGGTCGGGTCAGCGACAGCAGGTCGTTGCACCCCTTGACGTCGCGTGGGTGATCGCGGAACGGCTCGCCGCGGAAGGCGGCCTCGTCCAGGCCGTAGCTCTGGATCATCGTGCCCATCGCCCCGTCGAGGACGAGGATTCGCTCACGCAGCAGTCGCTCGAGCTGCTCCCGATGGCTCATCTCTTGATCTCCGGCTCCGCGGGCGGGGGCGCTACGGACGGGCTGCTACCGAGCCCAGACCTTGACCGTGCGTCCCACGCGCTCGAGGATCGCCCGCAGTTCATCGTAGTCCGGATGGCGCATTCGCACCCATGCGTTGGCCATATAGCCGGCCTCGACGGGCTGGGTCGCGGTGCCGGGAGGGGGCAGATGAGAGTCGATGATGCAGGGGCTGAGCTCCTCGAGCAGCTCGAGGCCGCTGTAGCCCGAGATGCGCCCGTCGCGGTCGGGCCGTAGATTGATCAGCGCGGCCGAGTAGCGGCGCGAGGGGCGCTGGCGCGGCGGATTGCCGGTGACCACGCGGGCCCAGTCCTCGTACAGGTCGATCTCGTTGGCGGCGCAGTACAGGTCCCACGCGCCGACACCCGGCGGACGGCAGCCGATCTCCGAGAAGTTCAGCCCCTTGGGTCCGTAGAACCACTCCATGTGGGTCGGCGAGGTGCGGATGTCGAGTGCCCGGATCACGTCCGCGCCGAGCTGCTTGACCTCGTCGTAGCCCGGTGCGTCGGAGCGATTGGTCGTGATGAACACGGGTGAGATCCAGCGCTCGCGCATCGCCTCGAGCACGTTGGGATAGTAGTGCGTGACGAACTCGTGCACGACCTCGCCGCGCAGGCACAGCGTGTCGTAGAACCCCTCGTGACCCTCGATGAACTCCTCGACCGCGGCGCCCGCGCCGCGCGAGATGCCGGCCTCCTCGACGACGCGATCGATGTCGTCCGGCCCGGAGATCTTGAACGTGCCCGACGCGCCGGCCGCGGCGCGCGGCTTGACGATGATCGGGTATCCGACGCGCTCGATGAACGCCCGGACCTCGTCCGGCGTCGTCACGCCGTCCGATTGCGCGCAGGGGACTCCGGCCTGCCGCAGGGCCTCCTTCATCGCCGGTTTGTCACGGCAGAGGAACGAGGTCTGCACGCTCGTGCCGGGGATCCCGGTCGCCTCGCGCACGTGCGCCGTGGACATGATGTGCGCCTCCACCGTGGCCTCGAGGTGGTCGACCCAGCCCCGCTTCTGGCAGCGGCGTACGGCGTCCAGCACGGATTCCTCGTGGACCACCGAACGCACCTGCTCGTAGCCCTGCATCCAGGACTTGAGTTCGTCGTCGAGATGCTCGACGGCGGCCTCGCCGATCCCTGTGACCTGCGCGCCGATCTTGTGCAGCGCGCGAACGAACTCGCGTTGGTTTCTGGGGAACGCCGGTTCCACGAAAAGGACGTGCATCTCAGGCCTCCGGTAGCCAGCGGTAGATTTCCAGATAATCCTCGACCTGTTTTTCCCACGAGTAGTTGCGGGCCATGGCGTTCTGCATCAGTCCGCGCCACTGCTCCGGCTTGGCGTACGAGCGCAGCGCGTACTCCATGGCCCAGCGCAGCGCACCCGATTCGAACCTGTCGAAGACGAATCCCGTTCCGGTTCCCTTGTCGACGTCGAACAGCTCGACACTGTCACCCAGCCCGCCGGTGCGGCGCACGATCGGAATCGTGCCGTAGCGCAGGCTGAACATCTGGTTCAGTCCGCACGGCTCGAAGCGCGACGGCATGAGGAACATGTCGCTGCCGGCCTCGATCAGGTGCGCCAGCTCTTCGCTGTAGCCGCGGAAGTAGGCCACGCGACCCGGGAAGTGGCCGGAGAGCCAATCGAAGAACTCCTCGTACTTGGTCTCGCCCGACCCCAGAACGCACAGACGGAGCTCGCGCTCGGCGAGGATCTCCGGTAGCACCTCGAAGCACAGGTCGAAGCCCTTCTGTGCCGTCAGCCTGGACACGATCCCGATCAGTGGAGCGTCTCCTTCCGACGACAGGCCCATCTGCTGCAGCAGGTAAGCCTTGTTCTTCGCCTTGGCCTCGGGGCGCGCGCGGGAGTAGCGGTGCGGGATGTAGCGGTCGCGCTCGGGGCTCCACTCGTCGTAGTCCACGCCGTTGAGGATGCCGGTCAACCGGTCGCTCCTCGCGCGAAGCAGATCGGAGAGCCCCATGCCGTACTCCGGCGTCTGGATCTCGCGCGCGTAGCTCGGGCTGACCGTGGTGATCGCGTCGGCGTAGATCAACCCGGTGCGCAGGAAGTTGACCCGGCCCTCGCGCATCTCTTCCTGGTCGAACATGTGCGACCAGCCGTCGAGCCCGAGCTCGTCGAGCATCGAAGAGGGGAACACCCCCTGGTAGCCGATGTTGTGGATCGTCACCAGCGTCCGCGTCGCTTGGAACAACTGGTCCCACTCGTAGACCGTGCGGCGCAGCAGGGGAATCAGGGCGGTGTGCCAGTCGTGGCAGTGCAAGACATCGGGGGCCCAGGCCATGCGCTGGCAGCACTCGAACACCGCTCGCGAGAGCAGCGCGAAGCGTGGCGCCTCGTCGGCCTCCCCCGTGTAGACCGACTCGCGGTGGAACATCTGTGGGCAGTCGACAAAGTAGATCTCGGGGGTCGCCTTGTCCGACTTCTTGCTCCAGACGGAGAAGCTCAGCGCATGCCGGCCGACGTCCACGTGGATGTCCTGCAGGAAGTCGACCGGTGCGAGGCCGTGTTCTCGACAATCGACCAGGCCGTGCAGGGGTGTGATCACGCGCACGTCGTGGCCGTGACGGTGTAGCTGGCGCGGCAGGGCTCCGGCGACGTCGGCGAGCCCGCCCGTCTTGGAGAACGGCGCTACCTCGGAGGCGGCAAAACAGATCTTTAACGGAGACGGCATGGGTAGTAGAGTCTTATCCCCGTCCTCGAGCGGACGCGGCTCGGGGACCGTGAAACACTGCGACAAGGTGCCGAAAAGCTCATGCTAACACAGCGCAACTCGCCCGGACGGGCCGGCCGAACCGCGTTCTTCGTGGCGCCGTACTTCGCGCCGACGACGACACGTTTCATACGAGCCGCCGCCGGACTGCCGGGCGTGCGGCTGGGGCTGATCACCCGCGATCCGGTCGAGCGGCTACCGCGAGACGTGGCTCCACTGGTCGCCGGCCACGTCCAGGTGCGCGACGACGCGCTCGACCCGCAGCAGATCGCCGACGCGGTGCGCTCGATGTCCGGCAGGCTCGGGCGACCCGCGCGCGTCTTCGGCGCGATGGAAGAGCTGCAGGTCCCGCTGGCCGAGGTGCGCGAGGGGCTCGGCATTCGCGGGATGGGCGTCGAGGCGGCCAAGAATTTCCGCGACAAGTCACGGATGAAGGACGCGTTGCGCAAGGCCGGTGTTCCGTGCGCGGGGCACCGGCTCGTGGGCTCGATGAACGAAGCGTTGGAGTTCGCCCGCGAGGTCGGCTTCCCCCTGGTGGCGAAGCCTCCCGCCGGGGCGGCGGCGCGAAACACGTTTCGCGTGGAGGACGGTTTCGCGCTGCGCGATTGCATGCGCGCGGTGCCTCCCAGCCCCGCGCGGCCGACGCTGTTGGAAGAGTTCGTCGTCGGTGACGAGCACTCGTTCGACTCGGTGTGCGTGGCGGGCGAGCCGGTGTGGCACTCGCTGACGCACTACACGCCGGGACCGCTGGAGGTGCTGAACAACCCGTGGATCCAGTGGACGGTTCTCCTCCCGCGCGAAGTGGATCATCCGCGATACGACGACATCCGCGGCGTGGCGTGGGCAGCGCTGCGAGCACTGGGGATGGACACGGGGCTGAGTCACATGGAGTGGTTCCGTCGGCGCGACGGCAGTCTCGCGGTCTCCGAGGTCGCGGCTCGACCGCCGGGCGCGCAGTTCACGACGCTCATCTCGTACGCGCACGACGTCGACTTCTACCGCGCCTGGGCGCGGCTGATGATCCACGATGCGTTTCAGCCGCCCCCGCGGCGCTACGCTGCCGGGATCGCTTTCCTGCGCGGGCAGGGACGCGGCCGCGTCAAGCGAATTCACGGCCTGGCGCGCGCCCAGGCCGATCTGGGGCCGCTCGTCGTCGAGGTCAGCTTGCCGCGGCAGGGTTCGCTGCCCGCGAGCAGCTACGAGGGCGAGGGCTACGTGGTCCTGCGCCATCCCGAGACGGCGGTGGTCGCCCAGGCGTTGGAACGACTCGTTTCTCTGGTGCAGGTCGAGCTTGGCTGACGGCGCGGCCGTGCGCCGCAGCGGAAGGTGATGATGAACGTCGTGATGCTGTCGCCAGGGTTTCCCGCGGAGATGCCGTGGTTCGCGCTGGGGCTCGCCGAGGTCGGGGCGCACGTGATCGGCATCGGCGAGCAACCTGAGGCCATGCTGCCCGAGGCGACGCGCCGGGCGCTCGACGTCTACGTTCAGGTCGGCTCGTTGTGGGACGAGGCGGCGATGACCGAGCAACTGCGCATGATCGGCCGGCGTGTGCGCATCGATCGGATCGAGTGCCTCTGGGAGCCCGGCGTAATGCTGGCCGCAAGCCTGCGCGAGCGATTCGAGCTTCCGGGGATGAGCGTTGAGCAGGCTACGCTGTTTCGCGACAAGGAGGCGATGAAACGCCGTCTGGACGACGCCGGGATCCGCACGCCGCGCCACGCTGTGGCGACCGACGGCGGCGAGATCCGTGCGGCGGCCGAGCAGATCGGTTTCCCGCTGATCGTCAAGCCGGTCGCGGGCGCGGGATCGGCCGACACGCATCGCGTCGACGACGCGAAGGCGCTCGAGCGCGTGATCCCTCGCGTGCGCCACGTGGCGCAACTGAGCGTCGAGGAGTACGTCGAGGGCGAGGAGTTCACCTTCGATACGATCTGCGCCGGTGGCGACGTGCTGTACCACAACGTCGCGTGGTATCGGCCCAAGCCGTTGCTGGCGCGCACGATCGAGTGGTCCAGCCCGCAGACGGTCAGCCTGCGCGATCCCGACCGCGCGGACCTAGCCCCGGGCGTCCGTATGGGGCACGAGGTGCTGAGAGCCCTGGGCTTCGACACGGGCTTCACCCACATGGAGTGGTTCCTCACGCCCGACGGCGAGGCGGTGTTCGGCGAGATCGCGGCACGGCCTCCCGGCGCGCGCTCGGTCGACCTGATGAACTACGCCTGCGACTTCGACTCGTTCACCGGATGGGCCGAGGCCGTGTGCCACGGCCGCATGTCGGCCCCCTGGTCCCGGCGCTACAACGCGGCCGTGATCTTCAAACGGGCCAAGGGCTCCGGCCGCATCGCGCGAATCGAGGGGCTCGAGCGCCTCGTCGCTCGCTACCGACGCAACATCGTGTGCGTCGACTTGCTCCCCGTGGGGGCGCCACGGCGCGACTGGAAGATGTCGCTGATCTCCGACGGCTTCCTGATCGTGCGTCATCCGGACTTCACGGCGACGCTCGACATGGCCGATCGCATCGGGACGGACCTGCGGCTGTTTGCTTCCTGATCCGGCCGGGTGTCGGGGATCCCCGGGGGCCTGCCCCCGGACCCCCCGTCCGCCCTGCGTGACGCCGGCAGACCGACGTCACTCCGGTTGGTACTTGTTCTCCTGACTCCCTGTCGCGCTCGCCGAGCCATGGGTCTGCTCGGCCGTCCGGAAACCTCGGGGCATCGCCTCGAGGTCCGAAAGGCAAGGACCAAACGGAACGATGGCCGTCTGCGGCCGTCGTGGAGTGCGGACGGGGGGGCCGGGGGCAGGCCCCCGGGGTGTTCCCGGCTAGCGGGGCAGCGACACAGGCTCAGTCGCGAAGCAGCGGGTGGACGAGGCAGTGCGGGCCGCCGCGGGCGCGGGAGATCTCGTTACTGCGGATGAGGATGCAGACGCGCTGGTTGGCGTCGAGGTCGATTTCCCGGCGACCGAGGAGGAGGTCCTCGGCCTCGACGATGGCGAAGCCCTTCTGCGAGAGCGCCTCGGCCGTTACGGTGTTGCGGCCGAACAGCGTGATGACTCCGGGCGCGAGCGCCATGCAGTTGGCGCCGTCGGTCCACTGCTCGCGCTGCTGGGCCACGGGATCGTCGCCGCCGCAGTTGATCGGCTCGAGCTCGACGCCGCGGGCGGCGAGCGATTCGAGCAGGTTGCCGCGCGACTGGGGCTCGAGGTCGTCACTGCGCAGGTCGATCTCGGAGACGGAGGCCTGTTCGCGGCCGCCCGGGAGAATCACGGGCGGGTAGACGAGGCAGGCGTCGCGATCGACCTGCGTGATGAGGGTGTCGAGGTGCATGTAGGCCCGGCGGCGCGGGAGCTCGACGACCAGCATGTAGCGCGGTCCGTCCTCTCGTTGCGCCAGCGCCCGGGCGAGGAACTTGATGCCGTTGCGGTTCGTCCGCTCGGAGAGGCCGACGGCGATGACCGACTCGGAGAAGATCAGGACGTCGCCGCCCTCGATGTGCGGCCAGCCCTGGCCGGCGTAGAGCAGGTGCTCGCGCGCGGACTCAACGGGGTCGAACAGGACCGGGACGTTCTTGAAATCGGGGTGAAAGCGGAACACGGCGCGCGTGAGGAGCGCCTCGCGATGGCGCGCCGGGGCGGCCATCGAGCACAGGATGACGCCGTCGCCGAGGATCACCTGCGGGTCGCGCTGGAAGCACCAGTTGGGCAGTGGGACGACGCCGTACAGGTCCTCCGCCTCGATCCCCGAGGGCCGGGTCAGCTCGCGCGAGCCGGCGATCAGCACTTCGGTCAGCGCGACGGGGTCGAGCCCGGACAGCCGATCGCGCTCGGGCGGCGACAGGTCCTCGAGCAGCGTGTCGACGACGCGCTTGCGCGCCTGATCGTCCTCGAGCGCCTGGGCCAGCAGGTCCGCGGCCTCGAGCACCTCGACGCCGAGCAGCTGCAGCACGCGGCGGAAGCGCGCGTGCTCGTCCCGCGCGCGATCCCCGTAGAGGATGTCGTCGAAGAGCAGCTGCTCCATCATCGCCGGGACCATGCGGTCGACCTCGAGTCCCGGTTCGTGAACCAGGGCCCGGCGCAGGCGGCCGATCTCGGACGTGATGTTGACCATGACCGCCTTGACCTAGGACTGGCCCTTGGCGTGCAGCGCGTGCACGATGGACTGCGCCTCGCGCAGTTGCTCCAGCGCTCGCCCGAGGTACTCCTTCGCCTCGTCGATCCAGCCGTCGATCGACGCGGACCAGACGCGGTTGACGTAGCGCTCGCCGGCGGCAAACGCGTTCATCACCTCGGCGTAGTCGGCCAGGCTGTACAGGTGTCCGATGCTCTCTCTGGCGTCCGCGAAGCCGGCGAGGTCGTCGCGCATCGCCTCGTCGATCTTCTCGTGCAGCGCGTAGACGTCCGTCGATTCCTTCTCGGCGTCGATCTTCGTCAGTTTCTCGACGGCACTGTCGATGCACTTCAGCAGCTGGCTGAAGTCGCCGCTGAGCTTGTCGGCGTGGCTCGCCTCGCGGTGAGCTCCGACGCGCGCGAGTACGACGCCGACGACGCCGACGAGGAACGCGGGGATGAAGTACTTCCAGTCGACGTGGTTCTCGGCGGTCTGTACCGCATAGACGGAGCCCGCCAGGAAGCCCACGGTGATCAGCAGGTAACCGAGGTTTTTCATCCTTCGACTCCTAGAGTGCCTTGAAGACCTGGAACAGCGCGTTGCCCACGCCGACCAGGGCCTCGCCGACAATGAACCCCGCGGCGATCGGGATGCCCACGTCCTCGCTGAACGACTTGCCCTTGAAGCGGTCGAGCGAAAGCCGCAGAATCGTGCCGATCGTGTAGGTCAGCACGATGTTGAATGGCAGGTAGAAGCCCAGCCCGACCAGGATGCCCAGACCGCCGATACCGCTGAGGCTCAAGACACCGCCCAGGCCGGCGCCCGCGATGTACTTCCAGTACGGGATGTCTCCTCCCAGGATGCCATCCATGATGCTGGCCAGCGCGCTGGCCTGCGGGGCGGTGAACGGCGGTTCGCCGAGTGGCGAGTTCTTGTTGAGAATGAACACCAGTGCGATGGCCACGAACGGCCCGAGCCAGGTGCCGGCGAACTGAGCGATCTGCTGCTTGCGCGGGATGGCGCCGACGAGATAGCCGGTCTTGAGATCGAGCATGAGGTCGGTGGCCTGTGACATCGCGACGCAGACCGCCGAGCCGACCATCACCGCAGCGACGATCGTCGCGCGGTCGCCCATGCCACTGTTCACGCTGGCGATGAGGATCAGGATCGTCACCGCGATCAGGGTCATGCCCGACAGCGGCGACCAGTTCGTGCGGCCGATGCACTCGGACAGGATCACGCCTGCGATCCAGATCCACAGTGTGCCCAGCAGGGCCATCAGCGTGCCGCGCAGCACCGTCATCTCGGGCACGGCAAGCTGGGCGATCACGAACAGCAGCACGAAGCCGCCCAGGACCGCAGCGTAGAGGAACTTGATCGGCATCTCGTCGCGCGAAACCGCGGACTTGGTTTTCGCCGCGTCCTGCATGCTGCGCACCGCGCTCGTGATCAAGGGCAGTGCGAGGGCGACACCTGCCAGCGCGCCGCCGACCAGCATCCCGATGCCGACAGGACGGAACAGCGTGATTCGCAGATGATCGGGCCCGCCCAGCGCCGACAGGTCCGCCGGGATCTTGCCCCAGGCGCTGAGCACCGGGGCGAGGAACCAGTAGCAGACGTAGCCGCCGACGACGAAGTACACGCCGCCCTTGCCCGAGAGGAAACCGACGCCGATCGTCATCAGCGAGACGTACCAGATGCCGTTCATGAACTCCGGCAGGCCGAGCCACGAGCCGATGTTGAGATCGTGGTACCCGAGAATGTGGTAGACGACGAGATGCACCGCGCCGCTGATCAACGCACCCAGGATCAGCAGCATGGCCTTCTGCATTCCGGCGCCGGGCGATTTCAGGATCGTCGCGACGGCGATGCCACCGGGGTAGGCCAACCGCTCGAAGTCGATCATCTGCTTGCGCAGCGGAATGATGAACGCGATGCCGAGAACGCCGCCGGTGATGCAACCGAGGATGATCAGCGGGATGCTGAACTCGAGGAAGCTGGGATCGTTGCGCATGCGCGCAAGGATGAACAGCGCCGGCACCGAGAACATCATCGCCGTCGCCGAGGCGTTGACCGCGCTGGCGATGCTCTGGTTGATGTTGTTCTCGATGATGCTGCGTCGCCCGAGCGCCCCGCGCAGGATGCCGAAGCCCAGGATCGCGGCCAGCTCCGAACCCTCGATCGAGAAGCCGAGGATCAGGCTCGCGTAGCTGACGGCGATGGCGATGATCAGCCCGACGAAATAGCCGACGATCAATCCGGGAGCGGTCAACTCCGGGATCTTGCCGCGACGAATCGGGCGCGATGAATCGGGAGACGGGCCTGCCACGCGGACCTCCTTCAGTTGCGACGAAGCCCGGTTGTATCACCTGCCGGCCGGCGAACCAAGGACTTTCGCCCCGTTTCGCGCGCCCGGGCGGGGATTCAACCGTGGACGGAGGGGGACTCGCCGCTGCCGATGGCGTCGCTCTCGTACTGCAGCCAGGCCTTCCAGCGACCCTCGAGCCAGTCGGGCTCGGCTTCACGCCGGGCCAGCGCGAAGAACATCTCCCAGTGGCGCTTCTCCGCCGGCCCGAGATCCGCCAGCAGCGCCGCGACCTCCGGGTCCCTGTCGCCGAGCCCGTCCAGCAGGCAGCTGAAGCGCTCGCAGCTCCGCGCCTCGATCAGGGCGCCGATCAACAGACGATCGACCTTCAGCGCGGGCTCTCGGTCGGTCTGCGCGTTGCGCCGCAGCGCGTTCACGTACGCGTTGCTGCGTCGCCGGCCCACGCGCCAGCCGCGGCGATGCAGCAGCACCGCGACCCGGCGCATGTGGACCACCTCCTCGATCGCCAGCGAGCTCATGCGCTCGACGAGCTCCTGGTCGTCGGGGTAGTGCGCGACGAGGTTCAGCGCATACAGCGCCGCCTGCTGCTCGCACACGGCGTGGTCGGCCAGGAACTCGGGCAGGCGATCGGTCGCCAGCCCGGCCCAGGCTGCAGGCGTTGCGCTGAGCAATGGCAACGCCGCGCGGATCTCGGCGAGGCTCTCGTGTTGCGCATCCGAGGACATCGTCGGCTCCGTCACGGGCCCAGCAGCGACCGGATCCAGCGGCCGTCCTCGGCGGAATAGTCCACACGGTCGTGGAGGCGATTGTCCCGGCTCTGCCAGAACTCGAAACGCTCGGGGATCAGTCGGTAAGCTCCCCAGAAGTCGGGGCGCGGGACCTCCTCGTCGGCGAAGATCCGGTCGAGCTCGCGGACGCGAGTCTCCAGTCGCGCACGGTCCACGACCGGCCGGCTCTGTGGCGAGGCCCAGGCGCTCAGGCGCGACGCCCGCGGACGGGCGAGGTGGATCGCGTCGGACTCCTCGGCGCTCGCCCGTTCGACGCGGCCCTCGATGCGGACCTGTCGATTCAGCGGCTCCCAGTAGAACAGCAACGCGGCGTTCGGGTTGGACTGCAACTCTGTCGCCTTGCGGCTCTCGTAATTCGTCGAGAACAGGAAGCCGGTCTCGTCGAACTTCTTCAACAGAACCATGCGGGCCGACGGGCGCCCGGCGGCGTCGGCCGTGGCCAGCGCGACCGCGTCGGGGAACTTCAGGTCGCAGTCCCGTGCATCCCGGAACCACACGCCGAACTGCTCGACGGGGTCCGCGGAGAGCGATTCGAGATCCAGCGGCGGTAGCAAACGTCACTCGCTCGGCGCGGCGGCCTTGATCTCGTCGGAGGCGTGCTCGGCGTAACGCGCGAAGTTCTCACGGAACATCGCCGACAGCTTGGCGGCCTGGACGTCGTACGCCGCCTTGTCCTTCCAGGTGTCGCGCGGAACGAGCACCTCGGACGGGACGCCGGGGACGGCCGTCGGCACCGCGACGCCGAAGACCGGGTCCGGCCGCAGTGACGCGTCGTCGATCTGCCCCTCGAGCAGCGCGCTGATCATCGCGCGTGTGTGCGGGATCGGGATGCGGTGTCCCACCCCGTAGGGACCGGTGGTCCAGCCGGTGTTGATCAGCCAGACACTCGGTTCGTGCGTGCGGATCTTCTCGCCCAGCATCGTGGCGTACTCTTCGGGCCGCCGTGGCAGGAACGGCTCGCCGAAGCAGGCGCTGAACGTGGCCTGCGGCTCCTCGACTCCGCGCTCGGTGCCGGCGATCTTCGCCGTGTACCCGCTGAGGAAGTAGTACATCGCTTGCTCGGGCGTGAGCTTCGAGATCGGCGGCAGGACGCCGAACGCGTCCGCGGTCAGGAACACGATGTTGCGCGGATGACCGGCGCGACCTTGCGGGACGATGTTGGGGATGTGCTCGATGGGGTAGCCGGCGCGAGTGTTCTCGGTGAACGCCGCGTCATCGAGGTCGAGCCGACGGGTGGCGTCGTCCATCACGACGTTCTCCAGCACCGTCCCGAACGTCTGCGTCGTCGCGTGGATCTCGGGTTCGTGCTCGGCGCGCAGGCGGATCACCTTCGCGTAGCAGCCACCCTCGAAGTTGAAGACGCCATTGTCGCTCCAGCCGTGCTCGTCGTCCCCGACCAACGGCCGCTGCGGGTCGGCGGAGAGCGTCGTCTTTCCGGTTCCGGAGAGTCCGAAGAACAGCGCCACGTCCCCGCTCTGTCCCACGTTGGCCGAGCAGTGCATCGGCAGCACTCCGTTGCCCGGGAGCAGGTAGTTCAGCACCGTGAACACGGATTTCTTGATCTCGCCGGCGTACTTCGTGCCCGCGATCAGCACGGTCTTGGATTCGAGATCGAGCATGACCGCGACTTCGGAGCGCGTGCCGTCGCGCTCCGGCTCGCAGGAGAAGAACGGGGCGTGGAGGATCGTGAATCCGCCGTCGGCCGGACCGCAATCGCGGATCAGCAGGTTGCGCGCGAAGATCGCGGCCCACGGGTTCTCGGTCACGAGTCGGATGGGCAGCCGCTGGTCGGGGTCGGCGCCGCCGGCCAGATCCTGCACGTCCAGCTCCTGCCGGCCGAGGTAATCGCAGACGCGCTTGCGCAGCTTCTCGAACGCCTCGGGCTCGAACGGCTGGTTGACGCTGCCCCAGGCGATCGCGTCGGCGATGCCCGGACGCTTCACGATGAACTTGTCCTTCGGCGAGCGGCCCGTGTAGGGGCGTGTGTCGACGACGAGCGAACCGCCGTCGGCGACCCGTCCCAACTCACGACGCAGCGAGGCTTCGTACAGTCGGGGCACCGGCCGGTTCAGGTGCACCCGATCGTCCGCCGTCTCGATGCCCAGCGCGCGCAGTATGGCGACCGGTGAGGACGTTCCTTCCATCGTGGACCTCGCTCGCGAAAAAGGTCAGGATAGCGTCTGCATAGAACCTTGGAAAGGGGCCTGGGGTGCAAGCTCGAGCCATCCGCTGGATCGCCACGGACGATGAACTGACCGACGAGTTGGGCCGGGTCGGCCCCGGGCCGCTGGGCCTGGACTCCGAGGCCGACTCCCTGCATCGCTATCCGGAGAAGGTCTGCCTGGTCCAGATCTCCCACGGCGGGCGAAACGCCCTGATCGACCCCCTGGCCGGGGTCGACATGGGCCGGCTCGGGCCGCTGCTGCACGACGTGGGCCTGCGCAAGATCCTGCACGGCGCCGACTACGACCTCCGCGTGCTGCACCGCGACTTCGGCCTCGAGCTGACGGGCCTGTTCGACACGATGATCGCCGCGCGGTTGGTCGGTGAGAGAGCGTTCGGCCTGGCGGCCTTGCTGCAGAAGTACCTCGACGTGACCCTGGACAAGAAGCACCAGCGCGCCGACTGGTCGCGCCGGCCGCTGTCTCCCGCGTTGCTCGAGTATGCGGCGACGGATACGCGCCACCTGGAGGCCCTGGTCGCCGAACTGGAGCCGCGGCTGGTCGCCCTGGGGCGCCGTGAGTGGGCGGAAGAGGAGTTCCGCAACCTGGAGGTCGTGCGCTGGACCGAGAAGGACCGCAGCGAGGCGTATCGTCGGGTCAAGGGGAGCAACGCGCTCGATCGACGAGAGCTCGCGCTGCTGCGCGAGTTGTTCGCGCTGCGCGAGCGCGAGGCGCGTGAGCGGGGGCGCCCGCCGTTTCGCGTCATGCCCGACGCCGTCCTGCTGGCGCTGGCCGAGACGCGGCCGTCGCGCGTCGAGACGCTGGGATCGCTGCGCGGCCTGCCGCGGGGGTGGGAGCGCGGCCGCCGCGCGGAATCCTTGCTGCAAGCGGTCCGCACCGCCGAGGGGCTGGCGCAGGAGGAACTGCCGCCGCTGCGTTTGCCGCGCGAACGCCCGCGGATCAGCAAGGCCGTGGAGGAGCGGCTGAAGCGTCTGTGCAAGGAGCGCGACCGTATCGCCGAGGAGCTCGACCTGGAGCCGTCGGTCGTGGCGTCGAGGAGCGCGCTCGAGGCGTCGATCGCGCGCGTCGATCGCGGCGAGGAACCGGGACCACCCGAGATGCGGGGCTGGCAGGCCCGCTGCTTGCGCCCCGCGTTCGACGCGCTCTGAGCCCCGGTCGCGGTCCGACGGCTCGTCTTTCTCGTGGTTCCGCGCGTACCATGGATAGGAGCCCGAACACGATGCAACGACCTCCGATCCAGCACTCGATCCTCGCGTTTTCGCTGTTTTTCGTCGCTTGCAGTGCGGCGGGCGCGGCCGATCCGCCGTCGCCGCCCGCGCCCGCGCCGCTGCCGTCGGCCGTCGACGCGAGCCGCTCGAACCAGGCCTGGCTCGGCCTGTGGCTGTCGGATGCCGTCGACGGTGGGGTCGAGGTCATCGCGCTCGTCCCGCGGGGCCCGGCGCAGGCGGGAGGGATCCGAGTCGGTGACGTGATCGTCGAGATCGACGGCAAAGTGGTTCCCAACGAGAACGGCCTGGGTCGCGTCCTCGCGAGGAGCGCTCCCGGCGACGCGGTGAAGGCGCTCGTGGTGCGCTCCGGCGGCCAGGTCGAGACCGTCGTCCGGCTCGGGGCGAAGCGTGCGCCCGCTGCGCCGAAGCCCCTCCTCGCTCCGTCGCCGCCGCGCGCTCCCGCCGATCCCGCCGCACTTGGTCTAAGATTCTCCCGCAGCCTCGAGACGTTCGGGGCCACGATCGCCGAGATGACGCCGGCCCTGCGCCGGCATTACGGTGGAGACGCGCGAGCCGGAGTGCTGGTCACCCGCATCGACCCGCAGCGGCCCGCGGGCCTCCTCGGAATGAAGGTCGGAGACATGCTGGTCCGAGTGGGCGACAACGAAGTTCGCGACCGCTCTTCGCTGCGCGCCGCTCTGCTCGTGGTGAACCCGCGCGAGCCGCTGCGCGCGCGGGTCGTGCGCGACGGCGCTGGGCAGGATCTGAGCCTCGAGCCCGCCGAGTCCGCCGCGCAGGCCGGCCTCGCCCACGCCCGAGGGTTCTCGGTCGAGGGCGCGCGTCGGCGTCGGTTGGAAAGCGAACTCGAGCGGCTCGAGCGGCGTGTCGAAGAACTCAAGCGGGAGCTACAACGACTCGACTCCGAACAGCGATGAACCTGGGCCTGTGGGCCGTCGTGTCCGTGTCGCTGCTGGCGGCGGGGCCGGGCGTGCGTGGCGACGAGCGAGTGCGCTCGTACCTCGCCGACCTGCCCGCCGACGTGCGGGAGGCGCTGGCCGCGGTCGAGGGACCTCCCCCGGCGAGCCGCTCGCCCGCCGAGCAGCTGAGCGCCGTGCTGGCGGCGTGCACCCCGTATTCGTTCGATATCGGCTCGGTGAACGTGATCACCGACCCGCGCTGGTTCTCCACGCTGCCGCAGCCCGGGCGCGGCGCCCCGCTGCTCGAGCTGCGCCGCTGGCCCGGTGACACCGTCATGGCGGTCTACGCGCTCGCGGGGCCGCTGTCGTCGGGCGTCGAGAACCCACCGCCGCTCTCGCGGGCGGCTCTCGGCCTGGATCCCGGTTCGACGGAGAATCACGTTCGCTGGAGCGGTACGGTCGACACCGCCGCAGGCGAGAGGCCGATCGTCTGGAGCGAGCGAAAGCTCGCGGGCCTCGACAGCCGCGTCGGCGTGTTGCTGATGCCCGGAGACGCCGGGCTCGGAGGGGCCGGTGCGGAGGATCTGACGCTCGAACTGGAGGCCGTGCTGGATCGGATGCAGATCCGACCGCGCGTGTGGTCGGCGCAGGTGCCGATCCCCGTCGGGAGCCGGATCGACATCCCCGAGGCAGGTGAGCCGCCGCGCGACAAGACCGAGGAGGACGCGCCCTGGGCCGTGGCCTACGCGCCCGGGTTCACCGTGGGGCTGCCCCCCGGTTTCCGCGCCCGGCGCATCGAGGAGTCCGTCCCGGCGCCCGTGGCGCGGGTGATTCCCGGAGGGCTGCTCTGGCTGCGCGGGAGGTTTCGGGACACCGAGGGCAACCGCGTGGTGGTCGGTGACGGCGAGCGCGTGGGCTACCTGGCGCGCGTCGAGGCGCCGGGGGCCGAGTGGGTCAAGGGCAAGGCCGCGCCGCTCGGCGCACCGACTGCGACGCTCGAGGCCGGTCAGGCGTTCGACCTGCTGCGCGAGCGAGCCAAGGCCAAGGCGGGGCGGGCCGAGCGCTGGGCCGAGGAGGGGTTCGCCGGCGAGTGGCTCGTGTTCCGTCTGGCGTTCGCGGATCACGGCTTCGAGATCGGTCTACCGGTGCTGGATGGCGCCCGCTCGGCCTCGCTGTACTGGATCGCCGCCACCTGGCGGCCGGAGCACCTGCCTCCCGCCGAACCGCCGGTCGATCCGGCCGCCCGCTTCGGGATCTCCTTCGACCGACTGACGAGCGCCGGCAAGGTGAACTCGCCATGGACCGAGGGCTTCCTCGAGGTGCCCGGGTTGCGACTCGAGGTGCCTCGCGACTGGGTGCCGGCGGCGTCGCTGCGTACCGACGACGGCTTCCCCGTCCGGCTGGTCGAACAGCAGACAGGCAAGACGCTCGGCGTCCTGGTGCGGCTCGCGGCCGACGAGCTGCCCGACACCGACGGCGAGCAGAGCGGGTGGACGACGCTCGGGAAGAACCGGGGCAGTCGCGCGAAGGCCGCCTATCGCCGTGACGCAGACTCGATCGTACTGGCCCAGGAGGGCCACGGTTTCCTGCTGCGCCTGCTGGCCGAGACGGAAGCCAACTCCGTTCCCTGGGAGCGGATGGTGCGCTCGGTACAACTGCTGCGCGAGGGGTCCTGACCGGGGGTCAGTTCAGCCGGCGGATGACGCGCCGGATCTCACGATCCCCCTGCTGCTTCGCGGTGCCGACCGAGCCGCCGCCACGCGGGCCGACGATCGCTCCGCCGGTCGCGCCCGCAGTCGATCCGATGCTGACCGGACCGGCCTTTACCGAGGACATCCCCAGGTCCTCTTCGGGGCGGGGGTAGATCGGTTGCGGCAGGCCCGGGCCGACGACCGGAGAGCGGTCGATCGCGCGGTCGAGGTCGCGAATGTAAAGCTCGTGCTGGCCCTCGGCGATGGGCTCGTCCGGCGTGAAGGGAGCCGGAGCCGCGAGGGCCGTGCCGAGGAAGCACAGAGTGGCCGCGGCGATCAGAGTCGTCGACAAGCGTTTCATCGTGAACACCTCCGTTCGCAGGCGCTGACTGCAGCCTGCTGGTCGATCGGACCGGCAGGACTCTTTTACCCCGATTCGCCCCGACGAGGCAAGTCCCGCGTGCGCTCGCCTGCGGCGAGGAGGGGAGGGAGGTCCTTCAGCGAGCCCAGCACGCGCCGGCCGGTCGCGCGCAGGTCCCCGGCGGGGGAGGAGCCCCCCTCGACGAGGATCACCGGAACCTCGGCGCGGCCGGCCGAGTCGACGTCGAGCACCATGTCCCCGACGTAGAGCGTCTCGTCGGGGGAGAGACCCATCTCCGCGGCGCAGCGGTGGATCATCCGCGGGTCGGGCTTCGTCGTCCCCACGGTGTCCGGCCCGTGGACCGAGTCGAACATCGAGAGCCAGCCGAGCTCGTCGAGGATGAGCCGCGTAAAACGCGCCGGCTTGTTGCTGGCGACCGAGAGTCGGATCCCCGCCGCGGCCAGCGCGCGCAGCGCATCGTCGGCCCCGGGGAGTGCGACGGTCAGCTCGCTGAAGACGTCGGCGTAGCGCTCGCGGAACTGCCGCACGCCGGCCTCGACGCGATCCGGGCCCACGAGGTCGGCGATCAACGACTCCAGCCCGTGTCCCACGGAACGCCGCACCTCGGCCGCGTCGAGCGCGGGCAGCTCGAACGCCGCGCGCGCATGGTTCAGGCTGTCGGCGATCGCGCGATAGGAGTCGACGAGCGTGCCGTCGAGATCGAATACGATTCCGCGAACGTTGCGCGGAGAGAAAGCGGGGGATGTCGCGGTGGGCGTCTCGCCCGCCGTCATGGCATCTGGCGACGCGCCAGTTGCACGAGGGACGAGTAGTGGCGCTTCAGGTTGAAGCGGCCCTGCTCGCAGGCGCTGCAGCCGTCGCACGTCTCGAACAGCGTACGGTATCCGCAGTCGAACGACCGGTACCAGACCTGATAGCGGATGCAGAAGAAGTCATCGTCGGTGTCGCGATGATGGCAACTCATGCGTGAAGCAAAATCGCGCATGGACGCGGTGCGTTGCGGTTGTCCCACGACATCCTCGTGCGGTCGGGCGTGTGCGTTTCGCTTGTCCTACCGTGCGAACGTGAGTATAGCACGGGGTAGAGGCGATCCTCGGGCGTCACAGCGGTGCTATCGTGGTCGCCGAAAAGAGCATGATGGGTAACAAGCCACACCGGATCGGCATTCTCGGAGCGACGGGACTCGTCGGGCAACGCCTGGTGCAGTTGCTGGAGGGACACCCGTGGTTCCACGTGCGCGCGGTCGGCGCATCCGAGCGTTCCGCGGGAAGAGCCTACGCTGACGCCACATCCTGGCGCCTCCCCAGCGCGATGCCCGCCGAGATCGCCGGGCTCGAGGTGCGCCGTTGTCGCGCCGCGGACTTCGACGATTGCACGCTGGTGTTCTCGGGGCTCGATTCGCCGGTGGCGCGCGAAGCGGAACCCGACTTTGCCGCGGCCGGTCACGCGGTCGTCAGCAACAGCTCTGCGTATCGACAGGCGGTCGACGTTCCGCTGCTGATCCCCGAGGTCAATCCCGAGCATCTCGGCCTGCTGACCGCTCAGCGCCGGCGCACCGGTGGCGGCTACATCGTCACCAATCCGAACTGCTCGACGATCGGACTCGCCCTGGCGGTCGCGCCGCTGCACGAAGCGTTCGGCATCAAGCGGATGGTCGTGACGACACTGCAGGCGATCAGCGGGGCGGGGGCCGAGGGACCGCGCGCGCTCGAGATGCTGGACAACGTCGTCCCGTTCATTCCCGGAGAAGAGGACAAGCTCGAGATCGAGCTGGCCAAGATCCTCGGCCGCGTCGGCGACGGATGCGTGAGCTTCGACGGTCTCGTCGTATCGGCGCACTGCCACCGGGTCTCGACGGTCGATGGCCACCTCGAGGCGGTCTCCGTCGAACTGGAGGGGAACCCGAGCCCGGACGACGTCGGGCGCGTTCTGGAGACCTACCGGGGGAAGGTCGGGGAGCTCGGGCTGCCGAGCTCGCCCGAGCGGCCGATCGTGTTGCGTCACGAACCCGACCGGCCGCAGCCGCGCCTGGATCGCGACACCGGCAACGGCATGGCGGTCGTCGTCGGCCGCGTTCGGTGCTGTCGCGTGCTGGGGATCAAGTTCGAGCTGTTGTCGCACAACACGCTTCGTGGAGCCGCCGGCGGGACGTTGCTCAACGCCGAGCTGCTCGCGAAACGCGGCCTGCTGGTCGAACGGTAGGACAGGTTCCTAGTAGTCGGGATCTCCCTCGCTGGCCGAATCCTGCGCCATCTGTCGCTCGAGGATGCCCTCGAGATGGATCGCCCGTTGACGTACGCGTTCGTACAGTTCGCCACCGGCCTCGGCGTGCCGGACGATGAACTCGTGTAGCGTGGTCAGGTCGTCGACGCCCGTCACGGGAAGCATGTACGACATCGCGAGGCTCTGCAGCTCCTCGTCGTCCTCGAGCGCCGCAGCCCGCAGCACGTCGGCCGAATGGCCGCCGATCGTGGCCAGCGCGTCCGCAGCAGCGCCGCGCCACTCGGCGTTGTCGGAGTGCAGGAGTTCGTCGAGGTAGAACCGTGCCCTGTCGTCGCGCAGGTAACGCAGCGCGCGGACCACGGGAATGACGAGCGCGGGATGCTCGTAGGCCGAATCGATCCAGACCAGCATCGAGGAGCGGTGCTGGTGTCGCGCGAGCTCGTGGATCGCCAGCCGCCTCGCGTCCACCGAGCCGAACCACACCGCGTCCTCGAGCGCCGGCAGGTAGTCCGCCGCGACGCCCTCGGTCATGAACCGCTGGCAGATGATCAGCGCGGCGACGATGTCCGCGCTGTAGCGCTCGTCCGCGCTGAGCAACGCGCGGCGCAGCGGGGCCACGCCGAGACGGCCGAAGAGAATCAACTCATCGCGCGCAACGGAAGCGACCTGCCGCTGAGCCTGGCCGTCGGCCGGCCAGGCGAGCTGTGCCAGAGCGTCGCCTTGCAAGTCGACCGACCCCGCGGAAGATTTTGCCTCGCGCAGGATCCGCGCGACCTCGCGCTCGGAGAGTGCGAGGCTCGCGGGTGCGCAGAGCACGAGCGCGAGCAACAGGCCTGAACAGCGGCGAGTGACGTTCACGAGAGACTCCGCGTGGGGTTCAGTCGTCAATCATAGCGATTCTGCGGTCCTTGCCAAACCTGGCGGAAGCGCTCGAAGATCGTGCCGGCGCCCTCGGGAGCGTCTACGGCAAGCGAGCGCAGTACCGTTTCGGCGATCTTCGAGAAGGCGAGGGATGCCGGCGTGTCCGCATCGGACACGGCGATCGGTGTCCCCGAATCTCCCGAATCGCGCAGGGCCGGGTCGAGCGGGATCTCGCCCAGGAACGGAACGCCGAGCCGCTCCGCCTGAGCGCGGCCGCCGCCGTGGCCGAAGATGTCCGTGTGCTCGGAGCAGTGCGGGCAGTGGAAGTGGCTCATGTTCTCGGCGAGCCCGAGGATCGGCACCTCCACCTTGCGGAACATCGACACCGCCTTGATCGCATCCGCCAGCGCGACGTCCTGCGGCGTCGAGACGATCACCGCGCCCGCCAGACGGATACGCTGCGACAGCGTGAGCTGGGCGTCGCCGGTACCCGGCGGCAGGTCGATCACGAGCACGTCGAGCGCGCCCCACACCACGTCGCGCAACAGCTGCTCGAGCGCCTTCATCACGAGCGGTCCGCGCCAGATCACGGCCGACTCGGGATCGACGAGAAACCCGAGCGACATGAAGTGCACGCCGTGCCGTTCGAACGGGATGAGCCTCTGCCCGCTCGAGTCGAGTTCCGGCCGCTTGCCCTGATAGCCCATCATGATCGGGATCGACGGGCCGTAGATGTCTGCGTCGAGCAAGCCGACTCTGGCGCCCTTCTTGGCCAGGCTCACCGCGAGGTTGACGGCGACCGTGGACTTGCCGACGCCGCCCTTGCCGGACGCCACGGCAACCGCATGCTTGACCTCGGGGATCAGGTCCGACCCCAGCGCTCCGCGCGCCGCCACCGACGGCGGCGCCTTCGGGGCGCTGCCGACGACGGGCAGGGCGGGTGAGCTCGCGGGCGCACCGCCGGCGATGTGCACGTTGATCGAACGCACGCCGGCCACGTCACTCAACGCGTCACGGCACAGTTTCTCGATCTGCGGGAGCTGCTCGGGTCGGTTGGGGTCGGTCAGCGAGAAGCGGACGGCGCCGTCCTCGACCGCCACGTTCTCGACCACGCCGACGGAGACGATGTCGCGCGAGAAGCCGGGGTACTGCACCCGGCGCAACGATTCAAGCACCTGGTCGGTCGTCAGAGACATGCCGATTCACCCCGTTCGCACAGCGGGACGCAACGGCCCTGTGTGCCTGCAAGAGAGCGTAGCACGCCGTCGCGACGCCGGCCGGGTTCGCGAAAGGCTCAGAAGAGGTACGAGATACCCGCGTAGAACCCTTCGTAGTCCACCGAGCGCCACGACTCGCTCGTCGTGCTCGGATTGGGGAACCCGGGGCCGGCGGGGCGCAGATCGAGGACGATGTTGTCGTAGGCCGCGGTGCGGAACCCGCCGAAGAGATCGAGCGTGCGCCAGACCTGCCAGCGCACGCCGAGGTAACCCTCGACGATCTGACTGCTGGTGTCCTCGGAGACGTCTTTCAAGCCGACGTTCTCCGGGACCTGTGTGCCGATCTCGTACGTCGTGGAGCGATAGGTGGTCGAGGTCTTACCGCGCAGGATGCCGAGGGTGAGACCGGACTCGAGGGTCACCTTGCCGTCGGCGAGCAGCGGCATCGTCACGTCGAGTCCACCCTCGAAGCCGCGCCCGGTGTAAGACGACTTGATGAAAGCCTCGTCCGGCAGTGGCGTGGGCGTCTGGGGGCCCGGCGGCAGGATCGCGACGTACTCGGCCGACGCGTCACGGTTGTGCTGGACGCGGCGATAGCCGACGAACCACTTGCCGGTGATGCGGTGCGTGTCGAACGCCTCGCGGGCGTAGTCCAGCCGCAGGTCGCGCAGCGACGTGTTCCCCTCGGCGAAGTAAGAGTCCGAGAAGCCGAGGTCGTCGTATCCGGCGTATCCCTGGACCAGGGACTCGCCGAAGATGAACTGGCCGGGACGGATGTCGGTTTCGGCGAGATCGTCCTCGCTGTGCGCGTACCAGGTGGCGATGAATTCGCCGTGGCCCTTGGGTAGCGTGAAGCCGCCGCGGTAGCGTACCTCCGTCGTCGTCGAGTGATCGAGCGAGATCGTGGTGGTATCGAAGACCGCGTTGGGGTCGGACTGCGTGGCAACGATGTAATCTCCGCCGAGCGGCTGGGAGATCCACGTTCCGACCTCGAGGAAGATCCCGAAGTCGCCGCCGTCGCCGCCACTTTCCTCTTCCTGACCGAACGACGGTAGCAAGACGGAAGCAAGAAGCAGAAGTAGAACGGACGTGGAGACGGTCCTTACGTAGCGCTTCATTCGACCCTTCCTTCGCGGTCCAGCGTTAGACGCGTGCCGTGGGCGAGTTCAACGGGAGGTGTAACTGAACGAGGCCGAATCGCCCTCGTCGGCGCCGGTCGTCGAATTGCCCTGGGGCGTGACGGGCACGTCGTCGAGTCTCACCGTGGTTGTGATCCCGCTCGGGAACAGCGTGATCATCGGCTCATCGTTGTGATCCAGGAACTGGCCGTCCAGCAGCGGCCCTCGCGTGACGGTGACGAGGATCGAGTCGCCCTTGCCCACCTCCACGTCGAGCGGAGGCGTACCGCCGTCCACCACCGGGAGGCCGGGATCGCTACGCGAGCACAGCCCGGAGCCGACCTCGTACGCGGCGGGGTTGAGGGTGCTCAGCGTGTTGGAGGTCGCCGCGACCACCTCGCGGTTGAGCGCCGTGACCCGTCGGGGGGCGCGGAACTTGAATGTTCGGTTCTGTTCGACGATCTCGGGCAGTGGGGGGAACGCCGGCTGTTGCAGGGTCTCGTCATAGACCGTCAAATTCGCCGTGAGCTCCGCCGACTCCGGCAGGCTGACGAGCTCGGAGGTCGTCTCGCCCGCGGGAATCCTGCGCACCTCGATGCCGAAAGCCCACGGGATACTCGTGGGGGAGACGTCGAGGCGCTCCGGTTCTGCGCCGCCGCCGAAGACGTACAGGCACCAGAGGAACGTCTCGGTCCCCGGGTCGGGCTCGTCGTCGCCGTCGAGGGTGTCCTCGAAGCCCTCCCACACATCGAACAGGAGAACCCTTCCTCCCGCGCTGCTCGTCACGAGCGTCAGCGTCTGCGAGCCTACCTGGAGAGGTTGGGTCGTGTCGCAACTCGTCAGAGCGAGCGCAACCGTGAGGGCGAGCGTGATCCTGAGGAGACAACGCATTCTGGACAAACCTCCCCGTGCAGAAAATGAAGATGGGAACTTACCCGACCTCCCCGGACGAGTCAAGGCTTCGGGTCAGGGAGTCCGCCGCCCTGCGGTGACCGATCCGCAGAGGCCCTGTGGTACCATCGCCGTCCCACTCATAGGAGCCGGAATGTCTCGCTATTCGGCGGCCGAACGCGCCGCCGTCGATTCCAGGCGTGTGGAACGCGTTTACTCGGCACTGTCGCGGGTCTACGATCGGGGCTTCGACTGGGCCCTCGGGCCGGGCCGGCGTCAGGCCGTCTCGCGCATGGCGATCGCACCCGGACAGCGCGTGCTCGAGGTCGGAGTCGGGACGGGTCTATCGCTGCTCGAGTACCCGGAACAGGCTCGCATTACCGGCATCGACATCAGCGAGCCGATGCTGGATCAGGCGCGGCAGCGGGCGGCCGATCTGGGTCGCAACCGCGTCGAGTTGCAGCAGATGGACGCACGAGACCTGGCGTTCGACGACGACACGTTCGACTGCGTGCTGGCACCGTACGTCATCTCCGTCGTGCCGGAGCCCGAGCGTGTGATGCGGGAGATCCGCCGCGTATGTCGCCCCGGGGGCAAGGTCGTGATCGTCAACCACTTCCTCAGCGAGGCCCGGGTCCTGTCGTTGCTCGAGCGGGTATCCACGCCGCTGAGCCAGTGGATCGGTTTCAAGCTGGACTTGCCGCTGTCGACCGTCACCGAGGCGGCCGGTTTCGAGATCGTCTCGATCGACCGGGTGAACCTGCTGGGCCTCTGGCGCCTGATCGAGATGCGGCCGACCTAGCGGGCCGTCAGTGATCGGTCGGCGGGGGCGCCTGGGGCAGCTCGGGCGCGGCCGCCGAACCGTCCGCCTCTTCACGAACCAGCCGGCCGACTCGCTCGGTCTGCTCCATCACCCGCTCGTACTGCTTGTCGATCGCCTCGGTCGTCACCGCGTTGCGGGTCAGCATCTCGAGCCCCCGCACCTTCTCGCGCAGCGCGGCGATCTCCATGGCACGGCCCTCGAGCTCGAGTCGCGCCTCTCGCAGCCTCTTGTCCGTCTCCGAGCCCGCGCGCTGGATCCGCTGACGCAGTGCGACGTTCTCCTCGCGTACCTCTTCGAGCTCTTTGGAGCGCGTGTCGATCTCGGCCTGCAGGTCCATCACCCGCAGGCCTCCGGCACGCATCATCCCGTACTGCACGAGCAGCTGCTCGTGTTTCATCTGCAGTTCCTGGTACAGCGTCAGCGGCACGGCATCGACCGTCTGCGGTGCCGGCGCGGCCAGCGGGGCGGGGGCTCGTGTCGCGACGGCGCGCGCGGGAAACGGCGCCGAGGGCATGATCGCGCCGGGTTCGAGGCCCGCCGTGGCGAGGTCCTCCTCGGAGACGAAGTACTCGGGACCGAATCGACCGTAGCGCTTGTCGGCGTGCAGTCTTCCCGAGCGGATGTAGCGCCTGAGCGTCGTGATCGAGCGCGAGGTGCGCTCGGCCGCCTCGCGCAATGTCATTCGGTGCTTGTCGTCGTTGTCGTTCTCGCTCACGCGACCCCCATCGCATCGGTCACACGTTTCTATCACAGTCACGATGGAGGTCTCAAGGGCGACGAAGTCGTATCGCCGAATCGTCGGCGTTGCCGACCACGCCCGGCAACATGTATCCTTGCTCTCTTGGCTACTGCCTGCCTGCAAGACGAAGACCATGACGCAATCCGGAACCTCACAGGACGAGCACTGGGCCGATCGCGTTGCCGCAGACGTGATCGAGGCCGGGCGTGACGCCGTCGTGTCGACGGGCATCTCTCCCTCGGGAGAGATCCACATCGGCAACATGCGCGAGATCCTGACGGGCGACGCGGTCTTCCGGGCGCTGCTCGACCGTGGAGCGTCGGCGCGGTTCAACTACGTCGCGGACAACTTCGATCCGTTGCGCAAGTCCTACGATTTTCTCGACGCGAAGATCTACGAGCCGCTGGTCGGCCGCCCGCTGTCCGATATCCCGTGTCCGTGTGGTGGGCACGACTCCTATTCCGAACATTTCCTCGAGCCGTTTCTCGCTGCACTGCGCGAACTGCGCGTCGACGTCGAGGTCGAGCGCGCCGATGGGATGTACCGCTCGGGGCGCATGACGCCGTGGATCGTGCGCTCGCTGCAGAACCGCGATCGCATCGCCGCGATCTTCAAGGAGGTCAGCGGGCAGGACGTCGCCGAGGACTGGTATCCGTTCAATCCGTTGTGCGCGGAGTGCAAGCGGCTGAACAGCGCCCGCGTGACCGGTTTCTCCGCCGAGGACGAGACCGTCGACTACACGTGCGCCTGCGGGTCGAGTGGGACGGTGCCGATGGCCGGCGGCGGGAAGCTGGTGTGGAAAGTCGACTGGCCCGCGCGCTGGATGATGCTGGGAGTGACGGTCGAGCCGTTCGGCAAGGACCACGCTTCGCGCGGCGGTTCGTACGATATCGGCAAGCGCGTCGTCGGCGAGGTCTTCGGGGGCGAGGCTCCGCATCCGATCCCGTACGAGTGGATCTCGTTGAAGGGCAAGGGCGACATGTCGTCCAGCAAGGGCAACGTCCTGTCCATCCATCGCATGCTCGAGGTGGTTCCGCCCGATGTCTTGCGCTTCCTCGTCATCCGCCAGCGCCCGCAAAAGGCGATCAAGTTCGACCCCGGCCTGCCGTTGCTGCAACTCGTCGACCAGGTCGACTCCGGGGCCTCGGCCCCGGCGATCCGTCGGTCGCTGGAGCTGTCGCAGGCGGCGGGCTTCGCGCCGCTCGGTGTCCCGTTCAAGCACCTGGTCGTGGTGGCGCAGGCCTCGAGCTTCGACGTGGACCGCGCGCTCGATATCTTGCGCCGCTCGGGCTATCCCGACGTGCGGCGCGAGGCGCTCGAGCCGCGGATGATCTTCGCTCGTAGCTGGCTCGACTCGTTCGCGCCGGCCGAGATGCGGTTCACCGTGCAGTCGGAGCTGCCCCGAGTCGCCGGGGAGCTCGACGAGCAGCAGAAGAAGTTCCTCGGGCGGCTGGGGCGGGAACTGACTGGCGAGATGGGCGGAGACGACGTACACAAGTTGGTGTATTCGATCGCCGAGGAGTTCTCGGATTCCAAACCGGCTCGCCTGTTCGAGGCGATCTACGTTTCGTTGTTGGGGCAGACGCGCGGACCGCGCGCGGGCTGGTTCATCGTCTTCCTCGGAGCCGAGTTCTGCGCGAACCGGTTCCTGGAAGCCGCGCTGGAGGAAGAATGATCTCGATCGACAAGGCCGCCAACTGGTTGCTCTTGGCTGTTCTGGCGCTCATCGCGTTCGGCCCGGCCCTCGCCGAAGAGCCGACCGAACCCGCCGGGGAAGAGATTCCGGTCAAGCGGATCAAGATGTACGCGGAGAACTGGAAGTGGTCTCCGGACGTGATCCGGGTCAAGCAGGGGACCAAGCTGTCGATCGAGTTCGAGTCGTTCGACGCCCCGCACGCGTTCCACCTCAAGGCCTACGGCATCAAGGTGTCGCTGCCCGAGGGCAAGAAGACGCACTACGAGTTCGTAGTGGACAAGGCGGGGGAGTTTCGCTGGCGTTGCTCGAGACCGTGCGGGAACGGATGTCCGAAGATGCGCGGGAAGCTCATCGTCTTGGAGTAGACCGCAGCGCCCCCTCGCGACCGTTGGAACCCGCCGCGTCGTCGTCGCCCTTGAACGGTAACGTTTGGTCCAGCCGACTTTCCGTCTCGCGTGCGATGCGACTCATCACCGCGTGATGAATGCGGTACGCCGACTCCAGCAGGCGTAGGGTTTCCGGCGCGTGCTCGCGCAGCGTCGACGTCACCGCCCCGCTGTCCGGCGAGTGGCCGTTGGGGTCGTGCTCGAGCGCATTCGACGCGTCACGGATGATCCGCAGCGCCTCGTCGATCTTGGCGCGGTCCGATTCGCTGACCTCGCGCAGCATGCAGGCGGTGTTGAGCACCTCGGGGTCGAGACGAGGCTGACTCGTCGACCCGCTCTCCCAGTGCTCCCCGGTCAGCACCCATTCGATGCTCGTCCCGCCGATTCGCGAGAGTTCGACCAGACGACGTGGTTCCGGCACGACTCCGTGCTCGTACTTGTGCACCGCCGACTGGGTCGTCCCGAGCATCCGCGCCAGCTCCCACTGGCGCAGGCCCGCCGCGAGCCGGATCTGCCGGATGCGCTTGCCCATTTCTGCACGATCGAGTTCTTGCATGCGAACCTCAGATATTCCATAGCTGGAATATAAGTAGCCGCATAGATAAAGCAAGCCGGCTCCTCGGTCGGGGGCGTAGGGCGTAAGTTCAAGGAAACAGGAAGGTTGTGACCTCAGCCGTCGCTCGCCGCAGTGTGATCCGCCATACCGCGGAGGACGACCAGGCCCATCAGGAAGAACGGCAGGACGGAGAGCACGGCCCAGCGCTGGTTGCCCGACGTGCTGGATACGACGCTGAACGCCAGCAGGGCCAGGATCGAGCCGACCTTGTTGCACAGGACGTAGAAGCCGAAGAACTCGGACTCGCGCGAGGCGGGGCTGAGCTGAGCCATGAACGAACGACCGACGGCCTGGGTGCTGCCCATGGCGCTCGCCACCCCCGCGGCCATGATCCAGAACCCGATCTTGTGCGTCGCGAGGGCGCCGAGGAACAACAACGCGCACCACAACACGAGCGTCAGCATCAGGGCCTTGCGACCGCCGATGCGGTCGGCGAGCCGGCCGAAGAAGATCGTTCCCGGCACGGCGACGATGTTGGTGAAGCAGAACAGTAGGTACAACTCCATTCCTTCGATCTGGAACGTGACGTTCGCGTAGATCGCGCTGAACTTGATCACGGCGTCGATTCCGCCCGAGAAGAACAGCGCGGCCAGGACGAACTTCGCCGCTTGACGGTGCTGTTTCAGGTGGCTCAACGTCTCGCGGACCCGGACGAAGCCCGCCTTCACGTAGCCCAGCGGGCTGATCTCGCTGCGCCGCCGGCCCCGCTCGCGCAGGAAGACGAAGGTCGGCACCGAGAAGATCGCGAAGAACAGGGCCACGATGACGAACGACCAGCGCCGATTCTGCACGGCCACGGGGTCGAGCGCGCCCCCCGGCCGGATCAGCGGGAGCGCGAGCAGGGGACCGCACGCGGTGAGCGCCAGCAGGCCGCCGATGAAGCCGGTGCCCCAGCTCAGCCCGGAGATGCGCCCGATGGTCTTCGGGGTGGAGACCTCGGGCAGGAACGCATTGTAGAAAACGTACCCGCCCTCGAATCCGACCGTGCCGACGATCACCAGTGCCATGCCGAGGGCTACCGAGCCCGGTGTCACGAAGAACAGCGCGGCGCAGGCGATCACGGTCTGGATCGTCGTCAGCAGCAGGAATCGTTTCTTGCGCCCGGAGTAGTCGGCGAGTGCCCCGAAGACCGGTGCGCTGAGGATCAGGATCAGGTGCACCGCCACCTGGGTGACACCCCACAGGAAGTCGCCGCGGTTGTCGTCCGCGTGCACGACGGCCTGGCGGAAATAGACCGAGTAGGCGACGGTGCTGATCAGGGTCGTGTACGCCGAGTTGGCGAAGTCGAACATGCAGTAGCCGAAGACTTCGCGGCGAGGGGGGACGGCGCCGGTCGGGGACGGCTCTAGTGGCCGACTGTCACGGACCACTAGACTCCCCAGCGCAGCTTGCGCCGGAGCACCTCGAAGAACCCGCGCGGGGCCACGCGCACGAGACGCACCGAGCTGGGGTGCTCGTCGATCTCGAGCGATCCGCCGCTGTCCAGCGGGAAGCCGATCTGGCCGTCGAGGGTCGTGTAGACGGCCTCGCCGGCGCTGCGCAGCGTGACGGTGATCTTGACGCCGGCGGGCACCACGAGCGGTCGGTAGCTCATCTTGTGCGGACAGATCGGGGCGATGACGAAGGCGCGCATCCGCGGATCGAGGATCGGGCCTCCCGCGGAGAGGCTGTAGGCCGTCGAGCCGGTCGGCGTCGACACGATCAGGCCGTCGCTGGTGTAGGTGGCGACCTCTTCGCCGTCGATGCGCACGTCGATCTCGATCATGCGGGCGAGCGCGCTCTTGGTGATCACCGCGTCGTTGAGCAGAACGTACTCCTGGCGCGACTTGCCGGGCAGCACGTGACGCACGCGCAGCGCCTGGCGCTCCTCGATCGTGTAGCGTCCCGCGAGGACCGACTCGAGCCCATCCAGCAACTCGTCCGGCTGCAGCTCGGTGAGAAAACCGAGGCTGCCGAGGTTGACGCCCAGGATCGGCAGTCCGAGCGGCGCGGCGGCGCGCGCGACTGCGAGCAGCGAGCCGTCACCGCCCGCCACCACGGCGAGGTCGACGTCGGCCGGCAGCTTCCCCACCGGGAAGCCGTCCCGCCGGCGCAGCACGGTCGCCGTGCGGGCCTCGTAGCGCACGCCGATATCCCGCTGTTCGAACCACGCGCCGAGCTGGGCGGCGATCTCGGCGCCCTCGGCCGAATCGACCTTGGCCACGACGGCGACCTGGCGAATCTCGTCCATCGTTCGGTCGGTGACCGTCACGGCGCGGCCTCCTCGGAATTCTCGCGGGCGGCGAGCGCGCGGCTCACCAGCTCGCGGATGCGGTCGTTGTTCCACGAGCCGTCGTCGTCGGGCCCGAGGGGCAGCAGGTGGACGAAGTACTCCTGATTGCCGTCGGCCCCGCGCAGGCCCGAGGAGCAGAGCCCCGCGACGTTCCAGCCGCGGGCCCGGCACTCGCGCGCGCAATCATCGAGCACGCTCACGTGCAGCTCCGGATCGCGGACGATGCCCCCCTTGCCGACCTGCCCCCGGCCGACCTCGAACTGCGGCTTGATCAGCGCCACGATCTCACCCTCCGCAGCCAGGCACCCGACGATCGGGGGCAGCACGCGTTGCAAGGAGATGAAGGATACATCGACTACCGCGAGTTGCGGAACGTAGGGCAGGGCGGACGGCTCGAGATACCTCGCATTGGCACCCTCGATCACGGTGACCCGCGGATCGTTGCGCAGGTTCCAGTCGAGCTGGCCGCGCCCGACGTCCAGGGCGATCACGCGCTCGGCGCCGCGTTCGAGCAGGACCTGAGTGAAGCCGCCGGTCGACGCGCCGACGTCGAGTGCCGAACGCGTCGCGACCGAGATCTCGAACGTGTCGAGCGCGCAGCTCAGCTTGTGCGCGCCGCGGCTGACGTAGCGCCGTCCCTCGGCGAGATCCAGCGCGATGTCGACCGGCACGCTCACGCCGGCCTTGTCGAGCCGCTCGCCGTCCGAGCGGACCTGACCGGCGAGGATCAGGGCGCGGGCCTTGGCGCGCGTCGGCGCCAGGCCGCGCTCGACGAGGAGGCGGTCGAGGCGTTCCTTGCGCACCCGCGCGGCGCCGCTCATCGGCTGCGCGCCACCGCCGCTTCGGCCAGCGAGTCCAGCGGATCGCTGATCAGACCATGCTCGCGCAGCCCGGCGACACCCTCCGCGATGATCTCCCTCGCGGCGGCGCGCGACGCGTCGAGGCCGTAGAGAGCGGGATACGTGGCCTTGCCTACGGCCATGTCCTTGCCCGGTGTCTTGCCGAGGGCCTCGGCGGTCGACGTCTCGTCGAGGATGTCGTCCGCGATCTGGAACGCGAGGCCGACGGCGGCCCCGAAGCGAGCCAGCGCTTCGCGGGCCGGGAGTCCGGCTCCCGCCGCGAGGGCGCCGATCTCCGCAGACGCGGAGAACAGGGCTCCGGTCTTGTGCCGGTGGATCCAGCGCAGTCGCTCCCCGTCGGGCGGCCGCCCCTCGGCCTCCAGGTCGGCGATCTGACCGCCCACCATGCCCGCGACGCCCGCCGCGCGGGCCAGCGTGACGACGGCGTCGGCGCGATACGACGAGCGGTCGTCTCGCTCCGGATAGCGGCCGAGAATCTCGAACGCAAGCGTGTGCAACGCGTCGCCCGCCAGCACCGCGACCGCGTCGCCGAACACCTTGTGCAGCGTGGGGCGTCCACGCCGCAGGTCGTCGTCGTCCATCGCAGGCAGGTCGTCGTGGACCAGCGAGTACGTATGCAACATCTCGATCGCCGCCCCGGGGGCCAGCGCGTCGTTCGCGGCCCCGCCCGCGGCCTCGCAGGCGGCGATGACGATCAGCGGGCGCAGGCGCTTGCCCCCGGCCAGCACCGCGTAGCGCATGGCCTCCGCGACGGTCGCGGCCGGACCGTCGGGGCGGGGCAGCAGCCGCTCCAGCGTGGCCTCGATCTCCGGGCGGTGGAGTTGCAGATAGCCGTCGAAGTTCAACTCGAGAACTCCTGCTCCCGGAGCTGGATCGTGCGTATCGACTCGGCGCGCCCGGTCACCTCGGACAGCTCGATCAGGACCGCGTCCATGCGCACGTCGTCGACGGCCGGTGTCAGGCGTACCGGGCGCTGAGTCAGGAAGCGCTTCAACGCCGCCTCGCGGTCGACGCCGATGATCGAATCGTACGGCCCGGTCATGCCCACGTCGGTCACGTAGGCCGTACCGCCGGGCAACACGCGCGCATCGGCCGTCGGCACGTGCGTGTGCGTGCCGAAGACACCCGAGACCCGGCCGTCGAGGTACCAGCCGAGAGCGATCTTCTCGCTGGTCGCCTCGGCGTGGAAATCGACGAGGATGACGTGCGCCTGATCTCCGATCTCGTCGAGGATCGCGTCCGCGGTGCGGAACGGGTCCTCGAAATCGCCCATGAACACTCGCCCCATGAGGTTGATCACCGCGACCATGATGCCGTTGCTTGCTTCGACGAGGCATACGCCGTTGCCCGGCGCCGGGTCGGGGTAGTTCGCCGGCCGCACGATTCGCTCGTTCTCGTCGAGCAGCGGACCGGCCTCCTTGCGATCCCAGACGTGGTTGCCGGTCGAGATGGCGTCCGCTCCGGCGCGGAAAATATCGTCTGCGGTCGACGGGGTGATGCCGGCACCCGCGGCGGAGTTCTCGCCGTTGACGAGGATGAAGTCGGGATGCTCGTCGCGACGGACGCGGCGCAGCGCTCGCTTGAGAAACCGGCGGCCCGGTTCCCCGACGACGTCACCGACGAACAGGATGCGCATGGGGCTCGGAAAAGCTCCTAGATCGCGAACTGGATGGCGCGTGTCTCGCGGATCACGCTGACCTTGATCTGGCCCGGATAGGACAGCTCGCGCTCGAGTGTGCGGGCGATCTGCTTGCACAGCCTGTGCGCGCTCTGATCGTCGGCCTGCTCGGCGTCGAGGATCACGCGGACCTCCTTGCCCGCCTTGACCGCGTACGCCCGGTCCACTCCGGCGAAGCCGGTGGCGATGCCCTCGAGTCGCTTCAGGCGTTCGATGAAGACGGCGAGGTTCTCCTTGCGCGCTCCGGGGCGGTTCTCGCTCATGCGGTTGGCCGCGTGAACCAGAATCGCCTCCATCGTGTTGGCCTCGACGTCGGTGTGCAGGCCGCGAATCGCCCGCACGACCTCTTCGGTCTCGCCGTAGCGTCCGGCGAGCTCCGCCGCGGCGAGGATCGGGTGCGTGGACGCGCCGGGATCGGTCTGGCCGATCTCGTGCAACAGGCCGGCGCGACGCACGACGTCCTCATTGGCGCCGACCTCGTTCGCCATGTGCCCGGCGACGATCGCCGTCTCGAGGCAGTGCTGCAGCAGGTGCTGTCCGTGGTAGGTGTGGTAGCGCATCTTGCCCACCAGCCGGATCAAGCGCGGGTGCAGGTCGGAGATCCCGAGCCCGTACGCGGTCTCGGTCCCGTGATCCTCGATCATCGTGTCGAGTTCCTCTCGGACCTTCTGCACGACCTCCTCGATGCGCGCGGGGTGAATGCGGCCGTCCTCGACCAGGCGGTGGATCGCGACTCGCGCGACGTGGCGCCGGATGGGGTCGAACGAGGAGATCAGGATCGACCGAGGGGTGTCGTCGACGACGAGGTCGATCCCGGTCGCCATCTCCAGCGAGCGGATGTTGCGCCCCTCGCGGCCGATGATGCGGCCTTTCATCTCGTCGCTTGGCAACTCGATGAAGCTGACGGTCGATTCCAGGACGTCGCGGATGTTCACGCGCTGCGACGCACGGACCATCATCTGAACGGCCTCGCGCTCGGCGTTCTCGCGAGCCTGGTCCTCGATCTTCTTGGCCAGCCGGTTGGCCTCGGCGGTCGCCTCGCGTTTGATACCGTCGATCAGCTCGGACTGGGCCTGCTTCGCGGTCATCCCGGCGATGCGCTCGAGGTTGGCGCGGGCCTCCTCGCGCATGCCGTTGGCCTCGGTCTCGGACTCCTCGGCGGCGCGCATGCGGCGCTCGATCTCCTTGCCCTGGCGTTGCAGCCGATCGCGATCGCGGTCGAGCTCGCTGGACCGGCCGTCCAGCTCGCGCGACCGGTTCTCGAGCTTGTTCTCACGCTCGAGCAGCTCGCGCTCTTGCCGGTCGAACTCGTCCTGCTGCGCCAGGCTCTTCTCGTGGGCTGCGAGCAGGATCTGCTTCTTGCGGCTCTCCGCATCGTGCTCCGACTCCGCGACCAGCTTGTCGGCCTGCTCCTTCGCTCGCGCGGCGGTCCCTCGGGCCAGCCACAGGCCGATGAGCAGCAGGGCGAGGCCGATGACGGCACCGCCCACGATCGGGAGGATGAGTAACGTCTCCGATTGCACTACATGGCCTCATTGCCCGGAGCGTGAGCCCCGGCGCGCCCATGCGGCCGACGGAAACGGTGTAGCGGATCAGGGCGGGGAGTTAGTGAACCCCGCGATGGCCGTGTGGATCCTCAGCTTGAACCTGGGTATCCAGGTGGGCACCCGGGTGACGCGTCAGGCTTCCCCTTACGAGAGGGGTTTGCACACGGCGCCAGCCGTATCGGGTTCCCGGGCTTGATGCGTTGGCTCAACCTTCGCGACCCATCACGGACCCCGCAGGGAATCCAAGCCTACCAAACGAGCCATGCGGGGACCAACCATTCAATGTCTGAGTGTTCCTGTTCCGTTACGCAGATTCCGCCGTTCGTCACGGCGCATCGACGACCCTATTCGGCGAGAGCCTCGTCCAGCAGGGTCACCATACGAGCTAGCCGCTTCTCTACCTGGGCGTCCCCCGACGCCCCACTACCTTTGCGGCCGGACTTCAAGTTGTCATCAGCGAGATTCAGGCAAGTCAGGACGGCGAGCTTGAGCGTGTCGGCCGTGCCCGTGGCGTCGGCGATCTCGCGCATACGGCTATCGACCACCTCGGCCAGTTCGGCCAGATGCTCGCCGTCGCCGCCGCGCAGATGGTACGTGCGACCGAAAATGGTCACCGCCGCCGGAGTCTCGGCCATTTCGCCTCTCCTGACTAGGACGCCCGGTTCAGCAGGTCTGCATCTCGGAGAGCGTCTCGCGGATCAACTCGACCGCCTGTTGTCGGCGATCCTGCAGCTCCGCCAGCTCTTCGTTCTCCGTCGTAGCAGCGGTCGTTCGGTATTTTTCGAACTCCTGCCGAAGCTCCTGTAGCTCGTTCTGGAGCGACCGGCGTTCTTCGGTGAGTTCGCGTAACCGATCGACGACCCGCGTCACGCGCGTCTCGAGTAGCTTAATGTTCCTCTTCATCGACTGTCAATTTTAGAGCAATTGGGCTCTTTCTGTCCTCTGTCTTTCATTTACCGTAGTTTTAGGCCCAAATCGCCCTGCAGGACGTTGATCAGCGCCTCGCGGTAGCCCTCGATCTCCGCGTCGGTCAGCGTCCGCTCGTCGGGATGCAGCGTCACACGCACGGTCAGCGACATCTCGTCGTCGGCGAGCGGCGCCCCACTGTAATGGTCGACCGCGGCCACCGTCGCCGGCGCGGGCGCGGACACGCCGCGCAGGGCGTCCACGACCGAGGCCCAGGCCGTATCGGCGGAGATCACGACGGCCAGGTCGCGCGTCACCGGCGTGAGGCGCGCGAGCGAGCGGTATTGCGGGACGCTCGTGGGCGCGGCCGCCAGCAGATCGAGGTCGATCTCGGCCAGGAAGACGTCGTGCGGCATGTCGGTCTGCAGGTCCGGATGCAGACCGCCCGCCCAGGCGACGGTCTTGCCGTCGGGCGAGCGCCAGATCGCGGACTGTCCGGGGCGGAGTCCGGGACGGGAGTCGCCCTCGCGGCGCGTCTCGAACCCCGGAGCGATCGCGTCGATCAGTCGATCGACGCAGCCCATCATGTCGTACAGCTCGACCTCGCGGACGTCGCAGCCCCAGTGGCGCGGGTGGCCGGCGCCGCTCCAGGCGAGCGCGGCGTGCAGGGGTTCGCGCGGCAGCGTGGATCCGGGGTCGGGGAAGAAGACCCGGCCGACCTCGAACAGCCGCACGTCGCGCGCGCCGCGTCGCTGGTTGAGCTCCACGGCCTGCACCAGGCCGGGAAGCACGGAGCGCCGCAGGAACGCCAGCGACTCTGCGATCGGGTTGCTCAGCCGAATCGGATTCGCGTCGGACTCGGCGAGGTAGGGCAGGTCCTGCCCCTCGCCGATCATGGAATAGCCCACGGCCTCGTGAAAGCCCAGGTTGGCCAGAACCTCTCGGGCGCGCTCCTCGATGACCGCTTGCGGACGCGTGCCGTCGGCGACCGCATCCGCAGCGAGCGCCTCGACGGGGATCCGGTCGTAGCCCAGATGTCGCGCCACCTCCTCGACGAGGTCCGCCTCGCGCCCGAGGTCCACGCGCCACGAGGGGATCGTCACGTCGTAGCGCCCCTCGCCGCCCGACTTCGGCCGCAGGCCCAGCGCCTCGAGCGCGCCCGAGACCTCGTCTTCGGCGGGGACGTAGCCCAGCAGGCGTTCTAGCTGCCCGCTGCGCAGGGTAGCGTTGTGCGGCTGCTGCGGACCGGCGTGGGCGTCGACGAGACCGTCGACGCGCGTGCCGCCGGCGAGTTGCTCCAGCAGGCGCATCGCGAGGTCCTGCGCCAGCGGCAGCGCTTCCGGGTCGACGCCGCGTTCGAAGCGGTGGCTCGCGTCCGTCTTCATCTGCAGCCGTCGTGCCGAGCGTCGCACCGAGAGCGGTTCGAACCACGCGGCCTCGATCAACACGTCGCGTGTGTCGTCCTTGATCTCGGAGTCGGCGCCGCCCATGATCCCGGCCAGCGCGACGTGTCCCTCGCCGTCGTCGATCATCAGCGTGTCCGCGTCCAGCTTGCGTTCGACGCCGTCCAGCGTTTCGAAACTCTCGCCGTCGAGCGCGCAGGCGATGCCGATGCGGTCGCCGCGCACCTGTCGACGGTCGAAGAAGTGGATCGGGTTGCCGAGCTCGAGCAACACGAGGTTCGACGCGTCGACGACGTTGTTGATCGAGCGCAGGCCGCAGGCTTCCAGGCGTTGCACGACCCATTCGGGCGAAGAGCCGATCGTCACCCCGCGCACGAGTCCGGCCGTGTACCGTCCGCACAGCTTCGGATCGGCGATGTCGACCCGGACTCCGATCTCGCCGTCGCCGAAGCTCGGAGTCTCACGCGCGGCTAGGGGAGCGCCGAGCGCCGCGCTCAACTCGCGCGCCAACCCCAGGTGACCCAGGCAATCCGGCCGGTTCGCCGGGACGTCGATCTCGAGCGCGGAGCCTCCGCGTTCGATGGAATCGACGGTCAGCCCGCGCGCGGTGAGCGCGTCGGCGATCGTCTCGGCGTCCGCGTCGGTCGGACACAGCGAGCGCAACCAATCGAGCGAGGCGAGCATGCAGCAAACCCTCTCGAGTACGTGTCTCTTCGGTTCAGACCGGGAACTGACCGAGGAAACGCACGTCATTCTCAACGAGCAGCCTCAGGTCGTCGATCCCGTGTCGCATCATCGCGATGCGGTCGAGGCCGAGGCCGAAGGCGAATCCCGAGTAGCGATCCGCGTCGAGCTCGACCGCCTCGAACACCGCGGGATGGACCATCCCCGCGCCGCCGAGCTCGATCCAACCCGAGTTCTTGCAAACGCGACAACCCTTGCCCTCACAGACGCGGCACGAGACGTCGTACTCGCACCCCGGCTCGACGAAGGGGAAGTAGCCCGGACGCAGCCGCATCTCCACCTCGTCTCCGAAGAAACGCTTCCACACCGCGGAGAGCGTCCCTTTCAGGTCGGCCATCGACACGTTCTCGCCGACGACCAGCGCCTCGAGCTGGTGGAACATCGGCAGGTGCGTGGCGTCGAGGTCGCGTCGGTAGACACGGCCGGGGCAGACCATCTTGATCGGCGGTTTGCGGCTCTGCATCGTCCGGATCTGCACGGGCGACGTGTGCGTGCGCAGCAGCAGCCCGCCGTCCAGATAGAAAGTGTCGGTGTCGTCGCGCGCCGGGTGGTCCGGCGGCATGTTGAGCGCCTCGAAGTTGTGGAAGTCGTCCTCGACCTCGGGGCCGCTCTCGACGCTGAAGCCCATCTCGCGGAAGATCCGCTCGAGCTCGCGTCGCGTGTGCGTCACGGGATGCAGCGATCCGGCCCACGGGATGCACGACGGCAGGCTCACGTCGATGCGCTCGCGGGCGAGCTGCTCCTCGACGGACGCGCTCTCGGCCCGCTGCGCCGCCTCGGTGAGACGCTGATCGATGCGGCGCTTCAGGGCATTGATGTCGCGACCCGCGTCCTTGCGCTCCTCGGCGGGGAGCGAGCCGATCGACTTCATCAGGCCGGTCAGTTCACCCTTGCGCCCGAGAAAGCGCACGCGCACCGCTTCCACGGCGCTCGTGTCCGCTCCGGCGTCGGCCAGCGCTGCGTCGAACTCCCGTTCCAGGCGCTCGAGGGTCTCGCGCACGGTGTCAGGCCGAGGCGGCGGCTTGGCGTGCTGCGTCCACGATCTGACCGAACGCCGCGGCGTCGTGAACCGCGAGGTCGGCGAGCGTGCGCCGATCGAGATGCACACCGGCCAGCTTGAGGCCGTGCATCAGGCGCGAGTAGCTCATCTCGTGGATGCGGGCGGCGGCGTTGATGCGCACGATCCACAGACGCCGGAAGTCGCGCTTCTTGGCGCGCCGGTCGCGGTAGGCGAAGGCCAGCGAACGCTGGACCTGTTCGCGTGCGATGCGATACAGCTTCGACTTGGCCAGGTAGTAACCCTTGGCTCTGCGAAGGATCTTCTTTCTCTTCAGACGCCGCTTGTTGCCGCGTTTGACTCGGGGCATGACTTACCTCCTTGCCGTCGGACGCCGTTGAGCCCGCTCGGCGGGTCACGCGGACCGGAACACCGTGCGATCCGGGTCGAGGACCCGGACGCGCTACCTGCCGCCGTAGGGCAGCAGATCCTCGACCTTCTTCTGATCCGCCGGGTGGATCAGGGTCGGGGTGTCCAGACCACGTTTCCTCTTGGTCGTTTTCTTTGTCAGGATGTGGCTACCGTAGGCCTTGCGGCGCTTGAACTTCCCGCTGGCAGTGGAACGGAAGCGCTTGGCGGCGCCACGATGGGATTTCAGCTTGGGCATAGTCGTCTCCGTTTCCTTCTCACGCGGGGGTCGAGTCGCCGGCAGCGCCGGGCCTCATCCAGTCGCGAACCTCTTCCAGCAGGGCCTCGAGCGTTCGAGCCCCCTGATCGCCGCCCTTACGATAGCGCACGGCGACCGTCCCGGCATCGGCCTCGCGATCTCCGAGGACCAGCATCACCGGGACCTTCTCCAGCTGGGCCTCGCGGATCTTGGCCCCGATCTTCTCGTTTCGGATGTCGGAGAAGGCCCGTAGGCCCTCCGCTTTGAGCTGTTTCTCGACGTTTCGGGCGTACTCGGCGGTCCGGTCGGTGATCGACAGCACGCGGATCTGCTCCGGCGCGAGCCAGAACGGAAACGCACCGCCGCAGTGCTCGATCAGGATGCCCAGGAACCGCTCGAGCGAGCCCAGCATCGCCCGGTGGATCATCACCGGCCGCTGCTCCTGGTCGTTCGAATCGATGTAGCGCAGGTTGAAGCGCTCCGGCGCGCCGTAGTCCAACTGGCACGTTCCGAGCTGGTGCTCGCGGCGCAGGGCGTCGCGAACGATGAAGTCGATCTTCGGTCCGTAGAACGCCCCGTCTCCCTCGGCGAGTTCGAACTCGTGCCCCTGGGACTCCAGAGCCTCGTGCAGGGCCGTCTCGGCCAGGTCCCACAGCGAATCGTCGCCCGCCCGCTTTTCCGGGCGCGTCGACAGCATGATCTTGACCTCGAAGCCGAACATCTCGTAGCACTCGAGGATCATCTTCGTGACCGAGGCGACCTCCTCGGGGACCTGCTCGGGCGTGCAGAAGATGTGGCCGTCGTCCTGCGCGAACGTGCGCACGCGGGTCAGGCCCGCGACCGCGCCAGACAGCTCGTAACGGTGGAGGCGCCCGAAGTCCGCCAGGCGCACCGGGAGCTCACGGAACGAGTGGCGCCCCTCGCTGAACAGCAGGCAATGCGAGGGGCAGTTCATCGGCTTGACCGCGAACTCGCGCCCGTCGACCTCGGTGAAGTACATGTTGTCGCGATAGTGTTCGTAGTGCCCCGACGTCTTCCACAGCGAGGAATCGAAGATCTGCGGCGTGATGACCTCGGTGTAGCCGTAGCGCGGGTACAGGCCTCGGCAGTAGTCGACCAGCGCGTTGTAGACCGTTGCGCCGCGCGGGTGGAAGAACGGGCTGGCCGGGGCCTCGGGGTGGAACGAGAACAGGCCCAGCTCGCGACCCAGCTTGCGGTGGTCGCGCTTGCGCGCCTCCTCGAGCAGGCGCAGGTGCTCGTCCAGCTCCTTCTGCGCGAAGAAGGCCGTGCCGTAGATGCGTTGCAGCATCTTGTTGTGCTCGTCTCCCAGCCAGTAGGCGCCGGCGACCGACAGCAGCTTGAAGACGCCGAGGCGTCCGGTCGAGGGGACGTGTGGCCCGCGGCAGAAGTCGTCCCAGTCGCCCTGGGAATAGATCGAGACGGTCTCGCCGCCCTTGGTCTCGGCGAAATAGACCTTGTAGGGCTCTTCGTCGCCCTTGAAATGATCGATCGCCTCCTGTCGCGCCACATCCCGGCGCTCGATCGGCAGGTCGCGCGCGATGATCTCGCGCATGCGCTCCTCGATCGAGGCCAGCTCGCTCTCGGTGAACGGCTCCTCGCGGTCGAAGTCGTAGTAGAAGCCGCCCTCGATCACGGGGCCCTGGCCGATCTTGGTTCCCGGGAACAGCTCCTGGACCGCCTGGGCGGTCGCGTGGGCGGTGGAGTGGCGCAACACGGCCAGCGCGTCCTCGTCCCGGTTGGTCAGTAGCTCGAGCCGGCAATCGGTCCGTATCGGCCGGCCCAGGTCGACCAGCTCGCCGTCGACCCGGGCCACGACCGCGGCCTTGGCCAGGCGCGGACCGATCGAGGCCGCGACGTCAAGCGCGGTCGTCCCCGCGGCGACCTCCTTGATGGAGCCGTCGGGCAACGTGATCTTGATCGCGGCCAGCGCTTCGGACATCTTTCCCTACCGACCCTTCGGACTCGAAACGCCCCGGCGGGGCGGAAACCGGTGGTAGGCGCGGGCGGTTTTGAACCGCCGACCTCTACCGTGTCAAGGTAGCGCTCTCCCCCTGAGCTACGCGCCTGTATCGATCACCGGCCGTCGGGCCCGAACGGGCCACGGCAACGACCGGCAAAAACTAGCATAGGGCTCAAAGCACGTCAATGAAAGGAGTTCCGCCGCTCTACTCGCGGCCGGGAGCTTGAATCCGCGCTCTCGTTTGGCTAACATCCCCGCGGATCGACGACGGCCCCGTCGGGCTGCGGGGAGTGCTCCATCCGCAGGCCCGACGTCCCGAGCGGGGTCGGATCCGTCTTCGATCGTGGGCTATGCATCAGGCCTTCGGGCCGTCCCGTTTGTTCCCGGAGTGGATTTGGCCGTGCCCTCGACGCGGGTCCCTCGGCGCGTGCTGCGCGAGTTCCACCCGTGCGACACGACCGTCAACGTGGGTCCGATCAAGATCGGGCAGGGACAACTGACTCTGATCGCAGGGCCCTGCGCGGTCGAGAACGAGGAGCAGTTGCTGCCGTTGGCGCAGAGGCTGGCCGAGTCCGGGGCGCACCTGCTGCGCGGCGGGGCGTACAAGCCGCGGACCAGTCCGTACGACTTCCAGGGACTCGGCGAGCCGGCCCTGCGGCTGCTGGCCCGGGCCCGGGAGCAGACCGGGCTGCCGATCGTGACCGAGGCGGTCGACGAGGCCTCGCTCGAGCGCGTCGTCGAGTATGCCGACGTCGTGCAGATCGGGGCGCGCAACATGCACAACTTCGCCCTGCTCAAGCGGGCGGGGCGCTGCGGTCGCCCCGTGTTCCTCAAGCGCGGCTTCTCCGCGACGCTCGAAGACCTGTTGCTCGCGGCGGAGTACGTGCTGGACGCGGGCAACCCGGACGTGATCCTCTGCGAGCGGGGGATCCGGACGTTCTCGGATCACAGCCGCTTTACCCTGGACCTGGCGATCCTGCCGCGTCTCGCCGAGCTGTCGCACCTGCCGGTGTTCGTCGACCCGTCGCATGCCTCCGGGCGCGCCTCCAGCGTCGCGCCACTGGCGCTGGCGGCGGTTGCCGCCGGGGCGGACGGGGTGATGCTGGAAGTGCACCCGGAGCCCGAGCGAGCCCTGAGCGACGGTGTCCAGTCCCTGCGGCCGGACCAGTTCCCGGCCCTCGCCGCGGAGTTGACCGACCTGGCGTGCCGGGTCCGGCGCATGCGCGAGGCCGTGTCGTGATGCGCTTCACCATCGGCGATCACCGCTTTACGTTGCTCGACGCGGGCAGCCTGTGGCTGGACGGTGGAGCGATGTTCGGCGTCGTGCCGCGGACGCTGTGGGAGAGGCAACGTCGCCCGGACGAGCGCAATCGCATCCGGCTGGCGACGAACGTGCTGCTGATCGAGGACGGCAAGACACGGACCCTCGTCGACACCGGGAGCGGGCTCGACTGGGACGAGAAGTCGCGCGGCATCTACGGCATCGAAGCGCGCACGGCGGAGGAGATGCTCGAGCCGGCGGGACTGCGGCCGGCGCAGATCGACCGTGTGCTCAACACTCATCTGCACTTCGATCATGCCGGGGGCAACACGTTCCGCGACTCTTCCGGCACGGTGCGAGCAGCGTTTCCGAACGCACGCTACGTCGTGCAGCGCGGAGAGCTCGAGACCGCTCGCAGCGGCAACGAGAGAAGCCGCGCGTCGTACCGGCGCGACGACTTCGAGCCGCTCGCCGAGGAGGCCGACCGCCTGTGGCTGATCGACGGCGACACCGACCTGGGAGGCGGCGTCTCGACCGAGGTCGCAGCGGGCCACACGCCGCACATGCAGATCGTCAAGGTGGAGACCGGCGCGGGGACGGTCGCCTTCATGGCCGACCTGTTTCCCACCGCGAGTCACGTCCCGTACGCCTGGATCATGGCCTACGACCTGGAACCGCTCGTCACGCTCGAGACGAGAAAACGCATCGTCCCGCGCGCCGTGCGCGAGGAATGGCGCGTCGTCTTCGAGCACGACGACACCTCCCCGATCGCGACGCTAGTCGAGGCCGAAACGGGACGCCCGACCGCGCGCCCGTATCAAGGAGATCTGTAGGTGGAAGCGCTGCTCATTCTGGAAGACGGGCGGGAGTTCCGCGGGCGCTCGTTCGGCGCACCCGGAGAGCGTACCGGCGAGGTCGTGTTCAACACGTCGATGGCCGGTTACCAGGAGATTCTCACGGATCCATCGTATCGCGGACAGATCGTCACGATGACTTGCCCCGAGATCGGCAACTGCGGGACGAACGGGCTCGACGAGGAAGCGGACGGACCGCAGGTCGAGGGGTTCGTCGTCCGCGAGGCCTCGCCGATGGCGTCCAACTGGCGCGCGCATCAGGACCTGCCGCGCTTCCTGCGCGAGCACGGCATCCCCGGCATCTGCGAGATCGACACGCGGGCGCTGACGCGGCACATCCGTTCGCGCGGCGCGATGAAGGGCATCCTGTCGACCGTCGATCGCGACCGCGAGTCGCTGAGACGCAAGGCCTGCGCCGCGCCGGGCCTCGACGAGGTCGATCTCGTCGACCGCGTCACCTGCAAGTCGCCCTACGAGTGGAATGAGGCGCGCGAGCCGCGCTGGCGCACCGAGCTGGCCGCTTCGACCGAGCGCCGATACCGGCTGGTGGCCTACGACTTCGGAATGAAGCGCAACATCCTGAAGCTGCTCAACGAGAGCGGGTTCGACGTCACGGTCGTGCCGGCGGGGCATCCGGCCGAGGAGACGCTGGCGCTGGAGCCGGACGCCGTGTTTCTGTCGAACGGACCCGGAGACCCGACGGTGCCGGGGTACGCGATCGAGGCCGTGCGCGGGCTCGTCGGCCGCGTTCCCGTCTTCGGCATCTGTCTCGGCCATCAGATCGCGGCACTGGCTCTCGGCGGACGCACGTTCAAGCTGAAGTTCGGCCACCGCGGCGCCAATCATCCGGTGCGCGACGAGCGCGACGGCACGGTGGCCGTGACCTCGCAGAATCACGGCTACGCGGTCGACCCCGACTCCCTGCCCGAGGGCAGCCGCGTGACTCACCTGAACCTTAACGACGGGACCTGCGAGGGTTTCGTTCTGAGCGACAAACGGTTGTTCGCCGTGCAGCACCACCCGGAGGCGTCGCCCGGGCCGCACGATTCGATCCCCCTGTTCGACGAGTTCCGTGCGATGGTCCAGGGTTCCCCGGAACCCCCACCGGCGCTCGAGGAGAAGCGATGACCGACTGGAAGTCGACCCTGCGCTCCGACCCCATCCCGTGGCTGATGGACAACGGGTCGGCTGCGATCCGTTACCGCGCGTTGACCGAGCTGCTCGGACTGCCGCGCGAAGACGCCGAGGTTCAGAAGGCGAAGCAGGACTTGCTGGAGTACAAGCCCGCGCTGCAGTTGCAGAAGACGCAACGCAAGGACGGCACGTGGGGTGGAGTGATCCACGCCGGCGACGCGCGCAAGTACACGCTGTGCATCGAGAACGGCGTCTGTCGCTTGCTGGAGTTCGGTTGGACCCGTGAGATGCGCCCGATCCGCGACGCGGCGAAGACGCTGCGGACGTTCATGACGGCCAAGAAGGACCTCAAGTTCTTCGAGTTCGCCAAGCTGGTCAAGGCCGACGCGAAGCGCGAGCGGTACTACCGCTGGTTCCTGCGCATTCTGGCGATGGGGCTGCTCATCCGTTCCGGGTATCGCGACGACCGCAGCCGCAACGCGGTGCTGGAGTTGCTCGACCTGACGGCCGGCTTCGTGGACAACCCCGTGTCGCGCAACCCCGTCGAGGAGATCGGCGCGCGTCTGCCGTTGATACGCAGCGACGCATGGAACCGCGGCTACACGTTCTTCCCCGATCAGTACATCCTGCGCGTCTTCTGCTACTCACCCTGGCTGCTCGGCGGAGAGCTGGCCAAGATGCGGCTGAAGAAGATCTTCGACTACGTGATGGCCCCGGGCTATCAGGGACTGGCTCCGGAGATGGGCCTCGTGCGCACGGCCAAGGGCTCGTTCCCGCGGGAGCACGGCGTGCAGATCTTCCCGCTCGAGCACTACCAAAAGAAGGGTTGTGTCGACGAGTTGCTCGTCCAGCTCGAGATGTTCGGGCGGCTCGGCCTGATCAACCGCTACCCGGTGCTGATGGCCCAGCTCGAGTGGCTGCAGTCGCAGCAGAGCAAGGAAGGCCGCTGGAACTTCCCGACGCGGATGATGAACGACAGCAGTCGCTGGATCTCGTTGCTGCGTATCGAGAAGGACTGGCGCAGCCCGATGCGCAAGGAAGCCGACCTGACGTTTCGCGTGCTGCTGATCATCAAGCACCAGTGGGAGCGGCAGATGCGGATGCTCGACCGGCGCGACGACGGCTACCCGATCTAGACAGGGATGCGTGGTGTCCGGAGTGGACCGGGGGCCCGCCCCCGGACCCCCCGTCCGCCCTCCACGACACCGGCGGACCGGTGTCGTTCCGGTTGGTCCTTGGGAGAGCGTTCTGCCGGAGCGTCGAGGGTCAAACTGACCCCGCCTGCATGACTGCGCGGCTCGCATTCAGGAGAAGATAACCAGTACCAAACGGAGCGACGGCCGTCCGCGGCCGTCGTGGAGGGCGGACGGGGGGTCCGGGGGCTGGCCCCCGGTCCATTCCGGATACCGCTCATCCCTGCTGCTCGCCTCGGCCGCAACGACCTCGGGGGCCCGTTCGCGAGAGAGCCCAAAACTCAACCCAACAACCGCTCGAGCGCCTGATCCAGACGCCGCACGGGAATCCGCTCGATCCCCTCGGCCGTAGGTGAGGACTCGGGGACGAGCGCCGCGTCGAACCCCAGCCGCGCCGCCTCGCGCAGGCGCGCATCGGTGCGCGACACCGCGCGCACCTCGCCGGTCAGGCCGATCTCGCCGGCGACGACCCAGCGATCGGGCAGCGCCGCGCCGGACGCGCTGGAGGCGATCGCGGCGGCGACGGCCAGGTCGGCGGCCGGCTCGACGACGCTTACGCCTCCGGTGACGTTGACGAAGACGTCCCGCTGCACGAGGTCGACGCCCGCGCGACGCTGGAGCACCGCGAGGATCATCGCCACGCGGTTCGAGTCGACCCCGACAGCGCTGCGTCGAGGCGTTCCCTGGGTGGGCTCGCCGACGAGTGCCTGGATCTCGAGCAGCAGCGGACGGCTGCCCTCGATCGCGGGCAGCACGGCCGAGCCGGGTGCGCCGACCGGGCGCTGCCCGACGAACAGCTCGCTCGGGTCGGGCACCGCCGCGAGACCGCGATCGGTCATGCGGAACACGCCCAGCTCGTCGGTCGCGCCGAAGCGGTTCTTTAGCGCGCGCAGCACGCGGTGTGCGTGGTGTCGCTGGCCCTCGAACTGGACGACCACGTCGACCAGGTGCTCGAGCACGCGTGGCCCGGCCAGCGTGCCCTCCTTGGTCACGTGCCCGACCAGCACGACCGGAATCGCGGACGACTTGGCCAGCTCGACGATGCGCCCGGCCGATTCGCGCACCTGCGCCACCGAGCCGGGCAGCGATCCGATCTCGGCGCAGCGCACGGCCTGGATCGAATCGACGACGACCAGGACCGGAGCAAGTTCTCGCGCCCCGGCGACGACCGCGCCGACGTCGGTCTCGGCCGCGACGAGCAGCTCGGCGGACGTGACGTCGAGCCGCTCTCCGCGACGACGCACCTGGGCCGCCGATTCCTCGCCGCTGACGTAGAGCACCCGCCGGCCCGCGGCGGCCATCGCGGCCGCGGCCTGCAGCGCCAGCGTGCTCTTGCCGACTCCGGGTTCGCCGCCGAGCAGGATCACCGCGCCCGCGACGAGGCCGCCGCCGAGCACACGATCCAGCTCCTCGATCCCGGTCGACGCGCGTTGCGCGTCCGAGCCGGTGATGTCGGGGAACGGAGTCGCCTCGATCCGCTTGGCCCTGGTCGCGACGCCGCGCGGTCGAGCCTCGCGCTCGGTCATCGTCTCCCACGCGCCGCACGACGGGCAGCGCCCGAGCCACTTCGCGCTGCGGTAGTCGCACGAGGTGCAGATGAAGTGCGAGGACGACGCCAACTCAGAAGTCTCGGAACTCGGGATTGACGAAACGTGTGAACTGCTTGATGAAGTTCAGCGGGACGTTGCCGATCGGACCGTTGCGTTGTTTGCCGATGATCAACTCGGCCTTGCCCTCGAGCGTCGGGTCGTCCTTCTTGTAGACCTCTTCGCGGAACAGGAACATCACCACGTCGGCGTCCTGCTCGATCGCGCCGGACTCACGCAGGTCCGAGAGCTGCGGTCGGTGATCGCCGCTGCGCTGTTCGGGGGCACGGGACAGCTGCGACAGCGCGACCACCGGGATGTTGAGTTCCTTCGCGAGCTCCTTCAACGATCGCGAGATGTCCGAGATCTCCTGCTGTCGACTGTCGTACTTCCCGCGACCGCGCATCAACTGCAGGTAGTCGATGACGAGCAGGTCGAGGCCCTTCTCGCGCGCCAGCCGTCGCGCCTTCGAGCGCATCTCGAGGATGCTGACGCCCGGCGTGTCGTCGACGTAGACCGGCGCCTCCGATAGGCCGCCGTAGACCTTGATGATCTTCTGCCACTGCTCGCGGTTGATGCGGCCCGTGCGCAGGCGGTGCGCGTCGATGTTGCCCTCGGCGCAGAGCATGCGCATGAACAGTTGCTGGTGCGACATCTCCAGCGAGAACACGCCGACCGTGCGACCGTGGCGCAGAGCAGCGTGGCAGCAGAGGTTCAACGCGAACGCGGTCTTCCCCATCGACGGTCGGGCGGCGAGGATGATCAGATCCGAGGCCTGCAGCCCCGAGGTCATCTCGTCGAGCTGCGGGTAGCCGGTCGCGACGCCGGTGATCAGCTCCTTGCGCTCGGTGAGCTCCTCGATCCACTTCAGGCTCTGCTCGGCCGACTGGCTGAGCGGGATGAAGCCCGAGCCGAGGCGCTGCTCGGCGACGCCGAAGATCGCCTTCTCGGCCTCGTCCAGTACCTCCTCGGTCGTCCCGGTGGGGTGCAACGCTGCGCTGAGAATCGACTGCGAGGTGCTGATCAACTCGCGCAGGATCGCCTTCTCGCGCACGATGCGCGCGTAGTGTTCGACGTTGGCCGAGCGGGGGACGCCGGACATCAGCGCCGCGATGTAGGCCGGCCCGCCGCACTCGTCGAGCGCGCCGTCGGTCTGCAGCTGGTCTTTCAGCGTGAGGATGTCACAGGCCGACCCGCGATCCATCAACGATTCGAGCGCGCGGAAGATCTTCTGGTGTCGGAGCGAGTAGAACGACGCGGGCTTCAACAACTCCTGCGCGCGATCGAACTGACGGTTGTCCAACAGCACCGCGCCGAGGACGCTGCGCTCGGCCTCGTCGGAATGCGGGAGTGTCTCGGCGAGCGTTTCGGGCGCCATCGAACCTGCGTCTTGCAATGTGGAACGGGAGTCTGTTTTCGACCTGTTGACGGGGCGGATTCTACCACAGCGTGCACCCGGCATGGGTGCTAGACTCGATCGTTCGGGACCGAGAGGGACACGCATGCTTCACGATTTTCGACGCTGCTTCTTGCCGCTCGTCACCGCGGCTCTCTTTGCTTTTCCGTCGATTGCCGGCGAACGTCCCAAGGTCGTCGTGATCGGCTTCGACGGGGCCGACGCGCGACTCGTCGAGCGCTGGATGGACGCCGGTGAGTTGCCGAATCTGGCCGGCTTGCGCGAAGACGGCGGCTACGCGCCGTTGCAGCCGACGAACCCTCCGCAGACGCCGGTGTCGTGGTCGTCGTTCGCGACCGGGACGGACCCCGGAAAGACGGAGATCTTCGACTTCCTCAAGCGCGACCCCGGCAGCTACCTGCCGGACTTCGCCATGGCCTCGGAAGGGAAGCAGACGTTCCTGTTCGGCGAGCGCAACCGCAAGATGGTGGGTTTCATCGCGGCGGGTGCATTGTTCGTCGTGTTGGTGTTGTTGACGCTTCCATTCAAGATGGGGTGGAAGGTCCGCGTGCCCGTCGCGCTCGCGCTGGCCGTCGCCGGGGGGCTGGGTGCGGGGTATGCCGCCGGCGAGTACCTGCCCACCGAGACTCCGACGGCGATCAACAATCGACAGGGCGACACGATCTGGGAGTTGGCGCGGCGTGCGGGGAAGAAGTCCCAGATTATCCGCGTTCCGGCGACGTTCCCGGCCGAGCCGATGGGCTCCGGACACATGCTGTCCGGGCTGGGTGTTCCCGACATGCGCGGTCGCATCGGCACGCCGTCGTTCTACACCTCCGACCCGGCGTTCGACATCGGCGACAACAAGTTCAGCCTGGAGCCCGTGCGGCTTCCGGCGCGCCGCGGCACGATCGAGACGCGCGTCATCGGGCCACGGAACAAGCCGTTCTACGACTACGAGGTCGATCGCCGCGTCGCCCGTGCGCCGCGGGCCGAGCAGCGCAAGGCGCGGCGGCAGGCGCGGCGCGACCTGGACGACGCAGGCATTCGCAGCCGGCTCGACCTTCCGCTCGTCCTCGAGGTCGACGATACGACGGCCGTGATCGAGCTCGCGGGACGTTCGGAGACGCTGGCCGTCGGGGAGTGGAGCGAGTGGTTCGAGCTTCCGTTCGAGGTCAACCCGCTCGTCGACCGCGTCTCGCCGCTGAAGGGGTTGGCGCGCTTCAAGCTTCTGCAGCTCGAGCCCGAGCTCGAGCTCTACATGTCGCCGATCAACTTCCACCCCGACTGCCACCCGGTCGCATTCTCCTGGCCGCCCGACTATTCCGAGGAGATCAAGGAGCGCTTCGGCCTCTACAAGACGATCGGCTGGGCGCTCGACACGTGGTCGCTGCCCTCGGGCGTCGGTGACGAGCAACTGTTCCTCGACGACATGGACTTCACCGTCGCCAAGTACGAGGAGATCATGGACGGGTTGCTCGGCGACGGCGGCGTCGACCTCTACGTGCAGATCTTTTATTTCACCGATCGCATCGGGCACTTGTTGTGGCGTTACCTCGACCCGGATCATCCGATCTACGACCCGGCGAAGGCGGCACGCTACGAGGAAGAGATGCTGGCGGCATACAAGAAGATGGACGAGCTCGTCGGCAAGGCCAGAGCGCTCGCCGGCCCCGACGCGCTGTTCCTCGTCTGCTCCGATCACGGCTTCTCGACGTTCCGTCGCGGTGTGAACTACAACAACTGGCTGCAGCAGGAGGGCCTGCTGACACTGAAGCAGGACGCATCGCAAGATGCGGCGAATCTCGAGAAGCTGTTCGACACGAAGGACCTGTACGGCGGCGTCGACTGGTCGAAGACCAAGGCCTACTCCCTCGGTCTCGGCGCGATCTACGTCAACCTGGTCGGCCGCGAGCGCGAGGGGATCGTGTTGCCGGGGCCGGAGTACGAAGAGGTCCGCCGTACGATCAAGAAGGGGCTCGAGGAGCTCGTGGACGACGAGACCGGCGAGCATCCCGTCACCCGCGTATGGCTGCGCGAGGAGATGTACAGCGACTTCGACCCCAACCTGATTCCCGACCTGCGGGTGGCGAACAACGCCGGCTACCGCGTGTCGTGGCAGACGAGCCTGGGTGGTTTCGGGCCGACGGTGGTCGAGGACAACCTGGATCCGTGGTCCGGCGACCACTGCTCGCTGGACCCGACACAGGTGCGAGGGATCTTCTTCTCGAACCGGCCGATCAACACGACCGCGCCGCGCATGATCGACCTGGCTCCGACGATCCTCGAGGCGTTGGAGGTCGAGGTCCCGCCGGTGATGGACGGTCGCTCGCTGCTGTGATGGGACACGGACTCCAGCGCGCCGCATCGCGGGCCGTCCGGCTCGGGGGGCTGCTTCTGCTGGCCGCGTCGGCGGGCCTTCCGTCCGCCTCCGCCCAGGTCCAGGACGAGCGCGAGGCGCGACTCGAGAGCATGCAGCTCGAGATCCGCCGGCTGGAGACCGAGGTGCGCAACCTCGGGGGTCGCGAACGCGGGGTCCTGGGTCAGCTCGAGCGGCTGAGCGCCGAGTTGCGGCTGCAGCAGGCCCAGTTGCAAGAGGTCGAGGTGCGGCTCGATCAGATGGCCGTGGATCTCCACGAGCTGAACGAGAGCCTCGGGGGGCTCGAGGAGGCGCAGGGCGAGCGGAAGCGCTACCTGGCGTTCCGTCTGCGCGAGATCTACAAGTCCGGGCAGGACAGCGGGCTGCGCGGGTTGTTCACCGAGAGCGAGGTCGAGAGCTACTGGCAGGGAGTGGGCTACGCGTCCTACCTGAGCGAGCGCGACGGGCGCGTGCTCGAAGCGTATCGCCGGGACACCGGGGCGCTCGCCGACCGTCGGCAGGAGCTGGAGTCATCCCGCGCCGAGCTGGATGCCGCGCGCGCCGAGCTGGACAGCAAGCGCAGCGAGCTGCAGAACCTCCGGCGGCGCGAGCAGGCCGCCCTGCGCCGGCTGCGCGAGGACGTCGCGACGCGCGAATCGGCGATCGACGAACTGCGCGAGGCGTCGGTCGGCCTGGCGCGTGTGATCGAGGAGGTGCGGCCCGAGCGCGGAGACGTGCTCGACGTCCACAAGTTCAAGGGCCTACTGGACTGGCCGGCCGACGGGCCGGTGACCGCCGAATTCGGTCCGATCGTTCATCCCAGGTTCAAGACGCGCGTCCCGCATCCCGGAATCGACATCGGCGGGGACCCGGGCGCGGCCATCCGCACCGTGTTCGAGGGCACGGTCGTGTTCGCCGCCTGGATGCGAGGGTACGGGTTGACCGCCATCGTCGATCACGGCGGCGGGCTGCTGTCGATCTACGCCCACGCTTCGATGCTGCTGGTCGAACCCGGCGAGAAGCTGGTGCGCGGCCAGCGGCTGGGCCTGATCGGCGAGACAGGCTCGCTCAAGGGCCCCCACCTGTACTTCGAATTGCGGGTGGAGGGCGAGGCGACGGACCCTGCTTCCTGGCTGCGCGGGCGCTGAAACCGGACTCCTGGCGGCCCGGCGCGGTCCGCTTGCGGCCCCACCCCGCCAGGGGTAGCTTTAGATCGTGGGTTCAATCCGTAAATAGCGCGTCCCCGCGCGGAAAGTGACTCGATGAAGCCCAGCCGTTCTGCATTGCTTGCCGCTTCGACCCTGCTGGTCCTGTTCCTCGTCGTCGGCGGACTCGCCGTGAAGGTCGGCGCCGCGGAGAATTCCTACAGCCAGTCCGTCCTGTTCGCCGAGGTGCTCGAGCTGGTACTGCGCAACTACGTGGACCCGGTCGAGGCCGAGGGCCTGCTCGAGGGCGCCTACGAGGGGATGCTCGCGGCGCTGGATCCCAACGGGGCCTACCTCTCCGCCGAGGAGGTCGAACAGTGGCGCAAGGACGCCGGCAGCGCGGACCCCGGCATCGTCGTGCTCAAGGCGGGCCGCATGCTCGAGATCGTGTCGGTCCGCTCCGGATCGTCCGCCGAGGAGTCGGGGCTGCAGATCGGGGACCAGATTCGCAGCGTCGGTGAGCGCCTCGTGCGCGACATGTCGATGCCGCAGTCGCGCCTTGCGCTGCGCGGCCGCGCCGGATCGACGGTGATGCTGGACGTGCTCTCGCCGTCGGACGGTTTCCGCCCGAAGCAGGTCGAGGTGATTCGATCGGAGCCGACTCAGAGCCCGTTCGAGCTCGAGCGGCGCGGATCCACGGCGGTGCTGCGGTTGCGTCGCCTGTCCGACCTGCCGCTGGACGACCTGAGCGGGCAGTTGACGGACGCGCGCGAGGCGGGCGCCGAACGGCTGCTGGTGGACGTGCGAAGCCTGGCCGACAGCGAGCCGCGCGAGGCGGCATCGCTCGCCGGACGCTTCATGGACGGCACGTTGCTCCGTCTGCGCGACCGGTCGGGCCGCCTGGTCGAGTCGCTCGACAGCGAGTCGGACGGCGAGATCTGGTCCGGGCCGGTGGCGGTTCTGGTCAACGGCGCCACGGCAGGCGGGGGTGAGGCCCTCGCGTTGCTGCTGCGCTCGGGTAGCGACGCGGTCGTGTTCGGAGAGAAGACCTACGGCCTCGGGGCCGAGGCCAGGCTCTACGAGCTGGAGAACGGCGCCGCGCTGCTGATCTCCTCGGCGTTGTGGGAAACAGGTGACGGCACGAACTGGAACGCCGAAGGGATCGAGCCGGATCGTGAGGTCCGCGGCGAGGGCGAGTCCCAGGACGAGATGGATCAGGATCAACTGAGCCGCGTCCTCGAGATGCTCGACGAGGGAGAGGCCTCGGCCGAGGGAGAACGTAAGGCGGCGTGAGCGCGCCGGGTGGCCGCCCTCTGCTCCCGACCTTACGTTGGACGCATGGCGCATACCACCTCGACGGCGCGAGATGGCCGGCTTCGGTAGCCCGGCTACAATAGAGACGAATCCAGGAGTATCGATGAAGCCGACGCGGAGAGTACGGATCGGAGTGGCGGTTGCGGTCGTCCTGACGGCCGCGTTGTTGCCGCTGCCGGCCTTCTCCGGACCGGACACGAGCAAGCGCTCCGACTCGGTCGAGCCGCTCGACCCCTCGGAGAGCCGCGGCAAGGCCTACGCGCTGTTGATGCGCTCGTTGTTTGCCGCGCGACGCGGCGAGTTCCGTGCTGCGATGGGCGAGATCCGCAAGGCGATCGAGCTGCAGCCGGATTCGGTCCAGGCCCATATCCAGGGCGCGGAGCTCCTGCTCTGGATGGGGCGCTCGAACGAGGCCGAACAGCTCGGCAACCGCGCGCTCGAGCTGGCGCCGGAAGACGCCGAGGCGATTCGCTTCATGGCCGACATGGCCGCCGGTCGAGCGCTGGGCCCACGTCCCGACGCCAAGGCGCGCGAGGAAGCGCTGCGACTGTACGAGAAGCTGCAAGCGCTCGACGCCGCCGACGACGACGTGCTGCGCAAGTTGGCCGGCCTGAGGCTGCAGTCGGGAGACCGCGCCGGGGCCCTCGCCGCGACGCGTGACCTGGTGGAGAACCGCCCCGGAGATCGGCGTGCGGTGGGCATGTTGGCCCAGCTGCTGCTCGAGGCGGGCGACGACGTCGAGGCGCTGCGCGTGTTGCTGCGCTTCGTGACCAAGCACCCCAATGACGAGATGATCATCGGGCTGGCCGAGGAGATCTCGATCCAGCGCGACGCGTGGTCCGACGTCGTGGAGATCCTCGGCGACGGGGAACTCGGCGACCGGCCCGTGCTGGCCCAGCGCCTGCTGGGCGAAGGCCTGCTGCGTCACGGACGCACGAGCGAGGCCGTGCTTGCGCTGGAGAGCGCCGTCGAGGCCGACCCCGAGGACCGCGGGCTGCTGTTCAGCCTCGCGCGCGCCTACCGCGAGGGGCGGCGCTATGCCGACGCGGCCGTCGTGGGGCGCACGCTGACGATTGAGACGCCCGGGGACGCCGGCGCGCACCTGCTGCTGGCCGAGACACTGGACGACCAGGGCGACGTGCAGAGCGCGCTCAACGCGTTCAGCAGCGCGCTGCGCATCTTCGTCGCCGAGAATCGCGACGAGACGCTGCAGGTGCGCGACGCGATCCGGCGCCGCATGGCGATGCTGTATCTCGGCAACGAACAGATCGACGCCGCGACGCGCGTCGCCGCCGAGTTCGAGGTGGACGGCTCCGTCGAGTCCTCCGAGTTGCTGGCCCGCGTGTCGATCGCGTCCGAGGACTGGACGGAGGCGCGGCACCACGCGCGCACGCTGCGCACCGTCGGCGAGACCGCGATCGCGGCGCTCGTCGAGGGCGAGGTGCTGGCGCGGACCGGGCGCTGGAACAAGGCCGAGCTGAAGTTCGAAGAACTCCTCGCCGACAGCCGCCCCGAGATGCGTGTGCGAGTGGCCGAGATCTACCTCGAGGCGGATCGCCCCGACCTGGGGCTGCCGTGGCTCGACGAATGGGTCGCGGAGGCCGTCGATCAGCCGAACCCGCACTACTACCTGGGTAGCTATCTGTATCGGATGGATCGATTCGCGGACGCGGAGGTCGCGCTGCGCGAGACCTTCCGCCTCGACCCGCTGCACGCCCCGGCGCTGAACTTCCTCGGCTACAGCCTCGCCGAGCGCAACGAGCGCCTCGACGAGGCGCTGGGCTACATCGAGCGCGCGTTGGCCGTGGACGCCTGGAACGGCGCATACCTCGACTCGCTGGGCTGGGTCTATTTCAGGCTGGGACGCTTCGTGGATGCGCGCGAGCCTCTGGAGCGCGCGGCGCGCGAGCATCCGAAGGACCCGACCGTCCTCGAGCACCTCGGCGATCTGTATTTCGAGATCGGCGAGCACGAGTTGGCCGTCGAGGCCTGGGACCAGGCGATCTCGGCCGGCGTCGAAGACGAGCAAGAGCTGCGGCGCAAGATGGCCCGCAGGGAGGGTCGCTCCAGCGGACCGCAGAGCGAGGTCGACGACGAATCGATCGAGCCGATGTTCGACGCACTCTCCTCGCCGAAAGAGCCTTGAACCCAGGCCGCGCCGCCGCCGTCTGCGCGGCCGCCCTTGCCTGCTGTCTCCTCGTTCAGTGCCGCCATCGTCCGCCGGACGTGACGCCCGAATCGGGCGCGGCCTTCGTCGGCGTATACCGCGCCAGACTCTCCGACGCCGGACGCACGCGCCGCTTCCGACTGATGCTCTTCGCCGAGCTGCCGGACAGGCTCCACGCGGAGGTGTTGTCGCCGGTCGGGACGACCGAGTTGATCGTCGACGCCGGGGGTGGGAGCATGTCGGTGTTTCCCGTGAGGGAGCGCACGGCCTACGTCGGCGCCGGGGGACCCGAGGTGCTCGACGCCCTGCTGGGGCTGCGCGTCGAGGTGGGAGAGTTGGTGCGTATGCTGTTGCTCGGCGAGGTGCCCGCGACGTTCCCGTCCATTCGGCGAGAGGGCGGGGTAGGCGGAGTGTTGCCCGACCGGCTCGAGCTCGTGTCGGGTGAGCGACGCCTGTTGCTCGAGATCAAGCGCCGGCGTCCGTTGCCCGCGGACGACTCCGGGCTCGGCACCGGCCGCCCGCCCGCCGGGGTCGAGAGGGTCCCGCTGGAGTCGCTCGATGCGGCGGAAGTCGCCGCCGAGGTGATTCCCGAGAACGGGCCATGAGCGGCGAGCCGCTCGTCGCGCGCTGCCCGGCCAAGATCAACCTGGCGCTGCGCGTGCTGCGCAGGCTCGACGACGGCTATCACGAGCTGGACACCGTGTTCCAGGCGATCGATCTCCATGATCGGCTCGAGCTGCGTCCGGGAGGGGACCTCCTCCTCGAGTGTGACGCGCCCGGGGTCCCGACCGACGGCGAGAACCTGGTCCTCCGGGCGGCGAGACTGCTGGCCGAGCATGCGGGGCTGGTCGATCCGCCGGGGGCGGCGCTGCGCCTGGTCAAGCAGATCCCCGCGCAGGGCGGGCTCGGCGGGGGCAGCTCGGACGCCGCCGCGGCGCTGCGGCTCTTCGCGCTCCACTGGGACCTGCGCCTCGACGAGGCCGAATTGCACTCGCTGGCCCGCCGTCTGGGCGCCGACGTGCCGTTCTTCCTGGTCGGTGGGACGGCGCGCGGCAGCGGACGCGGGGACCGGATCGAGGCCCTGCCGCACTTCGGAGAACGCTCGCTGGTCCTCGGTCTTCCGCCGTTCGGAGTCCCCACCGGAGAGTTGTTTTCGCGGCTGGCGGACCGGTTGACACTCCCCGGGATTGGTGTTAGTTTGCCCCTCTTTTCGGGACTTAAGTGGCCACCAGAGAACGACTTCGGCTTCATGGTCAACGATCTCGAAGCCGTGGTTTTCGATGACTGGCCCGAGTTGGGGCGGTTTCGGGACGCGCTACTGGAGGCGGGTGCGGCCAAGGCCTTGCTCAGCGGCAGCGGTTCGACGGTCTACGGCATCTTCGACAGTGAAGATCGGGCACGGGAAGCGAGCAATCGACTGAGTCCGAGCTTCGCGAGCTGGAGCGTGGTCACGGCGAACACCATCGAGCAAGGGGCGGAGGTTCTGACACCGGATCGTTGACAGGAGCGCAAGCGGGGGCTCGAGTCATGCAGATTACCCAGGTCAGAGTCTTCCCCGTCGAGGAACAGAAGCTCAAGGCGTTCATCTCGGTGATCTTCGACGATTGCTTCGTCGTGAGTGACATCAAGATCATCGAGGGAGAGAACGGACTGTTCATTTCCATGCCGAGTAAGAAGCGCAGGAACGGCACGTTCCGTGACATCGCCCACCCGTTGAACAACGAGACACGACGCCAGATGGAAGACCAGATCATCGCGGAGTACCGGGAGGTCGTAGCCCAGACGGGAGGCGAGATCTCCACGCCGGTCCGCGAACTCGATGAAGACCTGAATCGGGCCGACCCAATTTCGCCCTGATACGATGCGAAATCCGGATTCGCAGTTCGTGCTGGGGCGTCGCCAAGTGGTAAGGCACCGCTCTTTGGAAGCGGCACTCGAAGGTTCGAATCCTTCCGCCCCAGCCAGTACGTACGCATCCGGGGAAAACCGACTCTGACCCGAAATGAAAAGCGAGCTGAAGGTATTCTCCGGTAACGGCAACCCGCAGCTGGGTGCGGCGATCTGTGAGTATCTGCGCTTGTCGCCCGGGCAGTGGAAGCTGACCCGCTTCGCCGACGGCGAGGAATACGTCCAGGTGCTCGAGAACGTGCGCGGAACCGACGTCTTCGTCATCCAGCCCACCTGCCCGCCGGTCAACGAGAATCTGTGTCAGTTGCTGATCGCCGTGGACGCGCTCAAGCGCTCCTCCGCGGCCCGGATCACGGCCGTCATCCCGTACTACGGCTACGCGCGGCAAGACCGTAAAGACAAACCGCGTGTTCCGATCTCGGCCAAGCTGGTCGCCGACCTGCTGCAGGCTGCCGGCGTCGACCGCATCCTGGCGATGGATCTACACGCTCCTGCGATCCAGGGCTTCTTCGACAAGCCGGTGGATCACCTGCTGGCGGCTCCCGTTCTGCTGGACTGGATCGATCGTCAGCGCTACGACAACCTGACCATCGTGTCGCCGGACGCCGGCGGCACCGAGCGCGCGCGGTTCTACGCCAAGCGCCTGGGCGCCAGCCTGGTCATCATCGACAAGCGCCGCGTCCAGGCCAACGTGGCCGAGACGATGAACGTCATCGGTGAGGTCGAGGGCCGCACCTGCGTCATCGTCGACGATCTGGTCGACACGGCCGGGACGCTCGTCGGCTCCGTCGCCGCGTTGAAGGGGAAGGGGGCGGCCTCCGTCGTCGCCTGCTTCACCCACGCCGTGCTCTCCGGGCCGGCGATGGAGCGGCTGGCCAGCGCCGACCTGGAACGGGTCGTGATCACGGATACCATTCCGCTGGACGAGGAGAAGGCCAAGGAGCCCAAGCTCGTCGTCCTCTCGGTGGCGCGGTTGCTCGGTGAAGCGATCGCGCGCATCCACAGCAATTCATCGGTGAGTTCTCTGTTCGTATAGATGCACAGTCGCTGACGGGGCGCAGAACCCGCCCGGTATGGCCATCGGCCCGGCGCAGTTACAACCAGTGAGGTTCCACCAGACCGGGACGTAATGCCATGAGTGAAGCAAAAGGAAAAATCATCGTCGAGGCCGAGCCGCGGACTCCGGGCGGCAGCGGGGCCGCGGGGCGTCTGCGCCGCGAGGGTCGCGTTCCTGGTAACGTCTACGGGCTGGGGCTCGATTCGTTCCAGCTCTCGGTCGACCCACGACGTATCGAAGAAGTGCTGCGCCTCGAGACGGGGCGCAACACGATCTTCAGCATCAGCCTCGCCGGCGAGGAGCGTAAGCGGCAGGTCATGTTGCGTGAGATGCAGCGCGACCCGGTCAGCGAGCGCCTGGTGCACGTCGACTTCTGGCGCGTCGACCCGAACAAGCCGATTCAGGTCAACGTGCCGGTGCGGCTGCTCGGCACGCCGGAAGGTGTGAAGAACGAGGGCGGAATCCTCGACTTCGTTCATCGTCAGGTGCACGTCCAGTGTCTTCCGGGGCTGATCCCGGATCACCTCGACGTCGACATCAGCGAGCTGCACCTGAATCAGCACGTCTCCGTGAAGGACCTCCCGTCGGACGAGGGCGTGGAGATGCTGGACGATTCCGAGATGATCCTGGCCGTGGTGTCGGCACCGCGCGTCGAGGCCGAGCCGGAAGTCGAGGAAGGCGAAGAGGACGAGGCGGAAGCCGCCGCGACCGAAGAGGGCAAGGAAGCAGCTCCGGACGCCGAGGAGAAGGACAAAGAGTCCTGATTCGACGGCGTGGAGACTGTCAGGCTGGTTATCGGACTGGGGAATCCCGGCGAACGTTACCGCGACACGCGGCACAACGTCGGGTTCCGGGTTCTGGACCGTCTCGCTCGGCGGGCGGACGTGAGGTTTCGGGCCGATCGCATCCTGCGCAGTCAGGCATGGATCGCGAAGATGCGGGGACCGTCGGGACGGGTCGTCCTGGCCAAACCGCGGACATACATGAATCGATCGGGTCGTGCGGTCGCCACGCTTTGCCGGCGCTTCGCGGTCCCGACGGAACAGGTACTGACGGTTTATGACGACATCGACCTGCAGCTGGGACGGATGCGAATCCGCCCGAGCGGGTCGTCCGGGGGGCACAACGGGATCCGATCGCTGATGACCGAGCTGGGTTCGGGGGAGTTTCTCCGGGTCCGCATCGGCATCCGCGGCGACCGACCCGAGGGGCAGGAACTAGCGGACTACGTACTGGGCCGGTTCACCGCCGACGAGGAGTCGCTGGTGGAACCGTTGACCGACCTGGCGGCTGACGCCGTGGGTTGCGTTCTGGCCGAGGGCGTGGTTGCGGCGATGAACCTGTTCAACGCCCGCCGGATCGAGGAATAGGAGCGAGCGACGCGATGAATTTGGTCGATTTGACACCAGTGCTGGGAGCCGCGGGGTTGGTCTTTGCCCTCGCACTCTTCTGGTCCGTTTCGCGTATGGGAGCGGTCCCGGACCGCATGCGTGAGATTGCCGACGCAATCCACTCCGGCGCGATGGCCTTCCTGCGCCGCGAATATTCGATCCTGGCCGTCTTCGTCGTCATCGTGACGGTGTTGCTCTACATTTTCCTCAATCCACAAACGGCGGTGTCGTTCATCTGCGGTGCGCTGTGTTCCGTGGTGGCGGGCTTCGTCGGGATGCAGTCGGCGACGCGCGCTAACCTGCGCACGACGCTGGCCGCCAAGGAGAGCGGGCAGGGGCAGGCGCTGCTGATGGCGTTCAACGGCGGCGCCGTGATGGGCGTGGCTGTCGCCAGCCTGGGCTTGGTCGGCGTCGGCGCGCTGTTCCGCGTCTTCGGCGGCGACTTCGGCTCGATGCAGTTCATCAACGGATTCGCCATGGGAGCCTCGTCGATCGCGCTGTTCGCGCGCGTCGGCGGCGGCATCTACACCAAGGCGGCCGACGTCGGTGCGGATCTGGTGGGCAAGGTCGAGGCCGGGATTCCGGAGGACGACCCGCGTAACCCCGGCGTCATTGCCGACAACGTGGGCGACAACGTGGGTGATGTGGCCGGCATGGGCGCCGACATCTTCGAGTCCTACGTGGGCTCGATCATCGCCACGATCGCCATCGCCGCAACTCTCGGTGTCGGCTCGGACGCCCTGCTCAAGCTATCGGCCGACGGCAGCGTGAGTGGGGACATGCTGAAGACGGCGCTGACCGCGCTGCCGCTGGTTCTGGCGGGGATCGGTCTCGTGGCCTCGCTCCTCGGCATCCTCTCGATGCACGTCCTGAAGAAGATCGACCCCGCCGGTGCGCTGCGCTACTCGACCTTCATCTCCGCCGCGCTGTTCCTCGCCGGCGGTTTCTTCTACATCCAGTCGCAGGGCATCGCCACGGGCGTGTTCTACTCGGCGCTGTTCGGAACGGTCGTCGGCATCTCGATCGGCCTGATCACCGAGTACTACACCGCGGCCGGCCCCGTGCGGCGAATCGCCGCGGCGAGCAAGACCGGTCCGGCGACGAATATCATCACCGGCCTCGCGGTCGGCCTGTCCTCGACGGCGCTGCCCGTGCTGGCGATCTGCGTCGCCATCTGGGTCAGCAACGCGACCGCCGGCCTGTACGGCATCGGCATCGCGGCGGTCGGCATGCTGGCCACCGTCGGCATCACGATGTCGGTCGACGCCTACGGCCCGATCGCGGACAACGCGGGCGGAATCTCCGAGATGGCGGGCCTCGGGCCCGAGGTGCGCAAGATCACGGACACGCTCGATTCGCTGGGCAACACGACCGCGGCGATCGGCAAGGGATTCGCCATCGGCTCCGCGGCGCTCACCGCGCTGGCGCTGTTCTCGGCCTACAACCAGACGGTCAGCACCGCGCTCGGTGAGACGCTGCAGATCATCCTCACCGATCCCAAGGTCGTCATCGGACTGTTCATCGGCGGTATTCTGCCGTTCTTCATCGGCGCGCTGACCATGACGTCGGTGGGCCGCGCCGCCGAACAGATGGTGCAGGAGATCCGCCGTCAGTTCCGCGAGATCCCCGGTCTGCTCGAGGGGAAGCCCGACGCCAAGCCGGACGCTGCGCGTTGCGTCGAGATCTCGACGACCGCCGCGCTGAAGGAGATGGTGCTCCCCGGCCTGACGGCCGTGATCGCACCGGTCATCGTGGGCTTCGGCCTCGGACCGGCGGCTCTCGGCGGCATGCTCGCCGGCGCCACCGTGACCGGCGTGCTGCTGGCCCTGATGATGGCCAACGCGGGCGGCGCCTGGGACAACGCGAAGAAGATGATCGAGAAGGGCGAGATCGACGGCGAGGAGAAGGGGACCGAGGCCCACAAGGCGGCCGTCGTCGGCGACACCGTCGGCGATCCTTTCAAGGACACCTCGGGACCCTCGATGAACATCCTGATCAAGCTGATGTCCGTCGTCAGCCTGGTGATCGCCCCGCTGCTGATCTGACTCCGTGGAACCGGCCCGGTGGCGTGGGCCCCGGGCCGGTGATACGGTTAGCGGGCTTCGTTGAACTGAAACAGTAATGCTCGCGGATCCCTTTAGGGGTCCGAAGCACCCCTTGCCCCCGACGCGCTCGGGGGCGGTAACGCCACGAGGAGGTGCCCGTGTCGACGTACGAAACCGTCTTTATCACCCCACCCAACCTGACCGAGGATGACGAGCGCGGCGTCGTGGAGACGATGGCGCAGATCGTCACCGACGGCGGCGGGGACATCTCCGTCAACGAGCGGATGGGCAAGCGCCGCCTGGCCTACCCGATCCGTAAGTTCGAGGACGGCGTGTACATCCGCTTCCTCTACGACTCGGAAGGGGAAGTTCCGCGCGAGCTCGACCGCCGCTTCCGCTTGTCCGACTACGTTCTGCGCTCGCTGACCGTGCGCCTCGAGCCCGAGCGCGCCGCGGCCACGAAAGAGCAGGCGATCAAGGACGAGCAGCGACGCAAGGAGATGGCCGAGGAGGCCGCGCGCAAGGCGGCCGAGGAGGCCGAGCGCGCTGCCGCCGCCGAGGCGGAGAAAGCCGCCGCTGCGGCCGAGGCCCCGGCTCCGGCCGAGACGCCGGCTCCGGCCGAGACCCCCGCAACCGAGAGCGCGGAACCCGCGCCTGCCGTGGAGACGGCGGAGACGGCGGAAGCCGCGCCCGCACCGTCCACGGATGAGCCGGCCAAGCCGGAGGCGTGAAACCGGGCCGCGCGACGGTCCCCGAACCGAGCAGGAGATAGAAAACCATGGGTATGGGACGCAAGAAGAGCGGGCCGGGAAGGCGTCGCTTTCTCTTCCGCCGACGGAAGTACTGCAAGTTCTGCGAGAACAAGGCGCGGTGGATCGACCATCTCGACCTCAAGACGCTGCAGAATTACACCCCGGAGCGTTCGAAGATCCTGCCGCGCAGGATCTCGGGAACGTGTGCCAAGCATCAGCGGCAGCTGATGGAGGCGATCAAGCGCGCGCGCGTGCTCGCCCTGCTGCCGTTCACCAGCGACTAGGAGACGATCGTGAAAGTCATCCTACGCGAGCACGTGGATAACCTCGGCGACCGCGGATCGGTCGTGAAGGTCGCCGCCGGCTATGCGCGCAACTACCTGCTGCCGAAGAAGCTGGCCCTGGAGGCCACGCCGGGCAACCTGGTCCAGATCGAGCACCAGAAGCGGCAGTGGCAGGCGAAGGAGACCCGCGAGGTGTCCGACGCCGAGGCACTGGCGGCGCGCATCTCCGAGGTCAAGTTCAGCCTGACGAAGAAGGCGGGAGAGAGCGGGACGCTGTACGGCTCGGTGACGAACGTCGACGTCTCCGCGCTGCTCGCCGATCGCGGCATCGAGGTCGACCGTAAGCGCATCGTCATGCAGCCGATCAAGGCCGTCGGGACGTTCGAGATTCCCGTCAAGGTGCACCGCAAGGTCAAGGCCGCCATTCAGCTCGAGGTCGTTCCCGAGGAAGTGGCGGAGTAGCTTATGGCCGCTGAACGCGGGCAAGCCGCCGTCGAACGTCCCGAGGTACAAAACGACGTCAAGCGGACGATCGTCGCCCTCGTGGCGGCGTGGCTCGTTCCGGGGGCGGGCTACGTGGTCCTGGGTCACCTGCGCCGTGGCCTCATCTTCGGCGCCATCATCTGGGGCTGCTTCGGCCTCGGGCTGGCGCACGAGGGTCGTCTCGCGCTGCGCGATCCACAGCAGCCGTTCCTGACCGGAATGCAGGTCGTCGCCAACCTGGGCATCGGCCCGGCCGATCTGATCGCGCGCTACAAGGTCTACGGCGAGCTGGCCTATGGGCTCGAGCGTCCGGTCATGCCGAACGATACGCGCGCCGAGACCTTTCGCCAGCGCGCGCGCTCCGGGGTCTCGATCTACGGCACCGCGTATCTGTGGACCGCGGGGCTGATGAACTTGCTCGTCCTGTTCGACGTCTGGGATATCGGGCGGGGGCGCAAGGCGGTCGCGTGAAGAGCCACTTCCTGCACATGCTGCTGTACGCAACGATGGTCGCGTCGTTCTTCGGCATGCTCGTGCGGCACACCCCGAGGGAGCAGTTCCGGCTGGGGTTGATTCTCTGGGGCTCGATGGTCGGTGGGGCGCTCGTCCTGGCCTACCTGATGTACCCGTTCCCCGGTTGACGGTGCTCGGACGAATCGGACTGTGGGCGCCCGTCGCGGCCTTCGTCGCGATCGTCTACGGCCTGTCGGCCCAGCCGAGGATCGAGGGGCTCGACTTCGCGTGGGACAAGGCGCTGCACTTCGGGGCCTACGCCGTCTTCGGCGCGCTATGTATGAGAGCCTGTCACGGCGGTTTCCGGCCGGCCCGTGCGGCCGCCACCGCCGCCGCGCTGGCGATTGCGCTGGGCTACGGGGCGCTCGACGAGTGGCACCAGTCGATGGTGCCTGGGCGGGACCCGAGCTTTCTGGACTGGATCGCGGATGCGCTCGGCGCAGGAACGTCCGCCGTGCTGCACTCGCTCGTCTTCCGACGCAGCGAGTAGAATCTGAACCAACCACCGAGGAACCGAGATGAGCAAGAGATACGCGATTCTGCCGGGAGACGGAATCGGAGTCGACGTCACGCGCGAGGCGATCAAGGTGTTGCAGGCCGCCGTCGAGACGACGGGCACTCGGGTCGAGCTGCAACACTACCCGCACGGCGCCGACCACTATCTGGCAACCGGCGAGACGATGTCGGACGCGACGACGGAAGAGCTCAAGACGTTCGACGCGGTGTACATGGGCGCGCTCGGCGACCCGCGAGTCCCGGACATGGCGCACGCCCGCGACATCCTCCTCGGCACGCGCTTCAAGCTGGACCTGTTCATCAACCTGCGTCCGGTGCGTTGCTTCGCCGACCGGCTCTGCCCGTTGAAGGAGTTCGGCGCCAAGGACATCGACTTCGTCGTCTTTCGCGAGAACACCGAGGGGCTGTACGTCGGCATCGGCGGCAACTTCAAGAAAGGGACCCCGGACGAGATCGCGGTCCAGGAACAGATCAACACGCGCAAGGGCGTCGAGCGCATCGTCCGCGCCGCGTTCGACTACGCGCGGCAGCACGGGCGGCACCGCGTCACGATGTCCGACAAGTCGAACGCGCTGCGCTTCGGGCACGACCTGTGGCTGCGCGTGTTTCACGAGGTCGCCGAGGAGTACTCGGACGTCGAGAGCCGGCACCTGTACGTCGACGCGCTGTGCATGGAGCTCGTCCGCGATCCGTCGCAGTTCGACGTCATCGTGACCTGCAACCTGTTCGGCGACATCATCACGGATCTCGGCGCGCAGCTGCAGGGCGGCATGGGCGTGGCGGCGTCCGGCAACATCCGGCCGGGGTCGACGTCGATGTTCGAGCCGGTCCACGGGTCGGCGCCGCCGCTGGCGGGTAAGGACAAGGCGAACCCGTTCGCCGCGATCCTGACGGCGGCCATGATGCTGGAGCACACCGGACTACCCGAGCCTGCCGCGCGAATCGAGGGTGCGGTACTCGAATCGCTCGAGGCCAACGAATGCACCGAGGAACTGGGCGGTGCCCTCGGGACCGCCGCCACCGGCGACGCCGTCGTCCGGCGCCTGGGAGGCTGAGCGTCATGAGTGAGAACGCCCGCGTGCACTACACGGCCGAGGGGGGCATCGCGCGGATCGAGCTCGACGATCCGCCGGCCAACACCTACAGCTACGAGATGATGCGCCAGCTCGACGACGCCGTCCTGCGCGCGCGGTTCGATACGGACGTGCACGTGATCGTGCTGACCGGGCGCGGCGACAAGTTCTTCTGCGCCGGCGCAGACATCAACATGCTGCGCGGAGCCGACCCGACGTTCAAGTACTACTTCTGCCTGCACGCCAACGAGACGCTGAGTCGCCTCGAGCAGACGCCGAAGCTGGTCGTCGCGGCGCTGAACGGGCACACGGTCGGCGGTGGACTCGAGGTCGCGCTCGCGGCGGACCTGCGCGTCGCGCGCGCGGGCCGCGCCAAGTTCGGCGTGCCCGAGGTGCAGCTCGGCGTGCTGCCGGGAACCGGGGGCACGCAACGCCTGGCCCGCATGCTGGGCAAGGCGTGCGCGATCGAGCTGATGGCGCAGGGCGGTACGTTCGACCTCGACGCCGCCGTCGAGCTGGGACTGGTGCAGCACGTGTTCTCGGGCGACGATTTCGTGGGCGAAGTGATGGACTACGCTCGGCAGTTCGTGCCGCCGGGTAAGGCCTCCAAGGCCGTCGGGCTGATCAAGCGTGCGGTGCAATCCGGCGCCGAGGTCGGATTCCACGAGGGGCTCGCGCTCGAGCGCGAGCTGCAGCAGCAGCTGTTCCAGAGCGAGGACGCGGCCGAGGGGCTGGCGGCGTATCTCGAGAAGCGCGAGCCGCGGTTCCGCGGAAGGTGAGTCGGTGACTCGATGAAGGAACGCGGCTCGGGCCCGGATCGATCGAAGCTGCGCACCGTTCCCCTCGCGCGTCGAGAGAATCGCGTGCAGCTGAGCGACTTCGGCACGCCGCCCGAGCCGGGCGCGTCGCTCGAGCAGTTCCTGGACGGACTCGGAGACGTGCTCGCCGTGCGGGCGTTGCGCGGGTTGGCGCGCGATACCGTTGCGGCGCGGCGCGCCGAGTGTCCGGTCCTCTGGGCGCTCGGCGGCCACGTGATCAAGGTCGGGCTGGCGCCCACGCTGATCCGCATGCTCGAGCGCGGCCTCCTCACCGGCCTGGCGATGAACGGCGCGACGGCGATCCACGACTGGGAAATCGCGGCGATCGGGGCAACCTCCGAGGACGTCGCGGGCGGGCTGGCTCGCGGTGAGTTCGGCATGGCCGACGAGACCGGACGCGAGCTGAATGCGGCTGCGCGCGAGGCGCGCGAGTCGGGACGCGGCCTGGGCGAGGTGCTCGGGCAACGCATCGTCGAGTCGGGTCAGGAGCACGCGGAGCACAGCCTGCTGGCCACGGCGTGGCGCCTCGGTCGCCCCGCCACGGTGCACGTCGCGCTGGGCAGCGACGTCGTGCACCAGCACCCTTCGGCCGACGGCGCCGACATCGGCGCCGCGAGCTACGCAGACTTCCTGCGACTGACCGACGAGGTGTCGCGACTGGCGGGGGGCGTGTGGCTCAACTGCGGTTCTTCCGTGCAGCTCCCGGAGGTGTTCCTGAAGGCGCTCGCCGTCGCGCGCAATCTCGACCCCGACCTGGGCGAGTTCACCACGGCCAACCTCGACATGCTGCGGCACTACCGACCGCAGGAGAACGTCCTGCGCCGGCCGCACGTATCCGGAGGACGTTCTTACGAACTCATCGGACACCACGAGATCAACGTGCCGCTGCTCGCAGCGGCGATCGAGATCGAGTGGGACCGGACCGGCTGACCCGGAACCTGTCGTGCGGGTACTCGTCGTTCAGACCGCGTTCCTCGGTGACCTGGTCCTGACGACCCCGCTGTTGCGCGAGATCGTGCGCGCCCGGCCGGAGGCCCGCGTCACGGTCGTCACGACCACGATCGGACGCGACGTGTTCCGCGGACTGCCGTACGTGGCCGAGGTGCGTGCGCTCGACAAGCGTCCTGGGCTGCGCGGCTGGCGCGACGCGTTGACGCTCGCCGGCGAGCTGAAGCGAGACGGGTTCGACTGGGCCGTCGCCGCGCAGCGTTCGCATCGCAGCGCGTTGCTCGTGCGCAAGAGCGCCGCGCGCCGCGTCGGGTTCGCGGGCGCGCCGGGTCGCTGGGCCTACGATCTACGCGTCGTGCGGCGCGGCGAGCGGCACGCGGTGCGACGTTACCTCGAGCTGAGCCGTCCGCTGGGCGGACGACCCGAGATCGCGGACCCGCGCCCCGAGATGCGACCCGACGCGTCGGCGCGCGATCGCGTGCAGGAGCATCTGCAGGCGCTGGGCGGCGAGCCGTACGTCTGCGTCGCCCCGGGCTCGGTGTGGGGGACCAAACGCTGGCTGCCGGAGGGGTTCGGCGAGGTCGCTCGGGCACTCGGCCGTGAGGGCGCGCGCGTCGTGCTCGTCGGCTCGGCGGCCGAGCGCGAGCTGTGCCGCGACGTGGCCCGCGCGGCGGGGTCGTCCGTCCTGGATCTGGCGGGCCGCACGTCGGTCGCCGAGTTGGCGGCGTTGCTCGAGTGTGCGCGACTGCTCGTGGGCAACGACAGCGGGCCCGCGCACGTGGCCTCGGCGGTGGGAACGCCGGTCGTCACGCTGTTCGGCCCGACGACGCCCGCCATGGGCTACACGCCGCACGGCGCGCTGAACCGCGTGGTCGAGCACGAGGGGCTCGAGTGCCGGCCGTGCCACCGGCACGGGCCGCAGCGCTGCCCGCTGGGCCACTTTCGCTGCATGCGCGAGATCCCGGCGATCCGGGTGCTGGCGACGGTGCGCGCCGCGCTCGACGCGCGCGGCGCCGACGTTCAGCCGCCCGGGGTCGAGCGGCGTCCCGGGTAGGCCTCGAGCGCCGCGGCGATCACGCGCATCGAGCGCGTCAACTCGTCGCGGTTGAGCACGTAGGCGATGCGCACCTCGTTCAGGCCCAGGCCCGGCGTGGCGTAGAAGCCGTCGCCCGGCGCGACCATCACGGTCTCGCCGTCGAGGTCGAATTCGCGCAGCAAGAACTCGGCGAAGCGATTGGAATCGTCGACCGGCAGCCGCGTGCAGACATAGAACGCGCCCTCGGGCTTGCGCACGAACACGCCGGGCATCTCGTCCAGGCCGGCCAGCACGACGTTGCGTCGCTGCTCGTACTCGGCGATCACCCCGTCCATGTAGGACTGCGGTACGTCGTTGAGCGCGGAGCCGATGTACTGGCCCAGCGTCGGCGGGCACAGGCGCGCCTGACCGAAGCGCAGCACGGCATCCAGAACCTCGCGGTTGCGCGTGACGATCCAGCCGATACGCGCGCCGCACAACGAGACGCGCTTGGACAGGCTGTCCGTCACGATGACCTGTTGCTCCATGCCCTCGAGCGTCATCGCCGATCGATGGCGCAGCCCGTCGTAGGTGAACTCGCGGTACACCTCGTCGGCGACGAGGAACAGCCCGTGCTTGCGGCACAGGTCCGCGACCAGCTCCAGCTCGGCGTCGGTGTACACCGTGCCGGTGGGGTTGTTCGGCGAGCAGAGCATGATCGCGCGCGTGCGGGAGGAGATCTTGGCCTCGATCGCCTCGCGCGAGGGCAGGTGATAGCCGTCCTCGGAGAGCGTCGTCACCGGCACCGTCTCCACCCCGACCAGCCCCGCGAACCCGCTGTAGTTGGTGTAGAACGGCTCGAAGACGATCACCTCGTCGCCGGGGTCGGCAACGGCGGCGACGACGAAGAGCAGCGCCTCGCTGCCTCCCGTCGTGACGAAGATCTCCTCGGTGGACAGCTCGATGTCCCAGCCCGCGTGGTACGTGCGCAGCGCCTCCAGAAACTCGGGTAGCCCCTCGGACGGTCCGTAGGCCACGTTGGCCTCGTCGAACGACTTCAGCCGATCGAGGATCTCGCGCGGCGCCGGGATGTCCGGCTGCCCGATATTCAGTCCGTACACGTGCTTGCCGGCGCTGCGGGCGGCGACGGCCAGCGGGGCGAGACGTCGGATGGGCGAGGCGGGCATTCCCTTGGCCCGGGCGGACAGATCGATCGTGCGTGTCATGCCGTCTCCATCCGGCGACGTGCCGGAACTGGAATCATAACGCAGTCCGGTGCGGGTTTGCCCCGACGCCAAGACCCCGATAGACTCCGCATTCCGAGGAGGAGCCTTCGTGTTTCGCAGCGTGCTCATTGCCAACCGCGGCGAGATCGCCGCGCGTGTCGTTCGTGCGTGCAGAGCGCTGGGAGTGCGCAGCGTCGTCGCCTGCTCGGAGGTCGATCGCGAGGCACCGTGGGTCGAGGAGGCCGACGACAGCGTGTGCATCGGCCCCGCGCGAGCCGATGCGTCGTACCTCGACGCCGGCGCGGTGCTGCAGGCCGCCGAGCAGAGCGAATGCCAGGCGATCCACCCGGGCTACGGGTTCCTCTCCGAGAACGCGTCCTTCGCCGCGCGTTGCGAGCAGCAGGGCATCACCTTCATCGGACCCCCGGCCTCCGTGATCCGGCTGATGGGCGACAAGTCGCGGGCCAAGGAGACGCTGGCCGGAGTGGGCCTCGAGACGATTCCCGGGTCCGACGGTGCGCTCGACGGCCCGGACTCCGCGCGCCGCGTGGCGGCCGAGATCGGCTACCCCGTCTTGCTCAAGGCGTCGTCCGGCGGCGGCGGGAAGGGGATGCGGGTCTGCGCCGACGAGGCCGAGCTGCTTCGCGGATACCGCGAGGCGGCACTCGAGGCGGAGAAGGCGTTCGGCGACCCCTCGCTGTATCTCGAGAAACTGATCCAGGGCGGTCGACACATCGAGTTCCAGATCCTGTGCGACGCGCAGGGCAACGCGTTGCATCTCGGCGAGCGCGAGTGCTCGGTGCAACGCAAGCACCAGAAGCTGATCGAGGAGTCTCCGTCGCCCGTGGTCGATGCCACGTTGCGTTCCGAACTGGGCAATCGCGTGGCCCGCGCGGTCGGCGAGCTGGGCTATCGCAACGCCGGCACGGTCGAGTTCCTGCGCGATCGCGACGCGCGGATGTACTTCATGGAGATGAACACGCGGCTGCAGGTCGAGCACCCGGTGACCGAGATGGTCACGGGAGTCGATCTCGTCGCGCAGCAGCTGCGCATCGCCGCGAACCGGCCGCTCGACCTCGGCGCCGTCGAGCTCGAAGGCCATGCGATCGAGATGCGGATCAACGCCGAGGACCCCGACGCCGGCTTCCGGCCCGATCCGGGCGAGATCGTCTCGTTCGCGCCGCCCGTCGTGAAGCGCAGCGGAGTCCGCGTGCGCTGGGATTCGGCGATCCGGGCGGGCTATCGGATCCCGCCGCACTACGATTCGATGATCGGCAAGCTGATCGTCCACGCCGGCGACCGCGACGCGGCGATCGACGGAGCGCTCGAGGCGCTGGAGTCGATCGAGATCGTGGGCGTGCGCACGACGGTGGACCTGCATCGCAGGCTGCTGGCCGATCCGACGTTCCGCGGTGGTGACTATGACGTCGACTGGCTCGCCACGAGCGGGCTCGTCGGGGTCTGACGGGGGAGCGTGATGGCCAAGGTCGTCCTGGAACCGATCGGGCAGACGCGGGAGAAGGCGCTCGCCGAGGGCGAGTGGCAGCAGCGGCTGGACCACATGCACGAGCTGAACCGGCGCCTCGACGACGAGCGCGCCGGCGTGCGCGCGGGCTGGGGCGACAAGTACCACGCTCGCGTTCGCGACAAGGGCAAGCTGCCGACGTGGGAGCGCATCGAGCGGCTGAAGGACGACGACAGCCCCGTGCTCCCGGTCGGGACGCTGGTCAACCACGGGCTCGAGTTCGAGGGGCGGACCTCGCCGGGGGCGGGAGTCGTCACGGCGTTCGTTCGCATCCACGGCCTGTGGGTCATGGTGATCGCCAACGACAACACCGTGGCCTCGGGCTCGTGGTGGCCGCAGACCCCCGAGAAGATCCAGCGCGCGCAGGAGATCGCGTTGCGCTTGCGCATCCCGGTCGTCTATCTGGTCGATTGCTCGGGGCTCTATCTGCCCGAGCAGGGCACGACCTTTCCGGGACGGGTGGGTGCGGGCGCGATCTTCCGCCGCAACGCGCAGCTGTCTGCGGCGGGCGTACCGCAGATCGCGGGAGTGCACGGGGACTGCATCGCCGGCGGCGGCTACATGCCGATCATCAGCGACGTCGTGTACATGACCGAGCAGGCGTACATGGTCATCGCGGGCGCGGCCCTGGTCAAAGGGGCGAAGTCGAAGAAAATCACCTCGCTCGGCATCGGCGGGCCGGACGTGCACGTCCACCTCTCACGTTGCGCGGACCATCGGGTGCCGGACGACGCCGTGTTGCTCGAGCGGATCCGCGCGGAGGTGGCGAAGCTCCCGGGAAGCGCGTGCGACTACTACCGCTACGGTGGCGCTCCCGCGCTCCCACGTCACGCCGCGTGCGAGCTGGACGGGATGTTCCCCGTGGATCACCGCGTCGGCTTCGATATGCGCCAGGTCGTGGCGCGGCTGGTCGACGATTCGCTGTTCTGGGAGCTGCTGCCCGACGTGGGCGTCGAGATGATCGTCGGCGTCGCGCGGATCAACGGGCTGTACGCGGGGATCGTGGCGAACAACCCGCAGTTGACCGACCATCCGGTGCTGCGCGGACAGAAGCGTCCGGGAGGCATTCTGTACCGCGAGGGGATCGCGAAGATCTCGCAGTTCTCGCGCGCTTGCAACGACGACGGAATCCCGTTGATCTGGCTGCAGGACATCTCGGGTTTCGACATCGGTGTCGAGGCGGAAAAGCATGGACTGCTGGGCTACGGCTCGAACCTGATCTACACCAACTCCACCAACGACGTTCCGATGTTCACGGTGCTGCTGCGCAAGGCGTCCGGCGCCGGCTACTACGCGATGGCGGGTTTGCCCTACCGGCCCGTGCTGCAACTGGCGACTCCGATCACGCGTCTGTCGGTGATGGAGGGGCGCACGCTGGCCATCGGCGCGTTTCGAACGAAGCTCGACGACAACTTCCAGATCGTCGCCGACGACGAGGGCAAGCGCGAGGAGATTCGCAAGGGCATGGAGCAGGTCGAGCAGCGCATCGAGCGCGACATGGACCCGATGCTGGCGGCGTCTCGACGCGACGTCGACGAGATCGTTACGCCGCACGAGCTGCGGACGTATCTCGATGCGGCGGTCACGATGGCCTACCAGTCCATCGGCCACCGCAGGATCAAGAACCCGCGCATCTGGTCGTTGCACGACCTGACGGCGCTGACGGGTGGTTGACGTGGCGCGCTCCAGACTGATCGCGAGGACCGAGACCGACGCCGACGGCAAGCTGTGCGTGCTCTCTCCGGCCGTGGGCTGGTGGAGCGATCCGCCCGCGGGCGGATCGCTGGTGGGCGGCGGAAGCCGCATCGGCGAGCTGCTCCAGCTCACGCAACGCCACGAGTTGCTGTTGCCCGAGGGTGTTGCGGGGCGCGTGGCGGACGGGCTTCCCGCGCACAGCCGCTCGGCGGTCGAGTACGGCCAGACGCTGTTCCGCCTCGCTCCGGTCGACGCGGCGGAGGGCGAAGCGGCGGCCGCGCCGGGGCACGGGCAGCTGGACCTCCCGTCGGGCACCTACGCGGTGGTCGCGCCGACCGACGGTGTGTTCTATCGCCGCTCCGCGCCGGATCAGGAGCCGTTCGTCGACGTCGGAGACGAGGTCGCCGAGGGGCAGCCGATCGGGCTGATCGAGGTGATGAAGACGTTCAACCAGATCGCGTACGGCGGAATGGGGCTGCCGCAGCGCGCGCGCGTGCTCGAGGTTCGCTGCGCCGACGGGACCGAGGTCTCCGCCGGCGATCTGCTGCTCATCGTGAAGTGAGCCCCACTTGCTGCGCCGCCCGGAGACGATCCACGCAGCGCGTCGACGCTACCAGTTGACGAGGTCGAGGACGGCGCGTTTGATGTCGTCCACCTGGGGCAGGATGAAGTCCTCGAGCTCGGGCGCGTAGCCCACGAACGTGTCCGTGGCTGCGAGCCGCCGCACCGGGCCGTCGAGCTCGGTGTACAGCTCCTCGGAGATGCGCGCCGCGAGCTCGGCGCCGTAGCCCCAGGACAGCGAGTCCTCGTGCAGCACGAGCACCTTGCTGGTCTTGCGCACGGAGGCGTTGATCGTGTCCCAGTCGACGGGCGACAGCGTGCGCAGGTCGATCAGCTCGACCGAGACGCCCTCCTGCTCCAGTGCGCGGCAAGCCTGGACCGCTCGGTGCACCGTCGCGCCGTACGTCACGACGGTCACGTCGTCCCCCGGGCGGACGATCGAGGCGCGGCCGAGCGGGATCATGAACTCCGGTCCCGGATACGCGCCCTTGTTGTACGTCTGGCGGTAGAGGTGCTTGTGCTCCATGAAGATCACCGGATCGTCCCCGCGGATCGCGGTGCGCAGCAGGCCGTTGGCCTCCAACGCCGTCGACGGGCAGACGACGCGCAGGCCGGGGTTCGCGGTGAACAGCGAGGCTCCGGACTGGCTGTGGTAGATCGCACCGCCGCGGATGTAGCCGCCGTAGGTCACGCGCACGACGACGGGGGAGGTGAACGTGTTGTTCGAACGCCAGCGCATCGTCGCCAACTCGCTGCGGATCTGGTGGAACGCGGGCCAGATGTAATCGAAGAACTGGATCTCGACGACGGGCTTGAGCCCGCGCAGCGCCATGCCGATGGCGCGGCCCAGGATGTTGGCCTCGGCGAGCGGCGTGTTGAACACGCGGTGCGAGCCGAACTCGGTCTGCAGGCCCCAGGTCACCTTGAACACTCCGCCCTTGCCCTTGACCTCCTCGAGCGCGTCCTCACGTGAGGCGTCGGCCACGTCCTGGCCGAAGAGGCGGACTCTCTCGTCGCGCCGCAACTCGTCGCGCATGCACTTGTTGAGCAGGTCGACCATCGTCGTCGGTTTGCCCTCGGGCACGGGTTCGGTCGAGAACGCGTCGCCCGTGGGGTCGACGTCGGGGGAGTAGACGTATTGAAGCGCGGAGGACGGCTCGGGCCGCGAGGCCGCGACCGCCTTGTCGGCGGACGAGTTGATCTCGTCCGTGACCTGGCCCTCGATGGCGTCGAGCACCTCCTGGTCGACGATTCCCTCGCGCACGAGAAACTCGGGGAACGTGTCGAGCGGATCGCGAGCCGCCTCGGCCTCGCGCTCTTCGGACGGTCGGTATTGCGACTCGTCGTCGGAGAGCGAATGACTGTAGGGCCGGATGACGTGCGCGTGGATCAACGCGGGGCCCTTGCGCGCGCGGCAGTGGTCGGCGGCGGCCTGCATGGCCTCGATGCTGGCCAGGACGTCGCAACCGTCGACCTCGCGGATCAGGAAGTTGGGGAACGACGAGACCAGCTTGCTGATGCTACCGCCCGCCGTGTTGACCTCGACCGGGGTCGAGATCGCGTACCCGTTGTCCTCGATGACGTAGATCACCGGCAGCTCGAGGTTCGAGGCCGTATTCAGCGACTCCCAGAACTCGCCCTCGGATGTCGTTCCGTCGCCCGACGTGACGAGCGTCACCTCGTCTTTCTGAAACTTGATGTTCGCTCCCTCGAACTCGCCGCCGTACAGGCCCGCCTCGGCGCAGCCCACCGCCTGCAGGAACTGCGAGCCGGTCGGGGACGACGTGTTCGTGATGTGCAGGTCGGGATGCGAGAAGTGGGCGGGCATCTGCCGCCCGCCGCTCTGCGGGCAGTCGGGGCTGCCCGTTCCCTGCAGGAACATGTCGTAGGGCGAGAGGCCGAGCCCGAGGGCGGCCGCGCGATCGCGGTAGTAGAAGAAGAACCAGTCGTGTGCGGGCTTCAGCACGTGGGAGATCGCGGCGCCGATCGCCTCGTGTCCCGCGCCGTTGATCTGGAAGTAGATCTTGTTCTGCGTTTTGAGCTGGATCTCCTTGTCGTCGATTCTCCGTGCCATGAGCATCGTGCGGTAGAGATCGAGGAGCGTCTTGCGGTCGAGACCGCGAACGTCTGCAGCGCGGGACTTGGTCTTGGACGGCACGTTCGAGGTCCTCCTGAGCCGACACGGGGTCGGTGAGTCCAGTTCTTCGCCGATGGAGGGGCGATCGGAAGGGCGGCCGCGCGGGCCCCCCGGTCCGGAAGATGCCGCTCAGGGCGCTCCCTGAGTCTCCGGACGCCCGCCATTATAGGCCACAGGGGGCTCCGGCGCGGCCTCGGGCTCCGTGGCGGGCTCGATCTCGGGCAGACGGCCCAGGCGCAGCACCAGTAGAGAGGCCTCGTTGTCCCGGTATTTCTGGCGTGCAACGAGGATGTGGCCGTCGGGCGTGGGGACCGGGACCCCGACGATCCTCCCGTCGTTCTCCTCCAGGCGGAACGCGGCCTTTCGCGAGCCGTCCGCCATGTCGAGGGCCAGGATCGCCGTGCCGTGGCCGGGGACGGCCAGCAGCAGGGCTTGCTCGTCCTGCGTCGCCAGGTCGGAGAGGGCGATCAGGCGCCGGGACGCCCGGCCCTCCAGGTCCACGGCCCACACGCGGTGCCCGTTCCGCCGCTTGACCGCGTAGACGCGGTTGTCGAGGGCGCCGAAGAAGACGCGCTTGTCGGTGACGAGAGGCGGGGCCACCGTGCTGCCCGGAACGCGCAGCTTCCAGACGCGTTTCCAGCCCCGTTTGCAGCGCTTGCATGCCTTCTGCGCCACGATCCAGCGCCGATCGTGCGGTCCGTAGCGGTGGGTCTCTCCCCGGGATACGCTCCAGGCGTCGGCCGGAACGGCCGCCTCGGGGGCCTCCTCGAGCAGGGCCTCGTACGACGCGACGCGGCCTTCGCGCCAGTCGAAACGGATCTCGCCGCCCGAAACCGTGATGCCGGCCAACTCCCCGTCGATCCGGGGGCTCTCGCCGGGCAGCGGGCCGGGGAGTGGGATCTCGTGAACGACGATGAAGCCGAGGCCACCGCCCGGGTCCTCGCCGTCGCGTCGCGAGCCCTCCAGGAACTGCTGGTCGTCGAACGGGGAGTTATCGAAGGTCGGCGACTGCCCCGGGAGCGCCGTGGCGCAGAGGGCGACCGCTATTACGGCCAGCAGCCGAACCGAGCCGAATTTTCGCGCCATGAGTGCTCCTCGTCCCGGGGCGACGTTGCCGCTCCGAGCCCTCATATGTTACAAACGCCGCTTGCCTGCCACCAATCCCCGCAGCGGAGAATCAGCATGCCCGAAAACGGCCCCGAGTTGTTGCATCGTACCCATGGCTGCGGCGAGCTGAGCGAGGACCACGCCCAGTCGGGCGAGGAGGTCGTGCTGACCGGCTGGGTCCACAAGCGCCGGGATCTGGGGCAACTGATCTTCATCGAGTTGCGCGACGCGACCGGACTCGTCCAACTCGTCTTCGACCCGTCGATCAACGGCGCCGCGCACGGCGCCGCGGAGGCGCTGCGCAACGAGTTCGTCGTCGGGGTTCACGGTAAGGTCGTGCGGCGCGAGTCGCCCAACCCCAAGCACCCGACCGGGACGATCGAGGTCATGGCCGACGCGCTCACGTTGCACAATCGCGCGGAGTCGGTTCCCTTCCCGGTGACCGAGGAGACGGAGACCAACGAGGAAGCGCGTCTCAAGCACCGTTACGTCGATCTGCGCCGCCCGGTCCTGCAGCGCAACCTGCGACGGCGCCACGCGCTGGCCGTTTCGGCGCGGCGCGTGCTCGAGGGACAGGGCTTCGTCGAGCTCGAGACGCCGATGCTCACGCGTTCGACTCCCGAGGGTGCGCGCGACTACCTCGTGCCCAGCCGTGTGCACGGCGGGCGGTTCTTCGCGCTGCCGCAGTCGCCGCAGCTGTTCAAGCAGCTGCTGATGGTCGCGGGGTTCGAGCGCTACTACCAGATCGCGCGCTGCTTCCGTGACGAGGATCTACGCGCGGATCGACAACCGGAGTTCACCCAGATCGACATCGAGATGTCCTTCGTCACGCCCGAGGACGTGTACGCGGTCGTCGAGCGGATCCTCGGCGAGATGTTCCTCGCCGCCGGGATCGACCCGCCGTCGGAGATCCCCAGGATGCCGTATGCGGAGGCGGTGCGGCGCTACGGCATCGACCGGCCGGACACGCGATTCGGGATGGAGCTACAAGATGCGGGGCCCTCGGCCGAGGGCAGCGGTTTCAAGGTCTTCGACGGGGCCGTCGAGGCCGGCGGCAGCGTGCGCGGGATTGCGGTGCCGGGCGGGGCGGCGGCCTCGCGCAAGGACCTCGACCGCTGGACCGAGTGGGCCAAGAAGGCGGGAGCGAAGGGTCTGGTATGGATCAAGGTGCAAGACGACGGGCCCGCCTCCTCCGCGCTGAAGATCCTGGGCGCCGAGCGCTGCAGCGCGATCGCCGCGGCGGTCGGCGCGGGGGCGGGCGACGCAGCGCTGATCGTCGCCGACGCCACCGACGTGACGAATTCGGTTCTCGGCGACCTGCGCCTGCGCATCGCGAAGGAGCGTGACCTGATCCCCTCCGACGTGTGGAACGTGCTGTGGGTCGAGGACTTCCCGCTCGTCGACTGGGACGAGAGCGAGCAGCGCTGGGTCGCGATGCACCACCCGTTCACCGCGCCGCGCTGGGATCAGCTCGACCTGCTCGCCGAGGACCCTGGCCGGGTCCGGGCCCAGGCCTACGACATCGTGCTCAATGGTACCGAGATCGGGGGCGGGAGCATCCGTATCCACCGCAGCGACGTGCAGGAGAAGGTCTTCCGCGCCCTGCGCATCGGGCCCGAGGAGGCGCAGGCGAAGTTCGGCTTCCTGTTGCGCGGGCTCGAATCCGGGGCGCCCCCTCACGGCGGGATCGCGCTGGGGTTCGACCGGATCTGCGCCATGCTCAGCGGGGCCGATTCGATCCGCGACGTGATCGCCTTCCCGAAGACGACCAGCGCGTCGTGCCTGATGACCGAGGCCCCGGCCGATGTTGACGAGCGTCAGCTCAAGGAACTCCACCTGCAGCTCCTGTCCCAGCAAAACATTGAAAACAAGTAATTTACGCGGCCTGTTCTTGGTGGGTGGATCGCGGCTGTGGTAGCGTGGGCGCGGATGGCCCTAAGTTTGCGGCGGGGGATTTCCGCCGGGACACGGAGGACCGAAAGGGCGGCGCGAGCAGCGTCGGGCAACGCGACATCGAAGGCGTTCGCCGGTGCGATCGAGGGCAGCAACCCCGATCCCGCGCCCGACTCATGAAGACCATCACACTCGATTCGAACGTGATCGAGGCGATTGCGGCGCACTACGACGAGGCGCTTCGTCTCATCGAGCGACGGTTTCACGTCAAACTCGCGGCACGCGGCAACGAAGTCACGGTCTCGCCCGGCGGCAACGGGGCGGAGTCCCGCGTGGCAGACGTCGCGCAGCTGCTCGGCGAGCTGGCCGGGCTCAAGGAGAGCGGCGTGCCCCTCGGGCGCGAGGATCTGAAGACCGCCGTCGAGCTCAAGCACCACGAGCCCGACGCGTGCCTCGAGGATCACTTCGTCACCGCGCGCATCGAGACGTCGGGCAGCAAGGCGGTCGTGCCGAAGACCACCAACCAGCGCCTGTACATCGAGGCGATGCGCCAGAACGACCTCGTCTTCGGCATCGGCCCCGCCGGCACGGGCAAGACCTATCTCGCCGTGGCGATGGCGGTCGCGTTGCTGGACCAGGGACGGGTGAAGCGGATCATCCTGGCCCGGCCCGCCGTCGAGGCCGGAGAGCGCCTCGGTTTTCTTCCCGGCGACCTGGCGGCCAAGGTCGATCCGTACCTGAGACCGCTGTACGACGCGCTCTACGACATGCTCGACCCGCAGCGGGCGGAGCGCTTGATGGAGCAGGGAACGATCGAAGTCGCGCCGCTGGCGTTCATGCGCGGCCGGACGCTGGACAACGCGTTCATGATTCTCGACGAGGCGCAGAACGCCACCTCGGAGCAGATGAAGATGTTCCTCACCCGCATTGGCTTCGGTTCGAAGGCGGTCGCCACGGGTGACGTGACGCAGATCGACCTCCCGGCGCAGAAGGTCTCCGGTCTCGTCGAGGCGGCCGACGTCGTCTCGGGGATCCGCGGGATTCGAGTCGTGGAGTTCAACGACAAGGACGTGGTGCGCCATCCACTGGTCCAGCGCATTATCCTGGCCTACGAGCGGCTGGAGAACGAACGCGTGAGCGGCGAAGACGACGCGTCCACGCCAGAGTCGAAATGAAAGACGAACCGCCTCAACGGTCCGGCAAGTTGGCCGCGCGCCTGAGCGCGAAGTCCCAGCAGCCGAGCCGCAAGCTCAACCTCCCGTCGCGCGTGCGCGGTCGCGTGCGGCGTGGCGCGGACCGGTTCCTCGGCGCGCATCTCCTGTGGAGCGTGCTGCTCGTGGCGTTGGCGCTGGCGATCCTCATCGGCCAGCGCAGCAACAAGGACTGGCATCGTTTCTCCGTCGGCGACGTCGCGCCGTACGACGTGAAGGCCACGCTGGACATCCCGATCGTCGACGAGACGCTGACCGACGAGCGACGGCGCCAGGCGCGCGAGGGAATCCCGGACGTCTACGTCCACGACAGCGAGCGCGGCATGCAGCTCGCCCGCGAGCTGGCCGCCGTGTTCGAGCGCGGACGGCGTGCGTTCGAGGAGGCGTCGCTGCAGGGTGCGGAGAATCCCGATGATCTCGTCGGCCGGCTGTTCGCCAAGACGGTCGGGCCGCAGGTGCGCGACACGCTGATCGGGCGCAGGTTCGACGTCGAGCTGGAGCGCGAGCTGAAGTCCGCCGTGACATCGATCCTCGCGCAGGAAGTGGTCGGCAACAAGGCGCTGCTCGAGCGCAAGCCGGCGATCCTGCTGGCGCACGTCCCCGGCGAGCGGGAAGAGAAGTTCGAGCACCTCGAGAGCTACGACCGGATCATCGACCTCGAGCAGGCGCGCGCCGACCTGCGCGACACGCTCTCGCGCGGACTGGCCGCCCTGGACGAGGCCGCCCGGGACGCGATGATCGTCTTCACGGCCAGCTTTCTCGACTCGAACGTCAATTTCGACGCGGAGGCTACCGAGACGCGGCGCGAGAACGCCGCGGCCAAGATTCCCCGAGTGCGGGTGATGGTGGCCCGGGGCGACGTCCTGATACGCAAGAACGAACCGTTCACCGAGGAGAGCCTGAGCACGCTGCGCGCCGCGGAGCGCACGTGGGGCGGAACGTTCGGCTGGCGCGGTTTCTGGGGTCTGTTGTTCCTGCTGAGCATGCTGGCGTTCTTCATCTACCGCTACACGGACTACCACCAGCGTGCGTTCCACAAGCTGAGGCACCTGCACGCGCTGCTGGTGATGATGCTGCTGTTCATGATGGCGCTGTCGCAGGCGGTGGTCTGGCTGGCCGGCGTCATCACGGACGATCTGGCCAGCCCGTTCAATCGACTGAGTAGCTACGTCTACCTCATCCCGCTCGGCGCCGGCGCGATCCTCGTGGCGCTGCTGGCCAACGGCCGCATCGCCAACGTCTACGCCGGCTTCGCGGCCCTGTTGTTCGGTGCGATGCACGGCATGGACTTCCACCTGACGCTGTGGGCCATGGTGGTGCAACTGTCGGGCGTGTACGCCATCTCGACCTATCGCGAGCGTGCGGCGCTGTTGCGCGCCGGTCTCGTCGTCGGCGGCGCGGCAGCGGTCTCGGCGCTGGCCATCGAGGCGTTGCAGGGGAATCTCGAGCCGTCGCTCGACTGGGCCTACGGCGCCAGCCTGGCCTTCGTCGGCGGCGCCCTGGGCGTGGGGCTCGTGATCTCGTTCTCCCTGCCGCTGCTCGAGCGTCTGTTCAACGTGCTGACCGACATCCGGCTGCTCGAGCTGTCGAACGTGAACAACCCGTTGCTGTCGGAGCTGGCGCTCAAGGCGCCGGGCTCGTACAACCACAGCCTCGTCGTCGGCACGCTGGCCGAGGAGGGCGCCAGGGCGATCGGCGCGAACTCGCTGTTCTGCCGCGTGGCGGCGTTCTATCACGATATCGGCAAGATCACGCACGCCGAGTACTACGTCGAGAACCAGCGTGGCATCAACCCGCATGACCGGCTGGCGCCGTCGATGTCGGCGTTGATCATCGCCTCGCACGTGAAGGACGGGATCAAGCTGGCCCGCGAGGCGGGCCTTCCCGAACAGATCGTCGACATCATCCCGCAGCACCACGGGACGAAGCTGATGACGTTCTTCTACGAGAAGGCGAAGTCGGCCGCGGATCCGTCGATGGGGCCGGTCAAGGAAGAGGACTTCCGCTACCCGGGGCCCAAGCCGCAGACGAGGGAGGCCGCGATCTTCATGCTGGCCGACGCCGTGGAGGCCGCGGCGCGCACGGTGGACGAACCGAACGCGAACCGGCTGCGCGAGGTGATCCGCAAGGTGACCAACTCGGTCGTGTTGGATAGCCAGTTCGACGAGTGCGACCTCACGTTCGCCGACCTGGACAACATCGGCAAGGCGTTCCACAAGCTGCTCGTCAGCATGTACCACCATCGGGTCGACTACCCGGGCTTCGAGTTCGGCAAGCCCAAGGGAAAACCGAAGGTCACGGAGCTTCAGGATCGCAAGCTGGCCAAGGGCTCTTGAAATTGGAGATCACGGTCGTCAACCGGCAGCGTGGGTCTCGCGTGGATACGGGTTCGCTGCGGTCGTTTCTCGAGCGGGTCGCGGACAGCGTGCCGCCCGGCGACGCGGACAGCATGGCGCTGTGTCTCGTGTCCGACCGCAAGATGCGCGAGTACAACCGCGAGTACCGCGGGAAGGATGCGACGACCGACGTGCTCTCGTTCCCCGACGACGGTGAGCCGGCGCCCGACGGGCAGCGTCATCTGGGCGATATCGTGATCTCGGTTCCCGAGGCTGCGCGCCAGGCCGGCGAGCGGGGCGAGACGCTGCAGCGCGAGCTGCGTGTACTGTCGATTCACGGCTACCTCCACCTGCTGGGATACGATCACGAGACGGATGATGGAACGATGATGCGCAAGCAGAGCACGCTGGTGCGCAGTCTGTTGCCGCGGCGCGCGGTGCGGAGCGAAGCGTGATCGAGACACTCGGGGGGATGCCCGCGTGGCCGCTGCTCGTCGCTGCGGGGTTCCTGCTGTTGCTGAACCTCGCGCTGAACGTGGCCCTCGTCTCGGCGGCGAGTCTCAGCCCGGTGTCCCTGCGCCGGCTCAGCTCCGACAGCGGCCCGCGCTGGCACTTCCTCGAGTCGTTGGAAGATCCGGCCTCGGCCCACCGGCTCGCGGGGAGCATTGCACGCCAGCTGACCCTGCTCGGCGCCGTGCTGCTGGTGTCGTGGGCGGCGGGCCTGGCGGGCCTGAGCCTTCCGGGCGTTACCGGAGTGGCGGTCGGGGCGCTGATCGGCGTGGTCCTGCTCGAGTCGCTGGCCGCCCGCGCGATCGCGGGCTGGAGCCCGCGGCGCGCGCTGCGCGCGGCGGCGCCCGTCGTGCTCGTTGCGCACACCGTGCTGTTCGTCATCGTGCGGCCGTTGCACGCCGTCGTCGATCGAATCGGTCGCAAGCGTGCCGTGTCCGAGGAGCAGCGCGAGGAAGAACAGGACGAAGAGGTCGAGGCGCTGTTCGAGGTCGGCGAGCGGGAAGGCCTGCTCGAGGCGACCGAGAGCGAGATGATGCGCGGCATCGTCGATCTCGACGAGCGGCCGGTGCGCGAGATCATGACGCCGAGAACCGATATCGTGGCGGTCCTGGTCGACACCACCGTGGCCGAAGCGCGCACGGTGTTGATGGAGGCCGGACACTCGCGCATCCCGGTCTATCGCGGGTCGGTGGATAACGTCGTCGGCGTGCTGCACTCCCGCGACCTGTTCCGCGCGTGGGAGCAGGGGACAGACGACGAACCCGTCTCCCGCTACCTGCGCGCGGCGTCATTCGTGCCGGAGAGCCTCTCGGCGGGAGAGTTGCTGAAGGGCATGCGACAGACCGCGCACCTCGCGATCGTGGTCGACGAGTACGGCGGGACCGCGGGCCTCGTCACGCTCGAGGACCTGATCGAGGAGATCGTCGGCGACATCCGCGACGAACACGAGGACGAGGAAGACGAGATCCGTCCCGAGGCGGACGGGGTGTACATGATCAGCGCGGCCGCGCACGTCGACGAACTCGAGAAGCTGTTCGGCGTCGAGTTCGAGGGGCGCAACTTCGATACTGTGGGGGGGCTCGTGGTGCACCGGTTCGGGCGGGTACCGTCGGCCGGGGAGATCCTCGACGTCGAGGGGCTGCGGCTCGAGGTGCTGCAGGCCGAGCGTCGCCGCGTGCACCGCGTCCGGGTGCGCCGCAAGCACCCGACGGACGAGGCGCAGGCCGGTTCATGAGCGACGAGACTTCACGCAGCGGCTTCGTCACCCTGGCGGGCTGGACCAACGTGGGCAAGTCCACGTTGCTCAATCGGCTCGTCGGAACGAAGCTGGCGGCCGTGGCCGACGTCGCGCAGACGACCCGCTGCCGCATCACCGGTGTGCGCACGTTCCCCGGCCGTGGGCAGATCGTCTTTGTCGACACCCCCGGGATCCACCGCCCGCGACACCGGATGAACCGGGCGATGGTCGAGGCGTCGCGCGAGGCGATGCGCGGGGTCGACCTCGTGATTCTCGTGGTCGATGCCTCGCGCGGTCTCGGCGAGGGTGACGCCGAGGCGCTGCGTATGCTGAACGGCGCGGGTGCCACCGTCTGGATGGCGCTGAACAAGGTCGACCAGGTTCGACCGAAGCACAAGCTGCTGCCGATGATGGAGCGCGCGGCCACGGAGTGGGGGATTCCCGACCTGTTCCCGATCTCGGCGCTGACCGGCGAGGGCTGTGACGCCTTGCTCGACGCGTTGCTCGGCGCGCTCCCGGTTGCCCCGGCGCTGTACCCGGACGAATACCTGACCGATCAGCCCGAGCGCGTCCTGGTCGCCGAGTGGATCCGCGAGAAGCTGCTCGCCGAGACGCGCCAGGAGCTGCCGCATGCCACGGCCGTCGTGGTGGAACACTGGAACGAGCGCGACAACGGCGTGCTCGCGATCGACGCGACGATCCTGGTCGATCGCGAGTCGCAGCGCCCGATCGTGATCGGGAAGGGGGGCGAGTTGCTGAAGCGCGTCGGCACTGCGGCGCGGGCGGAGATCGAGCCGTTCCTCGACCGGCGCGTGCACCTGTCGCTGTGGGTCAAGATCCGGCGAGACTGGCGGGACGACCGCGGAACGTTGCGCGAGCTGGGGCTGACCTAGGACAGCGTCGCGCGCAGGTTGTCGCGGGCCTGTCGTCCGGCCATCGCCCCCCTACGGCGCACAGATCGGCATGCGCTCCGTCCCGGCCGAATCGGCCCCCCAACTTCCGACAGAAGGCCCCGTCGAACGCACGAGATAAAGGAACATCTCCCCCGGTAACGGTGCGACGGAGTCGTCGACGAACGCCTCGGTTCCCGAAGACAAGAACCCGCAGTTGGCGTAGTTCAGGTCGACGGCCCGCAACAACTGATAGCCGGTCGCGCCCGACTGCGGGAGCCAGCTCAGGCGCGTCTTCGACCGTGGGTCGCCGAAGACCAGCGGACCCGTCACCTCGTCGACCAGCCCAGCCCCCGGCTCACCCGGACACTGGTTGTCTTCCCCATCGTTCGTCTCGGGAGCCCCAGGGTACGTCGCCGGGTTCAGTTCGTCGCAGTCGCCGGCACACGCGCTCAGCCCATCACCGTCGGAGTCCGTGTCCCACGAGGGCACGACGTCATCACAGTTGTTGTCGACGCCGTCGCACAGCTCGGGCGCACCGGGGTAGCGGAACAGGTTCGTATCGTCGCAATCGGCGCAGGCGACGAACCCGTCGCCGTCGCCGTCGACCTGGCAGGCGACGGTCAGACGGTACGCCACGCTGCCCTCCGACACTACCGCCGGGTCCGTGTCCAGCGTCGCTCGCACGCGCCAGTCGTACGTCCCATCGACCAAGGGCGTCGACAGCGACACGCCGAGGGACACGATCGATTCGGACTGGACCGGCACACCGGGTGCCGTCACGTCCTCGATCCACCACTCGTAGCTCACCGGTCGCAGCTCAGTCGGGTTCTGCCAGCCGAAGCTCGGCGTGTCGTCGGCCAGCGTCGCGCCGTCGGCCGGCGAGGTCGGATCCGGCACACAGAGGATCTCCGCCGGCGGGTCGAAGCCGAAGGGGTTGCCACCGATCTGTCCCCCGCAGCGGTTGTTCGTCGCGCCCCGGTTGAAGTAGGAGCCGCCGTTGTCGATCGCTCCGAAGTTCTCGACGAGCGACCAGTTGGTCAGGGTTCCGAGCACCTGCAGCGTCCCGCGGTTCTCGATCGTCCCACGGTTCTCGTCGGCCGTGCCGCCGCCACACGTGATCATGCCGAAGTTCTCGATCACGTCGTCGGCGTGGCGGATCTGGAACTGGTTCGTACCCGTGAGCACACCGTCGACCGTGTTGACGATCAGCGCCGTGGTCGAACTGCTCGTCCGCAGCCGGCCGATGATCAAGCCGTCGTTGACGAGCGTTCCGCGGCTCGCGCTCAGGAAGCCACCGTCGATCGTGCCATGGTTGGTGAACGTGGCCTGGTCGCCGCCGATCTGGATCGTTCCGAAGCCGTCGATCAGCGCACCGGGACCGTTGACGATCGAGCCCGCGTTCCCCTGCAGCGAGGAGTGGTTCGTGATCGTCCCGTCGTTGCGCAGCGCCCCGTCGACCGTCACCGCCAGGTTCGCCTGCAGCGTCAGCGTCACGCCAGGGTCGACCACCAACGTGCTGGTGGCGCCACCGATGCCGACCAGCAGCAGGTTGGCCACGGTGAAGTCGGTGTCCAGGTGGACCTCGCCGGCCCCGCCGGTGATCGAGACGTCGTTGTCGGAGACGGGTAGCGCGTCGCTATCCCAGTTCAGCGGATCCGACCACAGGCCGTTATCGGCCTCGCCGTCCCAGACGATGCACTCCTCGAAGACCGGCGCACCGGTCAGCGTGCCGCTGCCGTCGATCGTTCCGTCGCAGCTATTGTCGATCGCGCCCTGGTTGTCGATCGTTCCGTTGTTGGTGAGCGTCGCCGCGTTCTGGTTGTCGATCAGACCGCTGTTGACGATCGTGCCGCTGTTCGTGATCCGGGCCGGCGCGATGTTGGGGTGACCATCGTTCAGCAAGGTTCCGGTATTGATCAGGGTCCCGTCGATGATGATCTCGAAACGCTGGTTGTGCAGCACGCCGTGGTTGGTCAACGACACGCCCGCGTCGATCGTCAACGTGTCGTCGTCCACGCCGCCCGTGCGCCAGCCCTCGAGGTCGAGCCGGTGGTCGATCGTGAAATCGGCGTCCAGCCGAACGGCAACGGCGGCATCCTGGCCGTCGATGAAGATCCGATCGGTGCCGGCCGGCGTCGTGTCGAGGCTCCAATTCAGCGGATCGGACCACAGGCCGTTGCCTGCGTCGCCGTCCCAGCTCTTGCACTCCTCGGTCACCGGGTTGCCGAGCACGATCCCGCCGCCGCGGAACACGGCCCCGCAGCTGACGTGGAAGGTCCCGACGCTGTTGTCGAGCGCGCCGTCGTTCGTGAACTCGCCGTCCAGCGTGACCGTCGCGTCGTTGACGACGGATCCCTGGTTGACGAGCACCAGCGGCACGGTCAGCGTCTGCGAGCCCGAAAGGCGCAGCGTGCCGCCGATCTCGTTGGCCAGCGTGAACCCGCCGAAGCTCACTCCGACGATCGGCACGTCGAGCATGCCCGTATTGGTCATCGTGCCACGCGTGGTCCGCAGCTGAGTCCCGCTCCAGTCGCCCGCGTTCGTCAGGTGCGCAAGATCCGAGTTGCCGAAGATGCGAGCGTTAGAGTGCCCGTCGATCCGGCCACCGGCCACGTTGTCCAGCCGTCCGGCGTTGACGTACAGATCGCCGCCGGCCTCGAGCGTGATCCTGCCCTCGTTGCGCAGCGCGCCGGAGATGGTGATCGTGATGCCGATGCCCACGGGGATCGTCGCCGTCACACCGGGGTCGATCACCAGCTCGTCCAGATCCGTCGACGAGGCCGAGCCGAGGGTCAGCATGCCGTCGAAGACGTGATCCACGTCGAGGTGCACGGTGCCGGCATTGCCGCTGATCGTGATCGCATCGGTCGAAGCCGGCACGACATCGCCGCTCCAGTTCAGCGGATCGGACCAGAGTCCGTTCCCGGCCTCGCCGTCCCAGCCGACGGAGGCCGAAGCCGGCAGTGCGCCCACCAGACCGAACGCTGCCACAAGCAGCATGCGTAGTGCGTTCATGATACCCCCGCCGGATCGTCCGGCATCTACCGTCGTGCGGCGTCCGTGCGATCCGGTAATCTCCGTGTGCAGTCGGATCGAGTTATACGCGGGGGGGAAGCCGGGTGGGATCATACGAACATCGTAGACACGCGGATCTGCGCTCTTTCGGGAACCGCTGGTGACCGTCTTCCCTGTAGAATGAGGACCGCCACCCCCTGGGGGAGCCTGCTTGCCGAGACACGCTCTGATGATCGCCCTGTTCCTGGGCCCGGCCCTGCTTTGCCCGGGCCCGGCCCGCGCCGGCGAGCGGCTGGCGCGGCAGATCTCCGACATTCCCGGCATGGCCGCCGGAGTGACCGACGTGGGCCAGGACACGACCGGTTATCTGTGGTTGTCGAGCGTCGAGGGACTCAGCCGCTACGACGGCTTCGAGGTGCGGCCCTGGGGGACGGAGGTCACGCGCGGTGTGCTGCGCTACGTCTCGACCGGCCCGGGCGATCGCGTGCTCAGCGGGAACTGGACAGTGGGGTTGTTCGAGGTGGCGGGCGGTACGCTGCGACGCATCGAGGGGCCGGAGGGTTCCGCGGACCCCGGGGCGCAGGACGCGGTCTACGATCGCGACGGTACGCTGTGGGCCACGTGGGACGGCGGGTTGTTGCGTCGCGACGACGAGGGCTGGGTCGACGTTGCTCCCGGCGTGCGCGAGGATCGGGCGTTCAAGCTCGCGCCCCGCGCCGATGGCGGTGTGGTCGTGGGCACGCTGGGCGGATCGATCTGGCTCGTCGACGAGAGCGGTGGCGAGCGGCGCATCGCGAGCGAGCTCGGTGGACAGGTTTGGCAGATCCTCGACGAACCCGAGGGTGCCGTGGCGGTTCTGCGTTTCGCCGGGCGGCCGGGGCTGATCCGCGTCACCGATGACGGAGTGGAGCATCTGCTCGACTGGTCGGAACGGCCCGAGGGCCTGTTGCGCCGCGGCTCGTCGTACTGGGTGGCCTACGCGACCGGAATCTGGGGCGTGCACGACGGCGGGCGCCGCGAGCTGCTGTCGGCGCGCGAGGGGTTTGCCGGCGGAGGCAGCATCGGCATCGATCGCGAGGGCGGCGTGTGGGTGGCGAGCCTGCGCGGGCTGTCGCATTACCCTCAGCCCGACACGCGGGTATGGACGGACACTTCGGGTCTGCCGCACTCGTTCCTGCGCGCGATCCACCGGGTCGGTGACGAGTACGTGCTGACCGGATGGCGTGGACCGATGCGCCTCGCCAGGGGCGGCCGCGATGCCGAGCCGGCGGATCTCGGCGATCTGTTCAGCCGCGACATCGGCTGCGCCGATCCGTGGGGGGGCGTGTGGATCAAGGCGTTTCCCAGTCCGCCCTCGCTGCAGGAGCTGGACCAGGCCCGTCCGGGTTCGGTGACGGTCGTCGAGTGGCGCGACGGTCGAGCGCGCGGCAGCAAGACGGGACCGTGGTTCACGGGAGACCTGGCGTGTGATCTGAGCGCCGGTGAGTCGATTTGGATCCTTGCCGGTGACGAGTTGCTCGAGGTCACCGAGCCGGGCGGCGCACCGCAACCGCGCGGCCTGCTTCCGGAGTGGACAAGGGGAGGGATCGTGCATCGAGGCCTGGTCGTCCGGCGCGACGGAAGCTCGGTGATCGCCTCGTACCAGAACGGCACGGTGTGCGAGGCCGTGCGGCCGGGCCACGGTGTGTCGATCGGCCGGGACGACTGGAGCTGCGAGAAGCTGACCGAGGCGAAGGCGCTGATCGACCTGGCCGAAACGCCTTCGGGACGGCTGTGGCTCGCGGCCGTCGGCGGCGGTGTGTTCGAAAGGACCACCGACGGCTGGCAGCGCGTGACCGGCGAGCTGGGCGATCTTCCCGCAGTGATCGGGCTCGAGCCGTCTCCCGCCGGAGGCCTGTGGGTGTTGGGGTGGCGCGAGCGGTGGCGTGTCGACGACAGCCTGCCGCACGGCCCGCCGATCGTCGTCGAGCGCCTGGGCACGGCGCACGGCATTCCGGCCTGGCAGAACGGGAACGGGATTCTCGAGGAGGCGGACGGCACGGTCTGGATTCCCTTGCACTTCGGGTTGGTGCGGGTGCCGGCCGCGGTGCGCGAGCAGGCGGCGGGGATGCCCTCGGTGACCTTGACGCAGCTCGTCGCCGACGGACGGGACGTGCCGTTCGAAGAGCCTCTCGAGCTGCGGCATGGCGATCACGCGCTCGAGGCTCGCTGGTCGGCACTTTCTTTCCGCGATCCGACGCGCGTGCGCTACCGCATGCGGCTCGACACCGACGCGGAGTGGACGGTGCTCAACCAGCCGTTCGTTCGGCTGGCCGGGCTCGGCGCGGGGCGCCATCGGCTCGAGCTGGATGCGTCGCTCGACGGCAGGACCTGGTCCGATCGGCCGACGGCCGTCGGTTTTTCGGTGCGGCGCGAGTGGTACCTGCAGACATGGTTCGTGATGTTCGTCGGCGCCGTGATCTTGGCCGCGATGTACGCGGCATACCGACTGCGGACGGCTCACCTGCTGCGTCTCGAACGCCAGCGCACGCGCATCGCGACCGACTTGCACGACGAGATGGGCGCGGGGCTGGGCAGCGTGGGGTTGCTGGTCGGGCTGCTGGGTGACGCGACGCTCGCTGCGAGCGAGCGCCGCGAGATCGGTCAACGCGCGGCGGGGCAGATCAAGCGCATCGGCGAGTCGCTGTCGGACATCGTCTGGTCGCTGCGACCGGGAACGGCGACGCTCGACGCGCTGATGCTCCTCCTGCGCCAGCGCGTGGCCGATCTGTTCCCCGCCCAGGGTGCGACGCGGGCGAGGGTGCGCGCACCCGAGGCCGTTCCGGCGCTGCCGCTCGGGTTGCCGCAGCGGCGCAACCTGCAGTGGATCGCCGTCGAAGCGCTGCACAACGCGGCACGCCACGCCACGGCCGGCACCGTCGAGCTACGTCTCGAGCCCGACGGCGCCGACTGGCTGCTGGTCGTGTGCGACGACGGTCGCGGCATCGGCGGCGAGTCGAACGACGGCTTCGGGCTCGAGAGCATGCAGCATCGGGCGAGCGAGATCGGCGCCACGCTGACCCTGCGCTCGGCTCCGGGCGAGGGGACGGAAGTCCTCGTCCGATTCCGCCCCGCACGGAGGACACGGTGAGCGAGATCCGCGTCGCGATTGTCGAAGACGACCCACGCTACCGCGAGAGCCTGCGCACGTTTCTGGGTCACTCTGCAGGGTTCTCCGTGGCCGATGTCTTCGGCAGCGCCGAGAAGTTGCTGGCGCGCGCACGAGATGTCTCGCCGCGCGCCGCTGCCGAAGCCTGGCCGTGGACGCTGGTGCTGATGGACATCGAGCTGCCCGGCCGCAGCGGCATCGAGGCCACACGCGAGCTACGACGCCTGTACCCCGGGGTGTCCGTCGTGATGCTGACCGTCTTCGAGGACGCGCGCGTCGTGCTCGAAGCGATCAGCGCCGGAGCCAGCGGCTACATCCTGAAGAAGGCCACGGCTCGCGAGCTGGTCGAACAACTGCAGGCCGTGATGCAGGGCGGCGCCCCACTGTCGCCGGCCGTGGCCAGCACCGTGCTGGACATCGTGCGCAAGCTGAACGCCGACGCGCCCGGCACCGATGGCGCCCCCGCGCGCTCACCCAGCCGACTGGACCTGACCGCACGCGAACAGGACGTGCTGCGTTGCCTCGTCGGCGGCCGTTCCTACAGCCAGACGGCGAGGGACCTGGGCATCAGCGAGGGAACCGTGCGGACGCATGTGCGCTCGGTGTACCGCAAGCTGCAGGTCCATTCGGTGTCGCAGGCCATTCGGAAGGCCATGGAGCGCGGGCTGGTCTAGGAGCCTGTCCGACTCATCGCCGACATCGCGTTCCGCGCACGCTGAGATCGGGTACGGGTCCACCGGCTCATGAGGTGTACGGCGCATCCTGCCTGGTGCTATCATGCGCCCTTCGTTCATTCCTCTTCGACTCGCGAGAACGTCGTGCAGCAGGCGCGAGACCAGGCTTTCGTACTGCGCACGATGGCGCTCGGCGATGCGGATCTGATCGTGACCCTGTTGACCGAGCAGCATGGCAAGGTGCGGGCGGTCGCTCGGTCCGCTCGCCGCAGCCGCAAGCGCTTCGGCGGGTTGCTCGAACCGATGACGCAGGTCCAGGCCGCATGGTCCGAGAAGGCGGGGCGCGAACTGCACCGGCTGGATGAGTTGGATGCGGTACGCTCGTTCGCCGCGATGCAGGCCGATCCCGCGACGCAGGCGGTGTGCGCGTGCCTGTCCGAGATCTCGGATCAGTTCGTCCACATGGGCGAGGCGGAGCCGAAGAGCTTCCGTCTTTTGCGCGCTGCGCTGGAGGCGCTCGAGTCGGGGGCCGGCGCCTGGATGACGGTGCGCTACTTCGAATACTGGACGCTTCGGCTCCACGGGCTGCTGCCCGACCTGTCCGCGTGCGCCGAGTGCGAAGAGCCGCTCGCGCCCGAGCGCGCGCGCCACGTCCTGCGTGGGCACGGGGTCGTCTGCGCGACCTGCGCGGCGGCGGGCGAGGCGGGGCAATCGCTGCTCGGTCAGCCCGAGCGCGGGCTGCTGGAGCTGCTCAGGACACGCCCGCCGCGCGAGCTGCCGCGGGCCTCGGATGCCGCGCGCCCCGGCGGGGCGGTGGAAACGCTGCTGCGCGGGACGCTCGAGGCCTTCGCCGAGCGGCGCCTGCGCAGTTATCGCCACCTGCGCGCCGCGCTCGACTACGATGGTACCCAGGGAGACACTGCATGACGTTTCAGGAGCTGCTTCTCGGGATTCAGTCGTTCTGGGCGGAACGCGGCTGCGTGATCCAGCAACCCTACGACATCGAGATCGGTGCGGGGACGATGCACCCGGACACGTTCTTCCGCGTCCTCGGGCCCGAGCCGTGGAACGCCGCGTATTGCCAGCCGTCGCGCCGCCCGGTCGATGGGCGTTTCGGCGAGAACCCGATGCGCGTGTACAAGCACTACCAGTTTCAGGTGATCCTCAAGCCGGCCCCGCTGGACGTCCAGGAGCTGTATCTGGATTCGCTGCGCGCCTTCGGCGTGGACCCGCTCGTGCACGACGTGCGCTTCGAGGAGGACAACTGGGAGTCGCCGACGCTCGGCGCCGCCGGCGTGGGGTGGCAGGTGGTGATGGACGGCATGGAAATCTCGCAGTTCACCTATTTTCAGCAGACGGGCGGCCGTGACCTGGCCCCGGTCTCCGCCGAGCTGACCTACGGCATCGAGCGCATCTGCATGTTCCTGAACGACATCAAGAACATCTTCGATATCCCGTGGAACGACCGCGTGACGTACGGCGAGGTGCGGCATGCCGAGGAGATCGAGCACTCCGCCTACTCGTTCGAGCAGGCCGACGTCGAGGTGCTGTCGCGCCACTTCGAGCAGTGGGAGTCGGAGGCGCGGCGCCTGCTCGAGCTGAAACAAGAGGAGGCGGAGACGGCGACGCCCAGGCCGCTGGTGTTACCGGCCTACGAGGCCACGCTCAAGTGCTCGCACTTGTTCAACGTACTCGACGCGCGCGGCGCGTTCAGCGTGACGGAGCGCGCGGCGTTCATCCAGCGCATCCGACGCCTGGCCTGTCGCTGCGCGGATGCCTACGTCGAACGGCGTGAGGCAGCCGGTTTCCCGCTGCTGCGCGGTGCGACCAGCGGAGCGCAGGGATGAGCAAGAAACCGCTGCTGATCGAGATAGGCTGCGAGGAGATTCCGGCCCGGATGATCCCCGCGGCGGCCTCCGACTTCGCGCGCCGCGTGCCGGAGGTGCTGCGCAACGCCGGACTCGAGTTCGGCGACGTCCGCTCGTGGGGCGGCACACGGCGGCTCGCGGTCGTCGTCGATGCGGTCGTGGGCCGACAGGAGGATCGCGACGAGCAGTTGCTCGGGCCGCCGGCGTCGGTCGCATTCAAGGAGGACGGCACGCCCGGTCCCGCCGCGATCGGCTTCGCGCGCAAGCAGGGGATCGAGCCGGCCGACCTGAAACGAATCGAGACGGAGAAGGGGGCCTACGTCGGACTCGACCGGCGCGTCGAGGGCAAGACCGTCGGGCAGGTGCTGGCCGGGGCGTTGCCGGCGGCGGTCGAGGGCATGTGGTTCCCGAAGACGATGCGCTGGGGCGAGGGCAAGCACCGTTGGGTCCGCCCCGTGCACTGGCTGCTCGCATTGCACGGCGAGGAGGCGCTGGAGATTCAGCTGTTCGGAATGCGGTCCTCGAACGCGACACGCGGACATCGATTCAAGAGCAGCGAGGCGGTGGTCGTCGCGAGCCCGGCGCACTATCTCGACGCGTTGCGCGAGGCGTACGTGGTCGTCGACCCGGACGAGAGGCGCACGAGGCTCGTCGAGCAACTGAAGGCCGGCGCCGGAGCGATCGGCGGAGAGTTGGTCGCCGACGACGGGTTGCTCGACGAGGTCGTCGATCTGGTCGAGTGGCCCGGCGCGGTGGCCGGCCGGTTCGAGGCGGACTTCCTCGAACTGCCGCGCGAGCTGCTCGTCACGACGTTGCGCCACCATCAGAAGTGCTTCTCGGTGCAAAGCGCCGACGGCACGTTGCTGGCCGGTTTCCTCGCCGTGTCGAACACCGACGGCGACCCGGCCGGGCACATCCGGCGCGGCAACGAGTGGGTCGTCGGAGGACGGCTGGAGGACGCTCGCTTCTTCTGGCGCGAGGATCGCAAGCGCACCCTCGACGCGCGCTCGGCCGACCTGGCGCAGGTGATGTTCCACGCCAAGGCGGGCAGCTTCGCCGACAAGGCGCGGCGCATGGATGGGCTGGCGCGCGAGCTGGCGACACGGCTCGACATGTCGGAGGCGGAGCACGAGCGCGCAGGCGAGGCGGCTCGGTTGGCCAAGAACGACCTCGTCACCGGTACCGTCGGCGAGTTCCCCGAGTTGCAGGGGCAGGTCGGCGGCCTGCTGCTGAGGGCGGACGGCGGTGACGACGAGACGGCCGGCGCGATCTACTCGCACTACAAACCGACCGGGCCGGACGACGGGCTGCCACCCTCCGGCGTGGGGTCGGTGGTGGCGGTCGCCGACAAGCTGGACAGTCTGTCGCAGCTCACGCGCGCGGGCGAGGTCGCCAAGGGGTCGCGCGATCCGTTCGGTCTGCGCCGTGCGGCGGGAGGCATTTTCCGGATCGCCATCGAACGCAGCTGGCCGCTGTCGCTCGAGGGCCTCGCCGGGCTGGTGGACGGGGGCGGCGAGTTCCCGCAACGCTTCGCCGCGTTGTTCGAGAACTTTCTCAAGGACCGCGGGGCGACGGTCAACGAGGTGCGCGCGGTGCTGCGGCCCGAGATCGCACCGGCCGAGTTCCGCAGCTGGCATCTGTTCGACGTCGTCGCGCGTCTCGAGGCGCTGCGCGTCGTGCGGACGAGGGACGACTTCGCGCACCTGGTCGACCTGACCAAGCGCGTGGACAACATCATCGCCAAGAACCCCGAGGCCGCGGGATCGGTCGCGGACGGGTTCGAGGAGTCGGAGGCGGCCGCCCGCCGGCTCGACGACGACGTCGAGCAGCGCGGGCCCGAGCTGGCCCGACTTTCCGACGAGAAACAGTACGACGGCGTCGTCGAGGGCCTGGCGCGGTTCATCGAGCCCGTCGACACATTCTTCGAGCAGGTGCTCGTGATCGACGCCCAAAACCCCGATGCGACGCGGCATCGATATGCATTGCTAACCAAGCTACGCGACCTGCTGACCCGTTACTTCGATGTCAGAGAACTGGCCGGGCAGGCGGACAGGAGAGGGTAGTGGCAAAACTGGTGTATTCGTTCGCAGACGGAAAGGCCGAAGGTCGCACGGCGATGAAGGACGTTCTCGGCGGCAAGGGTGCCAACCTCGCCGAGATGACGAACCTGGGAATCCCGGTCCCCGCCGGGTTCACCATCTCGACGCGCGCGTGCAATCAGTACATCGAGCAGGGATACCGCATACCGAAGGAGCTGGAGACGCAGGTCGGTCGCGCGCTGCGCAAGCTCGAGCGCGCCCAGGGGCGGAAGTTCGGCGACGTCAAGAACCCGCTACTGGTCTCGGTGCGCTCGGGCGCCAAGTTCTCGATGCCCGGCATGATGGACACGATCCTGAACCTCGGGCTCAACGACCGCGCCGTGAAGGGACTCGCCGCGGGCAGCGGCAACGCCCGCTTCGCCTACGACTCGTATCGTCGCTTCATCCAGATGTACGGCGACGTGGTGCTCGAGATTCCCAAGCACGAGTTCGAGTCGCGCCTGGCCAAGATGAAGAAGGCGCGCCGCGCCGCCTCGGACACGGACCTCGCCGCGTCGGATCTCGAGCGTCTGTGCGAGCAGTTCAAGGCCGTCGTCAAGAAGGCGAGCGGGCGGGCTTTCCCACAGGATCCGACGAAACAGCTGTGGGGGTCGATCGCTGCGGTGTTCCGCAGCTGGAACAACGATCGCGCCAAGCGCTACCGGCGGGAGTACGGCATCGCGGACAACCTGGGCACCGGCGTCAACGTGCAGGCGATGGTGTTCGGCAATCTCGGTGACGACTGCGCGACCGGCGTGGCGTTCACGCGCAACCCGGCGACGGGCGCTAACGAGCTGTACGGCGAGTATCTGCTCAACGCCCAGGGCGAGGACGTCGTGGCCGGAATCCGCACGCCGTTGCCGATCTCCAAGAGCGCGGCCACGGACGGGACGGTCTCCCTCGAGGAGGTGATGCCCGAAGCGTACCGCGAGCTGCAGCGCATCCGGCGGACGCTCGAGCGGCACTATCGCGACATGCAAGACGTCGAGTTCACGATCGAGCGGGGCAAGCTCTACATGCTGCAGACGCGGACCGGCAAGCGAACGGGTGTGGCAGCGCTGAACATCGCGCACGATCTGAACCGCGCGCGAACCATCAATCGGGAGGAGGCGGTCCGCCGGGTCGAGCCCGACATGCTCGTCCAGTTGCTCGCTCCGATCTTCGATCAGAGCGATCTGGACAAGGCGCGTCGCAGCGGTCGCGTCGTCGCACGCGGACTGCCTGCCGGCCCGGGGGCGGCCAACGGCTGCATCGCGTTCGATGCCGAGAGCGCGGAGCAGATGGCCGCCGCCGGACGCTCCGTATTGCTCGTGCGCAGTGAGACGAGCCCCGAGGACATCGGCGGCATGGTGGCGTCGGCGGGGATCCTGACCACCCGCGGAGGCATGACGTCGCACGCCGCCGTGGTTGCTCGCGGAATGGGCAAGCCCTGCATCGTCGGCGCCGATGGGATGCAAGTCGACGAAGGCGCGGGCAAGCTACGCCTGCAGGGACGGACGCTGAAGAAGGGCGACGAGCTGTCGATCGACGGCACGACCGGCGAAGTGATCCTGGGACACCTCGATCCGCGTCCTTCCGAGATACAACAGGTGCTCGTGGACGAATCGCTGCCCGCCGAGCGCTCGCCGCTGTTCCGCCGCTTCCGGGACCTCATGCGCTGGGCCGACTCGATCCGCACGCTCAAGGTGCGCACGAACGCCGACACGCCGCACGACTCCAGCGTCGCGCGCGCGTTCGGTGCGCAGGGGATCGGCCTGTGCCGCACCGAGCACATGTTCTTCGGCGAGGATCGGATCCTGGCGGTGCGCAAGATGATCCTCGCAGAGACGCTGGCCGAGCGGCGCAAGGCGCTCAAGCAGTTGCTGCCGATGCAACGCAAGGATTTCGACGGGATCTTCAAGGCGATGGACGGCCTGCCGGTCACGGTCCGGCTGCTCGATCCGCCGCTGCACGAATTCCTGCCGACGAGCCGCGAGCAGTTCCGTGTGATCGCGAAGGAGACGGGGCACTCGCCGAAGTCGGTGCAGGAGAAGGTCGATTCGCTGCAGGAGGCGAATCCGATGCTCGGCCATCGGGGCTGCCGCCTCGGGCTGACCTTCCCCGAGATCTACGAGATGCAGGTTCAGGCGATCATGGAGGCCGCCTGCGCGCGAAAGAAGCGCGGCACCCGGGTCCATCCGGAGATCATGATCCCGCTGGTGGGGACCACGGAGGAGTATCGCCAGCTCGAGCAGCGGGTGCGCGTCGTCGCCGACGCGGTGTGCAAGAAGCGCGGCCAGCGCGTGCGCTACCACGTGGGGACGATGATCGAGGTGCCGCGCGCTTGCCTCGTGGCGGACCAGATCGCCGGGCAGGCCGAGTTCTTCTCGTTCGGCACGAACGACCTGACACAGATGACGTACGGCTACAGCCGGGACGACATCGGCAAGTTCCTTCCGGAATACCTGGAACAGCGGATCCTGGAGGCGGACCCGTTCCAGACCGTGGATCAGGACGGGGTCGGAGAACTGATCCGGGGAGCCGTGGACAAGGGGCGTCAGGCCAACGATCGGCTCAAGATCGGGGTCTGTGGGGAGCACGGCGGCGACCCCCGCTCGGTGGGGTTCTTCCACGTCGCGGGCGTAGACTACGTCTCGTGCTCGCCGTTCCGGGTCCCGGTCGCCCGCCTCGCGGCGGCGCACGCAGCGCTTCACGGGACGGACGGGGGTTCCGGGACCGCCTAGCGGCCGCTCCGGGCCGGCAGTTGACGGTCCGGAGAGCGGACACTATATTAGCGCGCCTTTCGGCAACGGATGACGGGCGGCAGGGCGCCCATGTCCCGGGGTGTGGTGAGGTCCGCATGAGCGCAAGGGCAGCCAAGAAGAAGACGGCCAAGAAGGCGTCAAAGAAGAAGACGACCAAGTCGACGGCGTCGAGGTCTGTGGCCAAGAAGAAACCGGCCAAGAAGGCGACGAAGAAGAAGGCGACGAAGAAGAAAGCGCCCGCCAGGCCGGTGAAGAAGAAGGCGCCCGCGAAGAAGAAGACGGCGGCCAAGGCGACGAAGAAGAAGACGGTCAAGAAGGCGCCCGCGAAGACCGCCGCTGCGAAGAAGACCAAGACGAAGGCCACGAAGGCCACGAAGGCGACCAAGGCCGCGAAGACAACGAAGAAGAAGGTCGGCAGGCCCAAGCTTCCGCCGCCGCCGCCCAAGCCGACCCCGGCCGAGCGCGCGGCGCGTCGCAGGATGCTGGCCGGATTCCGCAAGCTGCTCCAGAAGAAGCAGCAGGCGCTTCTCGTGGCCTACAACACGACCAAGGTGGACAGCCGCAGCGCCAACCTGGACGGCACCGAGGACTACATCGACTACGCGGTCAGCTCCTACGACCGTGATTTCATGCTCTCGTTGACCGAGATGGAGCGCAAACAGCTGCTCCAGATCGAGCAGGCCCTCAAGCGTCTCGACAACAAGGAGTTCGGGCGTTGCCTGAACTGCAACAAGGACATTCCGGTCAAGCGGCTGGAGGTCGAACCCTGGGCGCGCCACTGCATCAGCTGTCAGGAGCTGGAAGAACAGGGCTTGCTCGAAGATCGCATGTTCGACCACGATCCCGAGGACGACGACGAGGCCGCCGCCGGCGGCCGTGCCGGGGAGTCCCGCGGGGACGACTCCAACGAAGACGAAGACGACGACTAGCTCCGGGGGCGATGCCGGAGCGGTGCGAGCGCACCGATCGCGCGGTCGCGTTGCGCCCGCGCTGGCGAAGAGCCGACGTGACATCCCTGCGGCGGAACGGGACTATAAGGCGTGCATTCTCCGGGCGATGCGCTTGCTGCGGCTCGGGGGTATCCTTGTGACGTCCTCGTGCTCGTACAACCTCGGTGAGGACCGGTTTCTCGGCGTCCTCGAGGAGGCGGCGGCCGATTCCGGCAGGCAGGTCCGATTGCTCGAGAAACGGATGCAGGCAAAGGATCACCCGGTGCTCGTCGGCTTTCCCGAAAGTCTGTACCTCAAGTGTCTGGTGCTGAGCGTGAACTGAGCCGAGCCCCCTCGTCTCCGCGCCGCCGGCAGCGCTGGAGACGCGGGGTGCTGCTCGTCGTTCTTCTCCTGCTCGTCGCGGCGCTGCTCGCGCGCGCGAAGCTCGACAGCTGGGCGCAGGATCTGGTCCTGCAGCGGCTGCCGGAGCTCACGGGCGCCCCGGTCCGACTCGAGTCGATGCGGGTCTCGCTGCTGCCGCTGGGTGTCGAGTTCTCGGGGTTGGAGCTCGAGGTGACCGAGGAGCGCGGTGGGCCGCTGCGCGCCGTCCTGCCCGGCGGCTCGGTCCGGGTCTCGTGGGCCGGCGTTCTGCTGTCCAGGAAGGGTCGCATCCGGATCGGCCACCTGCGGCTGGAGCAGCCGACGGTCGAGACCTTCGACGACACGGGCGGCTCCGCCGCGCGGCCGGGCGGCGCCCTGGAGCACCTCGAGCTGCGGATCGACCGGCTCGACGTGGTCGACGGCGTCTGGCGCCACGAGGAGGCCGCGGTTCCTCTGCGTCTGGCCGTCGACGACCTGGAGGTTCGTGGCGAGTGGTCACGCGAGCTCGGGGGGCTGATCGCCGACGTGAGCCTGGATCTCGAGCTCGAGCGCCGACCGCTGGCGCGTCCGTTGCGCGTGGGGGTGAGCGGTGAGGCGCGCTGGCTCGGGACGCGCGTCGATCTGCTCGACGCCGAGGTGCGCGGTGAGGGGCTGGCCGTCAACATGAGCGCGTACGCCGAGTGGGTCGACGAGCCGCGGTTCGAGGGCAGCGGACTGATCTCGGTCGAGCTCGATCGGCTGGCCGGCCTGCTCGAGCCCGGGACCCCGGAGCTCGCGGGCCGTGTCGAGGGCTCGTTCCGCGTGCGCGCCGGGGCGGACGGCCTGGAGCTGAGCGGTGATCTGGCCGCGGACTCCGCGCGCTACGGCAGGCTGATCACGGAGTCGGCGACCTCGAAGGCGCGCTACCGGGACGGACAGCTCGAGCTGACGGATCTCGACGTCGGTTCGTTCGGCGGACGGCTGAGCGGTCGGGTCGACGTCGGCCTGGCGCGACCGACGGAGTTCGCCGCGCAGCTCGACGGCGAGGATCTGGACTCGAAGCTGCTGCTCGACTGGTTGCGCATCAACCTTCCGCTGGCGAGCCGCGTGGCGACGCGATTCGCGATCGCCGGCCGGGCGGCCGAGCCGGCCTCGTGGAACGGCGGGGGGAGCTTCACCGCGCGGAGGGGACACGACCGAGACGGCGACCGCGTTCCGGCGGGCGGCCTCGGCGAGTTCACCCTGTCCGACGGTCGGCTCGAGCTGATCGCCAACGGGGTCCGTGCAGCGGCCGCGGAGATCGACGTCACGCTGGCGCTCGGGATCGGCGGAGTGCGTGAGAGCGGCTTCGTGCTGATCGAGGGGGAGACGTGGGACGCCTCCGCCACGCAGGACGGCTCGCGGAGGATTCTCGAGGCGCTCGGGGTGCAGACCCCGGACCTGCTCGAGCAGGAGATCCGCGGGACGGGAACGCTCAGCTCGCGGGTCGCGCTCGGCGGAGAGGACGGGATCGAGGTGCAGGTCTCGCTGGCCGACGGCTCGTGGGGCGGAGAGAGCTTCAACCGCGCGGACGTCGACTTCGGCATCGCCGCCGGCCGCATGGAACTGCGCGCGTTCGACGTGATCGACGACTCGCACCGCGTTCGCGGGGCCGCGCTGCTGGGTCTGGAGCCGACCGCGATCCTGCAGGCCGACGTCGAGGCGGACGACGTCGAGCTGCGCTGGTTGCTCGGCCTGCTGGGCGCCGATTGGGACATGACGGGCAAGCTCGACGGCCGGTTGACCGTGGAGCAGACGCCGGCGGGACTCACCGGGTCGGGGGCGATGACCCTCGCCTCGGGCACCGTGTACGGCGAGCTCGTCGACCGCGCCCGATCGAAGATCGAGGTACGGCCCGACGGATTCACGTTGCCGGATCTCGAGTTGTCCGGCCCCGCCGTCAGCGCGCGGATGCGCGTCGACTGGGAGCCGGGAGTCGAAGCGCGAGTGGGATCGATCGAGGCGAGCGCGACGCTGGAGGATACCCAGTTGGTGGGCGCGGCGGGCGTCGCGCTGGCCGGGGCTCTCGAGGCGCGTGGCGACGTCGTCTTCTCCGATGTCGGCGCGATGGGCAAGCTGAACCTGGACGGGGCGGCGATGCAGCTCCACGGGCACCCGCTGGGTGCGGCGAGCGGGTCGCTCGACATCGTCGCATCCGAGCTGCTGCTGGAGCTCCAATCGACGGAGACGGAGGAGTGGCAGTTCGAGGCCACGCTGGGACTGGACGATGAGCAGCTACCCGTCGACGGCTCGGTCGTACTCGCCGACGCCCTCGTCGATCCGACGCCCGAGCGCGAGCCGCCCGTCTGGGCCCGCGTGTCGGGCGATCTCGAGTTCGTGGGCCACCTCGCCGGCCCCGAGGGGGTCTCGGCGGAGGGCGTCGTGAGCGCGATGCGCGTCGGCCTCGGCGCACACCGGCTCGACCTCGCCGAGGCGCTGGCGGTCCGGGCATCGCTCGCGTCGGTCGAGGCGGGCCCGTTCCGCCTCGTCGGACCGGACACCGACATCGAGCTCTCACTGCGCTACGACCCCACCACGGAGACCGTGGGGGCGGAGGCCGACGGCGCCCTCGACCTGGGGCTGGTCTCGGCGATCGTCCCCGAGCTGCGCGCGGCCGGTCAGGGGCGCGTCGACCTGGAGGCCGAGGGGGACCTCGCCGGGCCCGAGGTCACGGGGAGCGTTCGCGTCTCCCGCGGCCGAGTGCGCTGGCTCGGTTTCCCGCAGTCGGTCGATCAGCTCGACTTCGACCTCGACCTGGCGGGTGGAACGGCTCGGCTGGCGAATCTGCGCGCCGTGCTCGGGGGCGGCGAGGTGCTCGGCGGCGGCGAGGTCGAGCTGAGCGGGCTGCGCGTCGACGGTTTCCGGGTCGGGCTCGCCGCCGAGAGCGTTCGGCTGGAGGGACCGCGCGGTTTCGCCGGTGTGTACGACGCGGACCTCGAACTGTCGGGCACGCCGGAACAGTCCGTCCTGGGCGGACGCGTCGAGATGCTGCGCGGTCGCTACACGAGGGACTTCGACCTGTCGCGCATTCTGGGCTACGGGACGCGCGAGTACTCGGCGGACGACATTCAGGATCTGCCGGAGCACCTGGATCTGGACGTCGACGTGGTGGCGGACGGCAACGTCTGGGTGCGCAACGACATGGCGAATCTGGAGTCGCGCTTCGACCTCCACGTCGGTGGCGACGTGCGCCGTCCGGAGCTCACCGGCCGGCTCTGGCTGCTGGAGGGCGGGAAGCTGGAGTTCCGCGACGTCGAGTACCGGATCGAGAGCGGCTCGCTCGACTTCGTCGAGGTCGAACGCGTCAACCCCTACGTCGCCCTGCGGGCGGACACCACGGTGGCGCCGTACGAGATCTTCCTCAACGTCGAGGGCACTCTGGACCACTTCGAGTACGAGTTGACGAGCAATCCCACGCTCGCCACACAGGACATCATCGCCCTGCTGACAACCGGCCGCACGCTCGAGAGTCTGACCGGGGGAAGCGTGGAGGGTGTCGAGTTTACCGGTGACCTGGCGGCCAACTACTTCGCCGGAGCGTTGACGGACCGCTTCGCCAAGCAGCTCGAGAAGGTGCTGAACCTCGATCGGATCCAGATCAACCCGCTACTGGTGGAGGGCGAGGCCGACCCGACGACGCGCGTCACCGTGGGGCAGCGCGTGTCGAACGACGTGTTCGTCGTCATCTCCGCGGACTTCGGCTCGACGCCGCGCCAGGTGTATCAGGTGGAGTGGCAGGCCTCGCCGAAGCTGCGGCTCGTGACGCAGAGCGACACGGTGCAGGGCGTCGGCGCGGACGTGCGCTACTCGAACCGCTACTGGTGGAAGAAGCCGCCCGAGCCGACGGAGCCGGCACAGGTCGCGCCGGAGCGTGAAGCGACGGTCACGGCAAGCGTGCGCTCGATCGTGGTGGAAGGCGTGACGCCCAATCAGGCGAAACAGATCCTGGCCCGAATCCCGTTCGAGGAGGGCGAGCGCTACGAACGACCCCAGGTCTTCTCGGGGGTGGAGGCGATCCGGCGCTACTTCATCAAGGCCGGGATGATCCAGGCGGAGGTCGAGTCGCAGACGAGCGTGACCCCCGAGGGCGTCGACGTCGTCTACCGCGTCCGAACCGGCCCCCCGATCCAGGTACGCCTCGAGGGCGTGGACAAGAAGGAACGCCGCCGGCTCCACGTCCGGCTGGACGCGTTGTGGGCCGAGTCGTTGTTCAACGAGGATCTCTACACCGACTCCGCCGACTTGATCCGTCGCTACTTCCAGGATCGCGGGTACTACACGGCCGACGTCTACACCGAGCTCGACGCGGTGTCGAGCGAGGTCGTGTTCCACATCGACCGCGGCAAGCCGGTCCGTGTGCGTTCCGTGGCGATCCAGGGCGCGGAGGCCGTGCCCGACGAACGCATCCGCAAGCAGATCCTGACGCGTCCGAGCTCGCTCTTCTCGCGCAGCCGCGTCGACGCGAGCGTGATCGACGAGGACCGCGCCGCGATCCGCAACCTGTATCGCGACCAGGGGCACCTGGCGGCCTACATCGAGCCCCCGGTGATCAACCTGTCCGCCGACGCCGACAGCGCCGAGATCACGTTCGTCGTGCACGAGGGGCCGAAGTTCCTGGTGCACGCAGTCCAGTTCACCGACGCCGCTCCGTTCACCGAGGATCAACTGCGCAGTTGGGCGAAGCTGCCGCCGGGCGAGATCTACTCGCCGCGCAGACTGCTCGAGGCGGAGAGCGGCATCCGTGCCGCGCTCGACGCGCAGGGATACCCGGCCGCGAAGGTCCGGGCGAGTGTCGCGCGCGGCGAGTCCAGCGTCGACATCCGCTACGAGGTGGATCCCGGCGAACGCATGAGTGTGGGCGAGATCCGTGTGACGGGCAACACGTTCACGCGCGACGGGATCATCGCTCGCGAACTCGAGGTCGAGACCGGCGGAACGATCTCCAGGGACAAGTTGCTGGAGACGCAGCACCAGCTGTACAAGCTCGGGATCTTCCGCAACGTACGCGTGAGTTACGAGCCGCTCAACGAGAACGCCGACGACGGCGTGCAGCGCGTGAACGTGCACGTGGACGAGGCGCCGCCGCTGGCGATGAGCGTCGGGGCGGGCTACGACAGCGAGGGTAAGGCACGCGTGAGCTTCTCGGCGACGCACGAGAACGTCGGGGGTCGCGACCGAGTGCTCGGCTTCCAGGGATACGAGAGCGGCATCCTGCGCCGCTACCAGGTCGTCGGCAAGCTGCCGCGCTTCTTCGGCCGTAGATTGCCGGCGCTGGCGAACATCGCCTGGGAGGAGAGCGAGGAGGTCGGGTTCACGACCGAGCGTCGCTCGACGGCCATCCGCGTCGACCGGAGGCTGCGCGGTCGATGGCGCGGGTTCGTGCGCTTCAACTACCAGCGCGTCGACGTGTTCGACATCGACGAGGACATCGAGGTCGACGATCCGCAACAGCTCGAGGACCTGCGGCTGGGCGACCTCGGACTCACCGTCATACGCACGACGCTGGACGACCCGCTACTACCGCGACGCGGCAGCCTGTTCGCCGCCGAGAACCGCCTGTTCGCCGAGCCCCTGTTGTCCGACGAATCGTTCTTCAAGTCGACGCTGCGCGCGTCGCGCACGTTCACGTTCGCCAACGGGACGTCGTTCGCCACCGGCGCACGGCTGGGCTTCGCGTTGCCGTTCGCCGGGACGGAGGAGGTGCCGCTCTCCGAGCGATTCTTCGCCGGGGGCGACAACACGTTGCGCGGTTTCGAGCGGGACACGGTCGGACCGGAGAACGGCGGCGAGGCGCTGTTCCTGATCAACGAGGAGTTCCGCTTCCCGATCTACGGGCGGTTCAAGGGCGTGCTGTTCTACGACGCGGGCAACGTCTACGAGGAGGTCTCGGATCTCGATCCGACCGACATCCGACACGTGCTCGGCGTGGGCCTGCGTCTCGAGACCGCGATCGGCCCGCTACGTCTCGAGTACGGTCGCAAGCTCGACCGCGAAGAAGGCGAATCGAGCGGCGAGCTCTTCCTGGCAATAGGAACCGTATTCTGACCGGCTGCCTCTCCGTTCCGATGCGGAGCCCGCGCGAGAGAGTGGATGCTGACCGCTTGTTCGGCTGGCGTCCGGACGAGCCATCGTGCCCGAGGTCGAGGCGTCGCCGAGGCCGGCATAGCAGCGCTATTCCAACGAAGGCGCAACGAAGAGATCGGGCACGAGGGCCGTCCGGACGCCAGTCGAACAAGCGGTCAGGGTCCACAAGAAAAAAGGGGCCGCCGCCGGCGCCAGGAGGAGGGGGCAGGGGGGAGCCGGCGGCGGGCAGGGAAGAATCTATGCGAGTGAGAACCGAAGTTGCGATTGATATCTCCGCAGGTTGGCGAGCAGTTTCTGCTTCGCCTCTCGTTCGAGCTGCCGGACGCGCTCACGACTCAGGTTCAGGCTGCGCCCGATCTCCTCGAGAGTGAGCTCCTTGCCGCCGAGCAGGCCGAAGCGATTGCGGATGATGTGACGCTCGCGCTGATCCAGGTGAACCAACGCATGCTGAACGAGGCGGCACACTTCTTTGAGGTACAGCTTCTCTTCCTGACTGTCGGCGCCGGGATCCACCAGGACCGTGCTCAGCCGGCTGCCTTCTTCCTTATCGATGAAGTCATCGATGGAACGCTCTCGCTGTAGGAGCGGTATGAACATCTGAAACCTCCGAGTGATCCCCTCGCTCCGTACAACAGCAACCTCCGTGCCGGAATTCCGCGGGCCGGTTCTCGACTGCGGATCGCTGTCCGCGACCGGCCGGATGCCGGGGAAATTCGCTCGTTTGCCCCACGAAAGCGGAAAAACGACAGATATGTGGATCGGGCGCGCGGCTGCCGGACTGGCACGACGTGGGTCTGTCGCGTGCAAAAATGGCACGGAGCGTGGCCGGGCGGCCCTTCAGGATGCAGCCGCGCGGGGCACGGGATAGAATCCGCGTTTTCCGGCGCCGCGAGGCGGGGAGACTCCACTTGGGACAGATCCGGGTACTCGACGACCGGCTGATCGACCGCATCGCGGCCGGAGAGGTCGTCGAGCGGCCGGCCTCGATCGTCAAGGAACTGGTCGAGAACAGCCTCGACGCAGGAGCGCGGTCGATCGAGGTAACGCTCGCGGGCGGTGGCGTGAAGTTGATCCGCGTGGCCGACGACGGTTGCGGGATGGACCGCGAGGATGCCCGCACCAGTCTCGAACGCCACGCGACGAGCAAGCTGCGCGAGACCGAGGACCTCGGGGCGATCGCCACGCTCGGCTTCCGCGGCGAGGCGCTGTCCAGCATCGCCGCGGTCTCCCGCTTCCGGCTCAGCTCGTCGGTCGAGGACGGGGCGGGGACCGAGATCGAGGTGCAGGGCGGAGAGATCCGCGACGTGCGCGACGTGGGCCGTCCGCGCGGCACGACGATGGAGATCGAGAGGCTGTTCTACAACGTCCCCGCGCGCAAGAAGTTCCTGCGCACCGAGGCGACGGAGCTGTCGCACATCGTGCGCCTCGTCACGCGCTACGCGCTGGCGTACCCGGCGATCCGCTTCCGCCTCGAGCAGGGCGGAAGGGAGCTGCTACGGACCGATCCGTGCGATCGGTTGGAGGAGCGCATCGCCCAGATCTACGGCCGCGAGTTCGTCGAGCGACTGCTGCCGTTCGACTACTCGGACGGAGTGAACCGGGCGCACGGCTATGCGGGGCGCCCGGTCGAGGGCACGTCGCGACGCGATGGGCAGCACTTCTTCGTCAACGGCCGCTCGGTCCAGGATCGCACGCTGATGCACGCCGTCGGTGCCGCGTACGGCAACACGATGCCGCGCGGTCGGTTCCCGGCGATGTTCCTGCTGGTGGACGTCGATCCCGCGGACGTGGACGTCAACGTGCACCCGCAGAAGACCGAGGTGCGCTTCCGGCAGTCCAGTCAGATCCACGACCTCGTGCGGCGCGCGGTCTCGTCGAGTCTGTCGCACGATTCCGCCGTGCCGGATCTGGCCGACCTGCGCCCCGAGGGCAAGAGCGAGGAGCTGTCCGGCGTGCTGCGGGCCGCGAAGCGCTACCTCGACGTGCGTGACTCCGCTCCGAGCGCTTCGGGATGGCAAGGCGGCGCCGTGGAAGGGCGGACGCGCGGGGACGCTCCGCCGCCGGCTGCGGTGCAGAGCGGCTGGATCGACGCCGCGCAGGAGGAGGCCGAGGAGGCGCCCGCGCGCCGGGCGGTTCCGTTGGCGCAGTACCGCGACTCCTACGTCGTGGCCCAGGACGAGCAGGGGATCCTGCTCGTGGATCAGCACGCGGCGCACGAGCGAGTGCTGTTCGAACGCTACATGGAGGACGCCGAGCAGGATCGGGTCGAGGTGCAGCGGTTGATGTTCCCGCTGACGCTCGAGCTGACGCCCGACGAGCGTGTTTTGCTCGAGGAGGAGGCGGACGAGTTCCGCAGGCTCGGGTTCCAGTTCGAGCCGTTCGGCGGCGAGACCTATCGACTGGATGCCGTGCCCGCGGTCGCGGGAGACCTGGACCCGGCGCAGCTCGTGGCCGAGCTGATCGGCGAGGCGCGCGAGGCGCGCTCGGCGACGCTGGACGTGGCGCAGTTGCGGCGGCAGCTGATCACCAGCGCGGCGTGTCAGGCGGCGATCAAGGTGAACTACCCGCTGACCCGGGACACGATGCAGCGGCTGCTCGACGACCTGTTCCGGACGGAGAATCCGACGAGCTGCCCGCACGGGCGGCCGGCGCTGTTCCGGCTCGGGCTCGACGAGATCGAGCGCGCTTTCGGACGAAGGTGACGCGCTCGGGGCGCGAAAGGGGTAGAATCGGTGGGCCTTACGGAATCGTAAGAATTGACGGGAACCTCGACGATGCGTATATGGGTAGCATGACCCCCCGACAGTCTCTCTTGCTGGCCGTTTTGGCCCTGCTCGCAATCGGTCCGGCCCGGGCCGAGCAGCTCGTTCAGTTCGTGGACGGGCGAACGCTGGCCGTGGCCGCCGTGCAGCGCGAGGCGTCGGTGGCGATCCTCTCCTGGGACGGCGGGAAGCTGCAGGTTCCGGCCGAGCGGATCGAGAACTGGGACGAGATCACCCTGGGACCGTTGCAGAAGCCGAAACCCGCGCCGCCGGCCGCGCCCGCGCCGGTCGTCGCCAAGCCCTGGCAACGCCGCGCCGGTCGATTCGCCGAGATCATCCAGAGCGCGGCCGAGCGGCATTCGCTCGACCCGGCCCTGTTGACCGCGCTGGCCGAAGCCGAGTCCTCGTTCAATCCGCTCGCGGTCTCGCACAAGGGAGCGATGGGCCTGCTCCAGCTGATGCCGGCCACCGCGGCTCGGTTCGGCGTCGAGGACGCGATGGACGTGGTCCAGAACGTCGAGGGTGGGGCTCGCTACCTCAGCTGGCTGCTCGAGCGCTTCGAGGGGCAGACCGAGCTGACGCTCGCCGGTTACAACGCCGGGGAGAACGCGGTCGATCGATACCGTGGAATTCCGCCGTATCCGGAGACCCGGAACTACGTTTCCAAGGTCCTGGCCGGGGCTCGCCGCCTCAATCCCGCTGCACCCTGATCGGTTTTTACAGTCCCGGATCCGGGAATCGGCAAACTTTCCTTTGTAGAATGGCCGCCTATATTTGAAGACCGAGGGGGTAGACAAAACCCCCGAGAATCGGGCGACATGCAAACGCACTTCACGTCTCAGACGATACCCGAGCTGTTCCGGGACCTGTTCCTGGGAGAACGCACGGGGATCCTCGCGCTCAACCGCGACTGCTGCGAGAAGCGGGTCTTCTTCTTCAACGGCCTGATTCACTACGCGGAGTCGACCGAGCCCGAGGAGGATCTCGGGCACCTGCTCGTCTCCGAGAAGAAGCTCTCGGGAGGCGCGCTCGAGGAGGCGCGCCGCGCGATCAACGACCCGCGCGAGCTGCCGCGGGCGCTGGTCAACCGCGAGCTGGTCAGCAAGCACGCGCTCGGCGAGACCGTGCGCTCGCTGGTGCGAACCGTCATCGAGTCGGTGTTCACCTGGGAGGGCGGATCCGCCCGCTTCACCGATACGCCTCCGCCCGAGGATGCATTCGACACCGATGTGCTGCGCACGTTCGAGGACATCCTCGCCGGCGTGTTCGTGTTGCCGGAGTTCGACGCGTTCCGCGAGCCGCTCGTCGCGCTGGACAACCGCGTGCGAGTGCGCAAGCCCGGCCCGATCCCGCTCGAGCGCTTGACGCTGTCGCCGACCCACGGCTTCATCCTCTCGCGCCTCGACGGAACCACGGGCTTCGCCGACCTGGTCAATCTCCTGCCGGAGGACGAAGAGTCCGGGGCGCTGCGCTTCCTGTTCGGCCTGCTCGTGATGGGCGTGCTCGAGCTGGACCCGCCGCTGGGCGAGGGGCCGTTCCGGCTGGCCAACATCTTGCGGGACCACGCGGACTCGCAGGCGATGGAGCGCATGCAGGCGCAGAACATCCGCCAGGCCGAAGAGAGGATGCGCGGGCAGGCGCCGCACGACGTCCTCGCCGTCCGGCCCGACGCCACGCTGCCCGAGATCGAGCAGGCGTACGAGGACGCGAAGGACCTGTTCGGCCGCGACCGCGTCCTGCCGAAGGTGCGCGACAAGTTCAAGGGCGAGCTGGCGGTGATCGAGAGTCGCCTGATCGAGGCCTATCTCACTCTGACGCGCCCGGAGCAGCACGCCCCTTCGCCGTCCGTGGCGGATACGGTCGAGGGAGCCGACGGTGAACCGGGCGCCCGCGACTACCTGGTCCGCGTCGAGATGGACAAGACGAAGTCCAAGCTGGAGCAGGAAGAGGCTGCGCGCGTCGGCGATTCGTACTTCACCAAGGCAAACAAGGCGGTGCGGGAAGGGGACTTCCACAACGCGATCCAGTACGTGAAGCTGGCCATCTCGTACAACGAGGAAGACGCGCGCTACTACTACCTGCTGGCCGATTGCCAGGTCCGGAACCCCGGCCCGCGCTGGCAGCACCAGGCCGAACAGAACTTCTCGAAGGCGACCGAGCTGGACCCGTGGAACGCCGACTACTGGGTGGGGCTCGGCCGGTTCTACAAGCGCCGCGGTCTGAAGCTGCGCGCACAGAAACACTTCGAGGAGGCGCTGAAGGTTGTTCCCAACCACGAGATCGCCAGCGCCGAGTTGGCCTCGATCGAGTAGCCCCCTCCGGCCTTGACGGCTCCCGCGCGCTGCGCTACTTTGGCCATCGGCATGGCTAAAGTTATTCTTATCAACGAGATACGGGGCGATTCGTCGACTTTCGACGAGGAGGTCGAGCTGCGCTCCGAGCCGGGCGCCGATGCCCCGGTCTCGATGGAGCGAGCGCGGATCGAGGGCGCGATCGTACGGGAGACCGGGAAGTGGATCCTCGCGGCCAAGGTCGCGGGGGACGTCCGGCTGGACTGCAGCCGCTGCGCCGAGCCGTACGACTGGCAACTCGAGAGCCCCATTCGCCTCGAAATCCGTAGCTCCGGCCCCGACACGCGGGAGGGCGAGTCCGAGCTCCGCGAGGACGAGATCTGGCACTACCACGCGCGTGAGGGGAAGGTCGACCTGGCGGAGGTGGCGCGCGAACGGGTCCTGCTCGACCTGCCGCTGAAGCCCCTGTGCCGGGATGATTGTCGGGGGTTATGCCCGACTTGCGGCGGAAACCGAAACCTCATAGAGTGCGACTGTCGTAGTGAGGCGGTAGATCCCCGCCTCGCACCGTTGATGGAGATCCGCAAGCAGATCGACGAGTCCTGACGGTCGCCGTCGGGCGGGCGCGGGCATCGGCTTGCAAGCGGGAGCACTGAAATGGCCAACCCGAAACGAAGACACTCCAAGGCGAGGCGCAACAAGCGCCGGGCCCACGACGCGCTCGACAAGGTCGGCCTGTCGGTGTGCCCCAACTGCCACGAGAAGAAGCTGCCGCATCGCGTGTGTCCGCAATGCGGCTTCTACAAGGGCCGCGAGGTCGTTCCTCCGCCCGAGATCTAGTCCGGTTCTTCTCGCAACCATTCGACAGCACCACGACGAACGTGGCACGGTTTAGGCTATGATCTGCGGCGAGCCGAGTCGCATTTCGGCCGTCGTTATCCCACGTTTGCTTGCTTTGGCCGGTGTAGCCGGCCGAGGAGGACGCGCATGGGCGAACCGAGTGCGTTGATCACCGGGACGGGGATGAGCCTCCCCGATAACGTGGTGACCAACGCGGACCTCGAGCGCATCGTGGACACGAGTGACGAGTGGATCACCACGCGCACCGGGATTCACGAGCGTCGCATCGAGCGCGCCGGAAAGCCGCTCTCGCACTACGCGATCGACGCCTCGCGGAAGGCGCTGGACGCGGCGGGGATCGCCGCGGCGGATCTGGACCTCATCATCCTCGCCACGGTGACGCCCGACATGCCGATCCCGGCGACGGCGTGCACGATCCAGCACGAGCTGGGCAATTGCACCGCTGCCGCATTCGACCTGGCGGCCGGTTGCTCGGGCTACATCTATGCGCAGTCCGTGGCCAAGCAGTTCCTGGCCAACGGGCGCTGCAAGCACGTGCTCGTCATCGGCGCCGAACTGCTCAGCAAATACCTCGACTGGGAAGACCGCTCGACGTGCGTGATCTTCGCCGACGGAGCGGGTGCCACGGTGATGAGCGCAGGCGCCGCGCCGCGCGGCGTGCTGGCCTCGGCGATGCACACCGACGGCTCGATGGCCGACTTCATCAGCTTGCCGGGAGGCGGGACGTTGAACCCGCCCGGGCAGGAGATGATCGACCAGCGTCTGCACTACATCAAGATGCGCGGCAACGAGACGTTCAAGATGGCCGTGCGTTCGCTCGAGGAGGTCTGCCGCGAGGTGCTCGACAACGCCGGGCTGACGCCGGAAGACGTCGACTGGCTCGTCCCGCACCAGGCGAATCAGCGGATCATCAGCGCGGTCGGCAACCGGCTGAAGATCCCTGCCGAGCGCTGCTACGTGAACATCGACCGCATCGGCAACACCTCGGCCGCGTCGATCCCGATCGCACTGGACGAGGCGGTGCGCGAGGGCAAGATTCGTGACGGCCAGATCGTGTTGATGGCGGCGTTCGGGGCCGGACTGACCTGGGCCGCGTCGGTGGTGCGCTGGTGAGTCGCTTCGCCTTCCTCTTTCCCGGCCAGGGGGCGCAGTTCCCCGGGATGGGGCGCGAGCTGGCGGAGGCCTACCCGGAGAGCCGGGAGGTGTTCGATACGGCCGATCGCGCCCTGGAGGCCTCGCTCTCGGAGATGTGCTTCGCCGGGTCGAAGGCAGAGCTCGCTCTGACCGAGAACACGCAACCGGCGATTCTCACCGTCAGCGTCGCGGCGCTTGCCGCGCTGCGCGCGCGCGGGCTCGCACCGGTCGCCGCAGCCGGCCACAGCCTCGGCGAGTACTCGGCACATGTTTGCGCGGGGACATTCGACTTCGACGACGCCGTGCGCGCCGTGCGGGCGCGTGGCCGCTTCATGCAGCAGTCGGTCGCCGTCGGCGAGGGCGCGATGGCCGCGGTGCTGGGGCTCGAGCCCGAGAAGGTCCGCGCGATCTGCGCCGAGGCTGCGCAGGGCGAGGTGCTGGCGCCGGCGAATCTCAACGGGCCGGGGCAGATCGTGGTCGCCGGCCACGCCGCCGCGGTGGCGCGCGTCGTGGTTGCCAGTAAGGACGCCGGCGCGCTGCGCGCCGTGCCGCTGGACGTCAGCGCGCCGTTCCACTGTGCGCTGATGGAGCCGGCGGCCGAGCAGCTCTCGCCGGTGTTGCAGGCGATCGCGTTCCGCGACTCCGACGTGCCGGTCTGGACCAACGTCGACGCGAGACCGGTTCAGGGGGGCGACGCGGCGCGAGAAGCTCTGCGGCGCCAGGTGGCGTCGCCGGTGCGCTGGGAGGAGTTGATGCGCGGCATGCTGGACGACGGCATCGACACGTTCGTCGAGGTCGGCCCGGGACGCGTGCTCGCGGGGCTGGCGCGGCGGATTCAGAAGAAGGCGCGCGTCATCGGGGTCCAGGATCCCGACGGCGTGGAGAAGGCGGTTGCCGAACTGGGGGATGCATGAGCGCGATGCTCGAGGGCAAGACGGCGTTGGTCACCGGTGGCTCGCGCGGGATCGGACGCCAGATCGCCGAGACGCTGGCGCTCGCCGGCGCCGAGGTCGTATTGACTGCGCGCACCCGGGAGGCCGCCGAACAGGCGGCCGGTGAGATTCGCGAGAAGGACGGTCGCGCGCACGGCATCGCGCTCGACGTTTCCGACGACGTTTCCGTCGCTGACGGTGTGAAGGCCGTGCTGGCGGACTATGCTAAGATTCCGATTCTCGTGAACAACGCAGGGGTCACCTGCGACAACCTCATCTTAAGAATGAAATCGGAGGACTGGAACACGGTTCTTCAGACGAACCTGACGGGGGTTTATCGCGTGTGCAAGGCGGTGGTGCCGTCGATGATTCGCGCACGCGAGGGACGAATCGTGAACATCACTTCCGTCGTCGCGGGGATCGGAAACCCGGGACAGACCAACTACGCGGCGACAAAAGCCGGCATCGAGGGATTCTCTCGCAGCCTGACTCGCGAGGTCGCGTCGCGCAAGATTACCGTGAATTGCGTCGCTCCGGGTTTCGTGGATACGGACATGACTCGCGAACTGGACGAGAAGGCACGCAAGACGCTGCTGGACCAGGTGCCGTTGGGGCGCCTCGGGAATCCGGCAGACGTCGCATCCGCCGTGCTGTTCCTCGTCGGTGACGGAGCGGGTTACGTCACGGGAACCACGTTGCACGTGAACGGCGGCATGTACATGTGAGGAAGAAGTGTCCCGAGGCGGAAGGTCGCTGCGGGACCGAACGGAGGATGACTGATGGCGTCGGTTGAGGAAAAGGTCAAACACATCATCGTCGAGCAGCTCGGTGTGGACGAAGGCGAGGTCAAGTCCGAGGCGTCGTTCGTAGACGATCTCGGAGCGGATTCGCTGGACGTGGTCGAGCTCGTCATGGCGCTCGAGGAAGAGTTCGGACTCGAGATCAGTGACGAGGACGCCGAGAAGCTCTCCACGGTCGCTCACGCGATCAAGTACATCCAGAGCCACGCCAAAGAGTCGGCTTGACGCTCGCCCCGCGTTTCGCGCGGGGAGTACGACGTAGGAGTCACGCGTTTTGCGACGACGTGTCGTGATCACCGGAATCGGCCTCGTCTCGCCGTTGGGCCTCGACGTGCCCGCGACATGGGACGCGTTGCTCTCCGGACGTAGTGGGATCGGACCGATCACCAGGTTCGACGCGACCTCGTTTGCGTCGCGCATCGCGGGCGAAGTGCGCGACTTCGACGTGCAGCGTTTCCTCGACAGGAAAGAGTCGCGGAAGATGGACGCCTTCAGCCACTACGCCATCGCCGCCACGCAGGAGGCGCTGGAGGATGCGGGCTATCGCATCACCGAGGACAACGCCGAGGAGACGGGCGTCTACATCGGTTCGGGCATCGGCGGCCTGCCGTTGCTGGAGCAGACGCACAGCGAGCTGATGAAGCGCGGGCCGCGCAGGATCTCGCCGTTTTTCATCCCCGGCATGATCCTCAATCTGGCGGCTGGGAACGTCTCGATCCGCTTCGGCGCCAAGGGACCGAACCTGGCGCTGGCCACCGCCTGCGCCACCGGCAATCACGCGATCGGCGAGTCGTTCCGGATGATCCGCGAGGGTTACTCCAACGCGATGATCGCCGGAGGCACCGAGGCGGTGATCTCGCCGCTGGCGGTCGGCGGATTCTGCGCGATGAAGGCGCTGTCGACGCGCAACGACGACCCGCAGCTCGCGAGTCGCCCGTTCGACGCCGGACGGGACGGCTTCGTCATCGGCGAGGGCGCCGGGATTCTGCTGCTCGAAGAGCGTGAGGCTGCGGTCGAGCGCGGCGCACGGATCTATGCCGAGATCGCCGGATACGGCATGACCGGCGACGCGTATCACATCTCGGCGCCGTCCGAGGAGGGCGACGGGGCGATTCGCGCGATGCGCATGGCTCTGCGCGACGCGGAACTCGCCGCGGAGGACATCGACTACATCAACGCGCACGGGACGTCGACGCCGGCGGGCGATCGTGTCGAGGTGCTGGCCATCCGAAGCGTCTTCGGCGACTACGCGAGTCGCGTCGCCTGCTCGTCGACCAAGTCGATGACCGGGCACCTGCTCGGCGCCGCCGGGGGGCTGGAGACCGCGGTGACCGCGCTGGCCGTGCATCACGACCACGTGCCGCCGACGATCAATCAGTCCGAGCCGGACCCCGAGTGCGACCTGGATTTCGTCGCCAACGAATCGCGCAGGACGAAGGTCCGTGCCGCGCTGAACAACTCGTTCGGATTCGGCGGGACGAACGCCTCGCTCCTGCTGAAAGAGCACGCCGCGTCGTAGAACTTCGCGGATGCCGGGGAGCACGTCGGCGGCCGCCGGCGTGGGCTCCCGAGGAAAAAAAGATGAAGATCATCGTGGGCATCAAGCACGTGCCCGACACGGAAGCCAAGGTCAAGGTCGCGTCCGACGGCAGCTCGTTGGACGAGGCGGCCGTCAACAAGTGGGTCATCTCTCCGTACGACGAGTACGCGCTGGAGCAGGCGCTGCAGCTGCGCGACGCCGCCGGAGAGGGTGAGGTCGTCGCCGTCTGCGCGGGCCCTGCCTCCGCGCAGGCCACGCTGCGACAGGGGCTGGCCATGGGCGCCGATCGCGGCGTGCACGTCAGCGACGACGGGTTCGGCAACTGCGACGGGCTGACGCGCGCACGCGCGCTGGCGACGATCTGCGAGGCCGAGGGCGCGAACCTCGTCCTGCTGGGCAAGTACGGCGTCGGCACGGACGAGGGGCAGACCGCGGCAATGCTCGGCGAGGTACTGGGCTGGCCGCACGCGGGCGGAGTGTCGGCGTGTCGCATCGAGGGCGAGGCGTTCCACGTCGAGCGCGCCGTCGAGGGCGCCGTCGAGGTCCAGCAGGGGACGCTGCCCGCCGTGATCAGCTGCGACAAGGGGCTCAACGAGCCGCGCTACCCGTCGCTGAAGGGAATCATGCAGGCGAAGAAGAAGCCGCTCGAGACGAAGACGCCTGCGGACCTGGGGCTCGACATGGACCGGCCGATGCTGGTCTGGGAGTCGATGGAGCTGCCGCCGCCGCGTGAGTCGGGGCAGATGATCGAGGGCGAAGCCGGGGCCGCCGCGGCAGAGCTCGTGCGCATCCTCCACGAGAAAGAGAAGGTGCTGTGATGGCGTCGAACGTACTGGTATTCGCCGAGCGGCGCGACGGACAGGTCAAGCGTCCGGTGCTCGAGACGCTGAACACGGCGCGGGGACTGGCCGACGCCGACGGCGGGCAGGTCGTCGCTCTGGCGCTGGGGCCCGGAGCCGGCGACTGTGCGGCGGAGTTGGCGCGCTTCGGCGCCGACCGCGTGCTGACCGTGGAGAACCCGGCGCTGGAACTGTACGCCGCGCAGGCCTACGCCGCCTGCCTGGCGCAGGCCGCCAAGGAATGCGACGCGGGCCTGGTACTCGTCCCCGGCACGTTGCTCGGCCGCGATCTCGCGGCGCGGGCGGCCGCGCGCCTAGAGACGGCGTGCGCCAGCGATCTGATCTCGATCGAGTTCGACGAGGCCAACGGTCTGCGCGGCAAGCGGCCCATCTACTCGGGCCAGGCCATCGCCGGCGTCGCGATCCCCACGGCGCGTCCCGCGGTCGCCACGCTGCGCCCCAACGTCTTCGCCGCCGGCGACGGAGCCGAGCGCGAGGCGGCCGTCGAGCCGCTGGCGATCGAGGTCGGCGACGACCTGCTGCGCGTCCGGACGACCGAGGTGCGCGGCTCCGAGAAGCAAGACGTCGACGTGGCCGAGGCCGGCATCGTCGTCGCGGGCGGGCGCGGGTTGAAGGAAGCCGAGCATTTCTCGCTGATTCGCGATCTGGCCGGCGCGCTCGGCGGTGCCGTCGGGGCGTCGCGAGCCGTGGTCGACGCGGGCTGGATTCCGCACGCACACCAGGTCGGACAGACGGGCAAGGTCGTCTCGCCGGGGCTGTACATCGCCTGCGGGATCTCCGGCGCGATCCAGCACCTCGCCGGCATGTCCTCGTCCAAGCTGATCGTCGCGATCAACAAGGACCCCGAGGCGCCGATCTTCAAGGTCGCGGACTACGGCATCGTCGGAGACCTGTTCGAGGTGGTCCCCGCGTTGACCGAGGCCGTGCGCAAGGCCAAGGCCTGAGCGGCTAGCAGCCCGATGAAAAGCTCTGATGGGTCGCGCGCCAGGGTCTTGCGGTGCGCAGGCGAGGCGTGAGGAGGAAGTAGATGCCGACGCATCGTCGACGACGAGCAACGAAGCCTGAGCCCGCAACCCCCTGGCGCCCTACGGGTTGCGGCGGCGCGCTGCCATCTGCTTCGTTTCCGCGCCTGGCCTATGCAATAGCATATGTCTGCGGCGCGGCGCCTCGCATACGACAGCGCGGCGCTCGCAACGCGGCCCATCAGAGTTTTTCAACGGGCTGCTAGGGCTGCGGGCCGGATCAGATCTCGTCGTAGAAGAACTGCGTCAGGCACTGGATCCGGTCCTCGTAGTCGTCCGGATACAGTAGCCAGGTCGCCGCGGCGATCGACGAAAGCAGCGAATTGCCGTCCTGCGGCGTGAAGCAGTAGCCGACGATCTCGTGCTCGTTGCGCACGGTCAGCGTGGGCAACGAGACGACGGTGACGTTGAGGATGCGACCGTAATGTCCCTGGTCGCGGCCGAACGAGAACACCGCGTTGGCCGAGTCCTTGTACGTCAGCGCCATGCGATCGTTGGCCGTCATCGTCTCGATCAGCTTCTCGACCGAGGTCGGGTTCTTCACCCGCACGTCGAAGTAGATCGTGTGCATGTACTGCGTGTTGAGCTTCAGCGCGCTGGAGAAGATGTTCAGGTCGTAGCCCATCGTCTGGTACAGGTGCCATGCGTCGCGCGCGTGGTGCGTGCCGAAGCGCGTGTCCTTGTGCTTACCGACCTGCGGTGAGGGGCAGAAGCCGCCGTCCTGCGAGATGTCGTTCGAGCGCCGCATGCAGACGAAACGGCCTTCGTCCAGATTCTCGGGGCCGCCGTCGGCCAGCACCAGCGCCTGCAGCAGGATCGACAGGTTGTGCGTGTTGCACGAGACGACCTGGATGAACTGATCCTCGCCCTTGATCAGCGACGAGTCGTTGATGCCGCGCGCGTAGGGCTTGCCGAAGCCGAACTCGCTTCCCTGGGCGATGAAACCGGCCGTGTTCGAGGTGAATTTCTCGTAATACTCGGACTTGTTCTGCGTCCCGATGCCCGAAGGGGTGCAGTCGATGACGACCGAGGCGCGGTTGATGGCCTCGACCGACTCGTAGGTCGGCTCCATCCCGAGGTCCTGAAAGCCCTTGACGGACGAGTCGTCGGTGCAGAGCTTTGCGCCGCGCTTCATCAGGTTGGTCACCTTCGACCGGTCGGTCAGCAGCGGAGTGCGCTTGTGGAAGGTGACCTCCTCGAAGCCGAGGTTGTCCTTCAGTTCCAGCAGGAGGCCGATCAACGGCTCTCCGATGGTGCCCGTGCCGATGACGTGAACGATGCCCATGGATCTCACCCCGCCCAAGATTCGATGCGTGATAGTCTCGTAGCGTTCCGGGCCGGGCAATATGCCACCGCCGTCGCGCGCGTGTCAATCAGAGCAACGGACCTCTTTCTTGACAGTCTGTCGGACGCTTCCTAGAATTCCGAACTATCATGCGTTCAATCACTTGGGACGTACTCCGTGTCCGAACACGAAAGCTCCCCGATCCCGTGCATGGCCGTCAGCGAGTTGCTGACCGACCGGGGCGCCGACAATCTGGAGCTCTCCCTGCTCGCGGGCGGCGCGGGTCTGGACAACATCATCAACCGGCCGCGCATCCAGAAGCCCGGTCTGGCGCTGGCCGGCTTCCTCGAGTACATCCACTCGGGACGCGTTCAGATCCTCGGCAAGTCCGAGGTCAGCTTCCTCGAGGAACGTCCCCCGACCGAGCGCTCGCGCATCGTCTCGCAGCTCTGCCGCCAGGGCGGCAGCTGCTTCATCGTCACCTCGGGGCTCGAGCCGCCGCAGGAGCTGCTGGAGGAGACGGAGAAGCACGCGGTCCCGCTGCTGGGGACCAGCCTGCCGTCGTCGGTGATCATCGATGCGCTGTCCCAGTTTCTCGAGGACCGGCTCGCGCCGCGCGCGGTGATTCACGGAGTGTTCCTCGACGTCTACGGACTCGGAGTCTTGCTGCTCGGCGACAGCGGAGTCGGCAAGAGTGAGTGTGCGCTGGACCTCGTCGTCCGCGGCCACCGGCTGGTGTCGGACGACGTGGTGGAGATCAAACGGCGCAACAGCCTGCTGATCGGCACCGGGCCCGAGCTGACGCGGTACCACATGGAGCTGCGCGGGCTCGGCATCGTCAACGTCAAGGACCTGTTCGGCGTCGCGGCGGTGCGCATGACGAAGTTCCTCGAGTACGTGATCCGGCTCGACCCGTGGCGCGCGGGCAAGCGCTACGACCGGCTCGGGCTGGACGAGATGTCGTACGAGATCCTGGGTGTCGAGTTGCCGTACGTCGAGATGCCGGTGGGGCCGGGACGCAACCTGTCGGTGCTGATCGAGGTCGCGGCGCGCAACCATCTGCTGAAGCTCAAGGGCTATCACCCGGCGCGCGAGTTGGCGCGGCGCCTGGGCGAGCGGCTGCAACCCGGGCGGCAGCACGACGACCGGGAAGAGCCGCGCTCGGCCGTCGGCCTGCGCCCGGAAAGGGAAGACGGTTGAAACAACTGGTGGTGATCACGGGTCTCTCGGGTTCGGGGAAGTCGCTCGCGGCGAAGTGCCTGGAGGACCTGGGCTTCTTCTGCGTGGACAACCTGCCGGTGGGGTTGATCCCACCGTTCTACGAGCTGATGCAGCGTAGCGGAGAACAGGTGCGGAGCGGCGCGCTCGTCGTCGACGCACGCGAGGGCGTGTTCCTCGAGGCATTCCCCGACACGCTCAGCGAGCTGCGCCGGCGCAACATCCCGGTGCAGGTGCTGTTCTTCGATTGTGCGGACGACGTGCTCAAGCGACGCTTCAGCGAGACGCGCAGGCCACACCCGATGGCGCGCGCCTCGGGCACGCTGGAGCAGGCCATCGAGGACGAGCGCGTCGCGCTGGCGCCGCTGCGCGACGTGGCCGATCGGGTGATCGACACGTCGGCCTACACGCCGCACCAGCTGCGACACTTCCTGCAGAACGCGTATTCGCCGTCCGAGGACTCGGGCTCGCCCAACGTCAACGTGATGTCGTTCGGCTTCAAGTACGGCGTCCCGCGCGAGGCCGACCTGCTGTTCGACGTACGCTTCCTGCCGAACCCGTACTTCGTCGAGGAGCTGCGGCCGCTGGATGGCAGGACCGCCGAGGTGCAGGAGTTTCTCGATCGCAACGAGATGACGCACGAGTTCTCGAAGCGGCTGCACGAGTTTCTCGAGTACCTGATTCCGCTGTACGCCGCGGAGGGCAAGGCCTACCTGACGGTCGCGGTCGGCTGCACCGGCGGCAAGCACCGCTCGGTCGCCCTGGCCGAGCGGGCGGGGCACCATCTGGGACAGCACGAGCTTCCGGTCTCGGTCAGCCACCGCGACGTGGGACGCGAGTGAGACGCGCGTGAGTGAGGTCGCGATGGTCGGACTGCTCGTCGTCACGCACGGCGGCCTGGCGCGAGAGCTGGCGCAGGCCGTGCAGACGATCGTCGGAGAGGTGGACGGTCTGGAGGGGCTGGCGATCGGCTGGGACGACGGTGTCGAGCACGCGAGCCGCCTGATCGAGGAGGCGCGCGAGCGCGTCGATCGCGGACGCGGGGTGCTGATTCTGACCGACATGTTCGGCGGGACGCCGACGAACCTCGCGCTCTCCCTGCACGAGCCGGGCAGCGTCGAGATCGTCACCGGGGTCAACCTGCCGATGCTGGTGAAGTTCACCGATCTGCGCGAGACGACGGACCTGCCCGAGATGGCGGCGCGTATCGCCGAACAGGGGCGCGAGGCGATCCACGTCGCGACGGAGGTCCTCGGGACGCCGGATGCGAGCCCGGGTGAGGAGCGATCGTGAGCGAGACCGAAGTCCAGGTGACGAACGAGCTGGGGCTGCACGCGCGCGCTGCCGCGCGGTTCGTGCATCTGGCCAACCGCTTTCAGTCGAAGGTCGTGGTCATCAAGGGCAGCTCGCGCGTCGACGGCAAGTCGATCCTGGGGCTGCTGACCCTGGCCGCGTCGGCCGGCAGCCGTCTGCGGCTGGAGGTGGAGGGCGCGGACGAGGAGCAGGCGCTGCAGGAGCTCGTCGAGCTGATCCGCGGACGGTTCGGGGAGGACTCCTGACGTGAGTCGCGTCCTGGACGGGGTCGGCGTGTCGCCCGGCGTGGCGATCGGCAGCGCCTACCTGCTGCACCCGGACGCGCTCCCGGTCGTCCCGTCCCCGCTGCCGCCCGAGCGCCTCGAAGCCGAGATCGAAGCGTTCGACGCCGCCCGCGCACAGGCCCGCGTCGAGGTCGGCGAGCTACGCGATCGTGTGCGCGCCGCGCTGGGCGACCAGTACGCGGCGATCCTCGAGGCACAGCTGCTGATGCTCGACGACCCGGCGCTGGTCGAGGGCACGCTGAAGCGCGTACGCGTCGGGCGTGTGTCCGCGCGCTGGGCGCTGAAGGAAGTCGTCGCCGACTTCGCGCGCCGCTTCGAGGTCGTCGACGACGCCTACCTGCGAGAGCGGGTGGGCGACCTGGCCGACGTGCACCGGCGAATGCAACGCATCCTGCGCGGAGACCTGGGGGCGACCCGGGTGCCCGATGGGCCGCTGGTCGTCGTGGCGCACACGCTGGTGCCGTCCGACGCCATGCTGCTGACGGAGAAACAGGTCGTCGGCCTGGCCTCCGACGCCGGCGGGCGCACCTCGCACACGGCGATCCTGGCCCAGGCGCTGTCGGTGCCGGCGGTCGCCGGGTTGTCCGAGGTCAGCGAGCGCGTGCTCCCCGGGCAGACGCTCGTCGTCGACGGCACGGCGGGCAGGGTTCACCTGGAGCCGGACGAAGCCGAGCTGACGCAGGCCCGCGAGCAACGGCAGATGTGGATCGACCGCGAGGAGCTGGCGGCCGAGCACGGCGACCAGCCCGCGGTCACGCTGGACGGCACCGAGATCGTTCTGCGCGCGAACGTCGAGTTCCCGCACGAGGCCGAGGCCGCGGTGAAGTTCGGCGCCCGCGGGATCGGGCTCTACCGCTCGGAGTTCCTGTTCCTCAGCCTGTCGCCGGAGCTGCCCACCGAGGAGCAGCACTACGACGCGTACATGAGCATCGCCGAGAGCGCGGCGCCGCACCCGGCCGTGGTGCGCACGCTGGACCTCGGCGGCGAGAAGTACTTCCACGAGGTGCTGGATCGCAACGAGGCGAACCCGGTCCTCGGGCTGCGCGGCGTGCGGCTGTGTCTGCGGCGCCCCGACGTATTCCGTCCGCAGCTGCGTGGGCTGCTGCGCGCGTCCACCTGCGAGAACCTGCAGATCCTGTTGCCGCTGGTGACGACGGTCGACGAGGTGCGCGAGGTGCGGCGGCTGCTCGCCGAGGAGGCCGAGCGCCTGCGGGGCGAGGGGCACGAGGTGCGCGAGGAGATCCCGCTGGGCGTCATGATCGAGGTGCCCGGCGCCGCGGCGGCCGCCGACCTGCTGGCCCAGGAGGCCGACTTCTTCAGCATCGGCACGAACGACCTGATCCAGTACGCGCTGGCCGTCGACCGCGGCAACGACTCGGTCGGTTACCTGTACCGGCCGCTGCATCCCGGCGTGTTGCGCACGTTGAAGTGGGCGCTCGACGGGGCGGCCCGGGCCGGGATCCCGATCGCCGTGTGCGGTGAGATGGCGGCCGATCCGGAACTGGTCGACGTGCTGGTCGGCCTCGGCGTCCGCGAGCTGTCGGTGCAGCCGCGGGCGATCCCGGCGATGCGCGAGGTCGTCGGGTCGGTGACGGTCTCCGAGGCCGAGCGCGGCGTGGCGGAGCTGCTCGGCGAGCCGCTCGAGAGCCCCGTCGAGGCGGCCGGGTCGGGCAAGTCGGACAAGCCGCCCGTATGATGGACCCGAAGGAGGATTGATCGTGGACAAGGTCGACAAGCCCTGGGGCTACGAGTTGCGGTTCGTCTGCACGGACCGCTACGCCGGGAAGCTGCTGTTCATCAAGGCCGGCAGCCAGCTGAGCCTGCAATATCACAACCAGAAGGACGAGGCGTTCCTGGTGCACGAGGGCACGCTCGAGCTCGTCCTGGGGCAGGGGGACGATCAGCGGGTCGAGACGCTGGGACCCGGCGAATCGCGCCACATCACGCCCGGGACCGTGCACCGATTTCGTGCCGTCTCCGACGTGACGATGTTCGAGGTCTCCACGCCCGAGCTGGACGACGTCGTGCGGCTGGAGGACGATTTCGGCCGTGAGGGGACGTCCGACGGATGAGCCCTGGCGAAGGCTTGCCGCCGGAAACCGAGGCGGCGTATAGTAAGGCGACTGCATCGGGGGCGTTGCCCCTATTCGAGGAATCTCGCGTGGCCGAAGCGTCGTCGATCCCACGGAAGAAGTCGTACCGCAGCAGCGAGGTGTGTCAGTACACCGACACGCAGCCGTACGTGCTGAATTTCTGGGAGAGCGAATTCCCCCAGTTGAGTCCGGACAAGACCCGCACCGGCCAGTCGATGTATCGCCGTGAAGACATCGACATCGTCCTGCGCATCAAGCAGCTGCTGTACGACGAGGAGTTCACGATCGCCAGCGCTCGCGAGCGGCTGGACCGCGAGCTGAAGGGTGAGGTCGAGCCCGGCGCCCGGGCGAAGGTCGTGGAGCTGAAACAGCCCGACGAGCGGCCTCCGGCCGAAGCGGTCATCGAGGACCGTACGCCCTGGGACGCGGTCGACGAGCCGGACGAGGCCGCGGCGGCGAGCAAGCAGGACGTGCTGTCCTTCGACAGCGTTGCGCGCGAGCGCTACGAGGACGCCGTCGACGAGATCTCGCACCTGCGCCTGCAGCTGAAGGAGGCCGAGACGCAGGCTCGCCGGGCCGTGGCGTCGCTCGAGAAGAGCGAGCTGGCGACCGAGGGTCAGCGGCGCCGCGCCGACCTCGCCGTCCAGCGACTGGAGCGCGTGCTCGAGCTACTCGACCCCCCGGCCCGCGGTTGACGTGGATCGGGCGGTTCCCTAAGATCCTGACGATTCTGGCAGTTGATCCGGGTCGGGGCGTGGCGCAGCCTGGTAGCGCACTTGCTTGGGGTGCAAGTGGTCGCTGGTTCAAATCCAGTCGCCCCGACCAATTCCGCCTTTCTACGGCAATCCCGGCGCGGGGTCGTTCCAGGTGACAACCAGCACGAACAGGCCGCGCATCCTCGTCACGAACGACGACGGCTACGACGCCCCCGGGATCCGTGTCCTCGCCGAGGCGGCGGTAACCTGCGCCGACGTGATCATCGTCGCGCCGGACCGCGAGCAGAGCGCGGCGAGCCACGCGATCACGCTCAACCGGCCGCTGCGCGCGACGCGCACGCACGACGGGAACTACCGCGTCGACGGCACGCCCGCGGATTGCGTGCACCTGGCGCTCGACCGCTTCACCGGAGGCGTCGCGCCCGACCTGGTCCTCTCGGGGATCAACCGCGGGCTCAATGTCGGCGACGACGTCGTCTACTCCGGCACCGTCGCCGGCGCACTCGAGGGCACGCTGCTGCACATCCCGTCGATCGCGTTCTCCGCTGCGCTGGACCCTGCGCGTGAGATCGACTACGACTCCGCGCGCTCGTTCGTCACGACGCTCGTCGGCGAGGTGTTGCGCCGCGGACTGCCGGCCGGTGTGCTGCTCAACGTCAACTTCCCCGCGCAGGCGCCGCGAGGCGTGCGCATCACGCGGCAGGGGACGCGAACCTACCGCGCGACCGCCGAGGAGCGCAACGACCCGTCGGGCCAGCCCTACTACTGGATCGCGGGCGCCGACATGACGCCGACCGACGAGGCGGACGGCGACCACCGCGCGATCCGCGATGGCTACATCTCGGTCACGCCGCTGCACGCGGACATGACGCACCGCGCCACGATGGAGTCGCTGGCCGCATGGGACCTGGGGGTCGAGAGTCGTGGCCACGCGTAGCGCGAGCGGCCCGGAGGGGATGGTGCGCGACCTGCAGTCGCGCGGCATCCGTGACAAGCGCGTCCTCGAGGCGATGCGCAGCGTGCCGCGCGAACGCTTCGTCGAGGAGGCGCTGCGCGCGGAGGCCTACAACGACGCCGCGCTGCCCATCGGCGAGAAGCAGACGATCTCGCAGCCCTCGACCGTCGCCCGCATGGCCGAGCTGGCGCTGCCGGACGGCACGGGAAAGGTCCTTGAAATCGGATCAGGTTCCGGATACGGCGCCGCCGTTCTCTCGTGCCTGTTCGAGCTCGTCTACTCCGTCGAGCGCCTGCCGGTCCTGTCGCGGCGCGCGCTGGGCACGATTCGCGAGCTGGGGATCCACAACGTGCACTTCAAGATCTTCGACGGCAGCTACGGCTGGAGCGAGTTCGCGCCGTATCGCGCGATCCTGGTGACGGCGGCCGCGCCCGAGATCCCGAAGCCGCTCGTCGAGCAGCTCGAGGAGGGCGGCCGGTTGATCGTGCCCCTGGCCGACCCGCGCAATCCCGAGCAGCAGACGCTGACCCGCTCGGTCAAGCGCGGCGACGCGCTCGAGACCGAGTCGCTCGGCGCGTGCCGCTTCGTTCCGATGGTCGGCCGCTACGGGATGCCGAAGTGAGCGACGTCGCGACGCCGCGTCCGACCGGCCTGCGCGGGCTGCACTACCGGCTCTACGACTGGGCCCTGCACTGGTCGGGGCACCGGCACGCGCAGCCGGCCCTGTTCCTGCTGTCGCTGGCCGAGTCCAGCTTCTTCCCCGTGCCGCCCGACGTGCTGCTGATCTCGATGACGGTCGCGAAGTCGAAGCGCTGGCTGCGCTACGCGCTGATCTGCTCGGCCGGCTCCGTGGTCGGTGGCCTCGTGGGGTATGCCATCGGCTGGGGGCTGTGGGAGGCCGTCCAGGGCTTCTTCTTCGACTACGTCCCCGGCTTCAATGCCGAGAGCTACGCGAAGATGGCGGGCCTGTACGACGAGTGGAACTTCTGGGTCGTCTTCGTCGCCGGCTTCACGCCGATTCCGTACAAGATCTTCACCATCGCGGCGGGTGTGGCCAGGATCAACCTGCCGATCTTCCTGCTGGCCTCGGCGATCTCGCGTGCGGGGCGTTTCTTCCTCGTCGCGGGCATCGTCTCCTGGTTCGGCCCCAGGGTGCAGCCGTTCATCGAGAAGTACCTGGGCTGGCTGACCCTGGCCTTCGCCGCGCTGCTGGTCCTCGGCTTCTGGGCCATCGGCCTCGCGGGTGGGCACTGAATCGGCCACCACATTGCGCCGCCTCGGGGCGGACTGCTAAGATTCGCGCGCCTTCAAGGTCGGGGAGTAGCGCAGCCTGGTAGCGCACCTGCTTCGGGTGCAGGGGGTCGGAGGTTCAAATCCTCTCTCCCCGACCAATCGAAGGTCCTCACCCAACAACTCGGACGATGACGAGGCCGGGCCCTCCCGACCTCACCGACGTCAGATCGCCCACACGTGCATGTCACCCCACGTTCGCCGTTTCTTCGCTCCGACCGGACCCGGCTTGCGACAGCCCGGCCCGGGCCGCTAGGATGTCCTGTTCGTTCGGGACGGCCGGGAGGGCGCCAGATGGACGGGAGTGTCCGCGCCGTGCGCTGGCTCGTCTCGGGACGCGTCCAGGGTGTGGGGTTCCGCTATCACGTGATCCGCGAGGCGAGACGGCTCGGTGTTCGCGGGGACGTGCGGAATCTGGCCGACGGGCGGGTGGAGGTGCGGGCCGGCAGCGAGGCCGGACCGCTGGAAGAGTTGAAACAGGCCGTCGCGCGCGGGCCGCGATTCGCACGCGTGGACGGCATTGAAGAGAAAGAGCTCGAGGGCCCCGCGGGACTCGACGAGTTCGAGGTTCGAAGCTGAAACCGATGCGCGCATCCGAGCTCAAGAAGGCGATCCGCGAGATCCCGGACTTTCCGAAGCCGGGGATCAACTACTACGACGTGTCGACGTTGTTCCTGGACGCCGCGGCGTTCAAGACGACGATCGACTGCATGGTCGAGCGCTACCGCGGCGAGCAGATCGACGCCGTGGCGGCGGTCGAGGCGCGCGGCTTCGTGCTGGCCTCGGCGCTGGCGTACCAGATGGGCATCGGCATGGTGATGGTGCGCAAGCGGGGCAAGCTGCCCGGCGAGACCGAGGACGAGCGCTACACGCTGGAGTACGGCGAGTCGCACGTCGAGGTGCACCGCGACGCGATCCGGGAAGGGCAGCGCGTGCTCGTGGTCGACGACCTGCTGGCCACCGGCGGCACGGCGGCGGCGACGGGCCGGTTGATCGAGCGGCTCGGTGGGCAGGTGCTGGGCTACGCGTTCATGGTCGAGTTGTGTTTTCTCGACGGACGCCGAAACTTGAATTCGAGCGACGTGTTTACATTGATCCGGTACGAAACGTGAGGCGCCATAGCTGGGCCTGTAGCTCAGGTGGATAGAGCAGGAGTTTCCTAAACTCAAGGTCGGGGGTTCAAGTCCCTCCAGGCCCGCCAGATACACGGCGGAGCAGCGGAGCGAAACAAGATGGCTCGGGTAACGCGAAAGCAACTGTTGAAGGAAGACGAGTTCGTCGAGACCACGAAGGACTTCAGCCAGTGGTTCGAGGAGAACTGGAAGAACGTCGTCAAGTGGGCGGGGGTCGCGGCGGCCGTGGTCGTCGTCGTGGCGCTGTTCTTCGTGTATCAGGCGAGCCAGCAGGCCAAGGCGCGCGTGATGCTGGGCGACGGCATCGCCAAGTTCAACGAGGCCGAGCAGGGCGGATTCAGCGACACCGCCGCGATCGAGGCCTCGTGGGAACTGTTCGACCAGGCGGCCGGCAAGGCCGGCGGGTCGGCCGCGGGCAGCTCGGCGAGGTACTACCGGGCCAACGCGGCGTTCCGCCTGGGCAAGCAGGACGAGGCGATCTCGGGCCTGGAAGAGGTCGTCGGGGCCTCGTCGACGCCGCCCGCGCTGCGTGGGACCGCGCGCGCGACGCTGGCCTCCGTCCACGCTGATTCCGGGGAGCCCGACAAGGCGATCGAGCAGTTGCAGATCCTGATCGACGACGGCGAGTCCGGCTTCCCGCCGCAGGTCGCCCTGCTTCAGCTCGGGCGACTGCAGGCCGCGCAGGGCGATACGGAATCGGCGCGAGCGGCGTGGCAGCGAATTCTCGACGAATTCAAGGCGACCTCGTCCGCCAACACCGCGCGCGAGCTGCTGGAACAGTAGCGAGCTAGAAGGGGATGTCGTCCTCGTTGTAGGACGGTTCGCCCCCTTCGCTCACGCCGGCCGGGGACGGGGACGGGGCCGGTGGGCCGCCTGCGTCGTATCCGCTCTCCTCGCGGCGACCGAGCAGTTGCACGCGCTGGGCGCGGACCTCGGTGGTGTAGCGCTTGTTGCCGTCGCGGTCCGTCCACTCGCGCGTCTGCAGCGAGCCCTCGATGTAGCACTGCCGCCCCTTGCGCAGGTACTCGCCGCAGATCTCGGCCTGCTTGGCCCAGACGACGATGCGGTGCCACTCGGTCTTCTCTTTCTGCTCGCCGCTCTGGGGGTCCTTCCAGCGGTCGCTCGTGGCCATGGTGAAGTTGGCGACCGGCGTCCCGCTCGAGGTGTAGCGCACCTCGGGATCGCGGCCGAGGTTGCCGATCAAGATGACTTTGTTGACGCTGCCCATCTCGCACTCCTATTCGTGGAAAGCCGCATTATAGCGGGTCCCGAGCCCGAATGGCCCCGGACGTCGTTTCCATCCGCAAACAGCCCCGGTTGACGTTTTACCCGCCGCCCTGATAGAAACCCGGAACGAGGCAGGGGGTTGTGGTGATCGTCTTGCTCCAGCGGGTGAAGCGTGCCGAGGTGCGTGTCGACACGGACATCGTCGGCCGCATCGGTGTGGGTCTGCTCGCCCTCGTCTGCGTGGAGCGGGACGACTCCCCGGAGGAGATCGACTACCAGGCGCGCAAGACGGCCGAGCTGCGCATCTTCCCCGACGAGGACGGAAAGATGAACCGCTCGGTCGAGGAGGCGGGCGGGGCGCTCCTCGTCGTCTCGCAGTTCACGCTGGCGGCCTCGACCCGGAAGGGACGGCGGCCGTCCTACGGGCGCGCAGCGGATCCCGAGCTGGCGATTCCGCTCTACGAACGCTTCATCGCGGCCCTGCGCTCGCGCGGGCTGGACGTGCAGTCGGGCGTGTTCCAGGCCAAGATGGAAGTCGAGTTGGTCAACGACGGACCGGTGACGATCCTGCTCGATCCGGCGCCGGGGAAGAGCGACGCGTGAGTGAACGGAAGCGTGACGAGGCGAGCAACCTGCGGCCGAGCGGCTGGTTCGCGCGCTACCTCGACTACCTGACGGTCGAGAAGGGACTGGCCGCGAACACGCTCGCCGCGTATCGCAACGACCTGAAGCGTCTGCAGCGCGCGCTGGGCGAATCGAGGCGGCTCGAGCAGGCCCGACGCGAGGATCTGCTGGACGTGCTGCGCAAGATGCGGCTCGAGGGACGCTCGCCGCGTTCGGTGGCGCGCTGGATCGTCGCCGTTCGGAGCTTCTTCGGATACCTCGTGCGCGAGGGCGTGCTGACCGAGGACCCCGCGCAGCATCTCGACGCGCCGAAGGTCTGGCGCACCTTGCCCAAGGTGCTGTCGTTCGACGAGGTCGAGAGCCTGCTCGCGGCCCCGGACCGCGGCGAGGCGCGCGGCCTGCGCGACTCCGCGATGCTCGAGGTGCTGTACGCCACCGGCCTGCGCGTGAGCGAGCTGCTGCGCCTGCGGCTCGGGGATCTGCACCTCGACGCCGGCTACCTGCGCTGCTGGGGCAAGGGATCGAAGGAGCGCGTCGTCCCGCTCAGCGGCGAGGCCGACCGGGCGCTGCAGGAGTACCTGGCCCAGGCGCGACCGGAGCTGCTCAAGGGGCGGCGCACGGACTCGCTGTTCGTCAACTCCCGCGGCGAGCAGCTGACGCGTCAGGGCTTCTGGAAGGCGATCAAGCGCTATGGGGTCAAGGCCGGGATCCGCAATCCGCTCTCGCCCCACGTCGTGCGACACTCGTTCGCGACGCATCTGCTCGAGAACGGGGCGGACCTGCGTGCCGTGCAGATCATGCTGGGACACTCCGACATCTCGACGACGCAGATCTACACCCACGTGAACCGCGAGCGGCTGAAGCGGCTGTACAAGGACTTCCACCCGCGCGCCTAGCAGCCCGTTGAGTTTTTCAACGGGCTGCTAGAGCCGGCCTCCGAATCGCCCTGGAGCTTGACAGGTCCGGGTCGAATCGTTTATCCCTCGTTCTGCGATGGAAGAAGACAGCTTCGAAGAACCGATCCTCGACCTCGAGCGGCGCATCGAGGCGCTGTCGGGCGTCGGTGACGACAGCGCCACCGAGCAGCAGCGTGAGCGGCTGCAGGACGAGCTGACCGCGCTGCGCCGACGGGTCTTCGCCAAGCTCTCTCCGTGGCAGAAGACGCTCGTCGCGCGGCACGCCAAGCGACCGTACACGCTGGACTACGTCGAGCACTTGATCGAGGGCTTCGTCGAGATCCACGGCGACCGAAAGTTCGCCGACGACGCGGCCGTCATCTGCGGCATGGGGCGCTTTCGCGACCGCCCCGTGATGGTCGTCGGCCACGAGAAGGGGCGCACGACGAAGGAGAAGATCCATCGCAACTTCGGCATGCCGCGGCCGGAGGGCTACCGCAAGGCGATGCGGGCGATGGAGCTGGCGCAGAAGTTCGAGCGCCCCGTGCTGTCGTTCATCGACACGCCCGGCGCCTATCCCGGGATCGGTGCCGAAGAACGGGGTCAGGCCGAGGCGATCGCCTACAACCTGCGCGAGATGTCCCGCCTGCGCGTGCCGATCATCTCGACCGTGACGGGCGAGGGTGGTAGCGGCGGCGCGCTCGCTCTCGGAGTCGGCAACCGCGTCAACATCTTGCAGTACGCCGTCTACTCCGTGATCAGCCCCGAAGGCTGCGCGGCGATCCTCTGGCGCGACCCGGCGAAGAACCGCGAGGCGGCGAAGGCGATGCGGCTGACGGCCGAGGATCTCGAGAAGCTCGACATCGTCGACGAGATCGTGCCCGAGGTCGTCGGTGGCGCGCACACCGACCCGGAAGCGCAGGCCAGGTTGCTGGGAGACGTGCTCGAGCGGCAGCTCGACGACCTGTCGCGACTGGACGCCGACGGGCTACTCAATCAGCGGCACGACCGCTTCCGCCGCATCGGCGTGTTTCACGCGGTCTAGTCCGAGCCGGTCCGCGTCGCGGCCTTGGCCTCCGCCCACAGCTGCTCCAGGCGATCGAGGTCGGTCTGCGCGACCTCGCGTCCGCCGTCGGCGAGGGTGCGTTCGATCCAGCGGAAGCGCGCGCCGAACTTGTGGTTGGCGCGTTCGATCGCACCCTCGGGGTCGATGTCCAGGCGTCGCGCCAGGTTGACCAGGCTGAACAGCAGGTCACCCAGCTCCTCGCGCGACTCGTCGTGGTCGCCGGACTCGACAGCGCGCCGGAGTTCGGCGAGCTCCTCGTCGATCTTCTCCAGTACGTCCTCCGCGCGCTTCCAGTCGAAGCCGACGCGCGAGGCCTTCGCGCCGAGGCGTTGAGCCTTGAGCAGGCCGGGCAAGGCCGAAGGCACGCCGTCCAGGACCGAGCGGTCGGGCGCGGCCTTACCGGCCTCGGCCTTCTCGCGCTGCTTGATCGCCTCCCAGTGGACCAGGACGTCGTCCGAGGTTTCGGCCGAGGCGTCGCCGAAGACGTGCGGGTGACGGCGGATCATCTTCTGCGCGATGCCACGCACGACGTCGTCCACCGTGAAGCGGCCCTGCTCCTTGGCCAGCCGGCTGAGGAACACGATCTGGAACAACAGGTCGCCCAGCTCTTCGCACAGCTCGACGGGGTCGTCGTGATCCAGCGCCTCGGCGACCTCGTAGCACTCCTCGATCAGGTAGCCGCGCAGCGTCTCGTACGTCTGCTCGCGGTCCCACGGGCAGCCGCCCGGCTCGCGCAGCCGGTCCATGATCGCCACTAATCCGTCTAACCCGTCCAGGTGATCCATCCAGGCTCCCTCGCCTTGACTTGCCGATCGGCCAAACACATCTTTGAGCCCCGAGATTCCTTCTCGTTATCCGTTTGGTTCGAGGGCTTTCGATTGAAAGGCCGAGAATCGCAATGGTACCATCGCGCTCGAAACGGGCGCGTGGCGCAAACAGCGCGGAAAACGAGGAGCCAATGGCCGAACGCGAAGAGGGAAGCAGAGAGCAACAGGAAGGTTCGGACGTCGAGATCAAGGTGACCGACCGGCGGTTGTTCAACCTCGAAGGCGAGCTTCGCGGCTCCATCGAGGCTGATGACGCGGACCCGGCCGAGGAAACCAGCGAAACTGCAGCGGAGGCACCTGCGCCGACGCCGCAGGCGCCGGAACCGGTCGAGGCCGCGGCCGAGCAGCCGCAAGGGGAGCCGGGGCAGTTCGAGCATCGACCGGTCGAGGATCCGCCAGGCGTCAGCTTCGCGATGCTCGTCGGGGCGATGGCAGAGCCCGCTTTGATGTTCCTGGGAGAGCACCCCGAAACCGGGGAACAGGAAGTCAACCTCGAACGAGCTCGAGTCCAGATCGACCTGCTGGAAACGCTGCGCATCAAATGCCGGGGAAATCTGTCAACGGAAGAGGAAGACGCGCTGGAGCGGCTGTTGTACCAGCTGCGCATGTTCTACGTCTCCCGTTCGGGGGGCGCTCCGGGCTAGTTCCCTGGCTGTTCCTGTTCGGCCTGCTGGCCGCGCTGCTCGCGTCGGGCGGGCCGGCGGCGGCACAGAGTTCGGGCAACAAGATCCGACTCGGCGGAGGCGCGCCCGAGCCGGACACCGCTCCGGCAGAGAACCAGTTCGGGGAGGCACGGCGCGGCTTCGACTACGAGTCGTTCCAGTCGCGGCTCGAGAATCACTGGTTCGAGCGCAAGGCCTATCTCGCCGACGGTCGCTACGAGGACGCCGACAAGCAATCAGAGAAGATCCGCGACTTCTGCGCCGAGGAGGGCGTCAAGCGCCTCCCGGATCTTTCGGGCGCGCTGATCGCGGAGGCACGCCGCCTGGCCGAGGAGGGCGACAGCCAGCGGGCGATCGAATCTCTGCGCCTGGCGGAAGAGTTCGATCCGGGGCGGCCCCAGGTCCACCTGGCGCGGGCGTCGGTCTACTGGCACCACGGAATGCGCGTCGTGCCCGCGGCGACGGAGCTCGTCGCGGCGCTGCGCACCACCGCGCAGCGCTCGATCGCCAGCCTGACGCTGCTGCACCGCGTCGTCCTCGTTCTCTCGATCGCGGCGATGGGCTGCGTGCTCCTGTTCTCGACCATGATGCTGTGGCGCTACCAGATCCCGTTCCGCCACGAGGTCGAGGAGTGGGTCGAGCACTTCGCGGGAGACCCCTGGACCCAGATCGCAGGCTGGGCGCTGCTGCTGCTGCCGCTGGTGTTGTGGATCGGCGGTGGCTGGATCGCCGTCTACTGGATCGTGATCATGTTCCGCTTCATGCGGCGCTCCGAACGCGCGACGGCGGCGGTGCTGCTCCTCGCGTGTACGCTGGCCTTCCCGGCCTACCGCGCGACGATCGGTCTGTTCCGCATGAGCTCCGACCCGGTCGTGCGGACGACGCTGGCCTCGGCCGGCGGCGAGTACGATCCGGACCGTATCCTCGAGCTGCAGCAGCTCGTCGCCGCGCATCCGGAGAACGCGGTCTATCGCTTCCTGCTCGGTGGCCTGTACAGGAACGGCCGTTACTTCGAGGAGGCGTACTTCGAGTACAAGACGGCGATCGAGCTGGACCCCGACATGGCGGCGGCTCACATCAACGTCGGCAACATCTTCCACGCGACCGGGCAGCTGACCGAGGCGATCGCGCGTTACAACGACGCGCTGGCCGTCGAGGGCGACTCGGTGCTGGCGCTGTTCAACCGGCACCTCGCGCAGTCCGAGTCGTTCCGCTTCAAGGAGGCTGAGGCCACGCTCGAGGAGGCGCGGGCGCTCGACGCCGAGCTGCTGGACGGGCTGCTGGGCTCGACGGCCGAGCGGCGCGACCGGCAGACCGTCGTCGACGCCACGCTGGACACCGCCTCGATCTGGGCCTCGGCGCTGCAGGGACGCAACGCCGCCGACGCCCCCGCCGCCGTTGCGGGGCTGAGCCCTGCGGCGTGGCTGCTGAACCCGGTCAGCCTCGTTTCGATCGTGGCGCTGCTGGCCGGCATGGCGCTGGTCTTCTTCAGCGATTCGCGTAAGACGGCGCGGCGTTGCATCCGCTGCGGCCGTCCGTGCTGTCACTACTGCAAGAGTGGGCGAGAGGGCCGCGAGTACTGCAGCCAGTGCCTGCACCTGTTCGTCCGCGGCGACGGCCTCGCTCCCGAGACCAAGACGAAGAAGATGTACGAGGTCGAGCGCTACGAGCGACGCAACCGTCGCGCGCGGCGCCTGGCGTCCGTGCTGTTGCCCGGCTCGGCCCACGTGTTGCGCGGGCGCTCGGCGATCGGCGTGGCGCTGCTGTCGACCTGGCTCGCCGCCTGGATCGCGTGGCTGCCCTCGACCCTGCAGCCGATCGAACGCCTCTCCGGATTCGACCTGCGCTTCGAGCTGCTGGTTACGCCGGGAGTCGTACCCGACGTGTACGCGTTCAACCCGTTCGGCATCGTCGCGTTCGTCGGCCTGGTCGTCGTGTGGTTCATGGGTAACGTCTGGAGCTGGGAGAGCAGGTAGGCTCGATGGCGCTTCAAGGAACACTCAAGGACTTCGGGCTGGGAGACATCTTCCAGCTGATCGGGATTCAACGGAAGACCGGCGTGCTCACGCTCGAGAACGATCAGGACACGGTGTTGGTCAAGTTCCTCGAGGGGCAAGTCGTCGGCGCCGACACTCGCGCGCGCACACTGGAGGATCTGCTCGGCTCGGTGCTGGTCCGCACGGGCCGACTTCCCGAGTCGCAGCTGCACGACGCGTTGGCGATCCAGAAGAAGACACTGCAGCGCCTGGGCCACGTACTGGTCCAGTCGAAGATGATCTCCGAGGACGATCTGGTCGAGGCCCTGCGCGTGCAGTCGCTGCAGATCGTCTACCGGCTGTTCCGTTGGCAGGAGGGCTCGTTCGTCTTCGCGCAGCAGGATGACCTGGAGTACGACGAGAAGCACTTCACGCCGATCAGTTCCGAGACCATCCTCATGGAAGGCGCCCGGATGGTCGACGAGTGGCCGATCATCGCCCGGCGGGTCTACTCCGACAAGATGGTGCTGCGGCAGACGGAGGCCGCGCAGGAGCTGGAGCTGGAGGTCGAGTCGATCGTCGACACAGACCTCGACTTCGACTTCGGCTTCGACCAGGGCGAGTCCGAGAAGATGCCGGCCGCTCCGGAGAAGGACGAGGCGTCGAACAAGGTCAAGCTCTCCGCCGAGGAGGGGGAGATCCTGCATCTCGTCGACGGCACGCGCACGGTCGAGGAGATCTGCGACCGCTGCGCGATGGGTGAGTTCGACACGCACCGCCTGCTGGCCGAGCTGATCACGCGGCACCTGATCGAGGAGACGCGGCAGGAGACGGACACCGGACCGACCGGCGTGTGGGAGCGCTTCGGCAGCCGCGCCCTCGGCTGGGCGTTGACGTCGGTGGTGTGGGGCGCTGCGGCGCTGTCACTGTTCACCCTGTCGCAGAACCCGTTCACGCCGTGGCGCGTGCTGGACCGCGACCCCGCGACCGCGAGCCTGCGCTACTACGCATCGCAGGGCCGGATGGAGCGGATCGACCGCGCGATCCAGGTGTTCTACCTGGACGCCGGCACGTTCCCCTCCGACCTGGTCCCGCTGGCCTCGAACGGCTACCTCACCGAGGACGACCTGAGAGACCCCTGGGGGCGGCGCTACGGCTACGAGCTGGGGCTCGGCGGCTATCGCATCCTGGGCCTGTCCGAGGACGGGGAACCCGACCCCGAGCTGGACCGGGTCCACCGCTTCACGCGGATGCAGCGCGCGATGATGGACCCGGGCTCCGCCGAGACGGAAGAAACCACCGAATAGGCCCCGATCGGGCCTCCGCGCACCCGTTTTCTCCCGCCCACCTTGACACCCCCCGGCGGCCGTCTTAACGACTGGTCGTACGACGGAGGCCGGTGTCCCGGCCCGTCAGGGAGAAGAATGCTATGGGCAAAATCATCGGAATCGACCTGGGAACGACGAACTCCGTCGTCGCGGTGATGGAGGGCGGCAAGCCCCTCGTCGTGACGAACCCCGAGGGCAATCGCACGACACCGTCGGTCGTCGCGATCAACGACAAGGGCGAGCGCATGGTGGGCCAGGTGGCCAAACGCCAGGCGATCACCAATCCCGAAAACACGATCTACTCCACGAAGCGCTTCATGGGCCGCCAGTTCAACGAGGTGGCGCACGAGATCGAGCTGGTCCCGTACCACGTCGAGGCGGCGGACAACGGCGACGTGCGGATCAAGATCCAGGACAAGCTCCACGCCCCGCCCGAGGTGGCGGCGATGGTGCTGCGCAAGCTGAAGGAGGCCGCGGAGGCCCACCTGGGCGAGCAGGTCACCGAGGCCGTCATCACGGTTCCGGCGTACTTCAACGACGCTCAGCGCCAGGCGACCAAGGACGCCGGGCAGATCGCGGGTCTCGAGGTGAAGCGCATCGTCAACGAGCCGACCGCGGCCGCGCTGGCCTACGGGTTGGAGAAGAAGCAAGACGAGACGATTGCCGTCTTCGACTTCGGCGGCGGCACGTTCGACGTGTCGATCCTCGAGGTCGGCGAGGACCTGGTCGAAGTCAAGGCGACCAATGGCGACACGCACCTGGGCGGCGACGACCTGGACGGCGTGCTGATCAACTGGATCGTGGCCGAGTTCAAGAAAGACAGCGGTCTCGACCTGTCGAAGGACAAGATGGCCCTGCAGCGGCTGAAGGAAGCCGCCGAGAAGGCGAAGTGCGAGCTGTCCTCCGTGACCGAGACCGAGATCAACCTGCCGTTCATCACGATGGACGAGAGCGGCCCGAAGCACCTGCAGCTCAAGCTGAACCGCGCGAAGTTCGAGCAGCTCGTGAGCGAACTGCTGCAGCGGACGCTGAAGCCGTGTGAGCGAGCCCTGTCCGACGCCGGCGTCAAGCCCTCGGAGATCGACGAGGTCGTGCTGGTCGGCGGCTCGACGCGCATCCCCAAGATCCAGGAGATGGTCCAGGAGTTCTTTGGCCGCGAGCCGCACAAGGGCGTCAACCCCGACGAGGTCGTCGCGATCGGCGCCGCGATTCAGGCCGGCGTGCTCGGCGGCGAGGTCAAGGACATCCTGCTGCTGGACGTGACCCCGCTGACGTTGGGTATCGAGACCCTGGGCGGAGTGTTCACGCGCATGATCGAGCGCAACTCGACGATCCCGGGTCGCAAGACCGAGATCTTCTCGACCGCGGCCGACGGCCAGACCAGCGTGGAGGTCCACGTGCTGCAGGGCGAGCGCGAGATGTCGCAGTTCAACAAGACGCTGGGCAAGTTCCATCTGAACGAGATTCCGCCGGCCCCGCGCGGGACGCCGCAGGTCGAGGTCACCTTCGACCTCGACGCCAACGGCATCGTCCACGTGTCGGCCAAGGACCTCGGCACCGGAAAAGAACAAAAAATCACGATTACCGCCTCATCCGGCTTGTCAAAAGACGACGTGGAACGCATGGTGAACGATGCAGCCTCGCACGCCGACGAGGATCGCCAGGCTGCGGAGGCCGCGAAGGCCCGGAACACCGCGGACCAGCTCGTCTACCAGGTCGAGAAGGTCCTGGAGGAGAACAAGGACAAGATCCCCGAGGCTGACGCCGACGCGGCACGCCAGGAGGTTCAGGCGGCCAAGGACGCGCTGGCCCAGGGCGACGTCGAGGCGATCAAGGCGGCGACCGAGCGTCTCGAGAAGGCGTCGCACCGCGTAGCCGAGGCGATCTACAAGACCCAGGCCCCCGAGGGCGCCGCGCCGGAGGGTGCGGAGCAGGCTCAGGCGCAGGCTGGCGGCTCGGACGACGACGTGATCGACGCCGAGGTCGTCGACTCGGACGGCAAGTAGTCCCGGCGAGTGCCGGGGCCGCGCCGGACAGGAGATTCGTAATGGCGACCCCCGACCCTTTCGATCCGCTCACGGATCTGGTCACGGTCCAGAAACGGATGAACCAGCTGTTCGAGACGGCGCTGGCTCGCACCGACTTCGAGGCGCCCGGCGGTCTCGACGCCTGGACGCCGACCAGCGACGTCTACGACGGAGCCGAGGACTTCGTGCTGTGTCTGGAGCTTCCCGGGATCAAGCAGGAAGAGATCGACCTGCGCCTGGACGAGGACGACCTGCTGGTCGAGGGCAAGCGCGAGATGGGGCGCGAGCAGCAGGAGGGCGAGCGCTTCCACCGGGTCGAGAGGTCCTACGGCAAGTTCTCGCGCCGCTTCCGCCTTCCGTCGTCCGTTGACCAGGCCGCCGTGCAGGCGTCCTACCGCAACGGCGTCCTGACCGTTCGGCTCCCCAAGAAGGACGGCGAGGGTCCGCGCACGCGTCGCGTGACGATCGAGTAGAATCCACCGAGGCCGGGGCCCGAGCGGTCCCGGCCTCACCGTTTCGCCCTCGCGATCAGCCGCGGGTGGCGTGCTATACTTACCGGCCGCTCGGCGGGGTGTGAATGCAACAGGAACGCGAAGAATCACGCAGCAGTAGCGCCGGCAGCAGCTCCGAGTCACTCAAGAAGTACCTCAAGGAAATCTCGCGCCTTCCGAGAATCACTCCCGACGAGGAGAAAAGGCTCGGGCGCAAGATCCAGAAGGGTGACGAGCCTGCGCTCCGTCGATTGGTCGAAGCCAACCTGCGCTTCGTGGTTTCCTATGCCAAACGCTATCGCGGCTGCGGCCTGTCGTTCCTCGACCTGATCAACGAGGGCAACATCGGGCTGATCGAGGCCGCCAAGCGTTTCGACCCCGAGAAGAAGGTCAAGTTCATCACCTACGCCGTCTGGTGGGTGCGGCAGGCCATCATTCACGCGCTGTCCGATCAGAGCGGGGCCTTCCGGCTGCCGCAGAAGCAGGCCAACCTGCTGTATCGCATCGGCAAGGCGCAAGGCAACCTGCGCAGCGAGCTGCAGCGCACTCCGTCGACCGAGGAGATCGCCGAGCGGATGGAGGTCACCGTGCAGGAGGTCACCAACCTGCTGCAGGTCTCCGACGACAACATCTCGCTGTCCGCGGTGATCGACGAAGAGCACGATTTTCACCTGTCGGACAAGCTCGAACAGGACATCATTCCCTCCGCGGACCTGGTGCTGCTCAAGAACTCGCTGCGCTTCCTGCTGCGCGACTCGTTGACCGAGCTCGACGCGAAGGAAGAGCGCGTCATCCGCCAGCGCTTCGGCCTCGACGGCGCCGAGCCGAAGACGCTGAAGGAGATCGGCGAGATGATGAACCTGTCGCGCGAACGGATCCGGCAGATCGAGGCGCAGGCGCTCGAGAAGCTCAACCGTTCGCACAAGTGCCAGCAGCTCCGCGGTTACCTCAACTAACAGGTATCCCATGGCCGAAGACTGTCCCGTCTGCCAAGGCACCGGCTTTGCGCTGCAAGATGACGGCGACGGTGTGTTGCGGGCGTCGCGCTGCGAATGCGGCCGCGCCGAACACGGCGACCGTCTGCTGAAGGCGGCGCGGATCCCGCGACGCTACGAGCACTGCACGTTCGACGCCTGGGGCGCCCCGCCGCCGCCGTACACGAAGGTCGGCGAGCAGGTGGCGCGCGTCGCGCGAGAGTGGGTCGAGGCCTATCCACTGGTCGAGCAGGGACTGTTGATGACCGGGCCGCCCGGGACCGGCAAGACGCACCTCGCCGTGTCGATCGCGCGCGAGCTGGCGGAGAAGAAGGGCACGCCGGTGCTGTTCTGCGAGCAGCGCTCGTTGCTCAAGTCGTTGCAGGGGACGTTCGAGAGCGGCTCGTCACAACGTGAATCGGAGGTCCTCGGCCCCGTACTCGACACCGAGCTGCTGGTGCTCGACGATCTCGGCGCGGGCCGAACCACCGCCTGGGCCCGGGACGTGATGCACGACATCATCGCCCACCGCTACAATGAGAAGAAGCACCTCGTGTTGACGACGAACCTCGATATGCACGAGCGCTCGGAAGCCTCGGGGCGCAACGCCGACGCGTCGCTGACGCTGCGCGACCGACTGGGCGACGCGCTGATGTCGAGGCTGCACGAGATGTGTCGCATCGTCGAGTTTCGCGGCAAGGACTTCCGGCAGGAGATTCTGGCCAACAAGGGCTGAGGCACCATCCGGATACGGAGGAGCGAGCGATGGCGGAGACGAACTTCGAAAACGTGCTGTACGAGGTCGAGGCCGGCGCGGCGTGGATCACGGTGAACCGTCCCGACAAGCTGAACGCGCTGAACCGCCGCACGGTCGAGGAGATCGTCGCGGCCGTGCGTCGCGCGACGGACGACGACGGCGTGGGCAGCATCGTCCTGACCGGTTCGGGCGCGAAGGCGTTCGTTGCCGGTGCGGACATCGGAGAGATGGCCGAGCTGAGCGCCGAGCAGGGTCAGGAGTTCGCGCGCTTCCTCCAGGTCAGCCTGGACGCGATCGAGGGCGCGCGCAAACCGGTCATCGCCGCGATCAACGGCTTCGCGCTGGGCGGGGGCTGCGAGCTGGCCATGGCGTGTCACGTTCGCATCGCGTCGGACAACGCGAAGTTCGGCCAGCCGGAGGTGAACCTCGGCCTGATCCCCGGAGCCGGGGGAACGCAGCGGCTGCCGCGCATCGTGGGTCGAGGGCGCGCGCTGGATCTGGTCCTCAGCGGAGACATCATCGACGCGCAGGAGGCGTTGCGCATCGGCCTGGCCAACCGGGTCGTGCCGGCCGACGATCTGCGCGCGGCGGCGGCCGACTACGCCAAGCGTCTGTCGGGCAAGAGCCGCGTGGCCCAGTCCCGTGCGCTCGAGGCGGTGCTGCACGGCGCCGATCTGTCGCAGAGCGACGCGATGCATCTCGAGTCCTCGCTGTTCGGCCTGTGCTTCGCAACCGAGGACATGCGCGAGGGCACCAGCGCGTTCCTTGCGAAGCGTAAGCCGGAATTCCCGGGAAGATAATCGGTGCTCCGTCTCCGGGTGCTGCGCATCCTCCTGCCCGGCGTCCTCGTGCTGTTCGTCGTGCTGCTGGCGTTCGCTCTGCGCGAACGTCCGTCGGCCGTGGTCAGCCCGGGGCAGGGAACCGACGCCGCGCGGCGCAGCGCGAAGGATGCGAACCTGGTCGAGATCCACGGCGAACGCAAGACGCTGGAGATGAAGGCCGGACTGATCCGTGAGCTCGAGGACGGGAAGACCCAGCTGGAGCAGATCGAGGAGGTCAAGGTCAGTCGCAGCGACGGCCCGCCGCTGGTGATCAGCGCGAAGTCGGGGATCTACGAGGGGGCTCCCGGCGAACGCCGTTTCGAGTTCGACGATCAGGTCGTCATCCACGATCCGGCCGAGGACCTGACGGTCTGGCTCCCGGTGCTGGACATCGACGAGGAGGCCGGCGTCGCGCGCTCGGAGGGTGAGGTTCGCTTCCGCAGCGGCACGCTCGAGGGCCGGGCATCGTTGCTGGTCTACAGCCTCGACGACCGTCCGACCGAGCTGTTCGAGCCCGTCGTGGAGGACGACGACGGAGGCAGGCTGAGCGCTCCTCGCGGACTGTTGCACGACGGTCTCGAGGACGTAGAGCTGTTCGACGGCGTCGTGGTGCAGCGCGGCGACGAGAGCCTTCGCAGCGGGCGCATGCGTATTCAGCGCACCGAGGAGGGTGCATTCGAGCACTTGCTCGCGTCGGAGGACGTGCGCGGGGTGGTCGTGTCGCCGCGCGGACGTGTCTCGTTGCTCGGGCGCGAGGCGGAGGTCTGGTGGAACGCGGGGTCCGCGGTCGAACGGATGCGCCTGGAAGGCGATGCCGAGGTGCAGCGCGGGCCGGAGTCGCTGGCCGCGGAGCGGGTCGAGATGCGCGCGCGCCAGGACGGACTTCCGGGCTGGGACGCCGCCGCGAACGGAACGGTCTATCTCCAGGGGCAGATGGAGGGCGGGCCGATCTGGCTGCGCTGCGAGACGCTGGAAGCGAAGCTCGGTCCCGCGTTCGGCGTGTACGGCGCCAACGCGGTCGGCAACGTGCGCTTCGAGGGTTCGGAGACGCGTGCCGAGGCTTCGCGCGCTGAGTTCGACATCACGCGTCCCAGCGGCAAGATCCGGCTCTACGCGGGAGAGCGGAGGCGGGCGCGTCTCGCGCACCAGCGAACGCGCGTGGCGGCGAACCGCATCGAAACCGATCCCGGTGGTGAGACGCTGGTCGCGGAGGAGCGCGTGGAGGCGACGTTGCTTCCCAGCGACGCGAGCGCACCACGCTTGCAGGGCCTGTTCGAGTCGAGCGAGGCCGTGCACTTCGTGTCGGCCAGACTCGAGGCCCGCGAGGCCGGAGCGCGCCTCGTGTTTCAGGGCAACGTGCGCGGATGGCAGGGCGAGGAGAACCTCTCCGCCGAGGAGATCGAGCTGGACCAACGCAACAACCGCTTGTGGGCGCGGCGCAACGTCGGCACGCGCATCCCGCGCAGCGAGGGCGGGGCGGGCCTGCGTGAGGAGGACTACATCCAGATCAGCGCCGAGAACCTCGAGTACACCGACTCGCCGCGGCGCGCGGTCTACGAGGGCGACGTCCGCGTGCGGCTGGTCGAGGGTTGGCTCGAGGCGCAGCGCATCGAGGTCGATCTGATCGAGGGGCAGGGGATCAGCGAGCTGCGCGCGTTCGACGAGGTGCGCGTGGAGTTCCGCGATCCCGGCTCGGGCGAAGGCCCACGGATGTTCGGCGGGCAGTCGGACCGTCTGGTTTACGAGCCGGCGACGGCCACCGTGCGCCTGATCGGGGTCGACTCGCCTGCCTCCGTGCGCCGCATGGGGCCGGCCGGGGGTACCACGACCGGGAGGGTGCTACGCTATCAAATGGAAAACGGCACTCTCGAGGTGGAGTCGAGTGAACAAGGTCCGGCTCGCATTCGAAGCGAAGGGCAGTGACAGGCCCGGAACCGACGCTGCGGGTGAGCCGGAAGCCACCCCTGCGGAGGGACTGCGTGCCGAGCACCTGGTCAAGTCGTTCCGCGGTCGCCGAGTGGTCGAGGACGTCTCGGTCGGCATCGAGCGCGGCGAGGTCGTGGGCCTGCTCGGACCGAACGGCGCGGGCAAGACGACGTCGTTCCATCTCATCCTCGGGCTGATCCCTCCGAACGGCGGCAAGGTGCTGCTCGACGGCGCCGACATCACCGCGTTGCCGATGTACCTGCGCGCGCGCAAGGGCATCGGTTACCTCCCGCAAGAGGCGTCGATCTTCCGCAGGATGACCGTGAAGCAGAACCTGCTCTCGGTGCTCGAGTTGACCGACCTGACGCAGGACCAGATGCGCGAGCGGTGCAAGGAACTCGTGCACGAGTTCAGCCTGGCGAAGTTCGAGGACACGCCGGGCTACGCGTTGTCGGGCGGAGAGCGACGGCGCGCGGAGATCGCTCGCGCACTGGCGAGCGAGCCGAGCTACATGCTGCTGGACGAGCCGTTCGCGGGAATCGATCCGATCGCCGTCTCGGAATTGCAACGCATCGTGATTCGGCTGAAGGAAAAGAACATCGGTGTTCTGATAACCGATCATAACGTCCGCGAGACTTTACAGATCACGGACAGGGCCTATATTATCAGTCAAGGTCACATATTCAGGCACGGAACGCCCTCGGCGCTCGCAGACGACGACGAGGTGCGCAAGGTCTATCTCGGAGAGCATTTCCGGCTTCATTGACCGGAACCTACGGAACCTCGATGGCACTCGAACTCAAGATTCGCGTCGGCATGAGCCAGCGGCTCGTGATGACGCCGTCGCTGCAACAGGCGATCAAGCTGTTGCAGATGTCGAAGCTCGAGCTCGTCGAAGAGGTCCAGCAGGAGATGCTGGAGAATCCCGTCCTGGAAGAGCAGGTCGAGGGCGCAGGGACCGGCGAGACCGAGGCGGAAAAGAGCGAGGAAGCATCGAGCGACGATCCGTTCAACGAGATCGACTACGAGGCGTTCTTCGGCGAATACGACAACGACTACCTGCCGCGGACGCCGCGCGAGACTCCCGACCACCTGCCGACGTTCGAGAACACGCTGGCCACGCGCCCCGACCTCGCCGACCATCTGACGTGGCAGCTCGAGATGTCGACCGCGCCGGAGATCCTGCACAAGATCGGCGAGGAGCTGATCGGCAACATCGACGCCGACGGTTACCTGCGCGTCAGCCTGGAAGAGGTCCAGCAGCGCGGCGCCTACGAGATGTCGGACGTCGAGAATGCGCTGGGGCTCGTGCAGAGCTTCGATCCGGTCGGGGTCGGTGCGCGGGATCTGATCGAGTGTCTCATGCTGCAGCTGCGGCATATCGGCGAAGAGGACACCCCGGCCGAGACGATCGTGCGCATGCACCTGGACAAGGTGCAGAACCGCAAGTTCAAGGAGCTCGCCGTCGCGCTCGACCTCGACATGGAGGACCTGCAGGCCGAGCTGGAGATCGTCCGTCGCCTCGACCCGCGCCCGGGACAGAAATACAACAACGACACGAGTCACTACGTCGTGCCCGACGTATGGGTCAAGAAGATCGACGGCGAGTATCAGGTCTTTCTCAATGACGAGGGTTTGCCGCGACTTCGCATCAGCCCCGTCTATCGCCGCATGGCTGCGCGCGGGATGCAGGACAAGAACGGCGCGGAAGCGCGCGAGTACGTCAAGAACAAGCTGCGCTCGGCGTTCCGCCTGATCAAGAGTCTCGAAGAGCGGCAGCGCACGATCTTCAAGGTCGCGACCTCGATCGTCAAGTTCCAGCGCGGGTTCCTCGACGCGGGGCTGGAGAGTCTGCGGCCGATGGTCCTCAAGGACGTGGCCGAGGACATCGAGATGCACGAGTCGACCGTCAGCCGCGTGGTCAACAACAAGTACATGCACACGCACCGCGGGCTGTTCGAGATGCGCTTCTTTTTCCACAGCGGGATCGCGTCGAACCGCGGCGGAGGCAGCGTCTCCTCGCTCGTGGTCAAGGACCGGATCAAGAAGGTCATCGGCGAGGAGGACGGCCGACGCCCGCTGTCGGATTCCGCTATCGTGAAGATACTGAAGGAAGACGGGCTGCAGATCGCACGGCGCACCGTGGCGAAGTACCGCGAGGAGCTGAAGATCCCGTCTTCCAGTCAGAGGAAGCAAGTGTTCAAGTGACAGTCGCCGGTCGGCGAGCGAGCCGACCGACGGGACTACGGGGGATAATTCATGCACCTCGACATTACCGGAAGACACGTCGACGTCACCGCCGCTCTGAAAGATTTCGCGGAGGAGAAGCTCTCCAAACTGGAGCGGCTGCTCGGTGAGCCGATCGAGGTCCATGTCGTGCTCGCGATCGAGAAGCATCGTCACATCGCCGAGATCCAGGTCAAGACGCGGAACTCGGTCTTCTCGGGTACGCAGGAGACCGGCGATCTGTACGCGTCGATCGGTGAGGTGGCGGACAAACTCGAGCGCCAGGCGTTGAAGCACAAGGACAAGATGCGCGACCACAAGCACCGCAAGGGCCCGCGCGATCCGGAGGTCGCCGCGGCGATCTCGGCCAACGTCGCCGCCGCGCAGGGAGACTCGGAGAACGCACCGCCGGCCGCGGTCGAGCCGCCGCGCATCGTGCGGACGCACAGCTATCGGCTGAAGCCGATGTCGGCCGAGGACGCCCTGATGGAGCTCGAGGGCAACGGCGACGACCTGCTCGTCTTCCGTAACGCGGCCGACGATCGTGTGCGCGTGGTCTACCGTCAGAAAGACGGCAACTTCGCCCTGGTCGAGCCCGAGTTCTAGCAGGCTGCCGACCGCTCCGCGGCGGGCCGCACGCCGGGAATGCGCCGGCGCGCCGTGGTATAGTCAACGCTCACATTCCAGGGGACTTCCGCCGCTCGGCACCCGTCGAGTCGCACCCTGGATGGGTATGTCTACGCCGGGAGCATCCATGGGCGACGCCAAGAAGAACACCACGCGGACGGACTGGGAGGCCTCGACTCTGAAACGCTCGCTCGAGAGCAAGGGCGAGCGTGACGTCGACTTCTCGACCGTCTCGAGTCTGCCCATCGAGCGCCTGTACACGTCCGAGGATCTGGGTCCGGACTGGGACGCCGCCGAGAAACTGGGCTATCCGGGGGAGTACCCCTACACGCGTGGCATCCACCCGACGATGTACCGCGGGCGACTGTGGACGATGCGGCAGTTCGCCGGCTTCGGCTCGGCGAGCCAGACGAACGAGCGCTTCAAGTACCTGCTGGACCACGGCCAGAACGGCCTCTCGGTCGCCTTCGACCTGCCGACGCTGATGGGGCGCGACAGCGACGACGAGATGTCGCGCGGCGAGGTGGGCAAAGAGGGCGTGGCGATCGACTCGTTGGCCGACATGGAACGGCTGTTCGATGGGATTCCGCTCGACCGCGTGACGACGTCGATGACGATCAACGCGCCCGCAGCCGTGATCTTCGCGATGTACCTCGCCGTTGCCGAGAAGCAGGGAGTGTCGTTCGAGCAGCTCGGCGGCACGCTGCAGAACGACATCCTCAAGGAGTACATCGCCCAGAAAGAGTGGATCTACCCGCCGCGACCCAGCATGCGCATCATCACCGACCTGATGGCGTTCTGCATGCGGCACGTGCCGAAGTGGAACACGATCTCGATCTCGGGTTATCACATCCGTGAGGCGGGCTCGACCGCGGTGCAGGAGCTGGCCTTCACGCTGGCCGACGGCATCGGCTACGTGCAGGCCGGCATCGAGGCCGGGCTGGACGTCGACGCCTTCGCCCCGCGCCTGTCGTTCTTCTTCAACTCGCACAACGACTTCTTCGAGGAGATCGCGAAGCTGCGCGCCGCGCGCCGCATCTGGTCGCGAGTCATGCGCGAGCGCTTCGCGGCCAAGAACCCGCGATCTTGGATGCTGCGCTTTCACACGCAGACCGCCGGTTGCTCGCTGACGGCGCAGCAGCCGTACAACAACATCGTCCGCGTCGCGATCCAGGCGCTGGCCGGAGTGCTCGGTGGCACGCAGTCGCTGCACACGGACTCGTTCGACGAGGCGCTGTCGTTGCCCTCGAGCGAGGCGGTGACCGTGGCGCTGCGCACGCAGCAGATCCTGGCCGAGGAGTCGGGCGTGACGAACACGGTCGATCCGCTCGGCGGGTCGTACTTCGTCGAGGCGCTGACGGATCGCGTCGAGCGCGACGCGTTGGCCTACATCGACCGCATCGACGAGCTGGGCGGGATCATCCCCGCGATCGAGACCGGTTTCCCGCAGAAGGAGATCGCAGACGCCTCCTACCGCTACCAGCGGCAGGTAGACGGCAACGAGAAGACGATCGTCGGTGTCAACCGCTACGAGATGGAGGCCGGGCGACCGGACATCCTCAAGGTGGAGGATGCCGTCGAGCACGCGCAGCTCGAGCAGCTCGCCGAGCTGAAGCAGAAGCGCGACGAGGCCAAGGTGCAGGAGTGCCTCGCGGCGCTGCGCAGCAAGGCCGCGACGGACGAGAACCTGATTCCGCTGATGCTCGAGGCCGTGCGGGAGTACGCGACCGTGGGCGAGGTATCCGGCGCGCTCGTGCCGGAGTTCGGCCGTTACCAGGAGACGTCGGTCCTGTGAGCCCGGCGACGCACGATGTACGGAGGACGGAGTTGAGCGAGACGACGAAGCTGCGATTGCTCGTGGGCAAGGTGGGCCTCGACGGACACGACCGCGGCGCAAAGATCATTGCGCGGGCGTTTCGCGACGCGGGATTCGAGGTGATCTACACGGGGCTGCACCAGTCTCCCGAGATGGTCGTGAACACGGCGATTCAGGAAGACGTCGACGCGATCTCGCTCTCGATCCTCTCGGGCGCCCACAACTACCTGTTCCCCAAGGTGATCGAGTTGCTCGCCGAGCGTGAGTCGGCCGACATCGCGGTGTTCGGAGGAGGCATCATCCCCGACGAGGACATCGCGGGCCTCAAGCAGGCCGGGGTCAAGGAGATCTTCACGCCGGGCGCCTCTACCGATGCGATCACCGACTGGGTACGGGCGAACATCCACTCCAGGCGCAACGGATAGCGAGGGAGCGATGGGCAAGACGGTTTTGCTTGCCGACGACAGCCCGACGATCCGTCGCATCGTCGAGTTGACCTTCAGCGACAGTTCCGTACGCGTGGAGTCCGCGGGCAGCTGCGAGCAGGTGCTGGCTCGACTCGAATCGGCCTGCCCGGACCTGATCCTGGCCGACGTCTCTCTGGGCGAGGGCGGGGGGTACCGGTTGTGCAGCGAGCTGAAGGCCGCGCACGAGGATTTGCCGGTGCTGCTGCTGGCCGGGACGTTCGAGCCGTTCGACACGGGCCGCGCTGAGGAGTGCGGCGCCGACGGCTACCTGATCAAGCCGTTCGAATCGGACGAGCTCAGGCGCCGCGTGGAGCAATTGCTGCAGGGCGAATCGCCGGAAGCGCCGGCTGTCACGGCGGCAGAGCGTGCGGTCGACGCCCCCGCGGTCAGGCTCGAACCGGAACCGGCCCCGGCGCCGGCCCCCACGTCGCGCGAGCCGGAAGATCCGCCTGCCGACGTCGAGGCCGCGCCGGCCGGTGAGCCGACGGTGGAGACCACGGACGACCCGTCGCCCGAACTGGTCGAGGCGGTCGCGCGCGCCGTGGTCGGCCGCCTGTCCGAGGACGCGGTACGCGAGATCGCGCGAGAGATCGTCCCGGAGATCGCCGGCAAGATCATCCGCGAGCGGATCGTCGAGATCGAGAATGAGGCCGACTGAGGGCGCAGCGCTGCCGCCGCTCGACGCCGGCGACCTGCGGCGCGTGGTGCGCGCCGCGCTCGACGAGGACCTGGGCCACACCGGGGACGCGACGACCTCCGCGGTGGTGCCCGAGGCGACGCGCGGGACGGGGCGCCTCGTGGCGCGCGAGGATCTGGTGCTCGCCGGGTTGCCCGTTGCCCGCGAGGTGTTCCGCACCCTCGACCCGGAGCTGGAGTTCCGCATGTTGCGCGTGGACGGAGAGCGCGTCCCCGCCGGCGAGGTCGTGGCGCTCGTCACGGGGCGCGCGCGACCGATCCTCGAGGGTGAGCGGAGCGCGCTGAACTTCCTCATGCGCATGTCCGGTGTCGCCAGCGCGGCACGCAGGGCGGTCGACGAGATCGACGGGACGGGCGCCGTGGTCCTCGACACACGCAAGACCGTGCCGGGGTTGCGCGCGCTCGACAAGTACGCGGTGGCCGCCGGCGGAGCGACGAACCACCGCATGGGCCTGTACGACGCGGTGATGATCAAGGACACGCATCTCGCCGTATTGCCGTCGATCGGCGACGCGGTGGCCGCCGCGCTGGCCGCCGGCAACGAGGCGTCGTCGATCACCGTCGAGGTGCGTGATGCAGAGCAGCTGCGGGAGGCGATCGAGGCCGGCGCCGGTCGCGCGCTACTGGACAACATGGACCTCGACGGACTGAGCCGCTGCGTCGCGTCGGCGGGCGGCCGCATCGTACTCGAGGCCTCCGGCGGTCTGACCCCGGGCCGGCTGCGCGCGGTCGCGGAGACCGGCGTCGACTGCCTCAGCATCGGCTGGTTGACGCACTCCGCCGCCGCGGCCGACCTGGCGCTCGAGACCACGCTCGAGGCGGCGAGCTGAGCGGCGCGCCGCGAGCGCTGCGCGAGAGCCTGATCCTGCGTCGGGCGTCCCCGCTGCGCCGGCTCCGCGCGCTGCACCTGCGCGAGCGCGTGAGCTCGACGAACGACGAACTGCGCCAACTCGCCGCGGACGGGGCCGAGGACTGGACCGTCATGCTTGCCGAGGAGCAGACGGCGGGGCGCGGGCGTCTGGGCCGTCGTTGGCACTCCGCGCCGGGATCCGGGTTGTATCTCTCGATCCTGTTGCACCCCACCGAACCGGCCGGCCGGATTCCGCGCTGGACACTCGCCGCGGCGGTGGCCGCGTGCGAGGCGTGCCGGCGCGTGAGCGGGCTCGACGTCCGGATCAAGTGGCCCAACGACCTCCTGTGCGGGGGGCGCAAGCTGGGCGGGATCCTGGCGGAGATGCGGACGAACGGGACCCGGACGGACCTCGTGCTGGGCCTGGGAGTCAACGTGCACCAGGCGGCGGGCGGTTTCCCTTCGGAACTGGCCGACAGCGCGACGTCGTTGCGTGGCGAGTGTCATCGCGGCATCTTCTTAGAGCGCGAACGACTCGCCGCGCTGTACCTGATCCGGCTGGCGGCTCTGGCGGAGGATCTGGAGCGGGATCGCTGGGGCCGCGTCGCCCGACGGTGGGAGGGCCTGGCGCTCGGTGCGCTCGGTGCACGGGTCGTGACGCGCGGGCGGGACGGCGGAGGTTCGGGCATCACGCGCGGCATCGACGGGACCGGCGCGCTGCGCATCGAGCGTGACGACGGCTCGATCGTCAGCGTGACGGATGTTGACGCGGTGACCGCGGAGGAGGCTGGATAGATGTTGCTCGCGGTAGACGTGGGAAATACGCAGATCGTACTCGGCCTGTTCGACGGCGAGCAGTTGCGCGCCGACTGGAGGGTCGCGACGCGCAAGGACACGACGGAGGACGAACTGGGCGCCTTGATGCGCGCGCTGTTCGACGGGGCAGGCCAGGCGACCGACGCCGTGTCGGGGATGATCGTCTCGTCGGTCGTGCCGAACCTGAACGGTGCGCTGGCCGCGACGGGCGAGCGCTACTTCGGTCAGCAACCGCTGTTCGTCGAACCCGGCATACGCACCGGGATGCCGATCCTCTACGAGAACCCGCACGAGGTCGGCGCGGATCGCATCGTCAACGCGGTGGCGGCGAAGGCCGAGCACGGAGCGCCGGTGGTCGTGCTGGACTTCGGCACCGCTACCACGTTCGATGTCGTCAGCGAGGGCGGCGAGTACCTGGGTGGCGTGATCGCGCCGGGCCTCGGCGTGTCGGCGGAGGCGCTGTTCGAGAAGGCCGCCCGCCTGCACCGTGTCGACATCCGGCGGCCGGAGCGCGTGGTCGGTCGCAACACCGAGCAGAGTATCCAGGCGGGTCTGTTTCACGGCTACGCCGCGCTGGTGCGCGGGCTGCTGGAACGCATCCTCGACGAGCTGGGCACGGACGCGCCGGTGGTCGCCACGGGTGGGCTCGCCCCCGTGTTCGAGTCCGAGTTGGGTTGCGTCAGCGCCGTCGACGGCGGCCTCACGCTCAAGGGGCTGCGCATCATCTGGGAACGCAACCGCTGATGAAGGTCCTGTTCGTCTGCAGCGGCAACATCTGTCGGAGTCCGATGGCCGAGGCGTATTTCCGCGAGCACGTGCGGCAGGGCGGCGTCACGGGCGTCGAGGTGGACTCCGCGGGCACGCTCGGTATCGAGGGCTCGCCGGCCGCGCCCGAGGCGGTCGAGGCGATGGCGGAGATCGGAGTCGACCTGACCGCGCATCGATCGAAGGGCATTTGCGACGAGCTCGTCAACGCCTCCGATCTGGTCGTGGTGATGGCGCAGGAACATCTCGAAGCGCTCGCGTTTCGCTTCCCGCGCGGCGGCGGCGCACGCTACCTGCTGCGCGCCTTCGAACACGGTTCGCAACCCGCCGAGCGTCCGCGGGATCTCGACGACCCGATCGGCGAGGCGCTCGGTTTCTATCGCGCGCAGCTGCGCGTGCTGCGCCCCTCGCTCGAGCACCTCGCGCAACACGTTCGGCGACTGTCGGCATGACGGCCGACGGAGGGGTCGCGGACTACGCCCGAGCGATCGAGCACGAGTGGTCCGAGCTCAGCGAGGGGCCCGTCGTCCTGTCGCCGCGCGACTGGGCGACCGTGCTGCGCTGGTTCGAGAACGACGTCCCGTTACAGCTGGTGAGCGAGGCGCTGCACGTGGCGGCGAAGCACCGGCGCGGGATCCGTGGACTGGGCCGGCTGGGCGAGGAGGTCGACGCGGCGTGGGAAGCGGTGCGTCAGGGCCGAACCACGCGCGAGCCCACCGCGCAGTCGTCGGAGCGGGGCGGGATGGCGCGCGACGCGTGGCGCCGGCGGGCCGCCGAGGGTGCTGTGCTGCACCCGGCGCTGTCGGCGCTGCTGGGCGAACTGCTGTCGCAGCTCGACGGGGGAGAGCCCGCGCGGCGTGTGGACGAGGCGCTCGACGATAGGCTCCTCGACGTGGTCCCGCCGACGGCGCTCGCCGCCGCCCGGGAGGCGGTGGATCGGCAGATCGAGGGGTTTCGGGGCAGAATGGACGACGAGGTGCTCGGGGCGACGATCCGGAAGGGCCTTCTGGACCGCTTGCGGCGCGACCTCGAGCTGCCGCATCTGGCGGACGATGTCGGCCCCTGACCGCGGAATGCCGTTTTTTTTGGAAACCCCTGGGCCTCCGCCTGCGTTTCCTGTAACGACGGGCCGGGGTCATCTCCCCGAGTGGCCGCATGGAAGGGGGGCCGAAGCATGCGTGAATACGGGACCAAGGGCCGCTGGGTGAAGCCGGCGCTGTTGGCATTGCTGGTGTTACCGGCGCTGGGACTGTGCGGTTGCCTGGGTGGCGGAGCCTCCGGGACGTCAGCCGCGGCGACCACGACGGAAGCGCCCGAGGAGGCGGAGGACGACGCGATCGCCGTCAAGCTGGCGGCGGTGCAGCGTGAGGCGATGTCGGCGCTGTACACGACGAGCGCGCGCCTGCGCGCCGAGAGACGCGCCACGGTCACGGCCCGGACGCCGGGCATCGTGCGCGAGCTGCTCGTCGAGGAGGGAGACATCGTCCGGGCCGGCCAGGAGCTGGCGATCCTCGAAGACGACGAGCAGCGCATCGAATTCGCCCGCACGCGCGACGTCCGCGACACCCGGGTGCGCGAGCTCGAGCGGGCCAGAACGCTGCACGAGCAGGGGATGGTGGCCGAGGAGGAGTTCGAGACGACGCGTCGCGAGGCCGAGGTCGCGCGACACGACGCCTCGTTGGCCGAGCTACGCCTCCAGCGCACCGTGATCCGCGCTCCGTTCGCGGGCGTGGTGCTGAGTCGGCACCTCGACCCCGGCGCGACGGTCGCTGACGGCACGTCGGTCTACGACGTCGCGGACCTCGACCCGCTCTACACGGATATTCAGATCCCCGAGCGGCACGTGGGCCGTATGGCCCCGGGTCAGAGCGTGCGGCTCGTCGCCGACGCGTCGGGAGACACGGCGCAGGCCAACATCGAGCGCATCGCCCCCGGCGTGGACGGCGAGACCGGAACGGTCAAGGTGACGCTGGCGATCGCGGGCCGCAACCGACTGCGGCCGGGTAGCTTCGTTCGCGGCGAGATCGTGACCGACACGCACGCGCAGGCGCTGGTCGTGCCGCGCTCGGCGCTCGTCGCGGAGGGCCGCCGGTGGTTGGTCTACCGGCTGACCAGCGACGGAGAGACCGTCGAACGGCTCGAGGTCGTGCGCGGTTACGAGGAGGGCAACCTCGTCGAGATCCTGCACGCTGTCGATCCTGCGCGCGCACTCGCCGTGGGCGACCGCGTCGTGGTGCTCGGAGCGTCGGCGCTGACCGATGGCGCCAGGATCCGCGTTGAGGAGGCGGGTGAGGCTGCGGAAGACGATGGAGTGACCGGTGTCGCTTCCTGATCTGTCGGTCCGCCGCCCCGTCACCGTCTTCGTGGCCACGCTGGCGGTGACCGTTTTCGGGTTCATCGCCGCGAACCAGCTCGACGTGGAGTTGCTGCCCGATCTCTCGTTTCCGACGCTGACGATCCAGACCGAGTACTCCGACGCGGCCCCCGTGTCGGTCGAGCAGTTCGTCACGCGCCCGATGGAAGAGAGCGTGGGAGTTATCCCCGGACTGCGCGAGATGCGCTCGGTCTCCCGCGCGGGTGTCTCGGAGGTCGTGCTCGAGTTCGACTGGGACGAGCCGATGGGCCGAGTGTCGATGGAGGTCCGCGAGAAGATGGGTCTGGCCGAGCTGCCGCGCGAGGCCGCTCGGCCGCGCTTGCTGCGCTTCGACCCGTCGCTCGATCCGATCGTGCGACTCGCTTTCTCCGGCGAACGTTCGCTGGACGAACTGCGGCAGGTCGCCGAGCGTTGGCTGCGGCCGAGACTCGAGGCCGTCAGCGGCGTGGCGGCGGCGAAGGTCCGCGGCGGGCTGGACGCCGAGATCCAGATCGAGGCTGACGAGGATCGGTTGGCCGCCCTGGGCCTGACGCTGGACGACCTGGGCTCGGCGCTGCGCTCGGAGAACGTCAACCGGCCCGGCGGGACGATCAAGGACTGGGGCGCGGTCTACCTCGTGCGGACGATGCACGAGTTCGAAGATCTCGAGCAGGTGCGCAAGACCGTGGTGCGCGACCAGGACTCCGGCCGTGTCCGCGTCGAGGATGTCGCCGTGGTTCGTCGCGGCCACCGGGACCGGGACGAGATCACGCGCAACTCGGGCGAGGAGGCGGTGGAGATCGCGCTGTATCGCGAAGGCTCGTCGAATACGCTCGCCGTCTCGGCCGCCATCCGCGAGCAGCTGGCCGAGCTCGAGTCCGAGATGGGTGCCGATCTCAGGCTGACGCTGTTGACCGATCAGTCGACCTACATCGGCCGCGCGGTCAACGAGGTGCGCAACGCGGCGCTGCTCGGCGGAGTGCTGGCGATCCTCGTGCTGTATTTCTTCCTGCGCGACGCGGCCTCGACGGCGGTCGTGACGTTGACGATTCCGATCTCCGTGGTTGCGACGTTCCTGCCGATGTTCAAGGCGGGCGTGACGCTGAACATCATGTCGCTCGGTGGACTGGCGCTGGGGATCGGCATGCTCGTGGACAACTCGATCGTCGTGCTCGAGGCGATCGACAGGCACCGCCGCAAGGGTGTCGGTCGGGCCGAGGCGGCCCGGCTCGGTGGGGCGGAGGTCGCCGGCGCGGTGACCGCGGCGACGCTGACGACGGTCTGCGTGTTCCTTCCGATCGTCTTCGTGCAGGGCGTCGCCGGTCAACTGTTCTACGACCTGGCGGTGACGGTCTGCCTGTCGCTGCTGGCGTCGCTCGTCGTTTCGTTGACGTTGATTCCGATGCTGTCCGCGCTGGAATACGGAGAGCTGCGCCGCGTGACGCCGCGCGCCGCCGTGGGCAGCCCGCGTCCGTGGGGCGAGACACTGCTGCGGCCCGTGCGCCGCGAGCTGCCGATGGCGCTGCGTGCAGCCGGAGCGCTCGTCTTTCCGCTATGGGCCGTGCTCGTCCTCGTCTGGCGCGCCGTGCTAAGGCCGCTGGTGCTCGGCCTCTTGCTGCTGCTGCAGGGCGCACTACACCTGCTCGTGGCCGCCGTCGGCGCCGCGTGGTGGGGGATTGCCTGGACGTTCCATGCGCTGAGCTGGCCCGCGACGCGCGTCTTCGACGGCCTCGGCGCGGCGTATCCTGGCGTCGTGCGCGGGGCGTTGCGTGCGCGCTGGGCGATTCTCCCGCTGAGCTTCGCTCTGTTCGCGCTGTCGCTCGGCGTGTTCTCTTTGCTCGGGACCGACCTCGTCCCCGATCTGGCCCAGGGCGAGTTCGCGTTCCGGCTGAAGTCGGGCGAGGGCAGCACGTTGCAGAGCACCGCTGACGTCGTGGCGCGCATCGAGAGCCGCATGGCCGAGGACCCGCGCGTCGCGCGCGTCTTCTCCGTCGTGGGCAGCCTGCCCTCGACTGCCTCGGGGCGGCAGACGTTCGGTGAGAACCTGGCACAGATCAACCTCGTGCTGAAGGACGGGCTCGGCGAGGGAGCCGAGGCCGAGACGGTGCGGCGCATGCGTCGTGCACTGGAGCTGTTCCCCGGGGTCGAGGCGGAGCTGGTGCGGCCTTCCGTGCTGGCGGTGCGGCCGCCGATCGTGTTGAACCTGTTCGGGGACGACCTCGGCGCGCTCGACCGCGCCTCGGCGGAGATGGTGCAGCGGATCGGCGGGATCGCCGGTGTCGAGGACGTCGCGTCGACGTCCGAGCCGGGCAACCCGGAGATCACGATCGAGCTCGACCGCGAGCGCGCCGCGGACCTCGGCGTCGTGGCCGAGCGTCTGGGCGAGTCGCTGCGGCGTCAGATCCGCGGCGACGTCGTGGGGCAGTTCCGCGAGGGTGAGGAACGGATCGACATCCGCCTGCGCGCCTCCGAGGACGCACGCGATCGCGCCGCACGCGTGCAGGACCTACGCTACCGGCTGGAGAACGGGACCGCCGTGCCGGTGTCGGCCGTGGCCGAGGTCAAGCTCGGGCGCGGACCGGCGGCGATCCATCGCGTCTCCGGCGGACGCGTGGCCCAGGTCACCGCGCGCACGTCCGACCCCGATCTGGGCCGCGTGCTCGGCGAGGTGCGAGAGCGCGCGCTGCGGCTCGAGACGGCCGGGGTCGTGGCCGAGATGGCGGGGCAGGATCGCGACCTGGCCGTTTCCTTCTCCAGCCTCAAGCTGGCCCTGGCCCTGGCGATCTTCATGGTCTACGTGGTGATGGCGGTGCAGTTCGAATCGCTGCGCTATCCGTTCGTGATTCTGCTCTCGGTGCCGCTGGGCGTCGTCGGCGTGGTCGCCGCGCTGTGGCTGACCGCCACGCCGGTCAGCGTGCTGGCGCTGATCGGGGCGGTGATGCTCGCGGGGATCGTCGTCAACAACGCGATCGTGCTGGTCGACGCGATCAACCGTCGATGCGACGCGGGCCAGGAGGTGCGGGAGGCGATCGTGGATGCGGGCCGCGAGCGGCTGCGTCCGATCGTGATGACGACCGCGACGACGGTGCTGGCGCTGATGCCGATGGCGCTCGGCCTGGGCTCGGGCGCCGAGCTGCGACGGCCGCTCGCGATCACGGTCGTCGGTGGGCTAAGCGCGGCGACGCTGTTGACGTTGATCGTCATCCCGTGCCTGTATCTCGCCTTCTCGCGTGTGGGGAACGAGCCCGCGGTCGCCTCCTCGGCCGTCCCCGGCGGCGAGGCGGAGGAGATCGCGTCGTGAGGTGGACCGGGTGGCCGCTGGACCGGCCGATCGCCACGGTGATGATGCTGATCTGCATCACCGTCCTCGGCGCAGTGGCGGTGTTCCACCTGCCGCTCGGGCTGCTGCCGATCGTCAACGAGCCCGAGATCGACATCTCGGTTCCGTTCCCCGGTGCCCATCCGCTGGAGGCGTTGCGCCAGGTCGTCGAGCCGATCGAGGCGGAGGTCGCCTCGATCCCGGAGGTCAAGCACATCTACGGTTTCGTCGGTCCGGACTTCGCCGAGGTCGAGGTTCAGTTCGACTGGAACGCGGATCTCGACGTCAAGAAGAGCGAGGTGCGCGATGCCGTCGAGCGCGCTCGCGCCGAGCTTCCGGCGGGCGTCGGCCACGTGCGGGTCGAGGGCGACACCGACGGTCCGGGGGCCGAGGTGCTGAACGGCCGGATCTCGGCCCGGCGCGACCTCTCGGAGTCGTGGGAGCTCCTCGACCGCAGGATTCGCCAGCCGCTCGAGCGCATTCGCGGCGTGGCGCGCGTCCAGTTGTACGGCGTGGATCCACAGGAGGTCAGGATCGACCTCGATCTCGCCGCGCTGAAGCAACACGGGATCGAGGTCGGCGAGCTGATCGAGCGCGTCGAGTCGGCGAACCTGGATATGGACCTCGGCACGATCCATGGCGGCGCGTTGCGTTACGACGTCCGGACCTCGGCGCGCTTCCACGAGGTGGAGCCGCTGCGACGCCTTCCGCTGGGGCGTGACGGCCTCGAGTTGGCCGACGTTGCGGACGTGGCGCTTCGCGAGCCGGAGCTGACGCGCGGACGGCATCTCAACCGCGACTTCGCCATCGGCTTCGACATCTTCAAGGAACCGACCGCGAACACGATCGAGACCGTCGATCGGCTGATGCAGCGCATCGGTGAGATCGAGAACGACCCGGAGCTCGAGGGGATCACGGTCCTCGTATGGGACAACGCCGGCGAGTCGATCCGCATGGCGCTGTACGGACTACGCAACGCCGGTTTCTTCGGCGGGGTGCTGGCCGTTTCCGTGTTGTTCCTGTTCCTGCGCAGGATCGTGACGACCGCCATCGTCGCCGTCGCCATCCCGTTCTCGCTGCTGGTCACGTGCGGCGCGATGTTCATGCTGGGGATGGAGTTCAATGTACTGACCCTGCTGGGGCTGATGCTCGGCGTGGGAATGCTGGTCGACAATGCGGTCGTCGTCATCGAGAACGTCTTCCGGCTGCAAGGCAAGGGGATGTCGGCCGACGCGGCGGCGCGTCTCGGCGTGCGTCAGGTCGCGACGGCGGTCGTCGCCGCGACGGCTACGACGGTCATCGTCTGGTCCTGGCTGTTCATCATCGAGCCGAACGAGATGAAGATCTACATCGGTCAGGTGGCGGCGGTGATCTGCCTCGCCGTGGTCTGCTCGCTGGTCATCTCGTTGACGTTCATCCCGCTGGCGGCGGTGCGCTTCGTTCCGCGCAGGCGGGTCGCCGGCGGCTTCCTGCTTTCGTGGGTCGTTCCGCGGTATCGCGAGGTGCTCGGCTGGACGCTGCGCCACCGCTTCCTCACGCTGTTGCCGCTGTTCCTGCTGGCGGCGAGCGCGATGGTCCCGATCCAGTTGATCGACAAGTCGGGCGAGCCCGAGACGGCGCAGCGCGACGTGCAGATCAACTACCAGATCCACGACGATACCACGCGCGACGTGCTCGAGGGCTACATCAACATCGTCGAAGACTGGGTCGAGAGTCGCGCGGAGGAGCTGCAGTACGAACAGATCTACTCCTGGTTCCAGGAGCCGCGCGGGGCGATCACCCGCGTCTATCTGCCGCAGCAGCGCTCGAGCAAGGCCGACATCAAGCAGCTGCGCGAGCGGCTGCGTGTCGGCATGCCGGTGATGCCGGGGGTCGAGCTCGAGATCGGAGATCGCCGCGGGCGCGACCGTGGCCCGCGCAGCGGCGTCGTGGTGCGCGTCGCCGTTCACGGCGAGGACCCGGAGTTCCTCGAGGAGCTGGCGTACGACGCCGAGTCGCGTCTGCGCGGACTGCCCGACGTGATCGAGGTCTGGGGCCCGTCGCTGGTCGGGCGCCAGGAGGCGCGGGTCGAGATCGATCCGGAGCGCGCGCGCCGGCTCGACGTCAGTCCGCAGAGCGTGGCGGACGCCGTCAGCTTCGTGTTCCGCGGGCGCCACCTGCGCCGTTTTCACGGCGAGAGCGGTGAGGTCGATCTGATCGTGGGCCTGTCCGAGTTCGAGCGTCCCGGCGTCGCGTCGCTCGACGACCTGCCGGTGCCGTCGGTCGACGGGCGGACGGTCCCGCTCGGTTCGGTGGCGCAGATCGAGCATTCGCGCACGCGACCCAACATCCGGCGCGTGGACCGGCGTACGACGGCGTGGATCACTCTCGAGTTCGACGAGGAGAACACGACCGGCATTCAGGCGCAGGAACTCGTCGAGACGCAGATGGCCGGGCTCGACCTGCCCGAGGGTTATTCCTGGGACTGGGGGCGGCGGCATCACGACGACAACGAGGCGCTCGGCGTGATGTTCCGCGGCCTGCTGCTGTCGTTGCTGGTCGTCGTGCTGCTGATGGCGGCCCTGTTCGAGTCGTTCACGCAACCGCTGGCGATCCTGATCACGCTGCCGCTGGCGCTGTTCGGGGCGTTCTGGAGTCTGTGGCTGTTCGGGTTCGACCTGGAGATTCTCGGCTTCATCGGGATCGTCATCCTCGTCGGCGTGGTCGTGAACAACGGAATCGTGATGGTGGAACACGTCAACGCCCTGCGCCGAGAAGGGCAGGCGCGTAGCGACGCCCTCGTCGAGGGCTGCGGCGACCGCCTGCGCCCGGTGCTGATGACCGCCATCACGACCGTCTGCGGCCTGACGCCGCTGGCCATGTCGCAGTTCACCGTGGCCGGCGTCTATATCCAGACGCTCGCCGTGGCGATGATCGGCGGACTGATCTCCTCGACCGTGTTCACGCTCGTGGCGTTGCCGGTGTGGTACACGGCGGTCGAGGATCTCGGCGCCGTCCTTGCGGGGCTGCTGCCCGGCCGCCGCATGGGTCGCGGCCTGCGGCTGCCGCGCGCGGACGTGCTTGTCGGAGGACCGCAGCGCAACTGACCGCGACCCGCGTCCCACTCGCCTCCCGATAGCGCAGTTCGTTTGAGTTCATCCGCAGCGGGACGATTCCCGGCCGTGCCGTACGCGCTGGCGTTGATCCTCGGCGTCGCCGGCTCGTCCGCATTCGGTGTCGGCGAGGCGTTGCTCGGCGTCTCGCTGTCGGCGCTGGCGCTCGGCGCGGCGTGGAGCGGTCTGCGGACGAGCGCGTCAGGTCTCGCGATCTGTGTCCTGCTGTTCTCCGCGGGCGCGGCTCTCGAGCAGCGGGATCGCGCGAGTGCGACGCTGCGCGCGGAGTCGTTCTGGGGCGACGCTCCACGTTTGACGCGCGAGCTCTCGCTGATCGGTCGTGTGCGGCGCGCGCCGGAGCCGCGGACGGGGGGGCGACGCTGGTTGGCGCTCGACGCGCGCCCGGAGCGCGGCGACGGGGCGAGCGCGACGCTGCGCGCCGAGCTGCAGATCGCGTCCTCGGGCGAACGCGGGATGCGCGAACTGGATCGTTTGCGCGCGGGCGACACCGTGCGCGTCTGGTGCCGCGTGCGGCCAGCGCGCGCGCCGCGCAACAGTCGCGCGGACTTCTCACGTGCGCCGCGCGAGCGTGGGGCTGCGGATCTCCGGGGCTACGTCAAGAGCGCGTGGCTCGTCGAGCGGCTGGACGTCGGCCCCGCGACCCCCTTACGCGCCGTGGAACACCTGCGCGCAGCGGCGCGGAGACGGGCGAGTCGGCTGTGGGGTGCGGCTCCGCTGCACGAGGGAATGCTACGCGCGCTGCTGCTCGGCGACCGCGCGGGACTCGATGCCGAGCGTATCGAACCGCTGCGCGAAGCGGGAGTGGCGCACGTTGTGGCGATCAGCGGCCTGCACGTGGGACTCGTCTACGGCGCACTGCTGGCTCTCGCTCTGCGACTGCGTTGTCCGCCCGCGATCCTGTGGCCCGCGACGGGCTGCGGGCTGCTTCTGTTCGGCAGCGGCGTTGGGGCGCGCCCGCCGGTGGTCCGCGCCGCACTCGGCGCGGCGGCCGGGGGAGTCGGCCGCGCGCTCGGTCGTGAGGGCCGCGCGCTCAACGCGCTCGCCGTCGTGGCGGCCGTCTGGATCGCGATCGCGCCGTCGATCCTCCACGACCCCGGTTTTCGCCTGACGACGCTGGTGACCGCGGGGATCCTGGCCGGAGCGCGCCGCGCGCGGGCGCTCGTTCCGCTGCCCGGGGCACTCGGTCGGACGACCTCGATCTCGCTCGCCGCGTACCTGGCGGCTGCCCCGCTAGCAGCCTGGCACTTCGGCCGCCTCGCGCCGGTCGGCGTGCTGACGAACCTGGTCGCGGTTCCGCTGTGCGGCATGGCGCTGGGTTGCGGCTACGGCGCGCTCGTCGCGGAGGGCACGCTCGTCGGGACGCTGCTCGCGTCGTTCGCCGCGCTGGGAGTCGACGGCATCTTCGCGGTCGCGCGTATCGCAGCGTCGGTCGAGGCGGCATCGTTCGCCGTTGCGCGGCCGGCGGCCGCGCTCACGGTCGCGTACTACGTGGCGTTGTTGTGCGTTGCAACGGACCGCGGCGGGCGCGGCGCGGGGCTGTGCGCGGCGCTGCTCGCGAGCGCGCTGCACGTGGGGCCGTTGCCCTCGTTGGCGCGCGGGGCCGAGGCACACGTGCTCGACGTGGGACAGGCGCAGTGCGTCGTGCTGCGCGGCGCTGGGGGGGCGCCGGCGTTGATCGACGCGGGCGGCGCGCGACCCGGTGGGTCGGACGCCGGGCGGCGCGTCGTGTTGCCGTATCTGCTGGGCTGGAGCGGGCGGCGGGTCGAGGTGCTGGCCCCGACGCACGATCACGCGGATCACGCGGGAGGCGCCGAGGCGATCCTCGACGAGCTCGAGGTCGGTGAGCTGTGGCTGGCTCCCGGCTGGGTCGAGAGCGAGACGTTGCAGCGCCTGGCCGCTCGCGCGCTCGAGCGAGGGACCGCGCTGCGGCTGGTCGAGCGCGGTACGACGCACGCGCTCGGCCGCACGCGGCTCGTCGTCCTCTCCCCCCCGCGCGACGTCGCGCACCTCGGCGAGAACGACCGCTCGATCGTGGTCCGGCTGGGGACGGCACCCGCACGGCTGCTCGTGGCGGGGGATCTCGAGCGCGAGGGTGAGGAGATGCTGGTCGCGGGCGGCGTCGACCTACGTGCCGAGGCGCTCGTGGTGTCGCACCACGGCAGCGTGAACGGCACGACCAGGGCATTCCTGCGCCGCGTCGCGCCCGAGCAAGCGATCGTCTCGTGCGGTCGCGAGAACCCCTTCGATCATCCGCACCCGCGGGTTCTCGACGCGCTCGAACGCAGTGGTGCGCGCGTGTGGCGCACGGACTTGCATGGCCGGGTGCGGCTGAACGCTGTGGGCGCGGGGTGGCGCGTGGAGTCCGCGTCCGGGATCGCGTCAGGTCGAGAAGACGAACGGGATCGGTATGAACGAGACGACGAACATCGCGACCAGCAGCCAGGCTACCGCGACTCTTCCGCGCCCCAGCTCGGACGTCTCGTCGAGCAGGCGCGGGTGCCGGTCGCGCATCCAGAAGAGGATGGCGAACCACAGCAGGTAGGCCGGAACCTGGCGCTGCGTGACGTGCCATAGCAGCAGCGAGCCGAGAGCGATCAGCGTCAAGTAGGCGAGGCGGCGGTGCAGCCGTCGCCCGATCGCGTACGCGGCGTGCCCGCCGTCGAGCTGTCCGACGGGGAACAGGTTGAGCGACGTGACGAACATCCCGACCCATCCCGCACCGAGCCAGCTGTTCGTGTAACGCGGGCCCGCGCCGCCGAACCACCCCTCGACGAGCATCAACGCCACCGGGTGCCCGAACCCCTGAGCGCCTGCGGCCTCGGCGACCTCGGGGGGCACCGGAGCGGCGAAGGCGTATCCGATGAGCAACGCGGGGAGGGCCACGACGAAACCGGCGATCGGCCCTGCGGCGGCGACGTCGAACAGGGCCCGCCGGTTCGGGATGATCCCGCGGATGCGGATCACCGCGCCGAACGAGCCGAGCGGCGGGATGCCCGGGATGAAGAACGGCAGCGTCGCCGGGATTCCGTAGTAACGGCAGGCGAGGTAGTGCCCCATCTCGTGCGCCCCGAGAACCAACAGGACGAGGAGCGCATAGGGCAACCCGAGCAGCACGAGGCCGAGCGGACCCTCCGGCACGTCCGGCGACCCGTCCGGCGCGAACTGCGGCGTGGCCCAGCCTAGGCCGGCGAGGGTCAACGTCGCGAGCGTCGCCAGAACGAGGACGACGTGCAGCCAGGTGCGACTCCGGGGTCCCGGCGCGACCGCCGGCGGGGGCGGGCCGAAGCGAAGGGTCACGGGGATCCGGTCCTGTTCCAAGGTGAGTCCGATCGATCTCCGCGCGCGATTCGCCTGGAGGGCGGGAGTATACCAGCGCGGGCGTGTCCCTCGTGGGCGACGGCGGGTGGCACCCAGGGAGGACGGCGTTCGCATGGCGGCTCGCAAAAACCCCGTGTCGGTCGACTTCGACTTCGGTACGGCGCTTGCTTTGAACCACCGTGGAGGACTCCCGATGACCTACCTCAAGGCCGCCGCCGTACCGCTCGTCCTGATCGCCCTCGTCTGCGCCCTGGTGCCGCCTGCCGACGCGTCGGGCCGGGGGCGACCCGGCTCGTCCGCCCGCAGCTCCTCGTCGGGGGGCTCGGCCTCGGGCAGTGCCTCGCGGCCGAGCTCTTCGGGCGGAACCGTCGCCCGCGGACGCGCGACCTACGGCTACGGGGGGGGACACCACGGACATCACGGCTACTACGGCTACTGGGGTGGCTACTACGGGGGGTATCCGTACGGCGGCTGGTACGGCCCCTCCTTCGGCTGGTACGGCTGGCCGTACTACTACGGCTACCCCGTCTACCGCCGCGTCGGGTTCACCGGGGATCGCCAGGCGCCCGGAGTGTTCGAGACCGACGTGAAGCCGCGGAAGGCGGAGGTGTCGGTCGACGGCGTGGTCGTGGGGCAGGCGCGCGATTACAACGGCTCGTGGGATCTGCTCTACGTGCCCCCCGGCGAGCACACGCTCGAGTTCCGTTTCGACGGCTACCGGACGCTGCGGCGCCACGTGGAGGTCCGACCCGGCGGCTACTACTTCATCGGCGAGAAACTGGCGCGGGGCGAGGGGATCGACCCGCGCTCGAACGAGCGCCCGCCCGCGGCGGCCCCACAGCGGCAGGCGAGCGACGACCCCGAGTTCGACACGCGAGTCGAGACCCGGTCGGGGGCGCGCAGCTCCATCGCGCGCGGCCTGTTGCGCATTCGCGCGACGCCGAGCGACGCGGCCGTCTACCTGGACGGAGAGTTCCTCGCGCGCGCCGACGAGCTCGCGAAGCTCCACGGAGCGCTGCCGGTCGCGCGGGGTCCGCACACGATCGAGATCGTGCGGCCGGGCTACGGGCCGGTGACGCGTCGGGTCGAGGTGGGGGATGAGCCGCTGTCGGTCGAGGTGGAGCTGGAGCGGCGCCGGGGAAGCTCCGCCGGCGGCTAGCCGAGGTCGCGGAGGTTCTTGCCCGGCTTGAAACGGATCGTCTTGCCGGGCGGGATACGCACCTCGCGTCCGGTCCGGGGGTTGCGGCCGATGCCCTTCTTGCGGGGCTTGACCTGAAACACGCCGAATCCGCGCAATTCGATGCGCTCGCCGCGCTTCATCGACATCTTCATCGCTTCGAAGACCGCCTCGACGGCCTCCACGGCCTTGACCTTGGTGATCTTCGCCTCGTCGGCGACGCGGTTGATGATGTCGGCCTTGATCATGAGACAACCCCTTGCAGCAAGCCGGTTTACGGGCTTTTGCACCTGGCAGGAGTCTAGCGGCAGGGGTTGGGGGTGTCAAGGAGTCCGGTTCGGCTAACTCTTCTCTTCACATGGACTTATCGCCGAGCTCGGTTGTGGACGTTCGTGGCGGCGTGCTACGGTTCGGCGCGTGCGCTTACCGCTCGTAGCCATTGTCGGCGCGCCGAACGTGGGGAAGAGCACACTCTTCAACCGGCTCGTCGGCAAGCGCCAGGCCATCGTGACGGACGAACCGGGGGTCACCCGCGACCGGCAGTACGCCGAGGTGCGCGATGCGCCTCGTCCGTTCCGGCTCGTGGACACCGGCGGACTGACCCCGAACACGGCGGCCCCGATGGCCGACGAGATCGAGATGCAGGCTCGTGCCGCTCTGGACGAGGCGTCGGTGATCCTCTTCGTCCTCGACTCCAGGGCGGGGGCCACGGCGCTCGATCACGAGGTCGCGACTTTCCTGCGTCGCCAGGGGCTTCCGCTGGTCCTCGTCGCGAACAAGATCGACTCGCAGCAGAACGAGGCGTTGATTCACGAGCTGCACGAGCTCGGCGTCGGCGAGCCGTTCCCCACCTCCGCCGAGCACGGCTTCGGCGTCGGCGATCTGCTCGATCGGATCGCGGAGTTGCTCGGAGAATCGACACCGCACGACGACGAGATCGCCGAAGAGAGCGAGGCCGGCGAGGAGCGGCCGCTGCAGATCGCGATCGTCGGACGACCCAACGTCGGCAAGTCGTCGTTGCTCAACCGGCTCGTCGGCGAGGAGCGCATGGTGGTCAGCGACGTGCCGGGAACGACGCGCGACGCGGTCGACACGTTGCTCGAACTGGACGGCCGACGCTATCGACTGATCGACACCGCGGGCATCCGCAGGCGTGGCCGCGTCGAGCGGGGAGTCGAGCGATTCTCGGTCGTGCGGGCACAGCGCAACATCGAGGCCTGTGACGTCGCGGTGCTGGTGATCGATGCCAGCGACGAGTTCGCCGCTCAGGATGCGCACATCGCCGGCGAGGTGGTCAATGCCTTCAAGCCGATGGTCGTCGCCGTCAACAAGTGGGACTTGATCGAGGGGCGGGAGGAGCAGGCCAAGCGCTGGGAGGAGACGGTGCGCGACCGGCTGAAGTTCGCGCGCGCCGTGCCGATGGTGCTGATCAGCGCCAAGACAGGGCAGCGCGTGACGCGCGTGTTGGAGCGCGCCGAGGAGGCGTTCGCCGAGGCGGGAGTGCATGTCGCGACGGCGGAGCTGAACCGCTGGTTGCGCGAGGTCGCGTCGGCGCAGATGAACGCGTCTCCGCGCCGCGACGCGCTGCGCATCTACTACGCGACGCAGACCGGCATCCATCCGCCGACGATCCGCCTGTTCTGCAACGAACCCAAGCGCGTGCATTTCTCGTATCGGCGGCGCCTGCAGAACACGTTGCGCGATCGATACGGGTTCGGGTCGGCGCCGATCAAGTTGCAGTTCCGTCGACGCCGCGAGGAGCGCGAGCGGTGAAGGCGTGGCTCGCACGCATCGGCCGCGGCGCGTACGAGGCGATCCGGAACTTCATCGTCGACGGCTGTTTGGATCGCGCCGCTGCGGTGGCGTTCTACATGCTGCTGTCGCTCGGCCCCCTGCTGTACCTGATGGTCGCCATTCTGGGTCGCGTGTTCCACGACGGGGGAGTCACCGACGCGGCGCTGGCGCGGCTGTCGGAGTTGTTGCCCGACGTGGCGGCGCAGGAGTTCGACCGCGTCGTGCTGGACATCCGCCAGACCGAGGGGTTGGTGGTGATCGCGGTGCCGACGTTGCTGTGGATCGGGACGAACTGGCTCTCTGCCCTGGAGCACGCGGTCAACGTGGCGTTCGGCACGCTGCCCCGACGCAGCACGTGGCGGGCGCGGCTCAAGGTGGTCGGGTTCTTGATGCTGGGCTCGCTGTTCCTGGGACTCTCGGTGCTGGCGAACACGGCGTTGCCGCGGCTCACGGAGTACCGCGAGGCGCTCGGATTGCCGGGGGCGCCGGCGATGCTCGCGGGCAAGGGTCCCTATTTCCTGGTGCTGAGCTTCAGCTACCTGATCTTCTTCTGGATGTACAAGTGGCTGCCGGCCGGCCGAGTGCGCTGGCGCTCGGCGGCCACGGGCGCCGCCGTGGCACTCGTGCTGTGGGAGACGGCGCGGCGTGTCTTCGGCGCCGTGTTGCTCGGATCCCCGAGCTTCGGCCTGGTCAGCGGCACGCTGACCGGCTTTCTGGCCTTCCTCGTGTGGATCTACACTGCCGTCGCCATCGTCCTGCTGGGCGCCGAGGTGGCCGCTCTTCTCAACGGAAGGGGCGCTCTCGAGACGCACCCCGTTCCCGCCGAGCGCGAAACATCGCCTCCGGCTTGACCCTCCCCAGAGCGGGATATATGTTCCGCGATGGTCTTAATTAGCGTCGGACTTACAGGTCTGAGAACGACATCTTCAAGGGGTCCTAGCCGATGGTATTGTTCAACTACTCGACGAAAGAACTGACTGCGAAGATCGTGTTCTACGGTCCCGGCCTGTGCGGAAAAACGACGAATCTGCAGTTCATTCATTCGAATCTGCCCGACAGCGTCCGCGGAAAGATGCTCTCGCTGGCGACGAAGACGGATCGAACGCTGTTCTTCGACTTTCTGCCCATCGATCTGGGCGAGATCCGCGGAATGAAGACCCGCGTCCAGCTCTACACCGTGCCGGGCCAGGTTTTCTACAACGAAACGCGGAAGCTGGTGCTGAAGGGCGCCGACGGCATCGTGTTCGTCGCCGACTCGCAGCAGCCGATGATCAACGCCAACGTCGAGTCTTTCAAGAACCTCGAGGACAACCTCAAGGGTCACGGGATGAACCTGGCCGAGATCCCGCACGTGATCCAGATGAACAAGCGTGATCTGCCCAAGCTGGCCAGTCTCGAAGAGTTGAACGGTGCGATCAACAAGCACAATGCGCCGTTCTACGAGTCCGTGGCGACGACGGGAATCGGCGTGCAGGACACGCTGAAGGCGATCACGAAGCTGGTCCTGCTGCACCTCACGAAGAAATACGATCCGAAGTCCAACGCCGCGGCGGACACGGCCGCCGTGCCGGCTGCCGCGACGCCGCCTCCGGTGCCTGCAGCCGTCGCCGTGCCTGCCGCGTCGGCATCCGTTCCGCTGGCCGCCTCCACCGAGTCGATTCCGATCGCCTCGACGGAGAGTGTGTCCGCCGAGGCGCCGACGCCCGCAGCGGTCCCGGTGGCCGCGGCCTCCGCCTCGCACTCGGCCGGTGCCGGTGGCGGAGCTGCTCTGCCGCCGTTCCCGGAAGACGAGATCGACAACCTCGTCGGCGAGGTCGATGACGAGACCGCGGCGGACACGGAAGTTTCGCTCGCCCCCGAGATCGACACGACGCCCGAGGTCGCCGATCTGCCCGCCGCGCTGGACCTCCCCGAGGAGCCGGCTGCCGTCGAGGCCGCCGCTCCGGCGCCGGTGGAGACCGAGGTCGCGGTGCCGACCTCGCAGCTGAACACGGCTGCCGAGGTCACGCTGACCGACGTGGTCGACGGGGACTCCCTGTTCTCCGACCCGAATCTCGAGATCGCCACGCTGGCCAACGGCGAAGAACGCGAGATCGTGATCCCGGTCGAGCTCGCCGGAGCCGGCGAGGAGGCGGGGCGGTTCAGGCTGACGGTCAAGCTGCGGCTGAGCTCGCTGACCGAGGATTGATCTCGATCCAGGGTTGGCGAATCGCGGTCCCCTGAGGCAGTCTTGATGGAGGAGGCGCACGTCCGCGCCCCGTTCCACTGCGCGCGAGGGACGGTCGGTTGAAACTCACGCTCATCGTGGCTCTGCTCGGTCTGGCGCTTCCGACGACGCGTACGTACGTCGCGGACCTCAACGACTACGAGTGGTCGGCGGTCGCACCGACGATCGTCGCGGGCGAGAGTCTCGGGGCCGAGGGGAAGTTCCAGAAGATCCGCGTCCAGCGAGTGTTCCGCGGCGACGTGTCGGTCGAGTCGAACCTGCGCCTCGATCTGAAGGTCACCAATCGCGCGCGGAACCGCGAGGCCGACCCGAGACCGCTGCGCTTCGAGCCCGACACCGTCTACATCCTGCTGCTCGAGCCGTCCCCCACCGCGAAGGGGAGGGCTGCGGGCGCGTACGCGCTGGTGCGTGGCGTGGACGGCGCGCGGGAGGTTCCGCTGGAGGGCGCAGAGGCGCGCTACAGCGCGTTCCAGCGCTTCGTCGAGATCCAGGACCTCAAGAACGACCGGCAGATCTGGCTGCGCATGGGCGAGCTGCTGGAAGAGCGAGACCCGTTGCTGATCGGCACCGCGCTGCAGCAGTACGAGAAATTCCGCCGCGGCGAGCCCGAGCTGCTGCTGAGCGTGCGGCCGCTGCTGGACCACCCGCAGCCCGAGATCCGTGCGGGGGCGGCCCGGCTGTCGGGGCAGATCATGCGCCGGAGCCGGACCGAGGTGCTGCCGGAGGAGGAGGCGCTGCGCGGCAATCTCGTCGCGCGGGCCCGGCGGGACGAATCGGTCGCGGTCCGTGTGGCGGCCACCGAGGCGCTGGACGCCTTCGAAGGCGACCGGGTGGCGGTCATCCTGCGCGAGATCGCCGACGAAGATCCCGAGCAGGCGGTGCGCTATACGGCCGAGAAAATGCTGCTGATCCGGCGCCAGGACGCCGGGGCCGAGGCCGATTGACTTGGCCGCGACGGATACCTATCATCAAACTACGGCCCGCAGGGCAGCGGAACGCCCGGAAACAGGCGGTATGGCGAGGCATCCACTACAGAAGTTCATGGTCTCCTTCGCGCCGGGGGACGATGTGTATCAGGAGGGCGAGCCCGGGGCGACGATGTACATCGTCCAGTCCGGGGCGGTGCGCCTGTTCCGCGTCGCCGAGGGGCACGAGCACACCGTCGGCGTGATGGAGAAGGGCGATTTCTTCGGCGAGATGTCGGTGCTCGAGGGCCTTCCCCGGGCGAGCACGGCGACCGCGGTCGAGGCGGCGCAGTTGATCGAGATCAACGGCTCCACCTTCGACAAGATGATCAAGAGCAACATCGAGATCGCGATTCGATTGTTGCGCAAGTTGTCGATCCGCCTGCGCGAGGCCCAGCGCAACCTGCTCGAGTTTCACGCCGCCGGGCTCCGCAGCTCCGAGGCCAAGGGCACGATTCAGAACGAGCCCACGCAGGCGCCCGCGATCGAGACCGGGATTCGCCTCGAACTCGTCGAGGGCGAGCACGTGTTTCCGGTGCGAACGAACGAGACCCTGATCGGTCGCTACGACCCCGTGACGGAGCTGCGCCCCGACGTGGACCTGACGGACGCCGATCTCAAACGCAGCGTCTCGCGACGCCACGCCCGCATCCTGCGCACGGGCGATGCGTTCTCGGTCGTCGAGGAGGTGGGCGCGCTGAACGGGACGTTCGTCAACGGCTCGAAGCTCGTCACCGGCAAGCCGCATCCGATCGCCGACGGCGATCGGCTGGGGATGGGCATGGTTCAGCTGCTGTTCCGTATTTAACGATCTCGCACGTGCCGCCCTTCACGAATCTCCGCCGCGCATCGACGGGTCGGTGCGTCGCGTGTGCCGTACTGCTCGCGACCGCGTTCCTCGTGGGCTCCTCCGCGCATGCCGGCAAGAAGGCGGCTCCGTACGCCCTGCACCTGGAAGTGGACTGGGGACAGCCCGTCGGGCCCGAGCGCCTGCGCGACCAGGTCGAGGACGATCTCGTCTTCGCGTTGCGCGTCGCGGCGTGCGTCGCCAGCGTCGACCTGTCCGCCCCGGCGCAGCCCGGACCGAACGACCGCGTCCTGCGGGTTCGCATCGACAACCTGATCGACGAGACCGAGTTCGAGGTCAGCATCGCCGAACGTTCGTCTCCGACCGCGATGCCCGACACCGCGCGCCGCTTCGCAGCCCATCTCGGTGCCGATTTCGGCTTCGCGCTGATCTCGCCCGAGGGCGAGGTCCTTTCGTCCAAGCGCTTTCGCGTCGACCGCAGCCACCGGCCGGTGCTCGACGAGGATCCGCACTACGAGGTCGAGCGCAAGCTGGTCGAGGAGGCGGTGCGCCTCGGGCGCGTCTGGACCTGCAAGACCGGCGGTAAGCTGGCCAAGCAGGCCGGTCGGACGAGCAAACGCGGCTCCTGATCCGACCCTGCGGAATCTCCGACTCGCGTTGATGCGTCGCCCGGCAGCGTGTTACAGTCTGCGCGCCGGCAATCCTCCGATCCCCGCAAAGCGCAGCACGAAATGACGACACCCGAAGGCAATACCGTATCGCCGAACGAACCCCAGGGTTCGAAGACGGCCTACCGGCTGAAGGTCGGCGAATTCGACGGGCCGCTCGACCTGTTGCTGCACCTCGTGCGCGTCAACGAGGTCGACATCACCGACATTCCGATCGTCTCCATCACCGAGCAGTACAACGCGTACCTCGAGATGATGCAGGACCTCGACCTGGAGCAGGTCGGGGATTACCTGTTGATGGCGGCGACGCTGATGCACATCAAGTCACGGATGCTGTTGCCGCCCGACCCCGAGGCGGCGAACGAGGACGGCGACGAGGACCCGCGTGCCGAGCTGGCCCAGCAACTGCTGGAATACCAGCGGTTCAAGCAGGCGGCCGAGACGCTGCAGGCGATGGACAGTCGCCGCAATCTGGTCTGGACGCGGGAGATCGTCGCGCGCGAGTTCGCGGGCGAGGAGTTGCTCGCCGTCGACATGTTCGACCTGCTCAAGGCGTTCCGCGTATTGCTGGGGCGCATGGGCGACGAGAAACGCTTCCAGCTGAAGCGCGACACCGTCTCCGTCGCAGAGAAGATCAACTGGTTGACCGACCTGCTCGAGCGACGCACCTCGATCGACCTGCTGTCGCTGCTGACCGACCTGCCGACGCGGCTGGACAAGATCGCCACGTTCCTGGCGGTGCTCGAGATGATGCGACTGCAGCTCGTGGCGGCGTTCCAGCGCAAGCTGTTCGACGAGATCCGTCTGGCCCGCGTGCGGGCCGAAGGCGAGGAGGACGGAGAGGCGGCGCCGTCGGAGGAGAAAGCATGAGCAAGAAGGACGGTCGGACCGTTCCCGAGGAGTTGCTCGTGCCGGCCCTCGGGGCGGTGATCTTCGCCTCGGGCGAACCGGTGCAGACGCGCGAGCTGCGCGACGCGTTTCCGGAGCTGGACAAGGACGCGATGGCGCGGGCGCTGAACCAGCTCGAGTCGCTGCTGGATCAGAGCGGTACGGGCCTGCGCCTCGAGCAGGTGGCCGGCGGCTATCAGCTGTCGACACGGCCCGAGCTCGGCGAGTGGGTGCGCCGCTTCTTCCGTCAGCGCAACCGGGCCCGGTTGACGCCGGCAGCGCTGGAGACGCTGGCCATCGTGGCGTATCGTCAGCCGGTGACCTCGCCGGAGCTGCAGTCGATCCGCGGCAAGGACCCGTCCGCCGCGCTGCGCAGCCTGCTGGACAAGAAGCTGATTCGCACCATGGGGCGCAAGAAGGTGGTCGGCCGGCCGATGCTCTACGGGACGTCGAAGCACTTCCTGGTTCACTTCGGCCTGAACGGCCTGGACGATCTGCCGCCGATCGAGGAATTCGACGAGCTGATCGAGGTCTTCGACGCGCGCCAGGCGGCCGTCGTCCGGTCCGACGAGACGGAGAGCGAGGGCGAAGAGCCCGCCGCCGGCGAGGGAGCCGCAGGCAACGAGGCCGACGAAGCTACCGAGCGTGGCGCGGACGAGCTGGTCGCCGCCGTGCCCGCCACCTCGGGCGAGGAAGAAGCGGGCGGAGAGGCCGCGCCCGAAGGCTCGTGAGCGAACGGCTCAACAAGGTCCTCTCTCGCGCCGGAGTCGCCTCGCGCCGCGCGGCCGACAAGCTCATCGAAGAAGGCCGCGTCACCGTCAACGGCAGCACGATCACCGAGCTGGGGACGCGCGTCGAACCGGAGCGGGACGCGATCAAGGTCGACGGCAAACGGGTCGTCACCACGGGACGCCCCTCGACCTACCTGATGCTGTACAAGCCGCGCGAGGTCGTCACGACGCTGTCCGACCCCGAGGGACGGCGTTGCGTGGGGGACCTGGTCCGGCGCATCGGCCTGCGCGTGTTTCCGGTCGGGCGGCTGGATTACCACAGCGAGGGGCTGCTGCTGTTGACCGACGACGGCGACCTGGCCCGAGAGCTGACTCACCCACGCTCGGGCGTGCCCAAGCTGTATCGCGTGAAGGTCCGCGGGTGCCCGGACGAGGCGGCGCTGGCCCGCCTGCGCGCAGGGATCCCGATCGACGGGCGGCGGACCGTGCCCACCGCGCTGCGGATGGTCCAGCGGGCGCACAACGCCTGGCTCGAGATCGCCGTCACCGAGGGGCGGAAGCACATCGTTCGCAGGCTTTTCGAGGCCCTGGGCCATCCTGTCGTCAAGCTGCGCCGCGTCGCCTTCGGCGGGATCGGGCTCGGAGACATGGAGCCCGGGGGGATTCGAGCGTTGACTTCGGCCGAGGTTGCGCGCCTGCGCCGGGCGAGCGAAAAACGGTCCCGGAGGGGCCCCGTTCGGGCCGCGCCGAATCGCCGTAATTGATTGAAAAGGCTGCTCTTGACATGCCGAGGATGGTTCTCTAGCATGGATCTTTTGGTCGGCTCCGTCGTCCACGACGGTGATGGCCACCCATAACGGAATCACGGCGGAACCCGGCCAGGCCAACAACGCACTGCGGGTTCTCGACCAGGAGGTTGGACCGAAGTCTTATGGAAACGCACCAGGAATCCCCGAACGCCGACACGCCCTCCCAGGACAATCCTGAGAACGAGGCGGCGGCCAAACAAGAAGAAACACCCACCGATTCCGACCAGGCGCAACAGCAGCCGGGAATCATGGTCGAAGAGATCGAAGACTTCGGACAGGCTCTCGCCAGCTTCGAAGCCGGAAGCAAGGCGGTCAAGGAAGGCGACGTCGTCATCGGGCGCGTCCTCAAGGTCCTCGAGAAAGAGGTCATCGTCGACGTCGGATACAAATCCGAGGGCGTGATCGACATCGACGAGTTTCGCGGAGTCGACGGCAAGATTCGCGTCGAGGCCGGCGACAAGGTCGACGTGCTGCTCGAGAAGACCGAGGACAGCGACGGATACGTCGTGCTCTCGAAGGAGAAGGCCGAACGGCTCAAGGTGTGGGACGTCGTCGAGAAGGCGTACGAGACGAACGAGGCCATTCTGGGCCGCGTCGTCGACCGCATCAAGGGCGGCCTGAAGGTCGACATCGGCCTGCCGGCGTTCCTGCCGGGCTCGCTCGTCGACGTGCGGCCGGTGCGCAACCTCGAGACGCTGATCAACCAAGAACTCCGGATGCGCGTGATCAAGGTCAACAAGCGCCGCGGCAACATCGTGCTCTCGCGCAAGGCCGTGCTCGAGGAAGAGAACGCGGAGAAGAAGCAGAAAACGCTCGCCGAACTCGAAGAGGGCAAGATCCTGCGCGGTGTGGTGAAGAACCTCACCGAGTACGGCGCCTTCATCGACCTCGGTGGCATCGACGGGCTGCTGCACATCACGGATATCTCGTGGGGTCGCATCAACCATCCGTCCGAGAAGTTCCAGATCAGCGACGAGCTCGACGTGATCGTGTTGAAGTTCGATCGCGAGAAAGAGCGCGTGTCGCTCGGCTTCAAGCAGTTGCAGGACGATCCGTGGGAGGCCGCGGAGACGCGCTACCCGCCGCACTCGCGCATCCGCGGCAAGGTCGTCAGCCTCACCGACTACGGCGCCTTCGTCGAGGTCGAGGAGGGGATCGAGGGCCTGATTCACGTCTCGGAGATGTCGTGGACCAAGCGCGTCAAGCACCCGTCGAAGGTGCTGACCGTCGCTGACTGGGTCGAGTGCGTCGTGCTCGAGATCGACCGCGAGGGCCGGCGTCTGTCGCTGGGACTCAAGCAGACCGAGCCCAACCCGTGGGACCTGATCGGTTCCAAGTATCGGGTCGGTGACAAGATCGAGGGCACGGTTCGCAACGTGACCGACTTCGGCGCGTTCATCGAGGTCGAGGAGGGCATCGACGGCCTGGTGCACATCTCGGATCTGTCGTGGACCACCCGCGTCAAGCATCCCGGTGAGGTGCTGAACAAGGGCGACGACGTTCAGGCCGTCATCCTCAAGATCGATTCCGAGAACCAGCGTCTGTCGCTGGGGCTCAAACAGCTTCAGCCGAACGCGCTCGAGGATTTCTTCCAGGCGCACAACACCGGAGTGGTGCTCGGCGGCAAGATCGTTCGCCTGACCGAGTTCGGCGCTTTCGTCGAGTTGTTCGAGGGCGTCGAGGGGCTGGTGCACGTATCCGAGTTGTCGGACGAGCGCATCGAGAAGCCGGAAGACGCCTTCTCGGTCGACCAGGAAGTGCGCGTCAAGATCATCAAGCTCGATCCGGTCGAGAAGAAGATCGGCCTGTCGATTCGCGCGGCTCTGCACGAGCCGGACAGCGACTCGGTGCAGGCGTACTTCAGCAGCCAGGGTGACGGCAGCGCCACGATCGGCGACCTGATGAAGCCCGAGCTGCTCAAGTCGACGGTGCCCGCGGCCGAGGAAGCACCTGCAACGGAGGACACGCCTGCGACGGAGACGGCGGAGGCTTCGCCCGCAAGCGAAGAAACGGCCGAGCCCACCGAGGCGGAGGAAGGCGACGGCCCGTCCAAGGACGAGACGCCGTCCTGAACGACGCCGGGCCGCAAGGCCTGAGTGTCGTCTCGGGGACTGGGAGGGTCAGGCAGCATGACCAAGGCCGATCTCGTCGAACAGGTCGTCAGGGTCACGGACGTAAGCAAGAAGCACGCGGAGATCATCGTCAATACGGTGTTCTCCTCGATCGTCGAGGCTCTGCAGCGCGAGGATAAGATCGAGCTGCGGGGTTTCGGCAGCTTCCGCGTCCGGCGACGACGCTCGCGTCAGGGGCGCAACCCGAAGACGGGTGACCGGGTCGACGTGCCGGAGAAGCGGATTCCGTACTTCAAACCCGGCAAGGAACTGAAGGACCTGATCAACGGGGACGAGAGCGCGGCCGGAGACGAGACTCTCTCGCCGGCGCCGCCCGTTCCCGGCGACAACGGCGACTCCTAGCCGCCCGGCACGAGGCTCGGAGACTCCGATGCACAAGCTGCAGGAACGCTCGCTCCTTCGCGAGAAGGCGGACGGTCGCAAGGCGACGGGTCGCTATCACATCGAGACCTGGGGCTGTCAGATGAACGTCCACGACTCGGAGAAGCTCTCCGGGGCGCTGGAGCGTGACGGCTACGTCCGCGCCGACGGCCGCGAGGACGCCGACGTCATCCTGCTCAACACCTGCTCGATTCGGGAGAAGGCCGCCGAGAAGATGTTCTCGGAGCTCGGTCGCTTCGTTCCGTACAAGCGACGCAATCCGGAGCTCGTCATCGGAGTCTGCGGCTGCGTCGCGCAGCAGGAGGGAGAGCGCATCTTCCGTCGCTCTGACGTCGTGGACTTCGTCGTCGGCCCACGGGCCACGGCGACGGTCACGCGAACGCTGGAGCGCATTCGCAACGGCGACGTGCAGGCGCGCGGCACGGTCGACACCGAATACCGCAACGACTCGATCCGTTTCCCTTACGACGAGATCCGTCGCGAGGGCGTGGGGACGGGCAAGGCGTTCGTGACGGTCATCGAGGGGTGCAACCATCGCTGCACGTACTGCGTCGTGCCGAACACCCGCGGTCGCGAGATCTGCCGACCGATGACGTCGATCCTGGGCGAGGTCGGATCGCTGGCCTCACAGGGCGTGATGGAGATGGAGTTCCTGGGCCAGACCGTCAACGCGTACCGCGACGAGGACGGCAACACGCTGGCCGACCTGCTGCCGGCCGCGGCCGAGATCGAGGGCGTCCGACGCCTGCGCTTCACGACCTCGCATCCGGCGCAGATGACGGACCGCCTGATGGACGCGATGGCGTCGGCGAGCCCCACCGTCTGTCCCTACCTGCACCTGCCGGTGCAGGCCGGAAGCAGCGAGGTGTTGAAGAGGATGCGGCGCGGCTACGATCGCGAGGGTTACCTGCGCAAGATCGAGGGGCTGCGGCGGAGGATGCCGGACATGCTGTTCGGCACCGACGTGATCGTCGGGTTCCCCGGAGAGAGCGAGGAACAGTTCGAGGAGACGCTGAGCCTGCTGAACGAGGTCGCCTACGACACCGTCTATTCGTTCGCCTACTCCGAGCGTCCCGCAACGAAGGCGCTGGAGCTGGACGGCGGGATGCCGCAGGCCGAGAAGCACGAGCGTCTACGCCGGCTGCAGGAGCAGCAGAAGACGCTGCAGGAGCGGCGCAATCGACAATGGGTCGGGCGCGACGTCGAGGTGCTGGTCGAGGGGCGCAGCAAGCGAAACCCCGAACGCTGGACCGGCCGTACGCCCGAGAATCGCGTGGTCAATTTCGACGGCGAGGCCTTCCCGGGTCAATTGAAAAACGTTAAACTTCTCGATTCGAGTGCGTTCTGTCTGATCGGATGAGGCAAGAAGATCGGGGCAGCATTGCCTGTCTCGGCGGCCGGAAGGTATATTGACTTCCGCACGCAGGGAACGCGAGGAAAGGACGGGTTCATGGCAGTCGAAATGAAAGTCAAGGGGCTGATGGTCGATCCGGTATCCAACATGCCGATCATCGTCCTCAAAGATTCGGGAGGGGACTCCGTCCTGCCGATCTGGGTCGGGATCTTCGAGGCGAACGCGATTGCCATGCAGCTCGAGAACGTGATTTCGCCGCGTCCCATGACGCACGATCTGCTCAAGAGCGTGATCGAGAGTCTCAGCGGCGAGATCCGCCGCGTCGTCATCACGGACCTCAAGGACAACACGTTTTTTGCTCGGATCGACCTCGACAGCAGCGGCCAGAGCCTCGAGGTCGACGCGCGGCCCAGCGACGCGATGGCGCTGGCTCTCCGCGCCGGCGCCCCGATCTTCGTCGAGAGCGGCGTGTTGACGAAGTCGGCCCAGCCGGGCGAGGCGGACTCGGAGCAGACCGAGCGGTTGCGGCGCTGGCTCGAGACCGTCGATCCCAACGAACTGGGTCGCTACGAGATGTGATACCGAGGAAGGGCCGCACGCAGTCGCGGCCCTTTCCTTTTGCGCTGTTTTCGCCTCGAAACCTCGCCTGGACCACCTCCCGCCTGCTTGACACTCCCCGGCACCGCGGCTAAACTCGGCCCGCGAGAATGACCCTACAAGATGCGGTAGGCACGGACTCTCCGGCCACAAAACCCTGTGGTCGTTGGAAAACATTACATCGGGAGACCCGATCTTCCCACCGAGGTTTGCCACATGGGCGCAACCACGATCGTCGTTGCCAATCAGAAAGGCGGCGTCGGTAAGACGACGACCGCGATCAACCTCGCCGCGGCGCTGTCGCAGCGATCGAAGAAGACGCTGCTGATCGATCTCGACCCGCAGGGCAACGCGACCCTGTCGTTCGTCGATCCACACGAGGGGCAGCTCTCGGTCTACGACCTCCTCGTGGACCCGGACGTTCAGGCTGCCGACGTCGTGCGGACCTCCGCCGACGAGAACCTCGACGTCATCGGCTCCAGGATCTCGCTGGCCAAGGCCGAGACGAAATTGATAGGGGAGTTCGACAGCCACTTCCGGCTCAAGGACAAGCTGACTCCGATCATCGACCTCTACGACTACGTGGTCATGGACACGCCGCCGACGCTGGGCATCCTGACGGTCAACGCGCTGGTCGCGGCGTCGCACCTGATCGTGCCGATCCAGTCGTCGTACTACGCGCTCGAGGGCACGGACGATCTCCTGGACACGTTCGAGAAGATCCGGGCGCGGCCCAATCCGGCGCTGCAGTTCCTCGGTGTCGTGATCACGCTGTTCGACCGGCGGACGAACCTCGCCCGGGACGTGAAGGGCCAGATCGAGAACGTCTTCGGGGACAAGGTATTCCGCACCTCGATCTCCAAGAGCGTCCGGCTCGAGGAGAGCCCGGCCTACAAGCAGAGCATTTTCTCGTTCGCGCCGAGCTCGTCCGGCGCTGTGGAGTACTACAGCCTTTCAGAGGAGGTCATCGGCCGTGTCTAAACTGCGAGGGCTACCGCAGAGCCAGCGAATGCGTCACGACAGTCACTTCGTCGAGGAGATCACGTCGCAGCGACCCGAGTCCGTCGGGCGCATGATGGACATCCGGCGCATCGTCCCGAACCCGCACCAGCCACGGAAGGACTTCGGGGACCTGGGCGAGATGGTCGCGTCGATCAAGGAGAAGGGCATCCTCGAGCCGATCCTGGTCCGCAACCACGAGGAAGGTAACTACCAGATCATTGCCGGTGAGCGCCGCTATCAGGCCGCCAAGCTGGCCGGCCTGCAGCGGGTGCCGTGCATCGAGGTCGATGTCGACGCCCGTGGCATGCTCGAGATCTCGCTGATCGAGAACCTGCAGCGCCGCGACCTGACGCCGTTCGAGGAGTCGGCCGCGATTCAGCGCCTGTGCGATCAGTTCCGCTACACCCACGAGGAGATCGCCCGCAAGCTCGGCAAGTCGCGCACGGTGATCACCGAGGCGCTGAGCCTCAACCGGATGCCGGACGAGGTCCAGGAGCGATGTCGGCAGGCCGACATTGTCAGCAAGTCGATGCTGCTGCAGATCGTTCGGATGCCGACCGAGGACGAGATGCACCGGATGGTCGACAGGATCACGGGTGACGGGATGACGCGCGAGGAAGCGCGGCAGTACAAGCGCGGCAGCGACGAGCCGAAGCCGCGACGTTACACGTACCGCTTCAAGCCCGACGCGGGCGACTTCAACTTCACGTTGACGTTCAAGCGGCCCGAGGTGGAGCGCGAGGAGTTGATCCAGACTCTGGAGCGCGTCCTGGACGAGCTGCGTAGCGATCCCGACTCGACGACCGATCACTAGGGCTAGGTAGCGATCGGTCGCTGGGGGGCCTCCAGGCGCTTCGGTATCTCAGTGAGTTTACATAATATACCTTATCGGACGTTGGCTGGATTGCCCCCGAAACCCCCGATCGCTTCCCCTCCCTTGCGCCCTTTCGGCGGCGTTGACGGATCTCCTCCCTCCTTCATACACTCGCTCCCGTGAGATTCGCGCCTCATCGCATCACGCGTTACGTGATCGCCGAGCTGCTCGGGCCGACCGTGCTCGGGCTGTCCGTCTGTCTGTTCTTCCTGCTGATGAACCACTTCCTGCTCACCGCGGAGAAGGCGCTCTCGAAGAACCTGCCGGCGGACCTCACGCTGGAGCTGTTCGTCATCGGCATCCCGAACCTGCTCGTCCTGGCCATCCCGATGTCGGTGCTCTACGGCACGCTGATCGGGGTCGGTCGCCTCTCGGCGGACTACGAGTGGGTCGCGCTCCAGGGCGCCGGTCAGGGCCCCTGGCGCCTGGTAAAGCCGGTGGTGATCCACGGCCTGATGTGGAGCCTGATCGCCTTCACGGTCTACGCGGTCGTCTCACCGAGGGCCAACTATCGCGGCCGCAGCCTGCGCGGCGCGGTGCTCTTCGCCTCCAGCCTGGCGGCGGACATCAAACCGCGGGTGTTCTACACCGGGCTGCCGCAGGACGCCGTGATCTTCGTCGAGGAGATCAAGGCCGGCTCGGACCGGCTGGACGACGTGCTGTTCATCCAGACCAAGGGTGAGTCCGAGGACCGGCTGCTGTACCTGGCCCGTGGCTCGAAGATCTATCCGGCACCGGACCAGAGCGGCGACCTGATCGTCGACCTCTACGACGGCGTGGCCTACGAGTACGACCCGCGCAATCCGGAGGTGGCGAAGTACAGCTCGCACTACGACGCCGTCACCCAGGTTCTGCCCTCCGAGGAATTCATCAAGCGCGTCCTCGAGCCGCCCAACAAGGGCGTCCAGGACCTGACGTTCCGCGAGCTGTGGGACGACTGGAAGGACAGCCGCGAGGCCTGGGTTCACAAGGACGAACGGGCCGCCGAAGAAGGCCGGACCGGCTCTCGGGCCTCCGAGTTCGTGCTGAGGTCGAAGCTGGCCCGCGCGACGGTCGAGCTGCAACAGCGACTCGCGCTGCCCGCGGCATCGCTGAGCCTCGCGCTACTGGCCCTGCCGCTGGGCATCCGCAAGGTGCGCTCGGGCAAGGCCGCGGGCTTCGCGCTGAGCCTGCTGGTGATCGTGCTGTACCGCGCCGTCTTCCTGCTGACGCGCAACCAGGCGCTGGCCGGCCGCTTCCCCGCGTTCCTCGGGCCGTGGTTCCCGAATCTCCTCGTCCTGGCCTGGGCGCTCTGGGCGCTGTGGCGCATGCGGCGCGCGTTCGGCAGCGGCGCGACCCCCTGGACCCTCGCCGTCAACTGGGTCCTGGAGCGATTCCGGGGTCGCTCGAAGAACCGCGGTCGCGTGGCCCAGGCGGTCGTCGAGGGAGCGAGCTCCGAGGGGCTGGTGACTCGCCTGCTGAACGTCCTCATGACGCGCCTCGACTGGTACGTGGGTGCGCTCTACCTGCGCATGGTGGCGTACGCGGTGGTCGCCGCATCGCTGATCTACCTGTTGGTCGAGACGCAGTCGCTGGTCGAGGGCATGCTGCGCAACGGGCACCCGTTCTCGATGCTGTTCACCTACATCGGGTTCTTCTGGCCCGGCATCCTGCCCGTCGTGCTGCCCGTGGCCTGCCTGATGGGCGCCGTCGTGGCGTTCTCGATGCTGGGGCGCAGCGGCGAGCTGACCCCGATCAAGGCCGGCGGCATGAGCCTGCGCCGCATCACGCTGCCCGTGATCGGCCTGACCGGGTTGCTGTGCATCGTCCTGTTCGGCGTCCAGGACCGACTGGTGCCCGGGACGAGCCGTAGGGCTCAGAGCGTCAAGGACACGATCATGGGGCGCAGCCCGCGCAGCTACGGCGGCGGCCCGGCCGGCCACTGGAGCTTCGGGCCCGAGCGCCGCCGTCTGTACAACTACACGTTCTACGACACGAAGGACAAGAGCTTCCAGGGCCTCACGGTCTTCGACATCGATCGCGAGACGTTCCGCATCACCGACCACCGGCACACCGAGCGCGCGGTGTGGAACGGCGAGGCGTGGGACCTCGAAGGGATGCGGCACCGGCGCTTCGCCGACCTGACGTTCGAGGTGACCGACGAGACGGTGACCCTGCCGCTCGATCCGCCGGAGAACTTCGACCGCCGCGCGCGCAGCCTGGCCGGGTCGAGCAACTTGCCGGACCAGATGAGCCTCAAGGAGCTCGACGAACAGATCCGCTCGCTCGAGGGCAGCGGCCTCGACACCACGAAGCTGTCGGTCGCGTACCACGGCAAGCTGGCGCGGGCGATGACTCCCCTGGTCATGGTCCTGCTGGGAGTCCCCTTCGCCTTCCGCGTCGGTCGCCGCGGCTCGCTCTACGGCGTCGGGATCGCGCTGCTGCTGGTACTGGTCTACTGGGCGACGTTCGCGGTCTTCAACGCGCTGGGGCTCGAGACGCTGCTCGACCCGCTGGTCGCCGCGTGGGCGCCGAACCTGTTGTTCGCTCTGGTCGGCGTCTACCTGATGCTCTACATCAGGACCTGATCTCCAGGGGCGGGCGCAACGTAAGTGTTGCGCTGATCCCCGGCGTCGCCTGAGTCACCGGGAGGAGTCGGCTCACTCCCTCGTCGAGCGCTGTGCCAGAAGAGCTACGCCCACCCCGATTGGCAGCCGAACGTGTTGAAGAAGTGCACGTTCGATTCCGAGCGCGGCCACGATGCTCCCGTTGAGCCACTGCGGGGGGACGCGCAGCTCGCCGACGTCGCCGGGCGATGGACGCTCGGACCCGCCGAGCAGCTTCTCGAGCGCGGCGAGGGCGAGCGCCGGCGGGAACGCGACGCTGTTGAAGTAGCTCGTGCGCAGCACGCGCAAGCCGGCACCCTCGACCAGCTTCATCAACGGTTTCCGTCGATAGCGCCGCGCACCGTGATCGATCACGTCGTGGCGCCGGAACAGGATCGGAAACGCGGGCTCGGTCAGGATCAGCCGTCCTCCGGGACGCAGCGCGTCGCGCACCTGCGTCAGCACGCGCGATTCGCTCTCGATCCACTGGTGGTACAGCACGTTGAAGATCGAGATCAGGTCGAGGCTCCGCGGAGCAAAGCGTGCGCCGAACTCGTTGGCGTCCGCCTCGACCAGCTCGCCCGACGGTTGCTTCTCGCGCGCGAGCTCGAGCGCCGTGGTCGAGCGATCGAGGCCGACGACCTCGTCGCACAGCTCGCCGAGCAGCGGCAGGTTGCCGCCGCTGCCGCAGCCGATGTCGAGCGCGCGCGTCGGCCCGTCGAGTCCGCGGGCCCAGTCGGCGAGCCAGTCGTGCACCAGCAGACGGCGATGCACGAACCACCAGTGGCGGTCCTCGATGCGGCTCGTCTGCAGGTAGAACGCGCGGTCCAATCGATCCCTCGGCCTCCCGGGCTCAGGAGCCCACGGGCTGTTCTACCATGCGCCGCACGTCGGGTTGGTCCGGAGCAAGCTCCAGCGATCGGCGCCACAGGTCGCGCGCCCGATCCTTGCGACCGGCGCGCCAGTGGGCCTCGCCCAGCGCGTTGAGGACGCGCGGCTCATGCGGGGCGACCTCCCGCGCTCGCTCGAGGGCGCTCCGTGCATCGTCGAAGCGCCCGCGATCCAGCTCGAACAGGCCGAGCTGCACCCAGGCGTTGCTGCCGCAGCGCGGGTCTTCGGTGGCGAGCTTCAGCTCCGCGCGGGCGTCGTCGATCCGTCCCCGGGTGTTGAGTAGGATGGCGCGGTTGATGTGCGCGTCGCCGTAGCCCGGGTCGAGCTCCAGCGCGCGGTCGAGCAGTCGGTCGGCCTCGTCCAGACGGCCGCGGCGGATCTCGAGGCCGGCCAGGTTGTTCCACGGCGACGCGTAGTCCGGCTGCGCCTCCGAGGTGCGCTCCCAGATGCGACGCGCCTCGTCGAGCTCGCCGGTCGCGTAGTGCAGGCTGGCCAGGTTGTTCAGCACCACGACGTGTCCCGGCGCCTTGCCGAGGGCGCGGTCGTAGAGGTCGATCGCACGATCGATGTTGCCCTGCTCCTGATAGACCAGCGCGAGGTTGTTGTAGGCGCCCATGAAGTACGGGTCGGCCTCGATCGCCTCGCGGTACCAGGTCTCCGCCTCGTCGCGTTCGCCGCGCGCACGCGCGAGGTTGCCGAGGTTGTTGCGCGGCAGGGCGGCGTCGGGGTCTCCGTCGACGGCGCGCAGGTACTCGCGGGTCGCGGCCGTCGGGTCGCCGCGCTGCTCGAGCACGCGGCCCAGCGTGTTGCGCAGCTCGGCGGCCTCGGGCTCGGTCTCGAGCAGGCCCGTGACGAGACGCTGGGCCTCGTCGAGGTCGCCTTCGTCCAGCCGGATCATCGCCAGTTGATGGCCCGCCATGCGGCGACTCAGCGGGTTGGCGTAAGCCTCCTCGAAGCGGCGCACCGCGTCCGCGCGCCGTCCCTGCAGCGCCAGGGCGAGGCCGAGGTTGACGCTGAGCATCGGCGAGCCGGGCTGGGTCTCGAGCCCCCGACGGAACGTCGTCTCGGCCTCGGCGAACTTGCCCTCGGACAGGAGGGCCACGCCGGCGTTGTTGCTGGCGGTGGCTGCGTCGCCCTCTCCGCCCGGGCCCGTGGATACGTAGCCCAGGCTCTGCAGCTTCTCCAGCAGGTCGGCGGCCTGCGGGTCGGCCACGGAGTGGCGCGAGCGCTCGTCACGCACCGGATCGTCCGTGCGGAAGCGAACGGGGTGTCGCTCCAGGAACTCGTCGGTCAGCGCGTCGGCCAGGACGCGACCGGGCCACGAGCGCGGGACCGGTTGCCCGAACAGGGCGAGCACGGTCGGCGCGACGTCGTAGATCCCGGCCTCGTCGAGACGGACTCCGGAACGCACGTTGGCGCCGGACAGGATCAGCACGCCGAACCTGCGGTGCCAGTCCGCGGCGGCTCCGTGCCCGATGCGCGAGTCGGTCGAGCGCGGGCGCGTCGTGTCGGTCGCGAATCCGTGATCGGAGAGCAGCATCACGGTCCATGACTCACCCTTGCCCTCGAGCAGGCGCCCGAGCAGCGCATCCGCCGTCTCGTAGTAGCGATCGACCATCGAGCGGAAGCTGGCGAAGCGCTCCTCGGAGACGTCGGGCAGGCGCGGCGCGCGGTACGGCATGAACAGGTGGCCGACCGTGTCGGTGCCCTCGAGGTACACTACCTCCAGCGCGGGCCGCATGCGTTCGCGCAGGGCCAGGTCGATCGCGACGTAGCTCTCGCCGGACGCGAGCAGCGTGCGGAACTCGTCGAGCAGCTTGCGCTCGTCGTCGTCGAACTCCTCCGGTCGCATGCGCTCGCCGTCGAGGAAGGGTTGCACCCGGTCCCAGCCGATCGCGTCGGGCGTGACGATCTTCGAGCGGACGTCGTCGTACAGCTCGGGGGGCCAGGTCTTGCCGCGGGCGTCGGCGGGGTCGGCGCGGTAGCCGAACAGCTGGTATGCGATGCGGTCCGACACGAGGTAACCGCGCACCGGGTCGGCTGGCCACGTGGCCCACCAGCCGACGACGCCGACGTCGACCCCGGAGCCCGACACCAGCTCCCAGAACGTCGGGACGCGGCGCTGCACGGAGGTGACCGGCTGACGTCCGCCGCCGTCCGGCGCCGCGACGAGAAAGTCCAGGATGCCGTGGCGCCGTGGTTCGACACCGGTCGCCGCACTGGTCCAGACCACCGGCGACAGCAGCGGACGGATGCTGAGCAGGCGCGCCCGAGTTCCGTCGTCGATCAGGCGTTGCAGATTGGGCAGGCGCCCGGCAGCGAGCAGCGGGTCCAGGATCTCCCAGTCCGCGCCGTCGAGTCCGACCACCAGCAGCCGCGCGTCGTCGCCGCCCCGGCCCGCGCCGGCCTGCGCGGCGAGGAAGTCGAACGAGTCGAGGTCGAGCCGCCGCAGGTCGACCCCCCGTTCGAGCAGGCTCCCGCCGAGGGCGCGCTCGATCCGCTCGCTGACGCGAGGCGGGACGGCGCGTCCCCGCAGCGGATCGATGTCGGCGCAGGCTTCACGCACCGCGGCGACGAGCAGCTCCTCGAGTCCCCCGCCTGCCGCCGCCTCGTGCACGCGGCTCCACGCCTCGGGACGCGCGCGGAGTGTGACCCAGCCGCGCAGGCCGTAGCGCACACCTCCGGGGCCCGCGATGCGCGCCGACTCGGCGCCCGGCAGAGCGAGTTCGACGCCGCGCCGGGGGTAGATCGCGATCCGCCGCAGCCCCGGCGGGGCCAGCGCCCACGATCCGGCTACCGTCCGACCCTCGGGCGGCAGCAGCGTTCCGTCGACCACGGCGAACTCGTCGTCGCCGACATGGCGCACGCCGGCGGCGAGCCACACCGCGACGAGCACGAACGCCAGCGCTGCGCCGACGGCGACGCGACGCTGCTGCTTCGTGACTCGTGTGTTCATGACCCTTCCGCTGCGCGCCGCTCAGGGCGCCGCGGTCAGGAGCCTGCGGCTGAAGCCAGCTTGTCCGCGACGCTGGTCGTCTCCCAGGAGAACCCGGGTTCCGAGCGGCCGAAGTGACCGAAGGCCGCGGTGGCCTTGAAGATCGGCTGACGCAGCTTCAGGTACTCGATGATCTCCTTGGGCCGCAGCGGGAAGTGCTCGCGCACCAACTCCGCCATGCGCTCCTCGGCGATCTTGCCCGTGCCGAACGTGTTGACCATCACCGACACCGGGTCGGCGACACCGATGGCGTAGGCCAGCTGAACCTCGACGCGATCGGCCAGGTTCCCGGCGACGAGGTTCTTCGCCACGTGTCGCGCCATATACGACGCCGAGCGGTCGACCTTGGTCGAGTCCTTGCCCGAGAACGCGCCGCCCCCGTGGTGGCCCATGCCGCCGTAGGTGTCGACGATGATCTTGCGCCCGGTGAGGCCGGCGTCACCCTTCGGCCCGCCGGTGATGAAACGGCCGGTGGGGTTGATGTAGATCTTCGTGTTGTCGTCGAGGTAGTTGCCGGGGATCACGGGTTTGATCACGCACTCGCGAATCCCCTCCTCGATCTGCTTCTGCGTCACGTCCGGGTCGTGCTGCGAGGAGATGACGACCGCCTGCACGCGCACCGGCTTGCCGTCGTCGTACTCGATCGTCACCTGCGACTTGCCGTCGGGGCGCAGGAAGTCCACCGCGCCCTCGCGGCGGCAGTCGCGCAGCCGGCGTGTCAGGTGGTGCGCCAGCGTGATCGGCAGCGGCATCAGCTCGTCGGTCTCACGGCAGGCGTAGCCGAACATCAGGCCCTGGTCGCCGGCGCCGCCCGGGTCGACGCCCATCGCGATGTCGGGCGATTGCTCGTCGATCGTCGACAGCACGGCGCACGTTTCGTAGTCGAAGCCGTAGTGCGGGTTGGTGTAGCCGATCTCCTTGATCGTCTCGCGCGCCACGCGCGGGATGTCGGCGTACCCGGAGGTCGTGATCTCGCCGGCGACGAGGCACAGGCCGGTCGTCACCAGCGTCTCGCAGGCGACGCGGCTGTTGGGGTCGCCCTCGAGCATCGCGTCGAGGATGGCGTCGGAGATCTGGTCGGCGACCTTGTCCGGGTGGCCGTCCGTGACCGACTCGGAGGTGAAGAGATAACGACCCTGCTTGCTCATCGAATAACCCCTGATTTCAGGAAAGACTGGTCAAAAGAGTCATGCTAGCACCCGCGACGCGGGTCGATCAAACGGCCGGGAGCCTTCCCCGCACAGGCTCCTAGGACGGCGTCCGGGCCATCGTCTTCGGCCGAAAAACAACTCGGTTCGGGCCGACGCAATCCTCGATCTGGCGCGTCAGTTCGCGGGATGGACTGACGTTGAGGTGCGACTCGGCCCGCGCGACGAGCCGGTACGAGCCCGGGCGCGCGACCTCGAGGTACAGCTGAACGTCTCCCCTGTGTTGCTCGATCGTCTTCAGCAGGCGCCCCACCAGCTCCTCGTCCAGCGCTTCGGCGTCGAGCCGGACCTGCACCGCACCCACCTCACGCTCGCGCAGCGTGTCGAGCGGCGTCACCTTGTCGCCGATGATGCGCACCCGGTCCTCGTCGATCTCGAGGCGGCCGACGACCATCGAGGGCAGTTCGTCGTCGATGTCGTTCTGGCAGATCGCGTAGCTCTTGGGGAAGACCAGCACCTCGATCTGCCCGTCCATGTCCTCGAACTGCATCGAGGCCCACATGTCGCCCTTCTTCGACTTGCGCCGTCGCAGCTGGGTGATCATGCCGCCCACTGCGACCTCGATACCCGTGGGGCCGTTGACCGCGCTGGCCGTCGTGTGCGTGGCGAAGTCGGCGAGCAGCTCGCGGTAGTGCTCGAGCGGGTGTCCGCTGACGTAGAAACCGAGAGTCGCCTTCTCGTACTTCAACCGCTCGGAGGACTCCCACTCGGGCAGATCGGGATACTCGGGCTCGGGCAACTCTTCGGTGTCGTCGTCGCCGCCGAACAGACTCGACTGTCCCGAGTCGCGATCGGCGCGTTGCTTCTGGCCGAACTCGAGCGCCGCGTCCACGACGGCCGCGAGCTGGCTGCGCCTGGCGCCCATGCCGTCGAGCGCCCCGGACTGCAGCAGGGCCTCGATGACCCGCTTGTTGACCTGTCGCAGATCGACGACCCCGCAGAGCGCATGCAGGTTCGAGAAGGAACCGTTCTCCTCGCGCGACTCGAGGATGCAGCGGATCGCGCCCTCGCCGACGCCCTTGATGGCGGAGAGGCCGAAGCGCACCTTCTCGCCCTCGACCGTGAAGTCGAGCCCGGAGGAGCCGACGTCCGGCGGCAGCACCTCGATGCTCATCTCGCGAGACTCGTTGATGTACTTGACCAGCTTCTCGGTGTTGCCCTTTTCCGAGGTGAGCAGCGCGGCCATGAAGTGCACCGGATAATGCGCCTTGAGCCACGCGGTGTGATAGGCGACCAGCGCGTAGGCGGCGGAGTGCGACTTGTTGAAGCCGTACCCGGCAAAGAAGGCCATCAGCTCGAAGACCTTGCGCGCCGCCTTATCGTCGATGCCCTTGTCCTTGGCCCGAGCGGTGAACTTCTTCTGCTCGGCCTCCATCACCTCTTTCTTCTTCTTGCCCATCGCGCGACGCAGGATGTCGGCTTCGCCCAGCGAGTAGCCGCCCATCACGGAGGCGATCTGCATCACCTGTTCCTGATAGACGATGACCCCGTAGGTCTCGCGCAGGATCTCTTCCAGCAGCGGGTGCGGATACTCGACCTGGACCTTGCCGTGCCGGCGCTGGATGAAGTCGTCGATCAGGCCGCCGCCGATCGGTCCGGGACGATACAGCGCGTTGAGCGCGATCAGATCCTCGAATCGCTCGGGCTTCAGTCGGCGCAGGATGTCCTTCATCCCGCCCGACTCGAACTGGAACACGCCGGACGTTCGTGCGCGACAGAACAGCTCGTACACGAGCGGATCGTCGAGCTGAACCTCGTTCATGTCGATGCGCTCGCCGGTGACGGACTGGATCGAGACCAGGGCGTCCTCGATCAGCGTCAACGTGCGCAGGCCGAGGAAATCCAACTTCAGCAGGCCGATCTCTTCGATCTCGTCCTTGGCCCACTGCGTCGTGATCTCGTCGCCGTCCTTCGTGCCCTTGTACAGCGGCGCGTACTCGACGATCGGCTTCGGTGCGATGACGACGCCTGCCGCGTGCGTGGAGGCGTGGCGCGTCGTGCCCTCGAGTCGCTGCGCGACGTCGAGCAGCTCCTTGATGTTCGGTTCCTTGCGGTAGGCCTCGCTCAGCGCGGGGACTTCTTTCATCGAGCCGGCGATCGTGACGTCCTGACCCGGCAACGCGGGAATCAGCTTGGCGATGCGGTCGACGTCGGCGTACGGGATCTCGAGTACGCGGCCGACGTCGCGCACGACGGCGCGCGCCGCCATCGTGCCGAACGTGATGATCTGGGCCACGTTGGGGCGGCCGTACTTGCCGGTGACGTAGTCGATCACCTGCTCGCGCTGGCGGAAACAGAAGTCGATGTCGATATCCGGCATGCTGACGCGTTCGGGGTTGAGGAAGCGCTCGAACAGAAGGTTGTACTGCAGCGGGTCGATGTCGGTGATGCGCATCGTGTACGCGACGAGCGACCCCGCCGCGGAGCCGCGACCGGGGCCGACCGGGATTCCGGCCTCACGTGCGTAGCGGATGAAGTCCCAGGTGATGAGGAAGTAACCGGAGAAGCCCATCTGCTGGATGATCTTGATCTCGCGGTCGAGTCGCTTGTGATACGCCTCCAGCGGGTGCAGCAGCCGGCCGGCGTCTTGCTCGGCGCGCAGCTCGCGCATACGCTCCTCGAGCCCGTCGCGCGCGACCTTGGCGAAGTAGCTGTCGAGGTCGTAGCCCTCCGGCGTGGGGAACTCCGGCAGGTGCAGCGTCGAGTCCTTGAACGCGAACTGACAGCGCTCGGCGACGGCGACGCTGTTCTCGACCGCGCCCGGGGCCCAGTCGAACAGCTTGGCCATCTCGGCGCGGCTCTTCAGGTAGTGATGCGCCGTGTAGGCCATCCCCTTCTTCGTGTTCACCGTGTTGCCGGTGCAGATGCAGACGAGGACGTCGTGCGCGTCCTGATCCTCGGGCAGCAGGTAGTGCGTGTCGTTGCTGGCCACCATGCCGATGCCCAACTCTTTCGACAGCTTGAGGCAGCCGTCGTTGACGATCTTCTGCTCGGGGATGCCGTGGTCCTGCAGCTCGAGCCAGTAGCGGTCCGGCCCGAAGAGATCGCGGAACTCCGCGGCCGCCTGGCGGGCGGAGTCGTACTGGTCGTGGCGCAGGAACTGGGCCACCTCGCCGGCGAGGCAGGCCGACAGGCAGACGAGGCCCTCGCTGTGCTCGCGCAGCGCTTCCTTATCGATGCGCGGCCGGTAGTAGTGGCCCTCGAGGTAACCCATCGACGAGAGCTTGATCAGGTTCTTGTAGCCGGTGTAGTTCTCGGCGAGCAGGATCAGGTGGTAGTAGTTCTTGCGTCCGACGCCCGGTACGTTATGCGGCTGGCGCTCGTGGCGCGAGCCCGGAGCGACGTAGGCCTCGATGCCGACGATCGGCTTGATCCCGTGCTTGCTCGCCTTCTTGCCGAAGTCCATCGCGCCGAACAGGTTGCCGTGATCCGTGATCGCGATCGCCGTCTGGCCGTCTTCGGCGGCGCGCGCGCACATCTCGTCGATGCGCTGCGCTCCGTCAAGCAGCGAGTAAGTCGTGTGATTGTGCAGGTGGACGAACCCGGGAGCGGAATCCGCCATATGAGAGCCCTCGCTGGTGGTGTCGAACTACAGGAAGCGGCGCGAGGGCCGATGATACCACGTAGGCATCACTCCCACTCGATCGTCCCGGGCGGTTTGCTGGTGACGTCGTAGACCACGCGATTGATGCCGCGCACCTCGTTGACGATGCGGCTCGAGACGCGCCCGAGGAACTCCGGCGGAAGCCGCGCCCAGTCGGCGGTCATGAAGTCGGTCGTCTCCACCGCACGCAGCGCGACGACGTTCTCGTAGGTGCGGAAGTCGCCCATGACGCCCACCGTCTTGACGGGCAGCAGCACGACGAACGCCTGGGCCGTCGCGTCGTACAGCTCGGCGGCGCGCAACTCCTCGATGAAGATCGCGTCGGCCTCCTGGAGGATCGCGACGCGCTCGGAAGTGACCTCGCCCAGGATGCGGACCGCCAGCCCCGGGCCGGGGAACGGGTGCCGGTTGACGAAGGCGTGGTCCAGGCCCAGCTGTTCGCCGACGCGTCGCACTTCATCCTTGAACAGGTCGCGCAACGGCTCGACCAGCTCGAGGTGCATGCGTTCCGGAAGGCCGCCGACGTTGTGATGCGTCTTGATCGTCGCCGAGGGGCCGCGCACCGAGGCGGACTCGATGCGGTCCGGGTAGATCGTGCCCTGCGCCAGGAACTGCGCGTCGCCGCACGCCTTGGCCTGCTCCTCGAACACCTCGATGAACGTCTCACCGATGATCTTCCGCTTGCGCTCCGGCTCGTCGACGCCGCGCAGACGGTCGAGGAAGCGGTCGGCCACGGAGGCGTGGCGCACGTCGAGATGGTAGCGCGCGCGGAAGTCGCCCAGGACCTGATCCGCCTCCCCTTTTCGCAGCACTCCGTTGTCGACGAAGATGCAGGTCAGCCGCTCGCCCAGGGCTCGGTGGATCAGCAGCGCCATCACGGAGGAATCGACGCCGCCCGACAGGCCGCAGATGACCGTTCCGTCGCCCACCTGGGCCTGGATCGCGGCGATCGACTCCTCGACGAACGACGCGATGGTCCAATCGCCGTGGCAGCCGCACACGCCGTTGACGAAGTTGCGCAGCAACTCGGTGCCGTTGGTGGTGTGCATGACTTCCGGGTGGAACTGCACGCCGTAGAGTGCCTTCTCGCCGTTCTCGACGGCGGCCAGCGGCGCGGCGCTGGTGGTGGCCACGGTGCGGAAGCCGGGCGCCGCCTCGACGACCCGGTCGCCGTGGCTGGCCCAGACCGGCTGCTCGGCGGCCATGCCGTGAAACAGCACGGAGTCACGCTCGGTGACGGTCAGCTCCGCCGGGCCGAACTCTCTTCCCGCGGCCTCGATGTTGCCCCCGAGCTCGTGCATCATCCACTGCATGCCGTAGCAGATGCCGAGCACGGGAACGTCGTGCGCGAGCGGGTCGTGCTTCGGGAACGGCGCGTTCTCGTCGTAGACCGAGTCGGGCCCGCCCGAGAGGATGATGCCCTTCAGCTCCTTCGATTCCGCCGTGCGGATCGGCGCGTCGAAAGGCAGGATCTCGCTGTAGACGCCCAGCTCGCGCACGCGTCGCGCGATGAGCTGCGTGTACTGTGAGCCAAAGTCGAGGATGAGAATCGATTCGTGCTTCATCGGGCATCAGCTCCAGCGGCGGTGGGCGCGGTCATCTCTTCAACGAGGCCTTCCAGAACCCAGCGTGGATCCAGGGACCGGCTCTTCAGGCAGCGATCGGCGTGCAGCAGAAGGGACGGAAAGCGGAGCAGCTCGTCGAGTGAGTAGCGGCCGACGCCGCGGATCAACTGGTCGCCGTAGCGCCACGAGCGAGTCGACTGGATCACTCCGCGCCGCGGCACACCCTGTGCCAGCAGGCCCTTGGCCTGCAGCATGACGCGCGTGCGATAGGCCAGCGCGCCGACGATGCGGATCGGCTCGTCGCCGGAGTCGACGAGGCGGCGCGCCAGCGCCAGCGCGCGTGGGCGGTCGCGGACCAGGACGGCGTCCGCCAGCTCCCAGCCCGAGGCGAGCCCGGAGCCGGCCGCGACCTCGCGCGCCTGCTCCAGCGTCACGTTGCGCTCGGCGGCCTCCCCTCCCAGCCAGGCGCGGAGCTTGTCCAGCTCGCCGCTGACGCGGTACAGGTCCCCGAGGCAGACCGCGGCCAGGAACGCGGCGACGTCCTGCGACACCTTCAACCCGCGCTCGGTGGCGAGGCTGATGACGTCCGCCAGCAGCCGGTCGGGGTCGGATTCCCCGGAGGCGTCGAACTGCAACACGGTCCCGTGCTTCAGCAGCGCCTTGTGCAGGTTACGTCGCCGGTCGATCTCGACGGCGCGCACGACGATGAAGCTGTCGGGTGGAGTCTTCGCGGCGTAGTCCGCGATGGCGTCCGCCTCGCCCTCGAGAATTGACAGCTCGCGGACGAACACGACGCGCCGCGTATCGAACATGCCGACCGAGCGACCGGCGGAGATCACCGTGCCCACGTCCACCTTCTCGTCGGAGAAGACGGTCAACGCGAAGTCGGACGCCTGTTCCGGAACCAGTTGTTCGAGCAACTCGTGCTGGGCGCGGTCGAGGTGGAACAGATCGTCCCCGGTGAGCACGGTGAGCCCGATCGGCCAGCCGTCCTTCAGGGCCTTGCGCACGTCACGCAGGACGGCACTCGCCGGCCGCGTCCTGGCGCGCGTCGCCACCTCAGAAGCCCTCGAAGATCGATGTCACCAGCACGTCGGCCGCGCCGCGTGCGATGTCGTCCAGCGCGACGGTCTCGCGGTCGAAGAAGCCGGTCGTGTCGTCGGGAACGTCGAACTGCGTCTTGAAGATCAGGCCCGATTGACTCCACAGGATCTGATCGTCGGCGGTCTGGCGCAGCGTCGCCTGCAAGCTGACCGTGGCCTCGACGCGCGTCGCGCGACCGGCATCGGTGAACTGCACCGGTGTGGTGCCGTAACTCAGCACCGCGCCGACGAGCACGGCATCCGTCGCGCCGGCGTCGGTCTTGACGACGAGTCGGCTGCGCTCGCTGAGCTCGCGCGCCACCTCCTCGGTGACGCGTTGCTCGATCTCCGGACGGTTCGTGCGGTTGTCGAACGGCAGCACCGCGATGGACTGAACGGCCGGCGGCAGCGCCGACGCCCCGCCGCTGCCGAGCAGGCGGTAGCCGCAACCGGCACAGGCCGCGAGCAACAGCAACAGGGCTGCGCAGCGCCGGCGGCTCACGCGGGACCTCCGTCGTCGGGCCGCCGCAGCTCGCCGCTCTCCAGTCGGCGCCGCACGGAGTCGAGAATCCCGTTGACGAACTTGCCGGACTCGGCGCCGCCGAACTTCTTCGCCACCTCGATCGCCTCGTCGATGACGACGACCTCCGGTGTCTCCTCGTCGTGCAGCATCTCGTAGATCGCCATGCGCAGCACGTTGCGATCGACGACGGCCATGCGGTCGACGCGCCAGTGTTCGGCGGCGTCGGAGATCCGGCTGTCCAGCGTGCCGCGTTGGCCGAAGACTCCGAGGACCAGCCGCTCGGCGAACGCGCGAGCGTCCGGCGTCGCCTGCTGACCGGTCCAGAAGTCGCTGAACACCTCGGCCGGTTCGCCCTCCGTCAGGTCCAGCTGGAACAGCATCTGGAGCGCGTGTTCGCGAGAGCGGCGGCGTTGACCCAAGGTTGCTTCCCTATCCGAGCCGGCGGTAGAGGTTGACCATCTCGACGGCCGACAGGGCCGCCTCCCAGCCCTTGTTGCCCGATGTGTCCGAACGCGCCAGCGCCTGGTCCACGTTCTCCGTCGTGAGCACGCCGAGCGCGACGGGCAGGCCGTGTCGCACGGCGGTGTCGCTCAGCCCGCGCGCGGCCTCCAACGAGATGATATCGAAATGGAACGTCTCGCCGCGGATCACGCAGCCCAGCGCCACGATGGCGTCGAAGCGGCCGGACGCCGCCAACCTGGACGCGGCCTGCGGTAGCTCCCAGGCGCCCGGCACGCGAACCACGGTCCGGTCCTCCGCGGCCCCGCCGTGGCGCTCCAGGCAATCCTCGGCCCCCGCGAGCAGACGGGACGTGATCTGCTCGTTGAAGCGCGACACCAGCAACGCGACCTTGATGCCGTTCGCGTCGAGCGGGCCTTCGATGTTTGGGGTCATGTCGCGACTCCGTTCAACTCGCTTGCCGCGACGGAGGGAACGGAAGGGTGAAACCGCCAGTATAGAAATCGCCTCGTCGGCGTGTCAACTCGATCCCCGCGGCGCATAGCGCTCGAGGATCGGCCCCAGCCGCTCCACGGTCTCGGGCGGCACCTTCCGCAGGTCGGTCAGGATGGCGTAGCGCAGCGCGTCGCAGCATGGGCAGCCATCGCGTTCGGCCGGCAGCGCCAGGACCGCTCGGCGCAGGGACTCGGCCGCCAGCTCGGCGTTGGCCTGCAGGTTCCCCAGCAACGCGTCGACGGACACGTCGTCCTCGTCCTCGTGCCAGCAATCGTAGTCCGTGATCATCGCCATCGAGGCGTAACAGATCTCGGCCTCGCGGGCGAGCCGCGCTTCCTGCATGTTCGTCATCCCGATGACGTCGACGCCCCAGCTGCGGTACAGCTTCGACTCGGCCCGGGTGGAGAACGCCGGCCCCTCGATGCAGACGTAGACTCCCCCGTCGTGTGAACGTGCCCCGGAGCTGCGTGCCGCACCGAGCATGATGGCGCGCAGCGACGGGCAGATCGGGTCGGCGAGCGAGACGTGCGCGACGAGTCCGTCGCCGAAGAACGTCGAGGGCCGGGCGACCGTGCGGTCGATGAACTGGTCTACGAGCACGACATCTCGCGGCCGTAGGCCCTCGCGCATCGATCCGACCGCGGACGCGGACAGCAGACGCTGCACGCCGAGCTGTTTCAACGCGAAGATGTTGGCGCGATAGTTGACCTCGCCCGGGAGCAGCGTGTGACCCTGCCCGTGACGCGCGAGTACGGCCACGCGGCGGTCGCCCAGCGTGCCGACGTGAATCGCGTCCGACGGCGCGCCGAACGGAGTCTCGACGCGATGTTGCTCGACGTCCGTGAGGTCGCGAAGACCGTAAAGCCCGCTACCCCCGACAATCGCGACGTCGGCGATGGGCTGTTGCGTTTTCGTCGGCACGATGGACTCCGCGAAGTTGCGAGGAACGGGCATTATTCGGGGCCGCCGGTGGACTGTCAAATGGAACCGGCCAGGCGGCTGTTTTGAGCTTGCGATCGTCCGGCCGCCCCGTACTTTAAGGGCAGACCTCCACGCCCGACTGCCGAGACCTTCCCGAGTATGCCCGACACACGTTCCACAGAACGCGCAGTCAAGTTTGCCGGCGCAACGTTGCTGGTATCCACCTGCGTCTACGTGATGGCGGAACTGAGCGTGCACGGAGCGCAGCTCGCCGCGGCCTTGCCGTTTCTACTCGCACTCGGGATTCCGGCGCTGGTCTCCGGACATCTCATGCTCGGAGCGCGACGCGTGCGGCCGGTGCGACTCGGGCTCGGAATCGTGCTCGCGGCGATGTTCCTCCTGCCCTCACCCGCGGGAACCCTGATCGGAATGCTGGCCGTCGTTGCCGGTGCCGGCGGCGGACTGGCCGGCAGGTTCCAGCGCGGTCCCCTTGCGGTCGCCTCGCTCGGCGGCGCGCTCGTGGTCACTGAATTCACCTGCCAGGTGCTGTTGCCTCTGGGCACGGTTTCGGCGGGCGCCGCGCTGCTGTGGATCGGCGTGTTCTACCTCGTGATGCAGGGCTCCGCCGTCGCGCTGGGCTTGCTCGGTCCACGCGACACGCTGACCGATATGTTGAACCCGTTCTTCCGTCTGCTCGCCGAGAGCGTGAACGTCATCACGGCTTGGCTGCTCGTCGGTCTGCTCGGCGGACAGGCCTGGCTGCAGACGACGATGCTGCTGCTGACGCTGCTGGCGGCGCAGATGGCGTTGATCCACCTGGCGCGCACCCGCGGCGCTCTGGGACGATCGCGACATGACCTGGCGTCGCGACTCAGCGAGCTGGAGACATTGCACTCGATCGGCAGCGAGATCCTGACGACGCTCGACCCCGTGCGGCTGTGCTCGATCCTGGAGCGCGAGTGCCGCCGGGTGTTCGATTGGGACGACTTCTACATCGGCTTGAGTTACCAGACGACGCCGCACCAGGGCCTGGTCTATCGCCGCACGCGCGGTGCCGAGGCGGAGGTCGCCGAACGACTGCTCGGCAACGGCGTGTTGAACTACATCAGCGGCGAGCGATCCGGCGTCCGTCTCGACTCCATCGCCAAGGCCGCGCGCAGCGCGCTGATGGTCGAGGTCGTCGACCCCGAGAGCCGCTCCGCCCTGATCGTGCCGCTGCTCGTCGGCGAACGCGCGATCGGCCTGCTCTCGATCCAGAGCCGACGCGAGGGCGCGTTCGATCACCATCAGCTCTCGTTGTTGACCACGATCGCCCAGCAAGCGGCCGCCGCCATGGAGAACGCGCGGCACTACCGCATGGCGACCGTGGACGCCCTGACCGGTTTCTACAATCGCGACTACTTCTTCCAGCGACTCGAGGACGAGTACAGGCGCGCCTCGCGCTACGCTGCACGCTTCTCACTGCTGATGATGGACCTCGACGGCTTCAAGGGACTCAACGACACGCACGGCCACATCGCGGGCGATCAGTACCTGCAGGCGGTCGGCGACACGATCCGCGCGCAGCTACGTCAGGCCGACATGGCCGGACGCTTCGGCGGTGACGAGTTCTGCATTCTGTTGCCCGAGACCGACTTTGCGGGCGCCTGCGCCATCGCCGAACGTATCCGCGAGGCGATCTCGCGCCGGGCGATCGGCGTCAACGGCACGACGCTGCGCGCGACCGCCAGCATCGGCGTGGCCGCGTTCCCCGAGCACGATGCCGGAGCGCCGCGCGATCTGATGAAGCGAGCGGACGCGGCGTTGTACCGCGCCAAGCGTCAGGGCCGCGACTGCGTGGCGTACTACGCGGCCTGAGTCGGATTGAATGCCTCCCGGGGCATTCGAGACCACGCCGAGCCGCTATTCTGCACCCCGCTCGGTCTCCGCCAGAACCTCGTTCAGCCTGCGCCCGGTGCGGCGCTCGAATCGATCGGCGAGAGACGGCAGGTGGCCGCTGGCGCGGTCGAGCAGGATCTTCTCGACGCGCCCCATCGGGACGAAGAGGATCGAGGGGCCGACGACGCTCTCCTCGTCGCGCTCGATCTGCGCGACCCAGTCGTCGAACGATGATAGATCGATCCCGTGAAGCACGACTCCTGCCGTGTCGAGCCTGCCGAGCACGCCCCACAGCTTCTCCTGCGGATCGCGCAGGTAGAGCAGGATGGGTACGCCGGGACGGATGTCGAGCCCCAGCGCCTCGGTCGTCGCGCGGCGTTCGACCAGCTCCAGCAAGACACCGCCGGTGGACTTCGGATGCACGAACGCGACACGATGCCCGCCCGCGCCGATACGCGGCGCCTCGCCGAGGATCTGCGCGCCGTGCTCGTGCAGGCGTGTCAGCGCGGCGCCGAGGTCGTCGACCTCGAACGTCAGGTGGTGGATTCCGCCACCCCGTTTGGCGACGTAACGCGCGACCGTCGAGTCCTCGTCGGTCGCCTCGAGCAGCTCTATGCGTGCCTTGCCGACGGGCAGGAAGGCGACCTTCACCTTCTCGGCGGGGACGGTCTCGATGTCCTCGACGTCGAGGCCGAGTGCTTCGGCCCAGAACGGCAGGCTCTTCTCGAGCTCGTCGACGGCGATACCGATGTGGTCGATGCGCCTGATCATGCGTCCTCCTCCCCGTGCAGTGCACGGTCGACCGCCGAGTACGGGTCCGTCTCGTGTGCGGCGATGCTGGCGACGATGCGCTCGAGCTCGCCGTCCGCCATACCTTCGACCGCGCTGCGGATCAGTCGATCGCGGAGCAGGTCGAGAAACCGAGCTCGAGCGCGCTCGCGGCGCCGCGTGACGTTCGACGGGTCCGCGGACTGCGCGGTCCTGGCCTCGAGTTGCTGCTGCAGCTCCGCGACCCCGTCACCGCGAACCGCGACGGTGCGCAGGATCGGCGGCTTGGGGCGGTCGCCGGGGCCGACGAGGGAGAGCATGTAGTCGAGCTCCGACTGCAGGCGATCGGCGCCGACCCGATCCGCCTTGTTGATGACGAACAGGTCCGCGATCTCGAGGATCCCGGCCTTGATCGCCTGGATGTCGTCCCCCATCCCCGGCACCAGGACGACGGCGACGACGTCCGCCGTGCGGACGATGTCGATCTCGTCCTGCCCGACACCGACGGTCTCGACGAGGACCGGATCGTAGCCCGCGGCATCCATCAGGTCGATCGCATCGTTGGTCGAGCGCGACAGGCCACCGAGGTGTCCGCGTGTCGCCATCGAGCGGATGAACACACCCTCGTCGCCGGCGTGTTCCTGCATGCGCACACGATCGCCGAGGATCGCGCCGCCGGAGTAGGTGCTGGAAGGGTCGACGGCGATCACCCCGACCTTGCGGCCGGCCGCGCGGTTGGCGGTGACGAGCCGATCCACCAGGCTCGACTTCCCCGCACCGGGCGGACCCGTGAGGCCGATGATCGATGCGCGGCCCGTGTGCGGGAACGCGGAACGCAGCAGCTCGATCGCCGCAGCGCCCTGATCCTCGGCGAGGCTGATCGCGCGGGCCAGCGCGCGCACGTCGCCGTCGGTCAGGCGCTCGAGCAGCTCGCCGACGGGAATCAAAGCGACTTGAGCAGCTCGCGAGCGATGACGAGACGCTGGATCTCGCTCGTCCCCTCGCCGATCGTGCAGAGTTTCATGTCGCGGTAGAACTTCTCGACGGGGAAGTCCTTGACGTAGCCGTAGCCGCCGAAGATCTGCAGCGCCTTGTCCGCGACCTCCACGCCGATCTCGGAGGCGTACAGCTTGGCCATGGCGGCCTCCTTGGTGACCGTCTTGCCGTTGTCCTTCATCCATGCCGCGCGGTAGATCAACAGCGCGGCGGCGTCGATCTTCGTCTTCATGTCGGCGAGCATGAACTGGATCGCCTGGAACGTGGAGATCGCGCGGCCGAACTGCTCCCGCTCTTTCGCGTAACGCAGCGCGGCCTCGTACGCCCCGCGCGCCATGCCGAGCGCCAGCGCGGCGATCGAGATGCGGCCGCCGTCGAGAATCCGCATGGCGTCGATGAAGCCGGCACCGCGCTCGCCGAGCAGCTGGTCTTCCGGGATGCGGCAGTCCTCCATCACGACCTCCGCGGTGTCGGAGGCACGCAGGCCCATCTTGTTCTCTTTCTTGCCCGGGCGGAAGCCGGGCGTCCCCTGCTGGACGACGAAGGCCGAGATGCCCTTCTTGCCCTTGTCGGGGTCCGTGACGCCGAAGACGACGACGACGTCGCCGACGCTGCCGTGCGTGGTGAACGTCTTCGCCCCGTTGAGCACCCACTGGCCGTCGTCGAGGCGCGCGGTCGTCTTCGTGCCGCCCGCGTCCGAGCCGGCGGTAGGCTCGGTCAGGCTCCAGCCGCCGATCCACTTGCCGGTGGCCAGCGGCACGAGGAACTTCTGCTTCAGCTCCTCGGAGCCCGCGATGTAGATGTGGTTCGAGCACAGCCCGTTGTGGGCCGCGACGGAGATGCCGACGGAGCCGTCGACGCGCGAGAGCTCCTCGACCGTCAGCGCGTACTCCATGTAGCCGAGGCCCGAGCCGCCGTACTCCTCGGGGAAGATGATGCCGAGCAGGCCGAGCTCGGCCGCCTGCTCCATGATCTTCCGGGGGAACTCCTGGGCCTCGTCGTACTTCATGACGTCGGGCGCGATCTCGCCCTCGGCGAACTCGCGGACGGTATTGCGGAGCAGATTCTGATCTTCGCTGAACTCGAACTGCACGGCGTATCTCCACCGGAATCGGCGGCTCGGGCCGTCGCGCGCATCGCGCATCACGGCGAGCAGGCCGGAAATCGCTAGGGAAACGGCATTATTACACAGGCGCCGGGGGTCGCCGAGCCGCGAGGCGTCGGCCGGTCAGATGACCTCGACGGCGTCCCTCGAGAGCCAGCCGTGAAGCCCGTTGGGGAGGCTGACCTGGATCCACTCCTCGCGCACGTCGCGCACCTCGAGCGTGAGCCCCTCGTGGACCGTGAACAGCGTCGAGTTGTTCTCCCCGGGGCCCGCCAGGACCTCGACCGACTGCGCCAGCACCACGCCGATCTGCTTACCGGTCAGGCGCCCGTGGGTCACCGACCAGGAGGCCACGGTCAGCACGAGCGCCAGCATCGCGGATGCCAGCAACCAGCCGTGCGCAGGGCGCATGCGCCCCGGCGTGGCGAGCGCCCAGGCCAGGACACCCGCGACGAACCAGTAGAGGGCCAGGGCGAACCAGGCCTGGATGTCCGGCCCCAACCGGTCCTGCGCGCGGAAGATCAGGGCCAGCAGCGCGGGCAGCTCGGCAGGTTCGACCTGGTCCAAACAGAACGAGCGGACGTAGGCCAGGTTGAGGCGGATATCCTCGTCCGCGGGGGCGAGCCGACGTGCGCGCTCGAAGTGGACGATCGAGCGCCCGAGGTTGCCCAGGCGGAATTCGGTGTTGCCCAGGTTGTACTCGACGCGCGAGTCGCGAATGCGCAGCATGAGCAACGAACGATAGGCGTCCGCGGCCTCCGGCCAACGTTCTTCGTCGTACGCGCTGTTGCCACGCTCGAAGATCTCCTCCGGGGTCTCCGCCAGGGCGAGAGACGTGCAGAGGATCGCTGCGGCCAGCGCCAGCGCGAGCCTCACCATGCCCGCTCCAGCTCCTCGACGACCTGCATGGCGTCGTCGAGGACCTCGTTGCGGCGCTCCGCCTTGGCCGAGGCGGGGACGAAGCGCGCGAAATCGCACGTCTCGAGGACCGACCGGAATCGACGCCGCAGCTCGGTCTCGACGCTCTTCCCGAGCAGCAGGTCGTCGGCAACCTCGTAAGTCAAACCGGCCGGCGAACGGTTGAACCGATCGGCGACGTACTCCACCAGCGCGCGCGCGACCTCCTGATGGAACTCGGCGGCATCGGCCTGTTCCAGTCTCTTGCGCAGCCCCTGGAACCGTTTGCGCGCGCGGGAACGCGCACGCCGGGCGCGCGCCAGACCCTGGTCGCGTTGCAGGCGGTGCCGCTGGCGACCGAGGACGACCACGAGCGGGACGAAGCCGAACGGCATCAGCGCCAGCGCGACGAAGAGGGCCGTCTCCTGCGCTCGCGGCTGCGCCTCGCGCAGGGCTCCGCGCGCCGGCTTGCGATAGACGAGATCCCGGCGTTGTAGCTGGATTTCCGAGGGCGAGCGGGCGACGTCGGTTCGACCGTCCCCGCGTTGCACCGCGAGTCGCAGCGCGTCGGCGTCGAGCGTGCGGTAGGCCGCCGCGACCGGGTCGAAGTACGAGAAGTGCAGTGGCGGCAACTCGAGGTCGCCGGGCGCGAGCGGAACCAGGATCCACTCCCAGATCTTGGTCGAGCGCATCTTGCCGCCGGTCACGTCCTGGGATTGCGTGACCTGCGGAGCGAAGACCTTGAGGTCGGGCGTCCCTTCGAGCCGCGGGGGCGCGACGGACTGCAGCGACCCCTCGCCCTTGATCGCGACGCGCAGCGAGACCGCATCGTTGACGGCCGCCTGCTCGTGGTCCAACCCCGCGTTGATCGTGAATTGCCCCACGGCGCCGCTGAAGTCGTCCGGGGCCCCCGCCGGCAGCGGCTTGACGGTCAGCTCAATCGGTTCCGACTTGCGCACGACGGTCTGCGTGCGGCCGAGCGAGAACAGGTCGAACGGGTCCGCGCGCGACAGGCGCACCTGAAGCTGGACCGAGTACGGATCGAACTCGAACTCACCGGGCCCCGGCGGGATCAGCAGCTTGCGCTCGAACGGGTAGGCCGTGTAGATCCGGTTGTCGAGGCGCACCTGACGCCGCTCGACGTCGGGGCTGACCTCGACGTCCTCGACCCAGAACGTCGCGAAGTCGGGCCGATCGCGCCAGACGGGACTCGACACGCGGTGCGCCGTGAACAGCGTCACCGTGAGTGGCACCGTCTGCCCGACCCAGGCGGTCTCGGTCGCGACCTCGGCCCGCAGGAAGATGTCGAAGCGATCGCCGGACGAGCTCCGCGAATCGCGCGGCGACTGCGGTCGTGGCGTCGGTCGTCCGCCGGGCGCCGAAGCGGCGATCTTGAGTCGGATCGGCTCGGTCGTGTAGCTCTTGCCTTGGACGCCGACGCGCAGCGCCGGGATCGTCGCCGGGCCGGGCTTGTCGGGCAGCAGCGTGTAGATCAGCTTGAACTCGGACGAGCTCTTGCCGTTGCGCCAGACGAAGCTGCTGCTCTGCTGCGGACCGCTGATCACGGACAGGTTGACCAGTCCGGACATGTCCGGGGGGGTCGCCTGGGGCGAGCCCTGACCCTCGATCTGGATCACGAGGTCGATCGGGGTCGTGTCGTTGATGCCCTGGGCCGGTTGCACGAAGGTCCGAACGCGCACGGGATCCTGGGCTGCGGCCGGTGCCGACAGCCCGAACGCCAGCAGCAGCCCGAGGGCCGCCGCGGCGGATGCCCCGCGCCGCCTCACCAGTCCTTCTCCCGCGCGGTCTGTCCCTGCACTCGACGCAGCGCCTCCTGGCGCAGGTTCTCTCGTTCGGCCTCGGCCAGGCTGTCGAGCAGCCGCTGGGCTTCCTCGGGCGTCATCTCGCCCGGGTTCCCGGTCTGGCCCTCCTGTTGTTGGGCGTCGTCCTGTTGCTCGGACTGCGACTCGCCTTCCGACGAATCGGACGGATCCTCTTGTTGTTCCTGCTGCTGATCCTGCTGCTGGTCGCCCTCTTGCTCGTCTTGCTGTTGCTCGTTCTGTTCGCCGTCCTCGCCCTCTTGCTGCCCGTCCTCCTCCTGGTTCTCCTCGCCGTCCTCGTTCTCCTCACCGTCCTCCTGTTGCTGTTGCTCCAGTGCGCGACGGGCCAGTTCGAGGTTGCGCTTCGAGTCGAGGTCGGCGGGATTCATGGCGAGTGCGCGCTGGTAAGCCTTGATCGCCTCCTGGAAGTCGTTCTGGCGGAACCGGGCGTTGCCCAGGTTGTAGGCCGCGTCCGCGACGAGATCGTCGGGCGCCGACAGCAGGGCGCGGGTGAATGCCTCGGCGGCGCCCTCGTAGTCGCCCTGGCGGTAGAACACATTGCCCAGGTCGTAGTACAGCTCGGGCGCCTCGGGGGCGTCGAGCTGCGCCTCGGTGTACGCGCGCAGCGCGTCCTCGTATTCCGTGGCCTCGTAGTGCTGGTTGCCCTCC